>NZ_CP016543.2:1983222-2644296 GCF_001687665.2 Planococcus donghaensis | reverse complement strand
GCCTGATGCGACTGCTCTTTTTGAGGGTATAATGTCAAATCAACGAGGTTCGAGGGGGTTGTCATGCGCCCAACAAAAAAGCCCTTACAAGCGATGGCGATTTACAGCGCCATTCTGTCACAACTTGTTGGGTCCGTACTCATCGGGGTGTTCACGGGTATGTGGCTTGATGAAAAGGTAGGAACCGCACCATTTTTCATGATCATCTGCCTATTCATAGGCATCACTGCCGGTGTTTGGGCAATGCTTCAGACCGTCCGCAAATTCGAATCAGGAGACAAGTAGAAAATGGATGGACTAAGGGAGATATATACAAGACTAAAAAAGATGATTATTTTCATTTTAGCGTTCTACGTTATTGGTTGGGGGTTTACCTCTTATCAAGAAGTGTTCGCGGGTCTCATAATCGGAACTTTGTTCGGCATTTATAACATGTGGATTCTTGTTCGGCGGATGGAGAAATTTGACCGTGCGGTGGCTGAAGGCTCGAAAGTTCGTTCGCTTGGAACGGCATTACGGTTTGCATCAGGTGTTGCTGCTGTGGCGATTGCTATTTTGTTCGCAGAGCATATTCACTTGGTCAGTACGGTAATAGGGTTGATGGTCCCTTATGCTCTGTTGTTAACAGAGCGGATTGTTTATCACGTGAAACACCATTAACAATGTGGAAAGAGAGGTGAAACTATCGTGGAACATGGCGCTCCTATGCTCGAGGTGTTCGGGATCTGGTTCAACCTATCGAACGTTATGATGCTACTTGTAGCCGCTCTTATCGTCTTCCTTATTGCTTTTGTCGCTACGCGGAATTTGCAGCTCAAACCAACGGGCATGCAAAACTTCATGGAATGGATCATGGATTTCGTGAAAGGGATTATTAACAGCAATATGGATTGGAAAGATGGTGGCCGATTCCATGTTCTTGGAATCACCTTAATCATGTTCATTTTTGTTGCGAACATGTTAGGTCTTCCATTTGCAATAGTTGTCGACGGAGATCTTTGGTGGAAATCACCAACAGCTGATCCAACAGTAACAATGACATTAGCCGCTACGGTACTCATCTTGAGTCATTATTATGGCATCAAGTTGAAAGGGTTAAAAGGATATGCCGGAGGCTACATTAAGCCAATGCCATTTTTATTCCCACTAAAAGTCATTGAAGAATTCGCAAATACGTTGACACTCGGTCTTCGTCTTTACGGGAACATCTATGCGGGGGAAATCTTGTTAACTTTGTTAGCAGGTCTCGCATCAGCAAGTATTTTTGGATTTGCAGCAGCTATCCTGCCAATGATGTTATGGCAAGGCTTCTCGATCTTTATCGGGGCAATTCAAGCGTTCATTTTTGTTATGTTGACAATGGTTTATTTATCGCATAAAGTTGCCGATGACCATTGAGTATAAAACTGCTCATTTGAGCAAAAAAAAACAATTATCCTGAGGAGGACATTTTAAAATGGGTTTATTAGCAGCAGCAATTGCAGTAGGTTTAGCAGCACTAGGTGCAGGTATTGGTAACGGTCTTATCGTTTCAAAAACAGTTGAAGGTATCGCTCGTCAGCCAGAAGCTCGTGGCGTATTACAAACAACAATGTTTATCGGGGTTGCATTGGTTGAAGCATTGCCAATCATCGCTGTAGTTATCGCGTTCATCGTAATGAACCGCTAGTATTTTTATACAAAATTTAAATGGTGGGGATGCTACTATATGGTTTTCGCCATTTAAACTTGTATGCAACATTTGCATTTGAAAGTTCATCTTGTACTAAATAAAGATCTTACTATAGAAGAAATTGCATTTTAGGCTCTTGAAGGGAGTGAAACAATCGTGTTTTTTGATCACCTCGTACTCGGTGCAACCGGGGAGTTTTTGAATATTGGAGACATTCTCGCTACACTTGTCATCTTCATTGGGTTAATGTTGCTTTTAAAGAAATTCGCATGGGGTCCTTTAATGGGCGTAATGCAGCAACGTGAAGATCTGATCAAGAGCGAAATCGAAACAGCTGAAAACAGCCGTTTAGAATCTCAAAAAATGCTTGAAGAACAACGTGGTCTACTTAAAGACGCACGTACGCAAGCACAAGAGATCGTTGAAAACGCTAAAAAGCAAGGCGAAGTTTCGCGTGAGGAAATTATTACAACAGCGCGTGCTGAGTCTAGCCGTATGAAAGAAGCAGCAGTTCAAGAAATTGCTAACGAAAGAGATAAAGCTATTTCAGCTGTTCGTGAAGAAGTTGTGGCATTGTCACTACTTGCTGCTACGAAAGTGCTTGAAAAAGAAATCTCTGAGGAAGACAACCGTCAGTTGATTAACGAAACGATTGCGAAGGCAGGCGAAGTTCAGTGAGTCAAGTTGCAGAACGCTACGCTTTAGCATTGTTCCAAGTCGCTCAAAAGCATGAATCGTCTTTGGATATCGAGCATGATTTACGTGAAGTGAAAAAAGTTTTTGAAATGACTCCAGAACTTTACGATTTGATTGTATCTCCAAAACTTTCGGCTGATAAAAGAACAAACTTGATCAATGAAGTGTTTAATGGAGCAAACCCGTTTGTTGTAAACACACTACAATTGATGGCACAACGCAAACGTTTAAATGAAGTTAGCTCAATGGTAGACGAATTCGTTGCATTGTCTAATGATGCACAAGGAATTGAAGATGCAGAAGTTTACTCTACACGTCCTTTGACTGAAGAAGAAAGTGCATCGATCTCTTCTGTATTCGCTAAAAAAATTGGTAAACAATCTTTACGAATTGAAAACATTATCGATCCATCATTACTTGGCGGATTGCGTATTCAAATCGGAAACCGCATTTACGATAGCAGCGTGAGCACGAAATTGGCTCGCTTGAAGCGTCAATTAATCGGTTAATTATGAAATAATGAGAGGGTGACATACATGAGCATCAAAGCTGAAGAAATCAGCGGTCTGATTAAACAACAGATTGAAAATTATCAATCAGAGATGAAAGTTGACGACGTTGGTACAGTAATCACCATTGGTGATGGTATCGCACGCGCTCATGGTCTCGACAACATCATGGCTGGAGAACTTGTAGAGTTCTCAACTGGTGCTATTGGTATGGCGCAAAACTTGGAAGCTAACAACGTTGGTATCATCATCCTTGGCCCATACAAAGACATCAAAGAAGGCGATGAAGTTCGTCGTACTGGCCGTATTATGGAAGTACCAGTAGGAAATGAACTTATTGGACGTGTAGTAAATCCACTTGGACAACCTGTTGACGGTCTAGGACCAATCAACACAACAAAATCTCGTCCAATTGAAAGCCCTGCACAAGGCGTTATGGCCCGTAAATCGGTTCATGAGCCACTTCAAACAGGTATTAAAGCGATTGACGCACTTGTGCCAATCGGTCGTGGACAGCGCGAATTGATCATCGGTGACCGTCAGACAGGTAAAACGTCTGTAGCGATCGACACGATCTTAAACCAAGCTGACCAAGATATGATTTGTATCTATGTTGCAATCGGACAAAAAGAATCTACTGTACGTAACGTAGTAGAAACTTTCCGTAAAAATGGAGCTCTAGATTACACAATCGTTGTAACAGCTTCAGCTTCACAACCAGCTCCATTATTATACTTGGCTCCTTATGCAGGTATCACAATGGCTGAGGAATTCATGTTTGAAGGCAAACATGTGTTGATCGTCTATGATGATTTAACAAAACAAGCATCTGCTTACCGCGAACTTTCACTATTGCTTCGTCGTCCACCAGGCCGTGAAGCTTATCCAGGTGACGTTTTCTACTTGCACTCACGCTTACTTGAGCGTGCTGCGAAATTAAACGAAACTCTTGGAGCAGGATCAATCACAGCATTGCCGTTCGTAGAAACGCAAGCTGGCGATATCGCTGCATATATTCCTACAAACGTTATCTCGATTACAGATGGTCAGATTTTCCTTCAGTCGGATCTATTCTTCTCGGGTGTACGCCCAGCAATCAACGCAGGTCTTTCTGTATCACGTGTTGGTGGTTCAGCTCAGATTAAAGCAATGAAAAAAGTTGCCGGTACATTGCGTCTTGACTTAGCGGCTTTCCGTGAACTTGAGTCATTCTCTCAGTTCGGTTCAGACCTTGATGCTGCAACTGCTGCGAAACTTGAGCGTGGGAAACGTACAGTTGAAGTCTTGAAACAAGACTTGAACAACCCAATCAAAGTTGAAAAACAAGTTGTTATCTTCTATGCGTTAACTCGTGGATTCCTTGACGATATCGCAATTAACGACATTTCTCGCTTTGAAGCTGAATTGACAAGCTGGTTGGATTCAAACCACACAGAAATTTTGGATACTATTCGCACAACTCAAGGCTTACCTGCTGATGACGCATTTGCTGCAGCGATTAATGAATTCAAACGCACATTTGCTAAATCTGAGTAAAACAGAGTTCGAATACGAAGAAAAAATAATAAGGTGGTGAAATACCAGTGGCATCATTACGCGATATAAAAAACCGAATTACGTCAACAAAGAAAACAAGTCAGATCACAAGAGCCATGCAAATGGTTTCTGCATCTAAACTAAGCCGTGCGGAAGTGAACGCGAAAGCATTCGTTCCATATATGCATAAAATTCAGGACGTAGTAGCATCCATCGCAGCCGGGTCTTCGGACACGAGCAATCCGATGATGGTCGCTCGACCTGTAAAGAAAACCGCTTATTTAGTGATTACATCAGATCGTGGTTTAGTAGGAGGATACAACAGTAATATTCTTCGTACTGTTATGAGTAGAATCCGTGAACGACACACGTCTAATGACGACTTTGTTATCCTAAGCGTTGGCCGGAAAGGAAAAGAATTCTTTACAAAACAAGGAATGACAATTCTTGAAAGTGCAATTGCACTTCCGGATCATCCGACGTTTGCGGATATTAAAGAAATAACGCGCAAAGCTGTTGGTATGTTCTCAGATGGTACGTATGACGAAGTTTATATGTACTACAATCACTTTGTTTCAGCAATTCAACAAGAAGTCACAGAGAAAAAAGTCTTGCCGCTGACGGATATTCAACCGACAGGATCAACTGCATCTTATGAATTTGATCCTTCAGCAGAAGCGATTTTGGAAGTTCTTCTTCCTCAATATGCAGAAAGCTTAATCTTTGGGGCTGTTCTTGACGGCAAAGCGAGTGAACATGCTGCTTCCATGACAGCAATGAAGAGCGCGACCGATAATGCGTCTGATTTGATTAATGGACTGACACTACAATACAACCGTGCACGCCAAGCGGCAATCACTCAGGAAATCACTGAGATTGTCGGCGGAGCATCTGCTTTAGAATAAGAAATGCAAAGGTGCCCATGTAGATGGGCACTATATTCTGCTAATAATAAAACTGCGAACTTCTTTAAATAGAAGTTTTTAAAAACGTAAGACAGGAGGGAACAGCATGAACACAGGACACGTTCTTCAGGTTATGGGACCAGTTGTAGATGTTAAGTTTGCTAACGGCCAACTTCCAGCTATTTATAATGCCCTAACTGTAAATATTGATCGTCCCGGACAAGCTCAAGTTGTTTTGACACTTGAAGTGGCTCTTCACCTTGGTGACGATTCAGTCCGTACAATCGCGATGGAATCTACTGATGGATTACAACGTGGTTCAGTAGTAACTGACTTGGGCAGAGCAATTTCTGTTCCAGTTGGAGATGTAACATTAGGTCGTGTATTCAACGTACTTGGTGAAATTATCGATTTAGGGGAAGAAATTCCGTTAACAGAGCGCCGTGACCCGATTCACCGTTCTGCACCTACATTCGAGCATTTATCCACAGAAGTTGAAATTCTTGAAACAGGTATTAAAGTTGTTGACTTGCTTGCCCCTTACATTAAAGGTGGTAAAATCGGTCTCTTCGGTGGTGCCGGTGTAGGTAAAACAGTTCTTATTCAAGAATTGATCAACAACATCGCACAAGAACACGGTGGTTTATCCGTATTCGCTGGTGTTGGTGAACGTACACGTGAAGGAAATGACTTATTCCACGAGATGAGCGATTCTGGCGTTATTAAGAAAACGGCAATGGTTTTCGGTCAAATGAACGAGCCACCAGGCGCACGTATGCGTGTTGCTTTGTCTGGTTTAACTATGGCTGAATACTTCCGTGACGAACAAGGCGCGGACGTTCTTCTTTTCATCGACAATATCTTCCGTTTCACACAAGCAGGATCTGAAGTATCGGCATTACTTGGCCGCATGCCATCAGCAGTTGGTTACCAACCAACACTTGCTACAGAAATGGGTCAATTACAAGAGCGTATTACAACAACAAGCGCAGGTTCAGTAACATCTATCCAAGCAATTTATGTACCAGCCGATGACTATACGGATCCGGCTCCGGCTACAACTTTCGCTCACTTAGATGCAACAACTAACCTTGAGCGTAAACTTTCTGAGATGGGTATTTACCCAGCGGTAGATCCTTTAGCTTCAACTTCTCGTGCATTGTCACCTGAAATTGTTGGTGCAGAACATTACGCAATCTCACGTGAAGTTCAAGAAACTTTACAACGTTACAGAGAATTACAAGATATCTTTGCTATCCTTGGTATGGATGAGTTAAGTGATGAAGACAAGCTGACGGTTAACCGTGCACGCCGTGTTCAAAACTTCTTATCTCAAAACTTCCACGTTGCTGAACAGTTCACAGGACAAAAAGGTTCTTATGTTCCAGTTCAAGAAACGATCAAAGGATTCCGCGGAATTCTTGATGGGAAATATGACCACTTGCCAGAAGATGCTTTCCGTTTAGTTGGCCGCATTGAAGAAGTTATTGCAAAAGCTAAAAGCATGGGCGTAGAAGTCTAAAACCAGGGACCAGGAGGGAAAAAAATGAAGACCATTACAGTCAATATTGTCACTCCCGACGGCCCGGTATACGATTCAGAAGTATCTATGGTTATTGCAGTTACATCAACAGGTGAGATGGGTATTTTACCAGGTCACATTCCAACAGTTGCTCCTCTTGGAATCGGTGCAGTCCGATTGAAGAAAGAGAACTCTACAGAATTAGTTGCTGTAAATGGTGGGTTTCTAGAAATCCGCCCTGAAAAAGTGACTATCCTTGCACAATCGGCTGAACGCGCGACAGACATTGATCTATCACGTGCTCAAGAATCCGCTAAACGTGCAGAAGCACTCTTACAGGCAAATAAAGATGAAATCGACTTTAAACGTGCAGAATTGGCGTTAAAGCGTGCGATGAATCGTATCAACGTTTATGAGGGTAACATTTAAAGAAAAGCGTAGGAGCCCGTGTAGATTCGACGGGCATAAGACGCACTGACGAAGCGGCGTTCTTTGCCGCACAGTCAGAGTGGCTTATGACCCTAGAATCTGGGCACTGAAGCTAGACAAGAAAAGTGAAAACGGCCGTTCAGCTCCGACAGGCATAAGACAGACCAACAGTGTGGCGCTCTTTTCCACACAGTTGGGTTGACTTATGACCCGAGGAGTTGGCCGTTGGAACTAGACAGTAAGAAAAGCGTAAGAGCCCGTTATGTTTGGGCACTGAAGCTAACCAATAAAAAAGTAAAAGCGGACAGAAGGGCAATTGACTTTTGTCCGCTTTTTCTAATTTGAATAATTAAATTTTAGCGGTGAGGGGATGAGTTAAATGGAAACCATGATTGGCCAGAACGCTTTAATATCGATATTTAGTCATATTTTCTTTACCGGGGTTGCTTTTTATGCAATGCGTGCCTTAATGATTGAGAAATTGATTCACAAACACCATATATTACAAGCACAAATTCTATATATTTTTCTCAGCATTTCGATAGGGACAATGGTATCTACTTTTTTCCTAAATATTTCATCTTGGTCAAGGCAATTGCCTTATCTGTTTTAGCATTGCCGTTTTGCCATGTCTTTGAAACTCATGGCTATGGCAAAACGGCAAAATTTTTATTTCCGGGGAAATAATTTCGTGTATAAGGTTTAATAGCTATATAGAGGGGAAAAGGTTTAATAGCTTGTTAATAAAATGTGACTTTCTTCCCTGACGGACACAAAAACAACATGCTATTCGAATAACATGGAGTCCTGATTAAAATTTAGCACAAAATGAGAGTAAATTTGCTTGATTTTTACTAAAAAAGAAGGTAATATGAGTAAGGTTTTGTTTCTTAAGAATGACATTGGACTTTTAAGCGTAAATAGGAATATATAGATGAATATTAAACACATGGAGGGCATATTAGTGGATCAGATTATCGTAAAAGGCGGCCAAAAGTTAAAAGGAAAGGTACGGGTAGAAGGGGCTAAAAACGCAGTTTTACCTGTATTGGCTGGAGCATTATTAGCTTCAAATGGCAAAAGTATTATTAAAGAAGTACCAAATTTAGCAGATGTTTATACAATTCAAGAAGTATTGAGAAGCTTGAACGTAGCTGTTGAATATTTCCCAGAAAAAAATGAAATGATTATTGATTCTTCAGCAACTTTATCAAGTGAAGCTCAATTTGAATACGTTCGTAAAATGCGTGCTTCTATTTTAGTTATGGGACCAGTTCTTGCACGTAACGGTTTTGCACGTGTAGCTTTACCTGGTGGTTGTGCAATTGGATCACGTCCAATTGATCAACATTTAAAAGGATTTGAAGCAATGGGCGCGAGTATTACCTTTGGTAATGGTTTCGTTGAAGCTAAAACAAATGGCCGCTTACGCGGTGCGAAAATCTATTTAGATTTCCCAAGTGTTGGGGCAACGGAAAACATTATGATGGCTGCTGCTTTAGCAGACGGTACAACTATTATTGAAAATGCTGCTAAAGAACCGGAAATTGTTGATGTCGCGAATTACATCAATGAAATGGGTGGTCGCGTTATCGGTGCAGGTACAGATACAATGCGCATCGAAGGTGTAAAAGAAATGCATGGCGCTACGCACTATATTATTCCGGATCGTGTAGAAGCTGGAACGTTTATGGTTGCTGCGGCAATCACTGAAGGTGATGTAATTATCGAAAACGCAGTACCTGAACACATGACTGCGCTAATTTCTAAAATGGGTGAAATGGGTGTTGATATTCAGGAAACTGAAGAAGGATTACGCATTCGTGCTAGTCTTCCACTTCGTTCAATTGATATCAAAACTATGCCACACCCAGGTTTCCCAACGGACATGCAATCACAAATGATGTCTTTAATGCTTACTGCAACAGGCAATGGAGTATTGACCGAAACTGTGTTTGAAAATCGCTTTATGCACGTAGAAGAATTCCGTCGTATGAATGCTTCTGTAAAAATTGAAGGACGCTCTGTTATTATGGAAGGTCCGTCGAAACTACAAGGGGCTGAAGTTGCTGCTACAGACTTACGAGCTGCTGCTGCGTTGATTCTTGCGGGTCTTGCTGCAGATGGAATCACACGAGTTAACGAGCTTTACCATTTAGATCGTGGATATGTAGGCTTCCATACAAAACTTGCTGCTTTAGGCGCTGATATTGAGCGTGTAACTGTTGAACAAGCTGAAGTAAAAGTCGAGCAATTGGTCTAATACCATTTATTATAAGCTTGCGGGGCTGGTTACCAGTTCCGCAAGCTTTTTTAATGGAATAAAAGGATTCGAGGATATTTTGTCAATGCAATCCTCACTATGATAAAATATTCAGTTAAGAGAAGGTGTTGAGTCCTATTAGAGGCCTTCGTACCGGCAACTTAGAAAATAACGACTTACTTAACTGTTAAAGCATACTAAATGGCTTAAAAGGGGCGTGGGCTGAATGTTTTCTAAAGACATTGGAATCGATCTTGGAACGGCGAATGTATTAATATATGTTAAAGGTAAAGGAATTATTTTAAACGAACCCTCTATAGTAGCCAGGGATAGAAAAACTGAAGAAGTTCTAGCAGTGGGAAAAGAAGCAAGTAAAATGCTGGGTAGAACACCAAAACACATTGAATCGATTCGTCCGCTAAAAGACGGAGTCATCTACGATTTTGATGTGACTGAAACCATGTTGAAACATTTCGTGCATATTTTAAAACTAAAAGGTTTTATGTCCAAACCACGTATTTTGATTTGCTGTCCAACAAACATAACTAGCATCGAACAAAATGCCATTCGTGAAGTTGCACAAAAAGCAGGAGCTAAAAAAGTATATGTCGAAGTCGAGCCTAAAGTAGCTGCAATAGGTGCAGGACTGAATATTTATCAGCCAAATGCTAGCATGGTTATAGATATCGGAGGCGGAACTACAGATGTAGCTGTCTTATCATTAGGAGACATTGTGTCGAGTGAAACGATTAAAGTAGCGGGTGATCGCTTTGATCAGCAAATCATGAAATATGTGAAACATCAGCATAAGTTATTGATTGGTGAAAAAACTGCAGAAAAATTAAAAATTAAATTGGGTACGGCAGGTAAACATCTTGAAGAAAAAAAGATGGAAGTCCGGGGACGCGATATATTAACGGGATATCCCAAAACGTTGACCCTCAGTTCTTTTGAAATCGAAGAAGCAATAAGAGAATCCGTAGAAGCTATTGTAGAAGCTGCCCGTGCAGTCCTTGAAAAAACACCACCCGAACTTGCTTCAGATATTATTGAAAGTGGTGCGGTTTTAACAGGTGGAGGTGCAATGTTAAATGGTCTAGATCAATACTTATCGGAAAAACTAGAAATTCCAATTTCAATTGCTGACAACCCGATGGAATGTGTTGTGCAAGGTACGGGTTTAATGTTAGAAGCAAAAGAAAATGTTTTTCATGCGAAAAAAACAAGGCCAAACAACAGATAGCAAAAATCGCACTTTCTGGTTATAATAACTAGAGTTTAAAGATTTGAATTTCGTGTGAAATTTGAGAATTCAGTAGATGGAAAGGTTGACAAAGTGAATGGCTGAACTGAAGAAAAACTTTTCTTTTCGAAAAAAAACTACAAAAGATGTGGCAGAATCAAAAAGTTCTAAAAAGACATGGTGGGTTCAAATCCGCCTATTTCCAATCTGGCTACGTATCGTCATAGTGGTCGCTTTAATCGTCTTAGCAGCTGTTTTGGGCGTTATGATTGGTTACGGCGTAATTGGAGACGGTAGTCCTAGCGATGCGCTAAAATGGGAAACATGGCAGCACATATTAGATATTATGAGCGGCAAATAAAGCGTTGCATCAAGCAGTTTGTAGTGTGAATTATGTTAATGTAGGATAAAAGGAGATGGATCGTTTGTTGACAACTGAACAAATTCAAGCAATTTTACCACATCGCTACCCATTTTTGATGGTAGATCGTATTTTAGAAATTGAAGCTGGCAAGAAAGCTGTAGGCTTAAAAAATGTCTCGGCGAACGAAGATTTCTTTAATGGTCATTTCCCAGGCTACCCCGTTATGCCAGGTGTGTTAATCGTTGAAGCATTGGCACAAGTTGGTGCAGCGGCTGTGTTACAGTTAGATGCCAACAAAGGGCGTTTAGCATTCTTTACAGGAATCGATAACTGTCGCTTTAAGCGACAAGTTGTACCGGGCGATCAGTTGCGTTTAGAAGTTGTATTGACAAAACTGCGTGGGTCAATGGGCAAAGGTCATGCCATCGCTACAGTAGACGGAGAGCTTGCTTGTGAATGTGATATTCTTTTTGCGTTAGGACCAGTCGCTTCTGAATAAAAAATACTTACGAAAAAGCTGTTGTTGAAAGTTTTAGGACTTTCAACAACAGCTTTTTTATATGTGCAATTTTAAATGATATTATGCTTCGTCTTTACGAAGTCCTGGACGAGTGCGCATATCTGTTTCAAAACGTTCAAGCAACTCTTGTCCTTCGAGTCCATCCTCTAAAAGTTCAGAAAGAAGCGTTTCTGCGTATTTTCGGCGAGCCCGTTTTAACGTACCTTTCATCAATACCGAAACATGGTCACCCATAACTTTTACATCTTTAACGATAACTTCAAAAGGTGCAGGTTCGTTTTTAGGATAGGAAATGACAACTTGTACTGCGATTAGTTCATTGCTTTCTTTTAAGCGATCAAAAGTTTCTTGGTGTGGCAAATCGACGAGCATTTCAAGAATCCATGAACGTTCTTTATTCTCCTGGTTAATAATGATGCCATCATGTACCGGATAGTCAGTTACTTGATCTTCTTTTTCAATACCTAATGATAGCATTTTAAATGTTTTCATGTGGCGATGCCTCCAATACTAGCTTTGTTTCAGTATAGCATAGCACATAGAAGATTTAATCGACGAATCAAAACGGCCAATTTAAAATTACAGATTTTTGCCAAAAGTGATTTTTATTCAGAGCTAAGATTTTGCAAAAACTGAACAAAATCAAGAAAAGCAACCTCAAGAAATCTTTTAGAAAGATTCAAAAATGAAATATGAAAGCAAAAAATCGATGAAAAATTATTTTTTCGGTTTTGCAAAGAATTCAATCTTCTTAGTATGCTCTAAATAAGCAAAAGGAGGTGAGAAAATGAATCAAGTTGGAATTGTAGGTCGCTTAACAAAAGATCCATCGATGCGAGTCATGAATGAAGGACGTATACATACTTCCTTCGTCGTAGCAGTTTCTAGAAATTACAAAAATCAGAAAGGAGAAACCGAAACAGATTTCGTTCTTTGTTCCACCTGGGGCAGGCCCGCTCACAATGTCTCCAAATACTGTGTAAAAGGATCTTTAGTAGCGGTTACCGGTCGTTTGCAATCGCGTTCCTATGACAAAGAAGATGGCACACGTATTTATGTTACAGAAGTGCTCGGCGACCAAATCCGGTTCCTCGATAAAAGAAAAACACATGAAGAAACCACATCTCAGCAAGAAACACCACACAACGATGCAGACTTCGATTTCCAACCGCCAGAAACTGAACAAGTAAACGTATAAAAGGAGGCACGTAGCAATGCCAAAAGATGTGCAGCTGCAACTGGAAGTGCATATGGAGCAACTCATTAAATTAACCGCTTTGCTGCATCAACGATTGGCAGAAGCGGAACGGGAACTAAGTGAATTGAAAACAATTTTTTGTACTGTTCAAAAAGGGTAAGGTTTCATGTCTAAAAGGGGAAATCCGGCCAGGTGGGGACCTGGCCGGATTATTTAACGCTAGTTATAGTGAATAAGTAAACAGTTCTTTCAAGTCATTATCTGAAAGGTCGGTCATCCATTGGCTAGATTGGATAAATTCTTCGGACATCGATTGCTTTTGAACCAGTAAAGAATCGATTTTTTCTTCAATCGTTCCAATCGTCACAAATTTATGGACATGAACAAATTGAGTTTGACCAATACGGTAAGCACGGTCGGTTGCCTGGTTTTCTACTGCAGGATTCCACCATCTATCCGCATGTAAAACATGTGTAGCAGCCGTTAAGTTAAGACCGGTACCGCCTGCTTTTAGAGATAAGATGAAAATCGGGAATTTCCCCGCTTGGAACTGAGCTACCAATGAATCACGTTGTTGTTTTGGCATGCTACCGGTTAAGAATGGCACTTCATGACCATACAACTCGTTTATCGCTTGTTGTAGGATATGCCCCATACCGATGTATTGTGTAAATATCAAACATTGTTCCCCGCGTTCTGCAATTTCCCCGGCTAAGGTCACAATGCGCTCTAGTTTTTGAGAACGAGGCAGAATTTCAGCGGCGTTCGTATACGGCTCTTTTAAGTAAAGAGACGGATGATTACATAGCTGCTTTAATTTGCTCAGCATTTTCAATACTAATCCTTTTTTCTCGAAACCTGTGAGCGTCTCCATTTTCTGCACCGTATCCTGGACCAAGCCTTCATATAAAGCGGCTTGTTCTGGTGTCAGTGGGCAATATTCCAGTTGTTCTTGTTTTTCAGGCAAGTTTAATTGCAAGTCGGGATCTTTTTTCGTCCGGCGAAGCAAGAATGGCTGAATGCGCTGACGCAATTTTTCTTTATGCTCTTCAGAATTGTCACGTTCGATTGGAATCATGAAATTTTCTTGGAATTGCTTGATGCGATAAAGGTAACCTTTATTGATAAAGTCGAATATCGACCATAATTCAGACAAACGGTTTTCAATCGGCGTGCCTGTCAACGCAATATGGTGATCGCCTTTGAATTTACGAATTGTCCGCGATTGTTTCGTGTACATGTTTTTGATGTTTTGCGCTTCATCAAGTGTAATACTCGACCAATGCAAACTTTGCATTTCTTCTCCATCGGAAGAGGCGATGCCATAAGTTGATAACACAACATCAGGTTTTTCTTCAGCCAAAAAGGCATTGAAATCGTCGCCTTTTGGACGAACACTGCCATAATGCGTGACCACTTTTAAATCAGGTGCAAAGCGCTCTAACTCTTTTTGCCAGTTCCCAAGAACGGAAGTTGGACAAACAATTAACGATGGCTGATCAGGATTTTTTCCATGAACATGTAGCAAATACGTAATAAGTTGAACCGTTTTTCCAAGACCCATATCATCTGCTAAACACAACCCAAACCCTTCTTGGCGCATAAATACTAAATAATCAAAGCCGATTTTCTGGTAAGGCCGGAGCTCAGTTAATAAGTTTTTTGGCAACGCTGTTTCTGGTAAATCACGTTTATCAAGAAGTTTGTCGAGCAGCGTTTTAAGTGATCTATTCAAATGGAATTCAACGAGCGGATCGTCTTCCTCAGTTGTTTCTTCAAGCATGATTTCCGGAACGTTTTGGAACAACATATCTTTAATGGTCCAATCGGCATCTTCTGCTTCTTCAATCATTTTTCGCAACTGCATCAGCAAATTTGAATCTACACGTACCCATTCGTTTCCGATGCGGATAAATTCTTTGTTCTCCGAAACTAAGCGCTGAAAATCTTGCATGCTGAGATCGTGACCATTTAATGAGAACTGCCAGTCAAAATTAATGATTTGGTCAAGGCCAACAACCGATGCTTTTTTAATCGTTGAATTGACATTGGCTTTAACCCGAATTTTTGATTCTTGAACAGCTTTTAACCATGAAGGGATAGACACTTCAACTCCAAAAGCTTGTAAGATTTCGGCGTCATTCCGCAAAAATTCAAGAATTTCTGCATCTGTCCATTCCACATGATAAAAACGATCTTCATCAAAGCTTTCAATAGAAGGACATAAACTCAATATTAGCGCTTGGCGCTCTTTAATATCTGACGCAAACGAACGCCATTTCTCTGGTAACGCTTTAGGTATCGGTTCATTTGCACGACGTTTAGAAGGAGACCAATAAACACTGCCACGTTTTGAACGCATAACGAATTTAAAAGACCAAAATTCATCTTCATCAGGTTCGCTCAATTGCACGGCAACCACATAATCATCGACATCCGGCAAACCTTGCCATCCAGCTTGTTGCACAAAGCCTTGAATATAAGGAAGTTGAGCAACTGTTAAGCCTTTTTGACGCAATTGATGGTGAATCGTATCTGCAAGAAATGTTCGTATTTCCTTGTCTCCATACTTGTCACTAATCACAATATTGTCTGCTTCAACCGATACATGGTCCCATAAATCAGGGTCACTTAACGAGTCAGCAACTTTTTCAGCAAGCTTAAGCCAACTTTCATCTTCTGCACGTTGCCCAGCAAATGTTACGTAGTGATGAGGTTCGTTTTGAAACAATCGCACAAAATCCGCTGGCGTTAAGACGAGATCCAACCCATCAGTTTGTGCCGTCAAGCCGTAAAAGCTATCTTTATCCAGAAAATACAAATACGACTTCCAGATTTCTGGTGGAATCCGATTGCCAGCTTCATTGGCGGCCTGAATGCGGAAAAGTTCTCCACGATTGATGGTTAAATAGTAGAGACGGCTTCCTTCAGTTTGGAATTGATTCATATAAGATTTCCTTTCTCGATCTCTTCCTGGAGTGCACGTAAACGTTTGTTCTGTGTGCGGATTTCAGTAATATACGCAGTCCAAAACTCCATTTGACCGCTTTTTTTGCAGGCAGCTTTCATTTTTTTCCAGATGCGTACTGCTTGTTTATAGCTTGGACGGTTACGCTCTTCTAGATACGATAATGCATATCGATGGAAAAGAGGAAGGACGTAATCCGGTGCTTCGTTCTGTACTTCTTTAAGTCCACATTCCTCCGCAAAATACAAAGGAGAATTGTGAAGATGATGCAGTTCTGCCCATTGTTTGTACATTTGTTTTTCGATTAAATAAGCCGAATACGCAGGCAAGCCATAATGGCCAAATTGCTTAAACAAATCTTCCCAATCCAATTCACTTAATTCAATTTGTGAAAACAAGCGGCTAAGTGTTCGAACATACTGATGGCGGTATTGCGTATACAGCCCTTCAAATAGGAAGGTTTTCACATGTGGTTTGATCGCCAACAACACATTTGTTAATGCTTGCAGGTGATTTTCGTCTTCAGCAAGAACAGCAAGAGCCACCCAGTCATGTGTTTCGTTTGGTGATATTTTTTTAATATCAAGATCGTTTTTCAGTAAAATATTAAAAAAGGCTTTTAATCGTTCATCCGGATTTTTTAAAGCGACAAGTTCATCTTCGCGTAATTTGTTTGTGGTAAACAAATTGGTCCAAAAAAGCTGATAAAGCGAAAAGCGTTGTGAAAACGAAGAGTCTTTCACTTCGATAAATTCCCGGACCAATACTTTTAAATGTTCAAAAAAAGCATCTGCTTCGAATGTGCGGTGCTGCACACGCAACTGTCCAAGTAAATCACGCAATTCATGTAATTCATCATCAAACCATGTTTTAAAAAACGAATGATGCACTTCTTGAGTGCCGGAGATAAACGTCGACCAAACTTCGGTTAACGAGATGAAATGAGCATAAGTACGATAAAGTACTTTCCACTCGCGCTCTAACGGGACGTAGGACAAAGCGTTTTTCAAACGTCCTTCAAACATTTGTTCATAATAAAAATAATTGCGTGTCGTATAATCAGGAATGGCGTCGCGCCATATGCTGCGAATCAGCTTTGTCCACTGCTCAGGAGAGCGTTTTTCGGACAATAAAGCGAGTTGCTTGTTTTCAGGCTCGCGCCAAGCAGTCACCCATTCTGAAAGAGAACCAATTTTTTGATAAAGTGCGAAAATGACCGCCAATCGATGACGACATGTGGGTTCTTGTGGACACGCGCAAATTGCTGTTAGCTTGTCAAAGTTAAGAATCACCTTAACAGAATGTGCATCTTTTACGATGGCTTCAAGCAATAATCGTTCTTCATTGAACGACTGAATTTGAACCCCATCGTGTCGCACTAAAAAGACTGCTTTTCGAACCATTTCTTCATCCAACGCACGAGTCGGTAGAAGTGATTTGTCGATAGCAGCCATATAATTGTGTATTGTATCTTCGAATCTTTTCGCCAGGGATTGAACCGTAGCCATATGCATCGCCCCAAAATAAAACTTTCCTTCTATTATACGTCTTTCAGACTGCTCCGTAAATGATGAAGAATAGTAAGCGGCTAAACTGATTAAAATCCATGCAATTATTTTTGTTGAAATATTGTTTTATGTAAGTTAAATGGTATTATTAAAGTTATAAAGACCTAAATATATTGTTTTGGATAGGAGAATGATCGTTGTTCAATTCGTTTATTTTAGAAATCCCTGACTTGCGTTCTGTTTTGCATCCTAAGGACGTCGGGGCTTGGGAAGTAGTCTATGCGAGAGCTGAGTTAGTATTTGGTAAGATCGGTTGGCAAATTTCATCCGATGGTTATTGTTACAGCATTCAAGACCCACGTCTATTCCCAAATTATTTAGAGCAGGTGCAAGTTGATTTCAAAATGAATCGAATCGTTTTTTATAAACGTGAGATGTCAGACGAAGAGTTTCACAATCTAGTAGCATATATTATGGAGAAAGTGTCCATTTACATCAAACCGAACGAAATGCATTTTATGGTTACTCCTCCACGGCACCGCCATCAACGAATGCGAATACGAAAATAATGTAACCGTTTACTATAGCTTATGAGCTAGCCGTATGAGGTAGCTGATGGGCTTTTTTTTATTCGAAAAAACGTTAAGTTCTTTGAAATAAGTTGAAAACCAATCGTTTTATTGCGATGTTTCGCTTTTGGAGATGTATAGGTTAATTTAATTAGGTAAGTGGTTTAAATTTTTATGGTTTTGGTTATCTAGTTCTTGAGATGTGCTAAACGTCAGTTATATAAGTTTTTTTCATAAAAAAACACTTTTTTTGTTAAAAAATGTGACGAAATGGTTTCTAAAACGTCTACTATATAAGATAATTCTTATGCGTTTCTATTTTCGAAAAGCGGGTTTTATGCTATAATTAATGTAGTTAGAATATTAAGAAAATAAAAAGAGGGGTGATTATAATGTTGCATGTAAAACTTATGAAGCCGTTCTATACGAAAAAAGAAGGGCATCTGGTGAAGTTTGTGTTCGCTTATCAGTATTTCTCAATCATGAAAGATGACGAGTTGTTCCACTTTATTCCGGTGGAAGGTAAAGAAATTATCGTCAACCTCAATACATTTCAAGTAGAGAATCTTTCTGAAGTGTTCGTCTTCCAAAAAGGCAATCGCTTTATTCGCTTGCCTCTATACCAGTTGTTGCTCGTATCTGATATACACAAACATCTCCAAGCTATACTGCAGGAAGAAAGAGAAGAAGTTATTGAGGTAAACGATCAAACGAGAAAAGAAGCGACGGATGCCATTCATTTTCTAGAACAGGCAAACTACAGTCGTATGATTGATGAAGCTTTAAGTTCAGGAGACCGGGCGATGTTTGATGAGTTATTAGCACAGCAGCGCGAATCAGAACAATTATATGGAGGTTTGTAAAGTGAATATAGCAGCCTATGGATAAAAACGTCTTTCCAGATTAATAGGAGAGGCGTTTTTAAATGCGAAAAAATCCATGTTAAAAGCCCTTTTCCGATAGATTCAGAAAAGAGCTTTTACGTATCTGCGTGATTCATAGGTCACCCCTCACATCAAAGTGTAAAAATTGATAAACAGCATAACTGCTGTAGAGCCAGCGACTCCGATTGCAAGATCTCCCCAACCTAGTTCTAGTACTTTATCGAAATTCATCATCTTCATCCGCTCCTTTTAATAAAAAATTTTTTTGGAAGATCTTACGGTAAGTTAAGCTGGTTGCTAACTTGTTTTTAGTATAAATGATTGATTTATAATAAACATCGTACAAAATAACTAAAAATTCTAAAAAATGAAATAAAAAAGCACTCTCTTTATCCTTTTGAAAACTAAAGACAGCGGTTCGATTGAACTCTGAAGGCGGTATTGGTACATTGAGTCATAGTAATGAAAAAAGACGAAAATCAGTAAAGGAGTAGATGGTGTGAGAACTTTGCCAAAACGATTAAAAAAAGGGGATACGGTGGGGATTATTTCACCTTCCAGTCCACCAAATCAAGAAAACTTAAAAAAAGCATTGCCGTTTTTAGAAGAGCTCGGCTTAAACGTAAAGCTTGGTAAATCCGTTGCCGAAGTAAATGGCTATTTGGCTGGGACAGATGAAGAACGTTTGGCTGATTTGCATGCTATGTTTGAAGACCAAGAAGTGGCTGGCATTTTTTGTGCAGGCGGCGGCTACGGAGCAGCACGCTACGCAGACCAAATCGATTACGCCATGATCAAAGAAAATCCAAAAGTGTTTTGGGGCTATTCGGATATTACCTTTTTACATACAGCCATCGGCGAATACGCAAATTTGGTGACGTTCCATGGATCGATGTTGGCGTCAGACGTAGGAAAACCGGAATTTCACGAACGCAGCAGACGCATGTTTGGCCAATTATTTGGACCATTTGAATTGCATTACACAGAAGAAGTATCGCCACTTGAAACAATGGTGGGGGGAGTTGCTCAAGGGGAGTTGGTCGGAGGCAATCTGTCGTTGATTCGCAGTGCAATTGGCACGAAGTTTGATTTGGGTGTAAAAGGAAAAATTTTATTGATTGAAGATGTGGATGAAGAACCGGCTGAAGTGGACGAAATTCTCAACCACTTGCGCATGGCACGAAAGTTTGATGAAGCTGCAGGTATTATTATTGGTGATTTCAAAAATGCTGAGCCTAAAAAGCGCAAGCCATCATTGACATTAGAGCAAGTATTCGACCATTATTTTAGCGATTTGAACATCCCAGTCGTAAAAGGCTTTAAAATCGGCCATTGTGAACCGCATTTTTCAGTGCCATTGGGTGCGCTTGCTAGACTAGATGCGGATGCTAAAACCTTAACCATTCTTCCAGGCGTCGAATAACAAAACCGAAACGGAGTGAATCGTTTGTTACAGACAGAATCCACGGCATGGGTATGCAGTGTTCCCGTTGCAACCGTTTGGACCGCCCCAGAAAAAGTGCGTCCCGTCGATGCAGCAGGAATTGCGGAGTATCCGAATTTGAATCACTGGCTCCAAAGTATGAATCAGGAAGACAATCAAGACTTGGTTAATAGCAACCGAATCCAAACGCAACTTCTATACGGCGAACCTGTATTGATCGAGGAAGTAGTGGAGGACTGGGCAAAAATCATCGCCCTATGGCAACCGTGTCAAAAAGACGAACGCGGCTATCCGGGGTGGGTGCCTATCACTCAATTAAAAGAAGTCGAAACCTTAACCGAACTTGGCTATGCTCGTGTAACGCAAAACAAAGCCCAGCTTTGGACAGAAAATTTCAAGCCATTAAAAGTCGTATCATTTAATACAATGCTGCCAGTGAAAGAGATTGGTGAATTTATTCGATTGCAAACACCAGATGGGGATGCATTAGTGATGACGGATGCTGTGGAAATCGTTAGCGCTTATAATCAACGTCCAAAAGGAAGCGGAGTAGATATCGCTACTCACGGGGTGAGATTTTTAGATTTGCCTTATTTATGGGCGGGAATGTCGAGTTACGGTTTTGATTGTTCCGGGCTTACGTATAATTTAATGAAAGCAAATGGTGTAATTATTTCGCGTGATGCGGTGGACCAAGTGTTAGAAGGAAACGGGATTGATTCACAAAATGCTGAGAATTGGCAGATCGGGGATTTATTATTTTTTGCTCACGATGAAGGCAAAGGGAAAATCCATCACGTTGGGGTGTATTATGGCAATGGGCTCATGCTTCATTCGCCAAAACCTGGAAAGTCAGTCGAAATCATCGAACTCGCAGGAACAAAGCATGAAGTCGAGTTATATGCGGTTCGTCGATTTACAGAAATCGAAGACTGAAATGAAATCGCGGCGAACCCGCCTTTCTTTAAAGGTGAAATAGAAGCCAATTTGTGCTATAATAGACAGATAGCGTTTTAAAAAGAGAGGCGTGGTATTAATGGCTTTCCAACCCCATGAAAAAGAAGTATCAGAATTTGTAGCAGCGCGCTACATAGGCGAATGGATTTCATTCACTCGTAACGGCGTCGATGTTAACGGCACCATCTTTAAAATTATGGACAACTCGGTGATTGTTGAAATTTCACCAGAAGACGCAAAAGAAATTGGTGCGGCATCCAACATGACCGTAATTTCACATAAGAAATACCGCATTATCGAATCATAATTCGATGATGAAAAGACTACTCCTCGTGAGTAGTCTTTTTTGTTTGGATTTTTTAGGGGATGTTGCTGTTACGGAGTGGAAAATTTATGTGAGCTTGTTTGGATTGGTGGGTGATTCAGGTAAAAAGCTGAAAAGTTCGGGTAAAGACGTGAAAAGTTCATGTAAAGAGCTCAAAAGTTCAGGTAACAGCAAGAAAAGTTGCTGTAAGAGCCTGGATTCATGTAAAGAAGTGAAAAGTTTAGGTAAGAGTGAAAAAAGTTAAGGTAAAGAACTGAAAAGTTCGGGTAACAGGAGGAAAAGTTGCTGTAAGAGCTTGGATTCAGGTAAAGAAGTGAAAAGTTCAGGTAAAGAGCTGAAAAGTTCATGTAAGAGCAGGAAAAGTTGCTGTAAAAGCTTGGATTCATGTAAAAGAGTTAAAAATTCATGTAAGAGCCAGAAAAATTCATGTAACAACATGAAAAATCCATGTAAAAGCCAAAAAAGTTCAACTAAAACAAAAATTCATCATCCTCATCACAACACCTCAACCAGGCTGCTATGCCTTTTGACTCAAACGATTGAAATATTGAAGAATGTGCCAGCTAATGCGTTCCAAAGATGACACTTTTTTGGTAAAGTATAGTGAAGCAGAACGTCAATTGCCTTGAAAGGAACTAAACGCATGATATCAGACTTCAAATTCTGGCACTTTTTCCCGAGACAAGGACAACTTATACATAATATAAAAACGACAGAAATGCGTGATGTGAACAAGCGCATTGCCTGGATCTTTGCGATTGGCCTATTGGTATTCGCAATGAGCGAAATCTGGGGGATGAACACTGATTCATTGACGCCAATTTTAGCAGCAGGAATGTGGGATGCCTACACGTTAGCTCGCTGGACCTCACTTGTAGGAACACTCCTGTGGGCAGGTTTTTATTTGGCTTTCCACCTGTATGGAGCGGCTTTTTTGTTCAATAAATTTGTCAAAATAGCTTGGCGTGCCGCACTCATTATGCAACTATACGTGGTGGCGTTGCTAATTATTGAAAAAGGATTGCTTTTTTTATTGTTTGCGTTGACCGGCTATACGATGTCCGTCTCACTTTTCTCGTTTGGTCCAATCGCGGCTACTTTTTTAGAACATGATTTTTTGATTTATTTCTTTAATCAATTGACGCTTTTCACGTCACTCATCATTGCGGTGCAATACCGATTTATCCGCAGTTTTACAACGATTAACCCGAAACTGATTTTATTTGGCTTGATCATGCTCCACATGTTGGCGGCGTTATTTGTCGCATCGTTTAGTTTGATTCCGACGGATGATATGCTGAGCGGTTTTATGGATGGAGGGAGTCTCTTTGAATAGATTTTATTTTGTTGGGTTATCTGTCGCGGTGGTAGCTTTTTTAACGGCTAACGGACTGTTAATGTTTGGCGAAAAAAGCATTTTGCCAAAAAGTGTTTATGTTAGCGAATATGAACAAGCTTATACCGGTACATACACCATCGACTTGTTTAAAGAAGCATTAACGGCACCACAAGAAACGGTAGAAATTTATGTTCAGGACCATGAAGCACTTCAGCAATGGACGGTTCAAGAAGGCGACAGTGTAACGGCTGGATCAGAGCTCGCTGTATTAAATGAAGCAGAAACGGCTGATCAGCGATCCGTATGGGAAACGCAGAAAACGGCGCTTGAAGGTCAGCGCAACGAAGTCCAAAGTTCGTTGACGTCTCTTCAACAAGCGAAAGCCGCTCAAGGTGGAGTGGTCTCACGTGATGCTTCTAATAATTCGCAAATAACAAATGAAGATGAGGACGTCATTGATTTTGATGTAAATGTTTCAGTTGGTGTCGCAGTGCCACAAGATGGCTCATACGATGCCGGTATCGCTCAAGCGGAACAAGAACTCGCTTCGATCGAAACGCAATTAGCGGTGTTAGAAGCACAGCTATCGCAAAGTCTTTCAAATCCATCCCTTATCAGTCCGGTAGACGGCGTGGTATCCAAAATCAACCGAGAAACCGAACCACTGAGCATTGAAATTTATTCGAATGAAAAAATATTCCTTAGCTATGTACTTGAAGACGAATGGCCGTTAGTGCAAGCGTCAGATCCAGTCAACATTCAAGGAGAAGGCATAGAGGGCATTGCCAAAGGGACAGTTCAAAGTGTTTCAGAAATGCCTGCTGAAGAGTCAAAGTGGCTAGAAGCTTATCATCAATTAGAGCCTCATGAACAAAACAATCCACTGGCGTATTATGAAATACGAATTGCTGTGAATTTGCCAATTGAAAGCAAATTTCCTTTTGGCAGCAACGTCAACACGGCCATTACATTAGAAACAGCTGAAGATGCAGTTGCTCTTCGGACACCATGGCTGTTCGATTATGACGGAGAAGTTGGAAAAACGCATACCTTGAACATCGACGGTCGACCAAAAACGGTACCAGTCACGGCGGAGTTTGAAAAAGGTGCGAAAGCAGTACTGGCAGAAGGTCCTGAAGCTGGCACCATCGTGATTCACGAAGAGAAGCTTGAACATTTTGTTGCGCCGCCAAAAGTCTTTATGCCTTTCCCGACTCGCCAACCTGATTTTGAAGTAGCCAAAAACACATATTGGCGTGCGTATGTTGAATATTTACTGGCACGCTAATCAAACCCTCAACCCGAAAGCCGCTGCTTTCGGGTTTTTAGCTGATTTAAGTGCGAGACAACTGGGTTAATTTGGACTGGGCAATAGTGTACGATAGATGAAACAAAAGAAAATGGACGGGAGTGGATGGCATGGAAGAAACGGATTGGCGTTTTAAAATAGCTCACCGCGAAGCGTTGATTGGCGTAGGATTAGCCTTATTTAATTTTATTTGGTGGTTTGGTTTTGCTTACGGTTTAGGCTCGCGCCCCGTTGAAGAATATAGTTATATTTTTGGTTTGCCGGATTGGTTTTTTTATAGCTGTATTGTTGGATTTTTACTGATCTGCGTGTTGGTGATCGTCATCGTAAAATTCTTTTTCACGGCAGTCCCATTTGATGAAGAGGAGGAGCTTTGATGAATTACGCAGTATTGGTCCCGATGCTTGCCTTTTTAGTAATTATCTTTTTTATTGGCTATTGGTCTAGCCGGAAATTATCAGCGTCTTCTAACTTTATTAGTGATTATTTTCTAGGCGGCCGAGAACTTGGCGGCTTTGTTCTCGCGATGACAATGGTTGCGACATACGGCAGTGCCTCAAGTTTTCTTGGTGGTCCCGGCACAGCTTATACGATGGGCTTTGGCTGGGTACTGCTCGCCATGGCGCAAGTTGTAACCGGTTATTTCGTTTTGATGATTCTCGGGAAAAAATACGCCATTATGGCACGTCGCTACAAAGCAGTAACGATGATCGATTTTTTAAAAGCGCGTTACAATAGCACAATTGTGGTATTGTTATCGGCTTTTAGCATTATCGTTTTCTTGTTTTCTGCTATGGCAGCTCAATGGATTGGCGGCGCACGACTTGTTGAATCATTAACCGGCTTGTCGTATAACTCGGCTTTGTTTTTGTTTGCTATTAGCGTGTTGGTGTATGTCACGATCGGTGGGTTCCGAGCCGTTGCCTTGACCGATGCTGTGCAAGGGGCGGTAATGCTCGTCGGAACCCTTGTCCTATTGATCGCGGTTATTATCGCGGGTGGCGGGATTCCGAATATCGTCAACGATTTGATCAATGAAAACCCGAACTTGGTTACGCCATACGGCGCAGATGGCAATTTGACGGCCGCTTACGTATCGTCATTTTGGATACTCGTGGGAGTCGGTGTTGTCGGCTTGCCACAAATTGCGGTGCGCGCCATGTCTTATAAAAACTCGCGTTCGATGCACCGGGCATTAATTATCGGCACAATTGTTACGGGGTTTATTATGCTCAACATGCATTTGATCGGTGTTTTTGCCCGTCCGGTTATGCCAGGAATCGAAATTGGAGACAAAGTCATTCCGCTTATTGCGCTAGAAACGTTGCCGCCGTGGGTTGCAGGAATCGTGCTCGCGGCTCCAATGGCTGCGATTATGTCGACCGTCGATTCGCTGTTGTTACTTGTCAGTTCGTCGATTGTTAAAGACGTTTACTTGAATTACATAAAACCTGATGCCACGATGAAAACCATTAAACAGATTTCGTTTGGTGTAACAGGCATACTTGGAATTATTGTTTTCTTACTTGCTTTAAATCCACCAGAGCTGCTCATTTTCTTGAATTTATTCGCATTTGGCGGGTTAGAAGCCGCGTTTATTTGGCCGATTGTTCTTGGTTTGTATTGGAAATGGGGCAATAAATACGGAGCGATGGCTTCTATGGCGACGGGAATTTTCAGCTATATCGTCATTCATTTTTACAACATCGAAAACGGCAATTTGTTCGGTGTACATACGGTAACGGTGCCAGTATTGTTGTCACTTGCAGCTTTTATCACGTTTAGTTTGTTGATCGACAGAAAAGCGTATCGATACAATACAATAAAATAAAGACTTCTCTCTGGAGGGTCGAAAAGAGGTCTTGGCGATTGAATAAATGGAAAATCTACGGCATCTTAACGGCTGTCATGATTGTGTGGGGCTTTAATTTATCGGCCGTCAAATACATGTTGGGCTATGTCGAGCCTGTCACATTAACGGCTTTTCGTATATTGTTAGCGGGATTATCGGTAATGGCCATACTCGCGAGCTTTAAAATGTTCCGCTGGCCAGCTAAAAGCGAATGGAAATTTATTTTTCTCGGCTCGTTACTAAATGTAGTAGCACACCATTATTTCTTATCAAATGGTTTATCAATTACGACAGGTTCGAATGCGGGGTTAATTTTAGGAACGGGTCCGATGTTAACGGCGGTGCTCGTGTCGCTCATTATGCGCAATTATCCGTCTAAGTTGCAATGGTTCGGCGTTGTGGTGGGCTTTGCAGGAGTCGCTGCGACAGTAATGGTTGGAAGTGGGGCGACAACAGGGTTAAACGTGGGAGATATTTTTGTGTTTATCTCCATATTGGCGCAAGTATTGAGCTATATTGTCATTGCCAATGCAGCGCGTACACTCGATCCGCGCATCTTAACAGGGTATATGTTTATAACAGGCTCTCTCGTATTGTTCATCATTTCACTCCTACAAGAACCAGGAGAAATCAAAGCGTTCGCTGCGGCACCTATTTCGTTTTGGGTTGCGTTTGTGTTTTCCGCGATGCTTGGAACAGCAGTTGGTCATATGCTTTACAATTACTCAATTGGCCAAGCAGGACCAACAAAAGCGGCAATCTTTATGAACTTAAATACCTTGTTTTCATTAGTCGGCGCCAGCGTGTTGTTAAATGAAAAAATCACGTTAGGGCATATATATGGATTGGTGCTTATTGTCATTGGTGTGCTATTTGGATCAGGTGCAGCTGAAGATTTATTGAAAAAACGCAAGAAACGGCTCGCACCTTGAGCCGTTTTTTTGCAGCCCTCTTTTTATTTGTGATACAAGTATCTATAATGGAGAGTAGATAGATAAATAGCTTTAAGCAACTAGAGGAGTGAAGAGCCGTGGCTACGTTATGGGGAACGCCAGAAAAACTGCAACAATTACTATGTGAACTTGTCAGCTGGAAAAGTATGACTTTAACAGATGGAGAAGTGGAATTTGCTTACAAGCTAAAAGATAAATTAATGGAGCTTCCATATTTTCAGGAAAATCCTGACTATATTAGTGCAGGAGAAGTCAATTGGGAACGCCAAAGCATTACCGCTCTTTACAAGCACCCAGAAGCAGTCGATACCATCGTTTTACTTAGTCATTTCGATACTGTTCATACTGGCGAATATGGCGACTTGGAACCTTTAGCTTGTAGCCCGGTAGAATTAGGCGAAGCCTTTAAACTTATTCGCGACGAATTAGATGTCGACACATTAAAAGATCTTGATTCTGGAGAATACTTATTCGGCCGCGGCACGATGGACATGAAAGCTGGACTTGCGCTTCACATGGCATTGATCGAAAAAGCTGCTATTGAAAATTGGCCGATCAATTTACTGCTCCTTACAGTTCCAGATGAAGAAGTAAACTCAGCAGGCATGCGCTATGGTGTTTCGAGATTGCTCGACCTTGAGCGTAAGCACGGCTTAGAATATATTCTCTTTTTAAACGGTGAACCTGTTTTTGGAATGAAACCTGGAGATACGTCCCATTATTTATATACGGGATCTATTGGAAAAATTATGCCCTCCGCTTTATTTTATGGAAAAGAAACCCATGTTGGAGAACCTTTATCAGGTATTACCTCAAGTTATATTTCAACATACTTAACACATCGCATGGAATGGAACACCAGCTTTAAAGAAGTGGTCTACGGCGAAACAACACCTCTACCGGTAACGTTAACGCAACGGGATATGAAATTAGAATACTCAGCGCAGACTCCTTATCGCACGTCAGCGATGTACAACGTCTTCACAATGGAACGCAACGCAGGAGAAGTATTCGATATTTTCGAGAACATCGCCATCGAAGCAGCTGCCCATTGCGAACGCGATTACCACGCCATGTGTGAACGTGAAAACATCGAACCTGTCGGCGGCATTAACGTCATGCGCTACGAAAAACTAATCGAATACGCGCGCAATAAATTCGGCCACGACTACATCACAGACTTGTTACACGAAACATTAATGATGCCCGACTTAGACATACGTGAAAAATCTATGCACGTTACAGATATTTTGCTCATTAACTGCCAAGAACTAACGCCGGCAATGGTGCTGATGTTCGCACCACCGTATTACCCGTCCGTTAATTCATCTGAAAACGAATTGGTCAAACGCTGCGTCGAACAAGTCACAACAAACGCCAAAGAAAAATTCGACCTCGAAGTCAAACAAGGTCATTTCTTCAACGGCATCTCAGACTTGAGCTACGTCAGCTACAACGACCAAAGCGACGGCTGGGTCGCGTACGAAAACAACACACCCGTTTACGGCGATTCGTACAGCATCCCATTCCAAGCAATGAAAGAGCTAAAAGCACCCGTCTTAAACGTCGGTCCTTACGGCAAAGATGCACACAAACGCACAGAACGTCTACACATCAAAAACACATTCGAAGAAATGCCGGTCCTGTTAGAAGACATGATCCTCTCAATACCCGTAAAAAGTCGCCACTAAGGCGGCTTTTTTTTTTTGAGGATTGTTGTGTGGAAGGAGCGATTCGTGTAAAGAAGTGAAAAGTTCGTGTAAGAGTGGAAAAAGTTCAGGTAAAGAGCTCGAAAGTTCGGGTAAGGGGAGGAAGAGTTGCTGTAAAAAGTGCGATTCGTGTAAAGAAGTGAAAAGTTCAGGTAAGAGTGGAAAAAGTTCAGGTAAAGAGCTCGAAAGTTCGGGTAAGGGGAGGAAGAGTTCGTGTAAAAGCATGGATTCATGTAAAGAAGCGAAAAGTTCAGGTAAGAGTGAAAAAAGTTCATGTAAAGAGCTCAAAAGTTCGGGTAAGGAGAGGAAAAGTTCATGTAAAAGCGTGGATTCATGTAAAGAAGTGAAAAGTTCATGTAAGAGTGAAAAAAGTTCAGGTAAAGAGCTCGAAAGTTCGGGTAATAGAAACTTCATATAGAAATACCCACACACCCCCTCCAAATCTCATATTTGCCCCATATAGCCTCTTCAAAAATCATATTTGGATATAAATGGTAAAAATCCGAAAACCCTGCTAAACTAATAAAAAAGGAGGGAGTTTATGATTATCAAATACCGAGAAAAGCCAATAAAAATTGCAGGCTACGAAGCGTTATTAAAAAGAATTTCACCAACTCACCCAAAACGTGCCGCCATCAAAAACAGTCTCAATAATGCAAGAGCAGGTTTTGCTGGGGAAGAGCGTTTGGACGAAGCGCTCGATTTTTTTGATCCACCTTATGCCTATCAACTTATCCAAGATTTTTCATTGCCGGCACCATACAAAATTCAAGTCGATACCGTTTTGATTACGCAAAGCTGCGTGATTTTACTTGAAGTCAAAAACATTACGGGGAAACTGCAATTCAAACAAAACCCGAGCGCACTCTATTCGATTTTGGCCGATGGCGAAATAAAGAGCTACAAAAGTCCCGTCACGCAAATGAATGAAACAGCGATCCGAATGGGCAAGTTTTTAAAAACTCTTGGCTGTAATTTGCCGATTTCTAGCCTAATTGTCATTGCCCATCCTTCACAAATTGTCCAAGACGCACCGTCAAACGCGCGCATTTTAGCAGTAGGCGAACTAAACTTTTATCTGTCGAACTTACACATGCCAAAGCCAATTCTTTCTACGGATGAACTTTACCAGCTGGGCCACGCATTTCTCGCGGCTCATCAAAACTATCAACCCTTTCCGCTCGCTCCAAAATTTCAAATTGAACCATCCGAAATCGAAGGGGGCGTTTTTTGTCCACGTTGCCATTTCGGAAAAATGACGACAACCAAAGTCGCTTGGGAATGCGAAATGTGCCGACTTATTAGTAAGGATGCTCACATCCATACACTGTACGAATGGTTTATGCTAATAAAACCCACCATCAATACAGCTGAGTGCCGTGATTTTATCGGACTTAAAAACTTAGACACGGCCAAACGATTTCTGCTCAACAACAATTGCCAGCCAGTTGGAGGAAGAAAGTATCGCAAATACATGCAGCAATCATTTCACAAATAAAACCAACTGCTTAGACAATCAGGAAATTAGCTCTTGAAAGTGCAACCACTCAAACTCACCCCATTTTATTCTGCACACCACTCCTGTACAATCAAACTATTAAAGGATAATCATTAAACCAAAGGAGACCAGCCTATGAACATCGAACAGCAAATACTTGAGTATTTTACCCATTTTCATACACATCCAGAAGTGAGCTGGAAAGAAGTTGAAACCACAAAAAAACTTGCGGCCATTATGACGGAACTAGGTGTAAAACATCATACGTTTGCAGATGTGACCGGGTTGATTGCTGAGATTGGTCAAGGATCGGACGTAGTTGCGGTGCGTGCGGATATTGATGCCCTGTGGCAAGAAGTTGATGGCAAGCTACAAGCCAACCATTCCTGTGGACACGATGCCAATATGTCGATGGTACTTGGTGCGTTGCTGTATTTGAAAGATGAAACACTAACGAAACGTGTGCGTTTTATTTTCCAACCAGCAGAAGAGGTGGGGAATGGATCGCTTTCGATGATTGAGCGTGGGGCAATTGACGACGTGTCGCATTTATACGGCGTCCATTTGCGTCCCATTGAAGAATTACCGTTTGGGCAAGTAACGCCAGCCTTGCATCACGGCTCGGGAATTTTCTTAAGAGGAAAAATTACGGGAGTCGATGCGCACGGAGCACGTCCGCATCAAGGCAAAAATGCTATTGATGTCATTGCGGCCATCCATCAATTCGTCAAGTCGATTTACTTTTCTCCGTTTGAATCGTATTCGGCAAAGCTAACACACATTCAAACAGGTGGTGATAGCTTGAACATCATTCCGGGAAGTGCCAACTTTGCGATGGATGTCCGTTCACAGTCAAACGACTTGATGAAAGAACTTCAGCAAAGAATTGGGGAAGGATTAGCAAGTATTGCAAAACTACATAGTGTCGAAATCACATTCGAATGGACCGATTACACACCTGCTGCTGAAGTGTCGGAAACCGCGATGCAAATTGCGGACGCCGCAATTCGAGAAACACTAGGAGACGCTGCAACAGCTGCGCCGGTTCATACGACAGGTGCTGACGATTTTCATTTTTATACGATCAAAAAACCTGCATTGCACGCGGCAATGATTGGCATCGGAGCAGACTTGACACCAGGACTTCATCATCCATATATGAACTTTAACCACAAAGCGCTTGATATCGGTGCCCGTGTGTTAGCCAATACGTTAAAAGCTACTTAACTAAAAATATCTTAAAACACTAAAAATTCTAAAGGTATAAAAACACATGATAAAATAACAGAGCCGACATCCGAGACCCTCTTTTACAAGAGGGTCTCATTTTTATAGGAATTGGAAAAGAACGTTTTTCCCCCTTTAAAAAAGGGTATTGATTACGAGTTAATTGAAAGGGAGAGAAAGAAAAATGGATGCTATTTTAAATGGAATCACATGGTTCGTTGATAACGCCAATACGTTGCTTTGGACATACATATTAATTGCACTTCTTATGGGCCTTGGCCTTTACTTTACGGTTCGCACTAAATTCGTTCAAGTTCGTTTGTTTGGTGAGATGTTCCGTGTAATCATGGAGAAAAAAGATGGGGATAGCGGGATCTCAGCATTCCAAGCTTTCACAATTTCTACTGCTTCACGCGTAGGAACAGGCAATATCACAGGTGTTGCTTTAGCCATTGCCATTGGTGGACCGGGAGCGGTTTTTTGGATGTGGATGGTCGCGATTATCGGGATGGCTACCGCTTTTGTTGAAAGTACATTAGCTCAAGTTTACAAAATCCGCGACGGCGAACAATTCCGTGGTGGTCCTGCTTATTACATGGAAAAAGCACTCGGCAACCGCAAACTCGGAATTGTCTTTGCTATTTTGTTAACACTGGCATTTGGTTTTATCTTTAACTCGGTTCAATCAAACACGATTGCTCAATCATTTGAGGACGTCTTTAATATTCCAGATTGGACAATTGGATTAGGGCTTGTATTATTAACGGCAATCGTTATTTTCGGTGGCGTTAAACGAATTGCTAGAGTAACGCAAGTAGTCGTGCCGGTTATGGCCACAATTTACATCATCGTAGCGATTTACATCATCATCATGAATATTACGGAAATTCCAGCCGTGTTCACACTTATTGTGAAAAGTGCTTTCGGTTTAGAAGAAGCAATCGGTGGAGGTATTGGTGCTGCCATTATGCAAGGTGTTCGTCGAGGATTGTTCTCAAACGAAGCGGGTATGGGTTCTGTACCGAATGCTGCAGCATCTGCTAACGTATCGCATCCTGCAAAACAAGGCCTTGTGCAAAGTTTAGGCGTATTCTTTGACACAATTGTGATTTGTTCGGCAACTGCTTTTATTATCATTTTGGCAGGTCTGTATACGACGAGTGAACAAATTGGAATTTTGCTGACGCAAGATTCGTTGAATGTTCACCTGGGCAGCTGGGCACCGTACTTTTTAGCAATTGCTATTTTGTTCTTTGCCTTTAGTTCGATCATCGGTAACTATTATTACGGTGAAACGAACATCGAATTTATTAACGCTCATAGTGCTTGGTTAACGGCTTACCGTTTTGGCGTACTAGCCATGGTTATGTTTGGTGCACTTGCTCAAGTTCAATTGGTTTGGAATATGGCCGATCTGTTTATGGGCTTTATGGCTGTTCTTAACTTAGTCGTTATTGCGTTACTCGGGAAAACAGCCTTTAAAGTACTGGAAGATTACACAAGCCAGCGCAAAGCTGGGAAAAACCCAGAGTTCTTTGCGAAAAACATCCCCGGTTTGAAAAACACGGAATGTTGGGGTGAAGGCGAAACCCGCCACAAATAATCCCATCAGAAGACCTTTTTGCGCACGCGCAAAAGGGTCTTTTTTTTGGTGTAATACGTGTAATTTTTCATAAAAAAAGTTAGGTGGGAACATCGCAGCTTGGAAAATTTTTAAGTACTGTATCCCCTTTTTTTCCTAAAATTAAACATAAAAATATGCTTTGTTACACATTTGTAACATAAATGTAACCTCGATTTCGAGTTTTCACTGTTACAATCAAAAATATATTAAATAAGTAATTAACGGTTGATGCCTGATCACCATCCCGAAATTCAACTAAAGAGGTGCCAAGTGAAGAAACGTCTAATACTCATGATAATTGCTATTTTATTAATATCAGTTAGCCCATTCAACACGACACAGGCCAGTGCAGCTACACCAAACGAATTAACTACATACGCTAAGAAATTTTTAGGAACACCATACAAATTTGGAGGAACAACTCCTTCAGGATTTGATTGTTCTGGATACTTACGATATGTTTTTAACGAATTTGATATTTCGATTCCACGTACTTCTGTTGAGCAGTACAACAATGGAACAGCAGTTAGCAAAAGCAATTTAAAAGAAGGCGATATGGTTTTCTTTTCAAATACGTACAAGCCTGGAATTTCACACGCTGGAATTTACATAGGTAACGGCGATTTCATTTCTGCAACTAGCGGCGGGATAACAATCGCGAACTTAAACACAAACCCATATTGGGGACCAAAATACACAGGCGCTCGTCGACTTAGTGAAGTTAAAAACGAAACAACTACTGTCTCGAAACCAGCTCTTTCAGTTGGACAATATTACGATGTATCTTCAAAATATTGGGCAGCTACAGAAATTAAAGACTTAAGCGTAGCAGGAATCATCACCGGTAAAGGTGATGGCACTTTCAAGCCAAATGATAATGTATCAAGAGCAGAAGCAGCGACAATCATTGCGCGTGCATTAAAACTAGCTCCGGTTAAAAGCTCTGCGTTCAAAGACGTACCCGCATCACACTGGGCAGCTGGCAACATTAACGCTGTCATGAAAGCTGGAATCGTTAACGGACGTTCACCAGGTTACTTTGCACCAAATGAAAACATCACGCGTGCAGAAATCAGCAAATTGCTAACTAAAGCATTTGCCTTATCAGCATCAACACCATCAACATCGTTTACAGATATTAAAGGTCACTGGGCTGAAAACTCAATCAACACAATTGCTGCACACAGTTTAGCGACTGGCCACAGCGACGGTTCATTTAAGCCGAATGCAAATGCCAAACGTGCAGAATATACAGCATTTGTCCATAGAGCTATTACAAACAAATAAATGTCATCCAAAACTGCAAGTCTCCTCGAGCTAATCGAGCAGACTTGCAGTTTTTTTATGGGGAAAAATGTGTGAAATATTGTAAATATATAATATTTTTAGGTAGTTATTGTTAGGGTGTAGTTAAAACGCTCATGAACGTGTCTAGGAGAGACGAAGTGTTGTTTTATTGGTCACGTTATTGTGAAAGGGTAGAAGGCTGTGAAGGAGTTTAGAAGAGTGGGGTTTGAGAGGCGGGTGGAGCGGGGCGAGCGTGTGAAAATTTCAGGTAAGGAGATCAAAATGGGTGAATTCATGTAAGAGATTGAAAAGTTCATGTAAAGAGATAAAAAGTTCATGTAAGAGAGCGAAAAGTTCATGTAAAGAAATCAAAATCGGGTGAATTCATATAAGAACGCGAAAAGTTAAGGTAAAAGCATCAAAAGTTCATGTAAGAGAACAAAAAGTTCATGTAAAGAAGCAAAAAGTTCGTGTAAGAAACTCATGAGCTTGTGGATTCATGTAAGAGCATCAAAAGTTCATGTAAAGAGATAAAAAGTTCAGGTAAAGAAGCGAAAAGTTCATGTAAAGAGGTCAAAATAGAGTGGATTCACATAAGAGCATCAAAAGTTAATGTAAGAGATTGAAAAGTTCGTGTAAAGAGATAAAAAGTTCATGTAAAGAAGCGAACAATTCATGTAAAGAAATCAAAATCGGGTGAATTCATATAAGAACGCGAAAAGTTAAGGTAAGAGCACCAAAAGTTCATATAAAGAAGTAAAAAGTTCGTGTAAGAAACTCGTGAGCTTGTGGATTCATGTAAAGAGATTAAAAGTTCATGTAAGAGAGTGAAAAGTTCATGTAAGAACCAAAAATTCATGTAAAAAACCGGAAACTTCACGTAAGAAGAACGTAAGCTTGTAAATCCACATAAAAAATGCACGTGAATGCGGAGCAAACACCCACCCTCACACCTCAGCACATTCACCACGCCTACCCCACAAAAAAACCCAACCGGCATAACCGGTTGGGCCTACATCACTATTTCAACACATTGTTAATGATTTCAGCGCTTTCTGCACGGGTGATTGGGTTTTTCGGACGGAATGTGTTGTCCGAGTAACCTTTCACAACTTTCGTTGAATAAGCGGCTTGAATCGCATCGTAATAATACATAGTTTTTGGAACATCTTTAAAGGCAGCTTGTTGAGTACCGGCAAGTTTAAACGCAGATTGCATAATCATTGCCATGTCGCCACGTTTAATAGGATCGTTTGGTCGGAATTCGCTGGCGTTAACTCCTTTAATATAGCCTAACTCATATGCGCTATTGATATAGCCAGCTGCAAAAGAGTCTTTTGGTACGTCACTAAAATGGTGATTGGTATTGGTTTTATTCAACTTTAATGCACGGCCAATCATCGTAATGGCTTCGGCACGTGTAATAGTTGCATCAGGACGGTATGTGCCGTCAGTGAGTCCAGTAATAATGCCGCGTTCAAAGTTCTTTTGAATCGGTAACGTGTACCATACGTCATTTTTTAAATCTGGGAACAATGCTGCTTTGGTCTGGAGTGATTGTACTAGGCCATTGCCGTACGTATTGTCACGACCTTTGACGCCGAGATCGACTGCTGCTCGTTTCACCGTTTCGCGTAATTGTTTATTCGAGAGATGCGGATAAGCTTCCATATATTGCGCGAACGTACCGGCAACAAAAGGAGAAGCGACAGAGGTTCCTTCAGAAACCGCGTAATCTTCGTTAGAAGTTGTTTTAGAGTCTGTAAAACTGCTTAAAATGCCTTCGCCAGGTGCCACGAGTTCTTGTGAAGCACCGTAATTTGAGAAGTAAGACAGTTTGTTGAGCTTGGATACAGATCCAACAGCGATAACAGAAGAAAAGCGTGCTGGGTAAAGAACGTCTTTATACAATCCTTTTTCTCGTTCGTTTCCAGAAGCGGCAATGACCACAATGCCAGCGTCATATGCTTTTTGGGTAATATCTCGTAAAGCTTGGTCTTCGTTTATTGTCGTCAAACTCATATTGATAATGTCGACTTTTTGGTCAATGGCCCATTGAATACCGGCCACAACACCCTCTAAAGTGCCAACACCATTAGCTGACAAAACTTTAACGGAGTATATCAATGAATCCGGTGCAACACCAACTGTACCGATGGAATTGTTTTGTGCGCCAATTACGCCAGCAACATGAGTGCCGTGTCCGTTTCCGTCTGTAAACGCACTTGAATTTTCAACTTTGGAAACGCCACCTGCGACTTTCAAGTCTGGATGCTTGGAATTAATACCTGAATCGATGATGGCGATTTTTACGCCTTTGCCTGTGTAGCCAAGACTAGTTGCGGTATTCGCTTTAACTGCCCGGTAACCCCAAGTAGTTGTTTGACCAGCTGCGGTAACAATTGAATTTTCTTCTACGTATTCAATAGAAGAATCGTTGCTTGCGGTTTGAACCAATTGCTCGGTTGGCAAGGTAACGGATACGGCTGAAATAGCATCAAATTCCTCGTGAATTTCTGCGCCCATTTCTTCGAGCAAGTCATAGTCAATGTCTTCTTTAAATGAAATAATCACGCGATCTGAAGCGTCATTGGCTTCAGCGGAGGCATTGCTACTGGCCCATCCACTGATAAGTAGCACAGAGAGTGCCAAAATTGATAATTTTTTCAATAGAATCCCTCCTGAAAGATTACACTTTCATGTAGTATACAACAAAAAAACGGACTTAAAAGTCCGTTTTTAAAATTAATTTTTTGCTTTCCAGTTGTAATAATCTTCGATTCCTGCAGCAATCGCTGTAGCAGCACGATCTTTGTACGTGCTAGAACCTAATTTCGAAGCATCATAAGTGTTCGTAATAAATCCTAATTCTACTAACGCAGCTGGAAGTGGATTCGTGCGAAGCACTTGGAAACCGTAGTTTTTAACGCCGCGATTCGGATGGTCCATTGCTTTGTAAAGTCTGTTTTGAACAAACGTTGCTAATTCCTTGCTATCGCTTCCTACTGAAGCAGAATAGTACGTTTCAGAACCGCTTGCGCCGTGCGCTCCAGCTGAATTCGTGTGAATACTAAGGAATGTATCTGATCCACTAGCCACACCTTTATCAACACGAGCACCCAATGAATGGAATACATCCGTTGTTCTTGTCATATAAACTTTAATGCCTTTTGCTTTTAATTTTGCTTCGACACGTTTTGCAACGTCAAGGTTAATATCTTTTTCTAATAACCCGTTTGCTGTAGCACCACCGTCGTGACCACCGTGGCCAGGATCAAGTGTGATATAACGACTGCTAGCAGTAGCTGGTACAGCTTCTGCTAAATAATCAGAGTGAACATAGCCTGTGTAGCTGCCGCTTTTCCCATATGCCCATTCACCTTTATAACCATAAACTGCGAATGCGTCACCTGAGTTTAGTTTGCCAAGCGCGTAGTAACCTGTGCTTGGGCCAGTACGAATGTTTAAGCTGTTTACTGTGACACGTAAATTATCAATTGTGACGTTTTTATAAGTTACTCGGTAGCTTGAGTTTAATGCGCGAGCTAAGAAAATAGCAAACTCTTCACGGATTAGTTTGTTGCTCGGTGAGTACGTTCCAGTACCAGTACCGTTTGAAATACCAGCAGTAGCTAGTTTACTAACTGCAGTGTAGAGACTAGTTGAGCTTGTATCTACTTGAATGTCTGTAAAGAAAACGTTGCCCGTATTTGAATATTTAAAAGCACGACTTAGTAAGTAAGCCATTTCTCCACGAGTCATTGTATCTTGAGGACGGAAAGTACCATTAGAATTTCCTGTAATAATGCCTTTTTCGTAAGCTGATTGAATATAACCTGAACTATAACGTTTTGGATCAACATCAGGGAACGATGTTTTACGCAATGTGCCGTTTAGGCCTAATGCTCGACCAATCAATGTAGCAGCCTGTTCGCGCGTGACTGACTGAGATGGTCCAAACGAATTTTTATCAACACCATTTATCAAACCTTTGTTCCATAAATACAAAATCTCTTCATCTGATGATGAAACATCCTTAAATGGATTACTTGCAGCAGAAACCGGTTGTACACCAAAACTTGAAATCACAAAAACAGCAGCAACAAGAAACAGGGCAATTTTCGAGAATACTTTTTTCATAAAATTGTCATTTCCTCCTATTAATTTCTATCTGATAGTGATAATAGCAGATATTTATTCAAATTAATGGGTTTTTTTAATAAATAAGAATAAAGTATGGTTTAAAAAGATTATTTTTGTTCGGTATGTTTCGACCCAGTACTTTATAACTATTAAAGTAGTATCTAAATCTCATGAATCAAATAATCAAACAAAATAAATTAAAAATAATACAAAAATGTCTTTACTAATACACCAGCATTAATGGTACACTCAAAATTGTCTAGTAATTATTTAACCATGTAAAAATGGTAAATATAGATAATAAGAAGGGTAGTGAAACCTTCGGGAATGGTTTATCTTGTTAATACGTTTATGAGATTTTAAACAAAAAATCTCGATAAATTGGTGAATATTGTTTTTAATAACAAAAGGAGGAAAAAAGAGGATATGAAGAAACTATTACTGGGCTTTTTGGCAATACTGCTAGCTTTATCGGCTTTTACACAAGAAACGGCAAAAGCAGCAGATGATCTAACAGGTCATGCATATGAAGCAGAGATGAGAGAGTTAATAAAATTAGGGGTTATTGTCGGATACAAAGACGGAACAATTCGTCCCAATCAACAAGTAACACGTGCAGAGTTCGCGAAAATGGTCGTGAATTCATTTGAACTTGGCCCAGTAACAAAAAGCGCTTCTATGGAAAACGCAGGATTTGTCGCAGCTTCAACAGAAATTGCGGTAAGCTTTAAAGATGTATCATTAGAGGCTTGGTATTACGATTCAGTTGCAGCGGCTGTAAACGCTGGAATTATTAAAGGGTATGATGATAATACGTTCAGACCTAATGAGTTGATCAATCGTGAGCAAATGTCGACAATGGTTGCTCGTGCATTAAAAGCAAAAGGTGTCGTTATCGATATTACTGAAACAAAAGCATTGGATTTTACTGATGGTGCTACGATTAGAGATGATCACAAAGACGATGTTCGCATCCTTTCGCATTTAGGGATTATTACAGGAAATCACGACAAAACATTTAAACCAAAAGATGGTTCAACTAGATGGATGGTGGCTGTCGTTATGTTAAGAGCAAAAGCGCAACTTGTCCCGCCCAAAAATTTAGAGTTTCAAGTGTCTTCAATTACAGAAGATAAAACGACTGTATTAAAGCAATTTGATGATTTTGCAGCAGCAAAAGAATATGCACAAAAAACGTCTAAAGCTCAAGTAGTTGAGCGCAGCAACCAAATTCTTTGGATGAAACAAGGAATTGTTACAACAAACGCATTTACGGAAATTTATCCAACGGACAGCTTGAAAGCAAGCACGAGCACATTCCGTCCGTATGTACCTTCAAACACTGAAATGAAATTTTTAGATTCTACAGCGACAACAGTTAAAATAGAGTTGGCTGGCAAAGTCGGTTATGTAAGTTCAAAAGTGGTTCGTGTGATCCCGCAAGAAATGCTAAAAGGGCAGTCGTATTATGAAGTGTCTGGTAGCAGCTTGGTCCACAAGATTTTCAATCACTCGACTGGAAGCTATGCTTCGACAGGCGTTATTGGAAAAGCACCAAAAGAATTCGTCAGCGGCATGAAATACTATAGCTGGGACGGAGCAAAGTTTACAAACGCGTCCGGCGCGAAAGTAACGGAAAGCTATCAATACTTCAATGTGTTGCCGCTTCATACCGCAACAAACTATACAGCAGAAGATTTGGACAAATACTTGAAAGATCAATTCCCTTATTACAATAAAGTCCAATACGATAAGAAATGGACAGAAAGTCCGCTTGTCGGCGCTGGGAAATTCTTTAAGGAAATGGAAGCAACGCATAAAGTTAACGCACTTTATTTAATGTCTCACGCGATTCACGAAAGCCAGTGGGGAACAAGTAAAATCGCACAAGATAAAAACAACCTGTTTGGGTACGGAGCAGCAGATGGCAATGCATACAACGGAGCCTATTCTTACGCTACATTTAGAGAATCGATTGAAGATGCGGCTAAACGAATCAACACAAGTTACCAATCACCAACAGGCAGCTACTACAACGGATCGATTCTTGGAAACAAAGGAATTGGCATGAATGTTCGTTATGCATCAGATGCATTCTGGGGAGAGAAAATTGCGGGGCATATGTTCCGTACAGATCAGTATCTAGGAAGTAAAGATGTTAACCAACACAAGTTAGGTTACACAACAACAAGTCCGTTGAACTTCAGAAAAGATCCAAGTACAACATTTTCACCGCTTTACAAATTGGATACGTCAGAAGTACCAGTTGTGATTCGCACAGAAACAACAGCCGCTTCAGGTTCGTTATGGTATGAAGTCGCTTCAGAAGACAAAGCGTATACAAAGGCTTATGTTCATGGCAATTACATCAAGATGATGCCTGTCGCACAGTAATATAATTTACAAATTTTTAATAGAAGAACCCCGTATTCAAGCCATTATAGCTTGAACATGGGGTTCTTCTTTATGTTATACTAGCCTAAGATATTTTGCCCTGAAGAGGAGATTAATAATGACTTTAAAATTCGTTGATATATTGGGAGTGCCGTTTATTCACACAACCCAAAAAGACTTTATCGCAACACTAGAAACACATGTGGCAAAGCAAGAAAAAGCATTTGTAGTGACAGCCAACCCTGAAATCGTCATGCATTCGTTGAATGACGAAGCATATAAGCAAACATTAGCAAAAGCTACATACATTACAGCAGACGGGATTGGCATCGTCAAAGCTGCTGCAATTGTGGGTGAACCACTGCCAGAACGTGTAAGTGGGTATGACATTATGCTGGATTTGCTGGAAACAGCAAACAAAAACCACTCGAGCGTCTTTTTTCTAGGTGCAGCTGAAGAAGTGTTGCAAGCTACGGTTCAAAAAGCAAACCAAGACTATCCCAACATCAAAGTTGTGGGTAGCCACAATGGTTTTTTTGATTGGAACGACTACAAATTACCGCAACAAATTAAAAACACAGCACCTGACTTTGTTTTTGTAGCACTTGGATTCCCAAGACAAGAACAGTGGATTGGTGCGAATATCGATCAATTTGATAAAGGTGTGTTTATCGGCATTGGTGGAAGTTTTGATGTCTTTTCCGGTTCGGTCAAACGCGCACCCGAAATGTGGCAAAAAATGAACCTTGAATGGTTTTACCGTTTGGTAAAACAACCTTCTCGGTGGAAGCGTATGCTCGTATTACCAAAATTCGCAGCGACTGTGATTGGACGAAAGGCTCTACGTAAAGGATGAAAAACACGTTAGTTAAAAGTACGTTAATCTTATCAATTGCAGCGTTGCTATCAAAAATACTTGGCAGTTTGTTCCGGATTCCGCTTCAAAATATAGCGGGAGATGAAGTGCTCGGTATTTTCACACTCGTCTACCCGGTTTATATGGTCGCTTTAACGTTGTCGGTTGCCGGAATTCCCATCGCCATTTCAAAACTCATTTCAGAAGCACGTGCGAAAAAGGATGAGCAACAAGTCAAAAACATCTTTTTCACTTCGGGTATTTTAGCTTTACTCTTTGGCATAACCAGTTTTTCTATTCTTTACGGATTTTCTCATCAAATCGCAGCAGTGTTAGGTGGCCAAACGACCCGTCTTTCGCTCATCGTTGTGTCGTGTACATTACTCGTTGCCCCTTATATGGCAGTGTATAGAGGATATTTCCAAGGACATCAAAATATGACACCAACTGCTGTGTCGCAAGTAATTGAACAATTTATCCGTGTTGGCTTGATCCTTCTTGTCGCTATTTTTATGGTAGAGCGTCTGTACAGCGATGAACAAGTAGCAGGTGGCATTATGATTGGTTCAATTATCGGTGCGTTGGGTTCTTTTGTTTACTTGCGCATTTTGTACAATCGTTCATCGGTTAAAGTAGCGAAAAGTTTGCCTTTTAAATTAGTCCATTTTCGTTCAACCTTTAAAACGATTTTAAAAATCTCGATTCCCATTGCAATTGGTGCCATCACCATGGCTTTGTTGAATTTAATCGATTCCGTAACCATTCCGACAGCATTAAAGATGCACGGTGAAGCGACGGAAGATATCAATTCTCTTTACGGAATATACGGAAGAGGCTTGGCGCTTGTTCAAATCGTAACGGTTTTTGCGAGTTCGGTTATTTTGCCCCTTATTCCGTCAATTTCTGCAAAACTAACACAAAATGACAAAATCGGCTCAGCCAAGCTGATCAACAATACATTTTTTCTCACATATTTATTATCCGTTCCGGCTGCAGTAGGACTTGTCGTTTTGACGTTGCCGATAAATTTAGGCTTGTTCACAGATTTACAAGGCAGTACAGTGCTCGCAATCGTGTCGTTTAGTTCGTTGTTTACGTCATTAACTGTACTAGGGACGGGCGTTTTACAAGGAATCAACAAAGCGCGTCTTGGTGCGTGGATTATTATTGTGGGTGTAGGGATTAAATTGTTTTTGAATTTGACCTTAGTCAATTTATACGGATTAGTTGGCGCTGCTATTTCGACCGCAGCTATTTACTTGATTCTTTTCGTACTTAATGCCGTAGCGATCCGGAAATATACTGGATTTAGCTTTTTTCCGAAAAAGACCGGTACCATCGTTTTTGCTTCACTTGTCATGGGGGTAGTTATTTGGCTGCCAAGTTACCTATTGGATTTTGAAGAGTTGTCCAGAATGGCAGCTTTATTGTATGTGGGAGCAGCAGTCGCAATTGGCGGACTGATTTACTTTAGTTTGTTGCTAGTAACAAAAGCGATAGACCAAAGCGTATTGCAACGCATTCCTGTCATCAACAAATTCATCACCAAGAAATAGCGCCTGCAATCCAGGCCAATCCAAGAAAAGTTAAGGGTGTGTACTTACGTGAAAAAAGTATTAATCGGAATCCTCCTGGCCGCATTGCTATTGACCATTCCAACAGTTGTTCAACGTTTACAAATAGAAGAAGCAAATAAAAGCATCGAAACCATCGTTCCATATAAAACCACATCAAATTGGATGATTGAAGATCCAGAGCTTACATTTGATGAAATTTTAGCGGACTTTAAAAACGCAGGTGTTCAAAGTATCAGCTTAGAACCAGATACGGTCAGTTCTCTTGAACGAAAAAGACTGATTACAGCAGTAAGTTCTTCTCGTATGCAGGAATATCTTCTGCTGACGCAACAAGATCGATTAGAAGAACCTTTTACCAAGCCTGGTTTATTTATTCATTCAAACGATTCGTATGATTTTGAAAAAGTTATAGAAGGCTATTTTGAAGAACAACATACCTTTACCTTAAATGACGATGAATATTTGTTTATTCCGGGGAGTGCCGATACAATCCTGTCAACTCCGATCTCTTATGATCGAGAAGTGATTAAAGCTGTTTTAGATACTGAGATGATGGTAATTCCGCGGATCGGCAATTATACTGAGGAAGCTCAACTTGAACGAGTAAAAGACGATTTACTCGCTATAAAGCAAGATGGTGTCGACAAAGTATTATTCAGTGGTAAAGAAGTTCCGTTTTCTTCGGATCCAGTTGGGTTGAAAAAATTTGGCGAACAAATAAATTCAGCTGGCTATGAGTTAATAAGCATTGAATTTAATCCTTTAGATGGACTCAATCAACTGGCCTATTTGAATGATTTAAATCTCGTACGCCTTCACAGTCTTGGTGTTACAGAAGACAATATTACAGAAAGCGCACAAAAAGTTGTGCGCGCTGCAAAAGAGCGTAATTTGCGTGCGTTTTTTCTAAACTTAGATCAGAAGAAATACGAACAAGCATTGCCGGTATTGCAAAACTTACAAGCAGAAATAGACCTAGATTTGCCAGCGAGCTTTGCGCGTGGAGATTCACGGACATTTGAAGCTTATAGCGTTCCATTATGGCAAACCGCGATGGCATTGCTTGGTGTAATAGCGTTTTTGACATTAGTAGCTCAATCAATCTTCCAAAACAAAAAACTAACGCTCTTGGCGTTAAGCGGAGTTGCCTTGCTTGCTCTGTTGTATTTGGTTCTTCAACAAAGCATTATTTTAAAAGCACTAGCATTAGCTGTTGCTCTTGCAGCGCCTATCTGGGCGGTATTATTGAAAAAAGAGCCAGAGAAAAAAGGCTATTTGGTAAAATCTTATGCAAAAGCAGTCGGTATATCTGCGATTGGTATTTGGTTGATTGTCGTTTTGTTAAGCGGCAATCAATATATACTTGGAATAGATTTGTTTAGAGGGGTATCATTAATTTATATCGTACCAATTATTTTTGTTGCAGCTTATGCAATTTGGATGAATATTAACTTACTATCAAAAACCGAGGTGGGTTATTGGCGTACTCTAATTGAGTCTATATTAAAAGCTAGTGTCATTTATTGGCATATTATAGTTGTTGCGATAGTTAGTATCATCGCTTTATACTATTTTAGTCGGACCGGTAACGAGGGACAGGCTCCAGAAATTGAACTTCAAATTCGTGCATTATTAGAACAAATTTTATACGTCAGACCGAGAACAAAAGAGTTTCTTATTGGATTCCCATTCTTTGTCTTGGCGCTTCACATAGCCAAATCATATCCAAAAGGGTATTACTTCTTGCTCATTCCAGGAGTTATAGGCTTCTTATCGTTAGTGAATACATTTACTCATCTTCATATACCACTATTGATTTCATTACTTAGAAGTGGTTATAGTATAGTGTTCGGATTTATAATCGGACTTGTGTTGGTTTGGCTATATGAAAATGTGTGGAAAAAAATAGTGACAATTATAAGAGTGAGGTGGCAAGCGTGAGAGTTGTTTTATCTGGATATTATGGTTTTGACAACGTGGGAGATGAAGCAATTCTCTACGCCATTATCCATTCGTTAAAAGAGTACCATCCTAATATCGAGATTGTTGTGTTATCCAATAAGCCAGAAAAAACAGCCGAAACGTATCGCGTTCTTGCAGTGAACCGTTGGAGTTTGAAAGAAGTTCGCGCGGCGATCAAGTCTTCAGATGGATTGATCAGTGGCGGCGGCAGTCTTCTGCAAGATAAAACCGGGCGCAAAAGTATTCCTTACTATGCCGGCGTTATGAAAATTGCTCAGCAATTGAAAAAGCCTGTATTCGTTTACGCACAAGGAATGGGTCCTATCGACAGTAAGATCAATCAAATGATCGTCAAGCATGTCTTGAATTCAGTAGAGATATTGACGGTCCGGGATCAACAATCTGAACAATTGTTGAAGAAGATAGGCATTACCCGACCGATTCAGTTAGTCCCAGATCCAGTGATGGGAATTGATGCGAGAAGTTTTCAGAGTAGCTGGCTTTCTCAGCAAGCTTTTCAAGGGAAAATCATAACGGTCTCGGTTCGTGATTGGGAGAATGATGAATTTGCTTTTCAAGAAATTGCACGAGGGCTCGATCAACTCGCTGCGAAAGGAAGAGAAATCGTCTTTGTTCCCATGCACGGAAAGCAAGATTTCAAAACGTCTCAAAAAGTAGCTGAAATGATGGAAAACAGTGCACATATCGCGCCACACGATAGCACCATTCAAGAAAAAATGGCCATCATTAAAGAATCAGACGTGCTGTTTGGCATGCGTTTGCATGCACTAATTTTTGCGGCTGTTGGATATACGCCATTTGTCGCGTTGTCTTACGATCCGAAAATCGATTCGTTTGCGGGTATTGTCAATCAGCCGGTTCTTGGTCATGTTGAGTCAAAAGATTGGAACGCGACCGGCTTAGTGCAAGCCATAGAAAAGATTCTTTCAAATTATCCGGATGAGCTTGAAAAAGTAAGAAAAGAAGTCAAGCCTCTTCAAATACGTGCAAACGACACAGCACATGCAGTCATTGATTCGATTAAATTATCAGCTGCGGCAACCTTATCACAAAGTTAAACTACTAGTAAAAATAGGCTTTCCAAAAGGAACTTAACCTTTTGGAAAGCCTATTTTTATAGTTTGGGTTTATTCCACACGCGATTGCCTTGTCCAAAGAAAATCCAGCTTGATGGGACAAAGTCATAAAACAAGCGAACGATCAACCAACTGCTGAAAAACGTGATGAAAAGTATCATTAGCTGCCAAGAATGGAAAATAAGCGGCGTACCACCCGTTATAACTCTTTCCAAAGTCATTAAGAAGAAGGGGTGAATCAAGTACATGCCAAAAGAAACAGCACCGATTTCTATAACCACTTTCTTCAGACGAGATGACTTCCAAAATTCCATAAAATGAGCAACGATGAAAATTAACGCAGCTGCAAAGAAAGCATGTGTACTCCAAGCAAATTCCACAGTGCGGGTACTGCCAGTCCATTGATTTGTTCGAATTTCATAATAGATGTTCACATAAAAATACATCATGTACAAATAACCCGCTACAATCAACACGATAAAAGGCCACACTTTACGCCAATTGCCAATCCAAGCGGCCACTTTTTCATAATAGACTCCAAGAAATGCTCCGAAAAAGTAAAACAGAAAATACGACAAAGCAACCGATCCCTTAGCAGGTACTTGAAGATAAAATGCATTTATCAGGACCCATGCCCATTGAATGATAAAACCAATCAAAATCGCATATTTTCGAATAACAGAAAAACGTTGGAACAAGTAGAGGATTATTGGAAACATCAAGTAAAATTGAACACTGACAAAGACGAAATACAAATGGCTATGCGCTTTACCAGTTGCTATATCAATCAGAAATTCATGCCACATTTGAACTGGATCTGTGTAAATTTGATAAAAGTAAGCTTTAAAAAGAAAATAAAAAGCAGAAAAAACCACATAAGGAACCAAAATATACAATAACCGTTTCTTATAAAATTTACCGAATAAGCCAACCGTTAATTTTCGTGGATAATACGTATAAAACAAAACAAAGCTGCTCAAAAAGAAAAATACAGGAGTTCCAAATTTCCCAGCAATATTAAAAAAATTATAAATGAGAAAAGAAAAAGATTCCGGATCGCTGCTAACTACACCAGTAGAAGACGAATGAACGGCGAATACTCCTAACAGTGCAATAACCCGTGCATATTGAACTTCATCCAGGTGCTTTCTTGCTAATGGTTTCATATCGGTACCGCGCTTTCTTGGCAATAATTTATTTTTAAAAGGTCAATTTTATATTACCCTATTTAAGCATGCTATATGCGTTAAGGCACATTAAGGTTTTGTAAAGATCGTAAAGAAAATATATGGAAATCAAAGAAGTTAGAATAATGCTATTGTTGAATAAATTTCATCATGCTACACTGAAAATGAATGATTTCGCTCGGGAATTGGATGTTTTTCCTATTTTTGTTATGTGAATTTATCTAGGACACAATATCCACGCAAGGTTTGAGCGGATAGTTCAAAAAAATCAGAGGATGGTGTCGAATGAAGGGGAAAATGTTTAAATCAGCAGTTGCAATTGCTTTGACTACAAGTGTAGTAGGTATTCAGTCACCCACCACGACAGAAGCAGCAACAGGGGATTTTGAGCTAACGATTATGCACACGAATGACACGCATGGCAACTTGGACAAAGTAGCAAACCGTGTATCACTCGTGAAGCAAATTCGCGCTGAAAAACCAAACAATCTTTTGCTTGATGGAGGAGACGTATTTTCCGGAACGCTTTACTTTAATGAGTTTAAAGGGCAAGCAGATTTAGAATTCATGAATATGATGAAATATGACGCCATGACATTCGGGAACCACGAATTTGATTTAGGAGGAAGCGAAGACGGACACGCTGCACTTAAGGCATTTGTCGAAGGAGCAGAATTTCCGCTTGTAGCCGCAAACACTGATTTTTCCGGTGATGCAAATATGGCTGATCTTCAAAATGAAACGTACACAGCAGATTACAATAACGGTGAAATTTATAGCGGGATTATTAAAGAAGTTGACGGAGAAGAAATTGGGATTTTCGGTTTAACAACTGAAGAAACGACGTCGATTTCAAGCCCAGGAGACATTACATTCTCAGACTATATCGCAGCAGCAGAAGAAGCTGTAGCAGCATTTGAAGCAGAAGGCATTAATAAAATTATCGCTGTGACGCATTTAGGGTTTGATGATTCAACTGAATACGACAACGATCAATTGCTAGCAGCAGCGGTTGAAGGAATCGACGTAATTGTGGGCGGACATACACACAAAAAACTAAGCGAACCTTTCTTCTTCACAGGTAACGCAGAGCCAACCGTTATCGTTCAAGCCAATGAATACAATAAATTCCTTGGTCAATTAGATTTAACGTTTGATGAAGATGGTGTAATTACTTCGCAAACAGGTAAATTGCATGAAGTGGGTGCAGAAGGTGTCACTGCAGATCCAGAAGCAGCTGAAGCTCTTGTAAAATACTCAGACAAAATCAAAGAAGTAAAAAATCAATCGACAGGCGCAACAGCTGAAGTTTTCCTTAACGGAGGACGTAATGCAGGTGGCGTACGTACAGCTGAAACAAACCTAGGAAACTTGATTACCGATGGAATGTTAGCTGCAGCTAAAAAAATCGATGCGGATACAGTAATTGCTTTACAAAATGGTGGCGGAATCCGTGCATCGATCAATGTAGGCGACATTACAGTAGGTGAAGTATTAACGACAATGCCGTTTGGTAATGCATTGGCAATTATGAGCTTGACAGGTGCAGAACTAAAAACAGCACTTGAACACAGCGTTCGTCAGTTCCCAGAAGAAAATGGTGGGTTCTTGCACGTAGCAGGACTAGAAGTATCATTTGATCCGACACAACCAGCTGGCTCACGCGTAACAGAAGTCTTCGTGAAAAATGGAGATGTTCGCACAGCGCTTGATCCGAGCAAAACATACAAAGTAGCTACAAACACATTTACGGCTAAAGGCGGAGACGGTTACGAAGTATTTGCAAAAGCGTATAACGACGGCCGCGTAAGTGAACCAGGAAACATCGATTTCCAAATGTTCATCGATCACGCAAAATCGTTAGGGAAAGTAAAACCAATGCTAGAAAACCGCATCAACCCTAAAACACCGTTAACAGATATCATGAAAGACAGATGGTCATACACATATATTACAGATGTGTACCATAGAGGAATCATGAATGGCACAAGCGATACTAAATTCACACCGAAAACTGATTTGACACGTTGGGAAGCGGCAACCATCATTTCACGTATGATGAAGCTAAACCCAGAAACTGCACCAAAATCACCATTCACGGATATTTCGGATCTGCCACTAGCGCGTCAACAAGAAATTAACGCGGTATTCGCAGAAGGCTACATTACAGGTAAATCAGCTACGAAATTTAATCCGCGTGAAAAAATCTCGCGTGCACATTTCGCATTGATGTTCAGCCGCGTTTACGAAAAAGTAAACGGGGATTACAAAGTAGACCAGTTAGCGCCGTATTCTGATTACGGTCAGCACACACCTGAAACAAAAGAAGCAATCACCATCTTGCACAATCTTGGAATCGTACAAGGTTACAACGGTAAATTCATGCCGTCTATGAAGATTACAAGAGAAGAAACTGCAAAAATTGCTTCACTCACTGCACCACACACAACAAAATAAGCACTGAATAAAGTAACCCCCATACTCGGCAGTAAGTAGCCGAGTATGGGGGTTTTTGGTTTTGTTCTTTAAAACAGCGGAGACTCTAGCGAGATTTCGGCACAAGCCCGCCGGAAAGCGAAGCTGTTTTGCGAAATAGCAACCTTTAGTTTATTCAACAAAAAAGCGGAGCACATAGGCTCCGCTTTCTTATTGTTCAGGTAAGCTTTCCATATACTCATCCGACAGCTTTTCAAGCTGCAAAATACGATCGTAATCGTCACGGTATTGCTGATAATCCTCAACCGCTTTATCTGTTTCTAAATCATACGCGTTGCCATCATCAAAGTCTTTTTCAGGAATAAACAAAACCTCGTCATTCCAAAACGAACCGATAGGCAAATAATAACGCGCTCCCAGCAAGTTGCTGTCGTGGTTTAACAAATCCTGCCCAAAGACAATTTGTTCATCCAAGGAAATCCCCAGCAAATTCGCAAGAGTTGGCATCATATCAAGTTGACCACTTGTTTTTTCAAAAGTTTGACCATCATCCGTAATTCCGGGTGCGTGAATGACAAATGGAATATTCAAGCGGTCCAAAGTTCCGTATTCACGACCAAGCAACTCGCTAACCAAATTGACATCATTTTCGTGAATAGCGCTTTGTTGAAGACCAAAATGATCCCCGTAAATCGCAATAACGGAATTTTCGTAAATGCCTTCCCGTTTTAATTCTTCGATAAAGTCATTGATCACGGTGTCCATGTAATTGATCGACACTAAGTAATCGCCTGTTAACGAGTTATCAAAGCGCTCAGGAAGTTCTAGTTTCCGATCAGCTGCTGGCAATGTGAAAGGGTGGTGACTCGTCAAGCCGATGAGTTGAGCGTAAAACGGCTTGTTTTTCATATGTTGCTCGCGCAAGATGGGCATTGCTTTTTCAAACATGACACGGTCAGAAGGGCCAATCCCAATAACATCTTCCTCACCGAAAAATTCTCCATAGTAATAGCTGCTAATGCCAAGACCAGGATACAGTTCATCACGGTTCCAAAAACTAATGTCGTCTGCGTGGAACGTCATCGATTTATAATCTTCGGCAGCCAACAAACGCGGTAAGCTTGGGAATTTTTTAGTTCCATAAGTTTGCGATGTGGGATTGAATGCCACGGGATAAAGTGAAGTGTTTAATATAAATTCTGCGTCAGACGTGTTTCCAGGACCTGTTTGTTGGGCCGTATTAGGGAAATAAAAACTTTCGTCAATCAACTTGTTCAAATGCGGAGTAACTTCGGTACCGTCTACGTCTAAACCGACTGGGAAGTTTTGCATCGACTCTACTTGAATGACGATTAAATTCCGTCCTTCTGCCGCGTTAAAATAATTGCGCTCTTTTTCTGGGACAATATTCAATTGTTTAATGCGGGTAATTTCTTCTTTCAACTCGGCTAAATTGTCTACAGAAACATTAGTTTCAACAGCGGTTAAGTTTTCAGGACCGTAATAAATCTCCAAGGCGGAGTAATTTAAAATGCCTTTTTCTTGCGCCGCAATGACATTGTTCGAAATCGCTTCATCTTTATGAAGGTTAAAGTTGACTGCTGATACACCGACGCCTAAAACCAGCAAAACCGCTAAAATAATTTTTCGGTTGAGTTGTAAAGCAGGCAACGGGTATTTTTTGAAAACCAATAAAACAAGTAAGAACACCAAGTCTAAGAAAAATAACAAGTAAATCGGTTCTAATAATGCCGAGACACTTTCATTGATTGTGCCGACTTGACCTAACTGGAAAAGCGCAAAATACGTAACAATTCTCCCGAAAAATGAATAGTAGAGAATGACGGCCAAAAACAAAATAGAAAAAATAGTGTTGAGAATAAAATAAAGCGTCGGTTTCCAACTTGGTTTTGCCAACTCAAACAAGGAAGTGAAGATCAAAATATAGCTCAATTCCAAAACGATGGTTTGAGTCAATTCGACTTCTTGAAACAGCAGATAACGCAAGAAAAGCGCTTTGAGAAAAATAATACCAGTAAAAATAAAAAAATGACTTTTAGACAAATTTAACAAAAATGAATTTTTCATAAAGAACCACCTAATGACTTGGATTTGCTGTGATTTCCTAAGGAATGGCAAGGAAATGATAAAGTACAAAGCTATTGTATATTCTATGGAAAATTTACAAGAAGTCAACAATTCTAAGAAATACATTGAAACAAAGGAAAATATTTGGTAACGTTATGGGAATCTATGTAAAAAAGAATGTGAGTGTGAAAAAGATGAAAAAAGCAATAATGTTACTCGCTGTACTTGCGATCCTCAGTATAGGAGCGGTGCTTGTCGTAAACGCTTTTACGGGAGAAGAGGCCGAATCATCGAATGCATATGATGTTGCAGTATTAAGCGGTGAACCAGAAGGCATTGCTGCAGCTCTTTCCTCAGCGCGCAACGGCATGCGTACGGTATTAATCGTTGGCGAAGAAGACATTGGCGGATTAATGACTTCGGGCATGTTGAATTTTTTAGATGTAAGCTCGGATCAAAAAGGTAATCCGGCAAACACAGGGATTTTCCAAGAGTGGCATAAAAAAGTAGGCGGAAACATTGGCTTTGATATTGGTGAAGCTCGAGCTGCTTTTTTAGAAATGATGGAAAAAGAAAAGAATTTAACTTTACTTGAAGGCGCCGAACTATCCGATGTTGTTAAAGATGGAAAAGCGTTAACGGCAGTTGAAATCACAAATCGTTCAGGTGAAAAACAAACCATTCAAGCAAAACGATTTATCGATAGCTCAAAAGATGCCGATTTGGCCGTTGCGGCCGGAGCTCCCTATTTTATCGGTGGACGTGATATCGGAATGGAAGATAAAAAGATGGCTGTTACGTTAATGTTCCATTTTAGCAATATTAATTGGGATCAAGTCATCCAAGCTGCTGACGAAGGTGTTTTCGGAGGTGGCGGGATTAATGGCAATGTGGCATGGGGCTTTAGCGAGTTACACGATGCCTATACACCCCACTTTCCGGAACTAACGCGTTTACGTGGGTTGAATATTGTGCGAGAAAACGATGGCAGTGTCATCATTAACGCACTTCAAATTTTTGGTGTTGATGGGTTAGATGAAAGCGAAAAACAAAAAGCCATTGAAATTGGAAAAACAGAAACCCAATACATACTTGCATACTTAAAAGAAAACTTCCCAGGATTTGAAGACGCTGAAATTGCCAGTTACCCAGAGCAGCTATATGTGCGAGAAACGGTTCACGTTCAATCTGAGTACCAATTGCCATTAAGCGATGTGTGGGAAAACAAAGACCATTGGGACAGAATCGGTTTTGGCGCGTATCCAGTAGATGTTCAAGCAACATCACCAAACGACTATGGTTATGTATACGGAAAACCCGTTCAATACGCAATTCCTTACCGTTCGCTCGTCCCATTAGAAGTAGAAAATTTGCTGGTGGCCAGCAAAGCTTCAGGTTATAGTTCGTTAGCTGCTGCAAGTGCGCGCGTGTTACCAGCCGGTATGACAGCAGGCCAAGCAGCAGGAGCTGCCGCTGCCATTTCGATAGATGAAGAAAAGAGCTACCGCGACATGGCAGCTGACCAACAGTTGATCGAACAATTGCAAGCCAAGCTGAAAATTCAAGGAGCAAACCTGTACGCCTTTGAAGAATCGTTTCCTTATGAAGGCGAGTGGTTTTACCCAGGCATCCGTACGTTGCTAAATTACGGCTTGGTTGTTGGAGGTTACGAAAACCAGTTGCCTGTTGAAAAAACGATGAAAGAAATTTCGTTTGCCAATATTTTGAGCAACGGTGTTCAACGCATCACCAATGCAGAGGCAGAAGCGTTACAAGAAAATCTCGATGTGTTCCGCTCAACGATTACAGAAGAACAAGAATTGACGAGAAACAAAGCGGCACAAATGGTTCTTGCCCTGCACGGGGAAGAAATAGAAGAACAAGTTGCATGGGAAGCTTTAGCAGACCGCAATTTAACAGATGATGTGATTTCTGGAAAATTGGATGAAAACAAAAGCTTAACAGGGGCTGAAGCGTATTATTTAGCAGGTTTGGTATTAGAAGATATTCAATAATCAAAAACCCAGTTCTTGAGAACTGGGTTTTTGACTGAAGACAAAGCCTTATTAAACTGAATAGTGATGGCTAGTCTTCAATCGAGCTGGCCACTTCGCTTTCCGTGGGCTCAGCTTCAGTCTCCTCGTCACTGACGTTCCTGCGGGGTCTTCAGCTTTCGCTCTCCCACAGGAGTCTTCGTGGCCAACCCAATTGAAGGCTTCTTGCTACGAATAAAATGAGGTTCTTTAGTACACTTCATATTAAAAGTAACTTATGAAAAGGTTTTTCACTACTCACTCCAGGATTCGGAGCACCAAGTGGCGACTCCTGCGGAAAAACGAAGTGATGAGACCCCGCAGGAGCTTGCGACGAGGAGGCTCAGCGCTGAGTCCGCGGAAAGCGTCCACTTGGTGTGGAGAATCCTATATGCAAAAAAATGAGTAAGTATTCTTTCGTTTCCCTAGAAATGTGAATTTACACAAAAACATAGCGAATTAATAAGAAAATTACAAAAACTATATAAAGCGCTTACACAAGTCGGTTATAATAGGTAGGCACCAAAAAAAATTAGTCAGGAGTGAAGAACTTGTCTAAACATGCATTCGGCAAGATTTTGTTAAGCTTCGTGTTAGTTTTATCGGCGGCACTGCCTTATTTGGCAACGTCGGCAACTGCAGCAGAACCGATTACGGTAGCAGAAGCCATTGCCAATAACTCAGGAACCGCCACGGTGAAAGGATTTATTGTAGGAACTGCGAGTAGTAAAACCAACTACGATCAGGAAGCACCTTTTACATCTGCTTCAAATGTAGGGCTTGCTGATTCCGCGGGTGAAACCGATCCAACGAAAATTTTGCCCGTTCAATTGCCATCAAAGACGGCAATTCGCACAGGCTTGAATTTAGTAGATAACCCTACTAATTTCAAAGCACTAGTTACTATTACAGGTTCATTGGAGGCTTATTTTACGACAGCGGGTCTAAAATCGCCAACAGCCTACACCATTCTTGCACCAGGTGAAACACCACCGACAGCAACTGTTGTCGATTCACTTGCACAAGCACGCACGATGAATGGGGAATTGATTCAAGTTGATGCGACCGTTACAACCGGAACTGGATTCTGGGGCGGCAAAGCATTTTACATCCAAGACGATACAGCCGGAATGTATGTTTACACTTCAAGTGCAACCGTTGCACCAGGAGACACTGTCCGCTTAACAGGCACTGTTTCGGAATATAGAGGCGAGTTGCAACTTCAACCAAATACAATAGAAGTTCTTTCTTCAGGAAATCCATTGCCAGCACTACAAACCGTAATGCCAACAGGTGTCAATGAAGACACACAAGGCGAGCGCATTGAATTGCGTAAAGTTACAATTACAGGTCTTAAATCAGTAAATGATTTCGGTACATTTGAATTCTCAGCAGTTGCTGAAAACGGCGAAGCGGTTACAATCCGTAACGATAACCGAAACGGATTAAGTTTTGAACAATTTACAAAGCATTATAAAGAAGGCGATTTAATTCATGTAACAGGAATCGCTTCAAAATTTGATGATTCGTACCAAATAAAAACACTTGGCTTAGAAAGCTTTGACCTTGTTAACAAACCAGCTGTTTACGTAAATGTCTTCCCAGGTGTCGTTTCTGAAGGCACTGAAATCACATTAGCTTCTGGTTGGGAAAACGCCGATGTTTATTACACACTCGACGGTTCAACACCAACAGCGGCAAGCACGAAATACACGGCGCCAATCGTTTTGCAAAAAGACGTAACGATTAAAGCAATCGCCATCGCTGACGAAACGTCTGAAATCTTCACATTCAAATACGTCGTCTTAAAAACAGGGGACTTAACAATCCGTGACATTCAAGGCACAGATCATTACTCAAATTATCAAGGCGTAGTCGTCAATGAAATTGTTGGCGTGGTCACACATAGTTATAATGAAGCAAACTTCGTTATTCAGGACGTCAATCCAGATGACGACATCACAACGTCAGAAGCATTAATGGTCAATAAAGGATCACATGGTCTCGAAATTGGCGATTTAGTTTCGGTTAACGGAACAGTAGAAGAACATTTCCAAGAAGGCTATCGAGAAATGAAAGATACCGATTTGCCAATTACGCGCATTCGCGCAACAAGCGTCACTAAAACCGGAACAGCCCCACTGCCAGCACCAATTGTGATTGGTGAAGATGTTCAACCACCATCTGAACTGATTGATAACGATGGCTTAACGTCATTTGATCCAACCGAAGACGGCATTGATTTCTGGGAATCGCTTGAATTGATGCGTTTAGCTGTACCAAACGCACAAGTGGTTGGACCGCAAAAATACGGCGAAGTGATCGTCGTTGCGGAAAATTCACCAAATACAGAATTCCATAAACAAGGCGGAATTTTGCTGTCGGAAAATGATTACAACCCAGAACGCGTAATTGTTGATTTTGACAATGAAAGTTTTGTAGCTAAAGCAGGAGACTCGTTCGACGGCACCATTACCGGTGTACTGGGCTTTGGTTTTGGAAATTACAAACTATGGGCAAGAGAAAGCGACCTTCCACAACTAGTAAACGGCGGTACACAGCCAGAACAAACGTGGATTTCAAAAGATGAAGAAAAGTTAACGGTAGCTGCATACAATGTAGAAAACTTTTCAGCAGACCCAAATCATACGTCTGATGCAAAAGCTCAACGCATTGCAGAATCATTTGTTAACGACTTAAACTCACCAGACATTATCGTGATGGTAGAAGTACAAGATAACGACGGTCCAATTGCGTCAGGAAATAGTGACGCAACCGCAAGCTATGAGCGTTTAATTGCAGGCATTCAAGCGGCAGGTGGTCCAACATACGAATGGACTGACATCGCCCCTGAATACAATCAAGACGGCGGACAACCAGGCGGGAACATTCGCGTCGGTTACTTGTACAACCCAGAACGCGTAACACTTTCTGAAGGAACAAAAGGCACAGCGACTGAAACAAACTCATGGGTAGACGGCGAACTTGCATTAAACCCAGGACGCGTTCAACCAATCGCAATGCCAAACACACGGAAACCAATCGCTGCTCAATTTGATTTCCAAGGCGAGCAAGTTGTGGTCATCGGCGCTCACTTAAACTCTAAAGGTGGAGACCAACCATTATTCGGCAAGAACCAGCCTCCATTCTTTGGCTCTGTTGAAGAACGCATCGAACTCGCAACAGCGATCAATGGCTTTATCGCAGATGGACTTGAACAAAATCCAGATCTTAATGTAATTGTTGCAGGTGACATGAACGATTTCGAATTCACACCAGCACTGCAAGCATTAAAAGGCGATATTTTAACAAACAAAGTTGAAGATGTACCATTAGAAGATCGCTTTTCATATTACTACCAAGGAAATTCACAAGTACTGGATCACTTGCTTGTGACAAACAACTTAGCACAACGCACAGAACTAGATATGGTGCACATTAACGCGATGTTCATGGAAGAACATGGCCGCGCCTCCGATCACGATCCATTGCTGGCACAAATTTCATTTGAAAAACCAGCAGTTCCAGGTGAACAAACAGCAAAACCAGATCTTTCTGGAAACCAAGCAGTAGTCACATCCGGCGAACCAGATGAAAACGGTGAACTTGCGATTACGTTCACAGAAGGAACTGTTGCAAAACTGCTCGAAAGCGGAAAAGACTTGCTGATCGATATGCCAACAGCTGACCTAACTTTATCAGCGAGCAATCTACAGCAAATCGCAAACGCCGCTGGAGAAGGATTTGTCTTAAACCTAGCCGTGGACGACGCGAAAGAAGTCGACAAACGCCCTACTTTAACAAATCAAATCAACATGGTCTTAAGGGATGCTGCAGGAAACGAGCTTCCATTGAAATTCACTTCATCAGTTACACTGGCATTCGACACAACAAGCGATATCAAAATTCAGTTTGGTGCCCGTGAAGACGACAAAGGCAAATGGAAAATCATCCAAGGCGAATTGGCCGGCAACGTATTCACCCTTAGCATCAACGAGCTAGGCAACTACACAGTTGTCACCAATAAAGGCCAAATGAAGAAGAAATAATCATGAAGCAACAAGCCCAACTCGAACGATCGAGTTGGGCTTGTTTTTGTTTGAGTTGGATGTTCGACACCTTAACCTTTCTCTTTTTTACCGTAACTTTTCGCATCTTTACCAAAGCGTTTCACTTTTACACACGAATTTCTCGAAATCTCACTCGCTGTCTGTGAGGGAGACTAGTATAGATAGTGACTTTTTCTATCTGAAGCTGTTCGCCACGCGAACAGTTTCCAATCAGGTTTTTGAACTTAGTTTAAACCAAATGTAGATTCTGAAAAGTGGTGAAATGATTGAGAATTTTTGAGTTCATATAAAGAGCTCAAAAAGTCATGTAAAGACGTCAAAAGTTCAGGTAACAGGTTGAAAAGTTCATGTAAAAGACGAGAAAGTTCGTGTAAGAGGATCCGATTCATGTAAAGAGTCGAAAAAGTCATGTAAAGCCGTCAAAAGTTCAGGTAAGAGGTTGAAAAGTTCATGTAAAAGACGAGAAAGTTAATGTAAGAGGATCGCATTCAGGTAAAGAGTCGAAAAAGTCATATAAGGGCGTCAAAAGTTCATGTAAGAGGACCCGATTCATGTAAAGAGTCAAAAAAGTCATGTAAAGCCGTCAAAAGTTCAGGTAAGAGGTTGAAAAGTTCATGTAAAAAGCGAGAAAGTTCGTGTAAGAGGGTCCGATTCATGTAAAGAGTCGAAAAAGTCATGTAAAGCCGTCAAAAGTTCAGGTAACAGCCAAAAAAGTTCATGTTAAAACTCCAAACCCCCCCATAAAAGCGATCCGCGCTGCTCCTCCAAGATGCCAGCTTTTCGCCAGCGAAAAGCGAAAGTGCAAACCCTACACCACAAAAAAATATTTATATTAATTCGAGAAACTAAATAATATCAAGCTATGCCTAGTAAATACATCTTAAAACCAACAGAAATTAACAATTTATCCCCATATACCGTTTGCAACATTGAAAAAATATGGTAAATTTAAGTTGTTGTGCAATTATAAAAATTCTTTATAATTGCGAATTAGATTTAAAGGGGGAGAAAAATTGACGAAGTTAAAACCGTTTTTATTGTTGGCTTTAGTCGTTATGATGACATTCAGCTCGGCACTTTTCGGACTGACAGGTGTCTCGGCAGCCGTTAATTCATCGAGCGTGCCAAACGTTGAGCTAGAACAGGGAGAACTAAACCTTCCTGAAGCTTTCGTAAATCCAGAAGATCCAGAAAAACAGGTACGGGTGATTATCGAACTTGATAAAGCACCAACAATTGAAAGCGCTACAAATAAAGGCGTTCTATACAAAAATTTACCTGACAATCAAAAAGAGAGTTTAGAAGCAGCAGTCGTATCGGATCAAGAATCCGTGCAGCTGACAATCGCTTCGATCGCTCCTCGTATTACATATCTTGAAAATTTCACGACTGTCTTTAACGGGTTTTCCGCAGAAGTAGAAGCGGGACAAGTTGAAGAAATCGCAAACTTAAACGGCGTAAAAGCGGTTTACGAATCGACGGAATATCAACGCCCAGAAGTTCAACCCGAAATGAAATACTCAAAAGAATTGGTTCAAGCGCAACAAGCTTGGACAGATTACGGCTACCGCGGAGCGGGTCTTGTTGTCGGCGTAATTGACACAGGAATCGACCCGAGCCACAAAGACATGGTATTGACAGACAACACAACTGGCGACATCACAAAATCCGAGGTCGCTGCGTTACTGGCTGACAAATCCATCGAAAACGGTAAGTTCTTCACAGCTAAAGTGCCGTTCGGCTACAACTACATGGATGGCAACAATGAAATTCTTGACCTAGGACCAGAAGCTTCAATGCACGGCATGCACGTTGCCGGAACAGTCGGCGCAAACGGTAACGAATCAAATGGCGGCATTAAAGGCGTAGCACCCGAAGCGCAATTATTAGCGCTAAAAGTATTCGGCAATGACCCACAGTACCCATCAACGTATGGCGATATTTACATTAAAGCCATTGATGATTCAATCAAATTAGGGGCAGACGTCATCAACATGTCACTTGGTTCAACTGCAGGATTTGTGGATTCTTCAAATCCGGAACAAAAAGCAGTAGAACGGGCTACAAATAACGGGATTTTAATGTCAATTTCAGCCGGGAACTCCGACATGTTGGGATCTGGTTATTCTTATCCACGTGCTGATAACCAAGATTACGGCTTAACAGGCTCACCAAGTACATCAATTGATTCATTTGGCGTTGCGTCATTTGAAAATGATATTATTACAGCGAAAAGCTTGGCGTATCAAGTTGACGGTGTAGAAGCCGGACGCGCATTGTACTTGTTAGCCAATGACGCAGATCCAACGAAGTTGCCGAATGCTAGTTATGAAGTGATGGCAGCAGGTCTTGGCAAACCAGAAGACTTTAAAGGCAAAGACTTTAAAGGTAAATTCGCGTTAATCTCACGCGGAGAAATTTCATTTGTTGCTAAAGGATTAGCAGCTCAAGCAGCAGGCGCAGCAGGCGTGATTGTTTACAACAACACAACGGGTACGATCAGCATGGCGTCAGATGCAGCGATCAAAATTCCATTTATGTCCGCTTTACAAGCAGACGGTGTAAAAATGAAAGAACAATTAGATGCCAATAAAAAGGTAACCGTAGTATTCGACGGAGAATTTCTTGAAATTCAAAACCCGGATGCAGGGTACATGAGTGATTTCACATCATGGGGACCAACACCTAACTTGGATTTCAAACCTGAAATCACAGCACCAGGTGGCAACATTTTCTCTACATTAAACAATGATGGCTACGGACTGATGAGCGGTACTTCAATGGCAGCTCCTCACGTTTCTGGTGGAGCAGCACTCGTATTCCAACGCATTGAAGAACTTGGTTTAGAAGGACGCGAGCGCGTTCAATTTGCGAAAAACTTATTGATGAATACAGCAAACCCTGTGGAATTTGATAAAGGCCAATTTATCTCTCCACGCCGTCAAGGAGCTGGGTTAATGCAATTGCATGACGCATTATCAACAGATGTGATGGTAACAAACAAAGCAACTGGCGATGCAAAAGTAGCATTAAAAGAAATCACAAACGATAAGTTCACGTTCACATTGAAAGCCGAAAACTTCTCAGACAATGCAGCAACGTATGATGTAGCTGTAAATGTCCAAACGGATAACTCGGTAAAATTAAAAGAATTGAACATTACAGCACCAAATGCCACAGGATCTTATGTTGTAACAGAGGATGTGGCAATCGATGCACCTAAAACCATCACAGTTCCAGCAAATGGAACAAAAGAAATAACAGTGACAGTAGACGTTTCAGCACTAAAAGGTATGCCAGAATACGCAGCCTTTATTAACGGATTTTTCGTTGACGGTTTTGTAACGCTTACAGACAAAAATGAAGAAATTACTGGCAACACACAATTGGTCGTTCCGTATTTCGGTTTTAACGGTGGATGGGACGATGCACGCATTTTTGATGAGTTCGCATGGTCAGAAGCTAGTTTCTACGGCATCACACAATTAGCAGATGAAGCAGGAAACGATATCACGGGGGGCACACATACAGGGAAGTTTGTTCCTGAACGTTTTGCGTTTTCACCAAATGGTGATGAATTGCAGGATATGGCAGTTCCTGTTTATTCTTTATTAAGAAATGCGAAAAACTTTGAAGTAAATGTATTAGACGCAACAGGTAAAAAGGTACGGACGATCCGTACCGCTTCAGACTTGACGAAACATTATTCAACAAGTTATTTCTATACATTCGACCCGCTAAACGGTTGGGATGGAATGATTAATGGCAAACAAGCAAAAGATGGCAAGTACCAAATCCAACTTCGCGCGGTGATTGATTACCCGAACGCAGAATGGCAATCAATCAGTTTCCCAATTATCGTTGATACTGTAGCACCAGAAGCAGCAGCTAGTTTTGATGCAGCTACCAAAACAATCACGGTATCAAAATTTGCGGATAACGCTTCAGGCGTTGGCGTAGACCGTTGGGAAGTTTATGTAAATGGTGAAGAAGTGACAGAAAACGAAGAAACGCAAGCTGACGAATCTTTGGCACCTTCAAACACTTCTTACAAGCTAGAAACAGCAGTAAAAACAGGTGATGAGCTAACAGCAGTATTTTACGACATCGCCGGCAACGTAACAGAAGTCGAGTTGATGGCTTCTTCGAAAGAAGAAAAAGTTGCACCGGTAATCTTCTTTACATCACCAGAAGTTTTAGAAGTATATGACCAAAAAACAGTAGAAGTTTCGGGGACAGTAGAAGACGATTCGAAAATCGTTTCATTGACTGTCAACGGTGTCAAAGCGAAAGAATTTGACGGTACGAACTTTAAGCACAACGTCACATTCAAAGACGGTTCACAATACGTAACCGTTAAAGCAGTGGATGAGTTCGGCAACGAAATGGAAATTCGCCGCCAAATTTTAGTAGACACAACCCCAGCGGTTATTTCAATCGTAAGTGCACCAAAAACGGTTGGAGCAAACGTCTCTGAAGTAGAAGTCACATTCAATGTGAAAGACAATATGGACGAAATCTCCGCATACGTAAATGGCAACGAAGTTTTCAAAAAAGTGATGTCTGAGCCATACGGCAAAGCAAGCTTTAACCAAAACATCAAAACCAAACTAGCGGTCGATAAAATCGGTGCCAACAACTACACGGTGTTGGTGAAAGACGCAGCCGGCCACGAAACAGAAAAAACATTCACAATCACAAAAGCAGCAAAAGTAACATTTAGCGACATTCAAACGTATTGGGCGAAAACTCAAATTGAGGCATTAGCTTCCCAAAACATCATTAAAGGGAAAACCGATACACTGTTCGCACCAAAAGAAGACTTAACACGTGCTGAATTTGCGGTACTGTTAACGCGCACACTGGAATTGCCATTAAAAGATTATGAAGGCCGATTCACAGATGCAGGACCAACCAAAACATGGGCATCTAAAGAAATCGAAGCCGCAGCACGTGCAGGCATCGTTCTTGGATTGCCAAACAACACATTCGATCCGAAAGCACCAATTTCTCGCCAAGACACAGCGGTGATGATCATGCGTGCAATCGAATACAAAGAAGCATCGTTACTAGAAGGCTTAGACACAACGCATAAATTTGCGGACAACGCGAAAATCAAAGCGTACGCAAATGAGTCTGTTGCACAAGCTTACGCACTTGGCTTGATCACAGGTCGCACTGGCAACATCTTCGACCCACAAGCTAAAATCACACGAGGCGAAACAGCGGCAGTCCTTTACCGCGCCCTCGAAAAGATGGATCTATTGAAATAAACTATTATATAGAAGAAACGTAAAACTTCTTCTATAAATAAATCAGGCAAGCAATCAGATTTTTGATTGCTTGTCTTTTTTGTTATGTGATGAAGTGGAGTGTGGGGAGAAAGCGCTACAGATGGACGCTTTCCTGCGGGCTTGCGCCGAACTAACTCGGGCGAATGCCCGAGTGGATTTCGGCACTTCGCTATCCCGCGGGAGTCGCCATCTTTCGCTCTTTCTTAGGTTTTTTCGCATAATATCGAAATAGAATTCTTTGTTAATTTTAATATCACTATTAGGAGTTGGTACGTAGCTATTTGTTTTATCGCGTTTCGCCTGCGAAACGCTGGCATCTTTATGGGGTGAGTTTTGAGAGCTTTTAAGTGAACTTTTTTAGCTGTTACATGAACTTTTTTAGCCTCTTACCTGAACTTTTCAGCTCTTTACATGAATCGAGTCCCCTTACACGAACTTTTTCACGTTTTACATGAACTTTTTCCCCCTTTACCTGAACTTTTAACGCCTTTACCCGACTTTTTCAGTTCTTTACCTCAACTCCAAAATTCTCAACCCATGCACCACTTTTCTACATCTCCATTTGGTTTATCACAAATTCAAAAACCTGATTGGAAACTGTTCGCGTGGCGAACAGCCTAAAACAATACCTGCCACCTTTTATCCATTCTCTATCAACCAACTACCCAGCCGAGGAGCGCCAAGGGCTAGACGAAGCGAGAAGACGAGCGCACTTCTCGGCTTCTTGCGAAAGTCATGCCCAAAGCGAGCGAAGGCGACTCTAGAACCTGCACTCACTCCTCCCACATAAAAAGTATATTCATCAAATATCATCAGTTATGTGAGAGCCATGCCAAAAGCGGCCGAAGGCGATCTCTAGCACTTCATCCTACCTACTACTTAAAAAAATAGTTTTCTTCTATCAACCAACTACCCAGCCGAGGAGCGCCAAGGGCTAGACGAAGCAAGGAGACGAGTGTTCTTCTCGGCTTCTTGCGAAAGTCATGCCCAAAGCGAGCGAAGGCGACTCTAGAACCTGCACTCACTCCTCACACATAAAAAGTATATTCATCAAATATCATCAGTTATGTGAGAGCCATGCCCAAAGCGGCCGAAGGCGATCTCTAGCACTTCACTCTACCTAATACTTGAAAAATAGTTTTTTCTCTTTCAATCAACTACCCAGCCGAGGAGCGCCAAGGGCTAGACGAAGCAAGAAGACGAGTGCACTTCTCGGCTTTTTGCGAAAGTCATGCCCAAAGCGAGCGAAGGCGACTATTGAAAATATATCTCCCTAAAAAAAGGAAATAACCAGTATCCCCAATAATCAAAATACCCAAAAACACTCCCAAATTCCCACAAATAAGATAGCTTTGGAACCATAGACTTTTGGTCGTTTTACTGGAAAAATGAAGTTGATTTAATTATTTGATAATTAAGATAACAATCGATTAAAAGGAGGAGCACGTATGATAAAAACGCGTGTATGGTTATGTTTTTTATTGGTGTGGAGTAGTTTCACCGCTTTTGGGAGTCCAGTACTGTCAGAAGCCCCGAATCCAGAAGTTAATTTGTCAAAAGCAATGTTGAAACCGCAAGTACCAAAAGAAAAAGTACGCATCATTATCGAGTTGCAAGAAGAGCCGACCATTGAAGCAGCAACCACAAAAGGCGTTTTGTATAAAGAGTTGCCAGAACGTCAAAAAGAGCAAATCGAAGCAGCTGCGCTCGTAAAACAAGAAGCTGCACAAGTTGAAATTGTGAAAGTAGCACCCGAAATCGACTATCTCGAAACGTTCACAGCCGTCTTTAATGGCTTTTCTGCAGAAGTTGAAGCGGGACAAATTGCAGAAATCGAGGAGCTGCCGAATGTAAAAGCGGTATACGAGGCGACCGAATACAAACGGCCAGAAGTCGAACCGCTCATGAAGCATTCCAAAGAGCTCGTGCAAGCGCAACAAGCTTGGCGCGATTATGGCTTTAAAGGAGAAGGCATGATTGTAGGCGTAATTGATACAGGAATCGACCCGGGTCACCGAGATATGAAACTGAGCGACAACGAAACCGCTGCGTTAACGCAGGCGGAAGTCGAAGCGTTTGTTTCGGATCACAGCATTGAAGAAGGCGCGTTTTTTACTGAAAAAGTGCCTTTTGGTTATAACTATATGGACAGCAACACAGAAATTCGAGACGTTGCTCCAACTGCGTCGATGCACGGCATGCACGTATCGGGAACCATTGCGGCCAATGGCGATGAAGAAAATGGCGGCATTAAAGGCGTTGCTCCAGAAGTGCAATTACTAGCACTGAAAGTATTCGGCAATGACGCCATGTATCCGACAACTTTTGGGGACATCTACATTAAAGCAATGGATGATGCCATTAAACTAGGAGCAGACGTTATCAATATGTCGCTCGGTGCAACGGCGGGATTTGTCGATACCTCAAGTCCGGAGCAGCAAGCCGTAGAACGCGCAACCAATAACGGCATACTCGTTGCCATTTCTGCGGGCAATGAAGACTTGCTTGGATCTGGATTTCAATCGCCATTTGCCAAAAATCAAGATTACGGGTTGATCGGCACACCGGGTATCGCAATGGATTCGTTAGGTGTCGCATCATTTGAAAACAGTGTAATCACGACAGAAAGTTTTACGTATCAAGTAGACGGTGTCCAAGCTGGACGCGCACTCTATATCGCCGCAAATGACGTCGATCCAACCACCTTGCCGAAAGAATCTTATTCGGTTGTCGAAGTGGGACTTGGTCAACCAGAAGATTTTGATGGAAAAGATGTGACGGGGAAATTTGCATTAATTGAACGAGGTGTTATTCCGTTTTCAGAAAAAGCCTTTATGGCGGAATCAATGGGAGCGGCGGGTGTCATTATTTACAACAACACCACAGGGCCCGTCAATATGGAATATGATCCGTATATCAAAATTCCGTTTTTATCAACCTTGCAAAAAGACGGACTGGCAATGAAAGCAGAGTTAGATGCAGGAAAAGAAGTGACCGTTGCTTTTGACGGCCAGCAACTAGAAACGCCCAATCCAAATGAGGGCAAAATGAGTGAATTTACTTCTTGGGGGCCAACGCCCAATTTGGATTTTAAACCAGAAATCACAGCGCCAGGCGGCAATATTTTCTCCACACTCAACGACAATGAATACGGCTTGATGAGCGGAACTTCTATGGCGGCACCGCATGTAGCAGGGGGCACGGCACTTGTCTTCCAGCGAATTGAAGAACTCGGGTTAGCAGGACGAGACCGCGTGGAGTTTGCGAAAAATTTATTGATGAACACAGCCAATCCGGTAGAACTCATTGCCGGGCAATACGTGTCGCCACGTCGCCAAGGAGCAGGGCTTATGCAGTTGCATGGCGCGCTATCAACCAATGTTATGGTGACAGACGAAACGACTGGGGACGCTAAAGTGGCGTTAAAAGAAATTAAAGACAACACTATTTCTATGACGCTACAAGCTGAAAATTTCTCAGATACAGACGCGACATACAATGTTGCAGTTAGCGTACAAACCGATTATGCGATCAAACATCCGGAACGGAAAATTGATATTACCGATCCGAATCGTGCTGGATCGAACGTAGTGACCAGTCTTGTTAATATTACGTCACCTGAATCCGTGACAATACCTGCAAACGACGTAGCAGAGATCCAGGTGACAATCGATATCTCAACGTTACGGGACCGTCCAGAATTTGCGGCGTTTACGAACGGTTACTTTATTGATGGGTTTATTACATTGACGGATGCGAACGAAGAAGTAACAGGCAACACGCCCCTGACCGTACCGTATTTCGGATTTAATGGCGGCTGGGACGATGCTCCTGTATTTGATGACGTCGCATGGAGCCCAGAAACGTTTTACGCCACCACGTTTTTGACCGACGATTTTGGTCAAATTATTAATGGAGGCAGCCATCAACAAGGTTTTGTGCCAGAAGGGTTTGCCTTTTCACCAAATGGCGACGGCACTAGAGAATCGATTATTCCAGTGTTCTCACTGCTCCGTAACGCCAAGCAACTAGAAGTCAATGTGCTTGATGCCAATGGCAAAAAACTGCGGACTTTGCAAACGGAAAAGAATTTAGTGAAAAATTTTGCCGATTATTTCTCGTATTATTACGATTTCATTAACGAATGGAACGGCGAAATACTTGGCAAGCCCGTCAAAGACGGCAATTATCAAATTCAAATGCGTGCAGTCATTGATTACCCAGGAGCCGAGTGGCAGTCGTTAACAATGCCCGTTCTAGTCGACACGGTGGCACCAAAGGCAACTGCGACGCTCAACGGGAAAACCAATACGATAAAAGTCACCAGTTTTACCGATAACCCAGGTGGTGGCGGCGTAGACCGTTGGGAAGTGTTCCATAACGGCGTCGAATTGACTGAAAATCTGGATACCTTTGAAGACGAATCACTAGCGCCAAAAACCACTAGCTACAAACTGCCGGTTGCGATTAACAAAGGCGATCGACTGACAGCGGTATTCCACGACACCGCTGGCAATAAAACCACCGTGTTCTTAACAGGTGCGGTTGCGGATACAAAACCGCCAGCAGTATCTATTTTAGCACCTGGACTTTTTGAAGTGCTGGGTACAAAACGAGTCGAAGTGTTCGGCAGTGTTGAAGACAGTTCGCGTATTGTATCCGTGACAGTGAATGGCGAAAAAGCAAAGCGTTTTGACGGCATGTTTTTCCAACACGTCTTAACACTTGAAGACGGGCGAAACGATATTTTTGCGAAAGCCATCGATGAAGCGGGCAATGAACTCGAAGTGCGTAGCCAAGTGCTAGTCGATACGCAACCTCCAGAAATCGAACTTGTGGAGGTTCCTAAAATAGTCGAAGCTGACCAGGACAGTGCAGAAGTTACGTTTAATGTCACAGACAACATGGACCAAATCAAAGTGTATTTAATCGATAGCGAAGTTTTCAGCCATGCGATGAGCGAGCCGTACGGGGAAAATAGCTTTGATAAAGACATTACAATCGAGGTTCCTGTAGCGGATTTAGGTGACAACGAATTTACCTTGAAAGTAGTCGATGCAGCAGGCAACGAATCAGAAGAAAACTTTACAATTAAAAAATAATGCCGTAATAGCTGAGACGAGATTGTCTCAGCTATTTCTTTTTGTTTCAGGGTATAATAGGTCAAAAAGGGGGGCTTCGAAGATGAAAAAGAAACTCCTATGGATTCTTGTGGCGGGCGTACTAGCTGTTGGGATAGGGACGCTACTAGTCATGGGGAAGATGGCACAAGTATTTTTCGAACATGCTGAAGACTCCCAAAAAGAAGACCAGAAAGCACAAACCTTTATCGAAGAAAAATACGGCATGGAAGCCATTATTGTGAGCATTACAGATGCAAATTTTAACGAAGGGCAAAGCTACGAAATGGCATTTAAAGAACAACAAGATATCGTTTTTACAGTCACTGTAGATACGGAGGACTATGCAACCATTTATCGAGATGACTACAAAATTTTATTTGCAGAGCATCAAGCGGAGCAGCAAGTCGAAGAGCTGCTGCCACAAATAGAAGAGCGTGGTTTTACCAAACCGCTAAGCGGACTGCTCGTCCAATCCACGTCCCAAAATATCAAAACAGGACAAGCTGTTCGCTGGCTAACGCTAGAAACCGAAACGAGTTACGATAACATTGAAAAATCCGAAATCGAATCCATAATTGCGGTGTTGAATCTTTTAAAAAATCAAGATATTGATGTTCAGAAAATCAGATTTTACAATCGCTGGGATCAGTCGAAAGTTGATATAGACTTACGAGAAATAGCGGATGTTCAAAGTGACAAGGAAATAGAAGCGTACATCAGGGGCCAGTAAACGCGAACCATCTGTCTATTTTTAGAGGTATAACAAGATAAAAAGGAGTGAAATTGGATGAATAAGAAACTCCTACTCATACTCGCAATTCCATTTGTCTTAATTGGTGGCGTCATTGTGTGGTGGGTCGTTAATTATATGATGGATGATTACATTGTAGAACGCGATACAAAAGAGTTTATCGAAGAAAAATACGGCATGGACGTTGATATTATTAGTGAAACAAATGCTGATTTTGTAGTGGGATATAGCTATCAAATGACTTTTAAAGAACAAAAGGGCGTTGTGTTTACCGTAACGAGGGACATTGAAAATTACGCGACGATTTACCGCGATGATTACAAAATGCAATTGGCATATGTTCAATTAAAAAAACAAATGGAAGAGCTATTGCCTGAGTTAGAACAGCTCGGGTATACGAGGCCTTCTGATGAGATATTTGTCGATCATGTTATTAAAGACCTACGGACACAAGACGCACGTCGTTGGGTAGCACTCGAAACAAAAAGCGACCTTAGCACCATTGAGCAGTCTGAGATCGAGCAAGCGAAAAAACTTGTCGATTTCCAAGAAAAACACAAGATCGATGTTCATATTATTTATATTGTGGATAAAAACCGGAAATATGGAATTCCACTAGACTTTCGTGAAATAGGCGATAATCGAAGTTTAGCGGAAATCAGAGCGTATATTAAGAACACGAGAAGTGGCGACCTAGTAACGATAAGCCAACAGATGCAAGATAAATTAAAAGACGCAGCTACTCAAGCACAAACAGAACACTTTGAATTTCGTCTCGATAGTGATAACGAAAAATGGCTTTATTGCAATGCGGTCGATAAACAAGGAAATTGTACGGAGCTATACGCCTATGTGTTTTTTGAGCCAGGTCATCTCAGTAAACAAAATCCTAGTTTGGCAGCGGATTTGGATGCCATCTTTGCTTTTTTTGACAGCATCGAGCCGCCTTTGACGAGTGTTGAACTATCCATGCGAGATTCAGAAGGGCGCGGGATGAACTTTCCACTCGATGAACGTCAAAACTATGCCTCAACCCAAGAGCTGATTGATGACTTGTTTTACGATTAACAACAGACTACCGAAATAAATTGAACCATTGCCCACACAAACCGTCTATAATAAAATCAACAACGAAAAAAAGTGAGCTGATTTGAAATGACACGAAAAACATCCAAAGAAATCAAAAAAATCAATCAAATCATCGCCGCTTTATCAGTAGCGCTGGTACTCGTAATGGCACTTGGCATATACGTAATGATGACACCAGATTCACCAGAGCCATCCTTATCCGCTCAGCAACAAACCGAAAGCAGCACACCAGAAGCGGAAACTGAACTCGCGTCCATGATTGCCACCGCCAAAACACATGTCTACACGCTCTACACCGACCTCGAACAAGGGTCAGGCTTTCTCATCAACAACCAAGGGGACATATTGACCAATGGCCACGTCGTATTAGACGCCTCCTACATCACCGTCAAAAACAGTGATGGCCAGGAGTTTAACGGCAACATTATCGGCAAGTCTGAAACAGAAGACTTGGCCATCGTCCGCGTCGATGAACTAGCAGGCAAAGAACCACTTGGAATTGAAATGGAACCCGTTGATATTGGCACACCAGTCGTCGCCATTGGTAGCCCGAACGACCAAAGCAACACGGCTACGACAGGTGAAATCACCGAGACCGATTTAGACTTTTCTGATCAATTTGAATACACCAGTCTATACGAAATGAGCGCAGAAATTGCACAAGGCTCAAGCGGGGGACCATTGATCGCAGCCGACACCGGTAAATTGCTGGGCATCAACTCCATCATTATCGAAGAAAACCCAGAATCTGGTTACGCGATCCCAATCTACACCGTATGGGATCAGTTAACGGAATGGATCAACAACCCAATGTTACCGGAAGAGCAGGAAATTGTTCTGCAAGACGTCAAAGACGCGTATTTTGCCGATGACTTACTCGAAAGCTTTATTTCATCGTACTACGAACTGTTACCCTATTCTCTAAATGATAGAGAATCGAACTTTTACTTGTCTTACATTTTTCCAGAGAGTGACGCCGAACAACAAGCGACGGGACTTATCGAAGAATACAGCGACCCAAATCGCATATACGATAGCGTCCAGCCAACCATTACCTCAATCGAAATTGAAGGGGATAGTGCACTAGTCGAAGCAGAAGCCGAGTTTACTTATCACGACAAAGCGAATGACAAATCGTCTACCATTTCGCACAAAGGAATATATACGGTTGTTATTGATGAATATGGAGATTATCAAATAGATGGGATTATCAATCAGTGAGGAGCAGGCTCTTAGGGAGTCTGCTTTTTTGTGTGTTTAGAAGTCGCTTTCGTCTAGCTCTTGACTAGGTAGTTGATTGATAGAGCAAGAGGTACTTTTTTGAGTCATAGGTAGAGTGAGGTTTTAAAGATTGCCTTCGCTCGCTTTGGGCATGACTTTCACAATAAGCCGAGAAGAGCACTCGTCTTCTTGCTTCGTCTAGCCCTTGGCGCTCCTCGGCTGGGTAGTTGATTGATAGAGAAAGAGGTACTTTTTTGAGTACTAGGTAGAGTGAAGTTTTAAAGATCGCCTTCGCTCGCTTTGGGCATGACTTTCACAATAAGCCGAGAAGAGCACTCGTCTTCTTGCTTCGTCTAGCCCTTGGCGCTCCTCGGCTGGGTAGTTGGTTGATAGAGAATGGATAAAAGGTGGCAGGTATTATTTTAGGCTGTTCGCCACGCGAACAGCTTCCAATCAGGTTTTTGAATTTGTGATAAATCAAATGAAGATGTAAAAAGTGATGTATTGTGGTTGAGAATTTTCGAGTACAGGTAAGAAGCTGAAAAAGTCGGGTAAAGACGCAAAAATTTCATGTATAAAACGGAAAAGTTCATGTAAGACGCAAAAAAGTTCATGTAAGAGAACCCGATTCATGTAAAGTGTTGAAAAATTCATGTAAAGACTTCAAAAGTTCAGGTAAGAGGTTAAAAAATTCATGTAACAGCTAAAAAAGTTCACATAAGAGCTCCCAAACCCAACCCCTAAGATGCCAGCGTTTCGCAAGCGAAACGCGATAAAACAAATAGCTACGTACCAATACCAACATAGATACAAAAGTTAGCCTGAATTCTATTTCAATACTATGCGAAATAACCCATAAAACAGCGAAAGGTGGCGAAAAGGAAAAGGTATGCTCCTGCATCGCTACGCTAGCTTCGTCGCAAAGGCATTGCCCGAACTTCTTTCAGGCAATACCTTTCCCGCGGGAAAGCGGAGTGATGAGACCCCGCAGGAGCTTGCGACGAGGAGGCTCAGCGCTTCGCCCGCAGGAAAGCGTCCACCTGTAGCGATTTCTTCACCTAAAACTACCTTACCAACAAACTTTAATTCTTAATCAAAATAAAAAAGGGGACCAGCAAAACCCTGCTATTAGCAGACTTTCGGGTCACCCTTTTGGAAATCTAGATGGAATTAGAAACGTTTGAAGCTGTGGAATTTCTTGCCCCAGTATGGATCATTCATGCTTTTAACTTCAGCTTTCGCTCCGCCTGAATGCACGAACTGGTTGTTACCGATGTAAATCCCAACGTGTGAGATTCCAGCGCGGTACGTATTAGCAAAGAAAACCAAATCTCCTGGCTGTGGAGTGCTAACTGTGTAGCTTTCCGCATATTGCGTTAACGTCGTACGTGAAACACTCTTACCAGCTTGTTTGAACGCATATTGGATAAATCCGCTGCAATCAAACCCAGCAGTCGTTGTGCCACCAAATTTGTAAGGAATGCCTCGCAATGCCAATGCTTCTGAAACAACTGCAGAAGAAGAGGTAGAAACAGAAGCTTTCTTAACGGTTGTGGAAGTTAATAATGTGCTTAAAATCCAACCAGACTTGCCGTTAACTTTTACTTTGTACCAAGTCGATTTGCCAACTTTCTTTTGGTGAGTGGCTGTAGCGATTGAACCTTTTTTAGCAACTGTGACAACTTTGTTTTTTGTTCCCGCATCTGCGCGAACATTTGACGTGTATTTCGTTTTAAATGTACCTGATTTGGCAGTTGCTTTGCTTGCTGCAACTTGCTCTATAGTTGAAACTGTAGATTCTTGAGAAGTAGAAATTGCGTTTTGAACGGGTTGAGCGGCCTGGGCGTCAGTAACTGAGTTAGCAAATAGCAATGATCCTGCTGTAAATAGCGTGAAGAATATCTTTTTCATTGTTGTTGGTTCCTCCAAGTTTTTTATTATCCAAGTATATGAATTAATAATATTTTGCTCTGTCATTTACTATATAGACAGAACAACTGAAAAACAACGTCAATTCAATTGCAGTTATATTACAGTTATATAACAAATAAAAGTCGGCTCCAAAACCCAGCAATACCAAGTGTTTTAGAACAGAAAAAGTATAAAAAAATAGGTTTATTTCGAAAAAAAACCTTTTCGAACAGAAAAATTGGGTTTTTAATTACATTAAAATGGTTAATAAAACCATAATTAAAAAGTATTACAGCTATACGGAGCCTATACAAGGTCAAAAAAGTATAACCAGCAATTAAACATATAATAAGGCAGATCATTTTATCAATAAATTATTAAGAAAAGTAAATTAATATCTGAATTACCTGATAAATGAGATTACAATAATGATTTATGGTATGGTTTTGACAATGAGAGTCCAACTTCTTACAATAAGTGAAAGTCTGAACATTCCAAAAGAGGTGTAGTGATGAAAAGGATTTTATCGATAGACGGTGGCGGGGTGCGAGGAATTATTCCGGCAATGTTGCTTGCGGAGCTAGAAGCTCAAAGTGGTAAGCCGGTTTCGGAGCTATTTGATTTGGTTGTCGGGGCATCGACTGGCGGCATTTTAGCACTCGGCTTGGTTGCGCCCGATCCAAAAGATCAAACAAAGCCGCGTTACACAGCTGAACAGTTTCTCGGCTTTTACAAAGAAGAATCACACGAAATCTTTGATAAATCCTTGTTTTTTAAAATCACCCGAGGCATTTTCACAAGTCGCTACCACGCACGGGCACTTGAACAAGCGCTGAAAAAGTATTTTGGGTCCACCATGCTGTCGGAAGCCATCGTGGATATTGTGGTGCCAAGTTACGAACTTCATGGCCGGTTTACCGCGTTTTTTAAAAGTCGTGACATTCACACGAAAAAAATCGAACGCGACGTGAAAATGAGAGACGTTGCGCGGGCTGCCTCTGCAGCACCCACTTATTTTATCCCTAAAAAAATTAAAGAATACCCAGGGGCGAGTTTTATCGATGGGGGCGTGTTTGCCAACAATCCCGCAATGTGCGCGTATGCCGAAGCAAAAGAACTTTTTCCAGACGAAGAATTATTGATCGTATCGCTTGGCACCGGCAACCCGCAGCTCACCATCCAATTCGAGAACTTTAGAACATGGGGGTTGCTCAGTTGGGCAAAGCCTTTATGGTATGTTTTGTCCGACGGCAGCTCAGACGTCGTCGACTACCAACTAAAATTTGTGCTTCCTACCCGCGATGACAGTCAGCGTTACTACCGCTTTCAAATCGAATTGCTGCAACCCGGCACCGAAAAACTAGACGACGGCTCAGCCCAAAACATCAACGCACTGATCAAACTCGGCCAAGAACTACTCGACACTCGACACGAAGACATACGAAAGCTTTGCAAACAATTAGTCGAGTAACGCAACTGCAATCAATTTGTAGTGGTTCTATTCCCAGTAACAAGCTAAAATAAGAAAGCGAATATAGGAACTAACAGCCGCCAAATTTCACTCGTTTAAAATCTTTCTTCTATATAATAAAAATAATATCGCTGTAAGAAAGCGAACATTAAGCAATCATTCTATTAGTATTCATAACAAACTAAGAAGAAAGCGTCCGTCCGTAGAGCTATCTTTGTTCTTAAGAATTACGCAAATTAATAGAACCATATCAAAAGGAGACACCCCTCATGACCAGAAGATACGACTACATGGATTGGTTGCGCGCTTTATCGATATTTGTCGTCGTTGGCATCCATGTAGTATCAAAAATCATCAATAACACCACAACAGACGACTGGATTTGGCATTTCGCCAACATCTTTGACGCCGGCTTGCGTTGGTGCGTACCCGTCTTTTTCATGCTCAGTGGGGCATTGCTCTTAACGCGCGACAAAGAAGAAAGTGTTTCGGAATTTCTCAAAAAGCGTTTATCTAAAGTCGTTATCCCGTTAATCTTCTGGAGCATTGTCTACACCCTGTACAATATATACGAACTGGAAGAATCCTATACCGCTTATGAAATCTTTGTTCAATTCCTAACCGACGACATCTACTACCATTTGTGGTTTCTCTACACCATCACCGGCCTATACATCATGGCACCGTTTTTGAAACTACTTGTTCAGCATATGAACAAGAAGACCTTTCAAGCCTTTTTACTGTTTTGGATCGTCTTCGCAAGCTTCTTGCCATTTCTACCTAGATTCTTCGATTTCGAAGTGGCGTTGTCGGCAGGGCTGTTCGAACCGTACATCGGCTACTTTTTACTTGGTGCCTATCTCGTTCTTTACCCGGTCCCGAAAAAATACGTTCCGACGCTTTGGATACTCGCGCTGTTCAGCTATATTGCTACTGTCTGGGGGACTTACTATTTGAACATGGGGCTGCCAGTAGGAGAATTTGATGATTTCTTTTATGAACATTACCGACCGAACAACTTACTCATCACGTTATTCATCTTTATCGGCTTTCAACACTTGGCTAACAAGATTAAACCAAGTGCCTTCATCACACGTATAAGTACCGCAACGTTCGGCATATACATTATTCACCCGCTCATCCAAAATTATTTGAACAAACTCTTTGGCTTTAACGAAACTACGTTTAACCCACTCGTCGGTGTACCGCTGGTGTGGATTATTATCTTTGGTATTTCGTTTGTGATTATCTTACTCATGCAAAAACTACCCGTTATCAACCGACTAGTCCCATAAAAAAGCAGCAGCCTTCTAAAAAGAAGGCTGTTTTTTTTGTGTATTTAAATTAAAAAATCGAAAAAAGTTAAAATTTTAACCAAAGTTCGTAATCATTAAGACCTAAAAAGTGATACAGTAAAATGAATAGGAACCTAAAAAAAGTAAAAATACATCAATTAATTTCCATTTTATTAAATATTCCTGACTATTTTGAAGGGTTACGAGACTATTTACCAACTATTTTGGAAATTTCTAATGCAAATTATCTATTTAGGGGTTATAATAATTAAATATTTAGAAAACAAAAACTTTTAACCTAGATTTAACTCAAATGTCATAACATAGTAAATGTGAGTGGTACTAAAGTCTGGTATAGGCAAGCGAAAGTGCTTGGCAACGCACCGGACTCAACTATGATGCGAGAGAGGTGAACGGCTTTGAACGCTAAAACCATACTTGTTACCGGAGGGCACGGATTTATCGGATCTAATCTCATCCATTATTACTTAAACAAATACCCGGAATACCAACTCGTGAATATCGATTACAATACCGAAGCCGTTATCACAGAAAATACTTCTGGAACTGATCAAGCAGGTCGTTATTCGTTTCACCGAGTGGATATCCGAAACGCTTACGCCATCAATCATTTATTTGAACTTTACGACATAACCGACATTATCCATTGCGCAGCAGAAACGCGCAGCGAGGAACGAGTTGGGGAAATTCGTCTTTACGAACAAACCAATGTGCTTGGGACATTGAATTTATTGCAAGCGGCACAAAACGCTTGGATGGACTCAGCGCATCAGCCAAAAGAAAAATACGCAGCATCGTGTTTCCACCACATTTCGCTTACCAATCCATCTACTGCTTCTTTATACAGCGATAGTAAAAAAAGAGCGGATGCCATGATTAGTGAGTTTCATAAACAAACGGGATTAAACGTCATTACGACAGCTAGCCCAGAAGTTTTTGGTCCGATGCAAAAAGAGGAAGAATTGATTCCGGCTTTTATCGGACAAGCGCTAAAAGGAAAACTTGGAGTGTTTGAAGAGTCAGCTGAAAACGTCCGCAATTGGTTGTTTGTTAGCGACTTGTGCGAAGCGATTGATACAGTGTTTCACTTAGGAGATGCCGGAGGCCGTTACGAAATTGGCTATAACGCACGTATGGGAGACCGAGAACTTGCTTGGTGCATCACATCCTTGATGGGAGCTCATTTCCCGGGAAATTATTCACATCAAAAACACAACAACATAGAAACTAGCGCATACTCACCAGAGAAAACGGCACATCAAAAATTGCCTGGGATCACGCCATTTACTCCGTTTGAAAAAGGGTTGCGCATTACGTTTAATTGGTACTCCAATAAAAACAAAACGAAGGATTTTTTAAATAAATAGTAGAAGATAAAACAGTAGATGAGGTGGAAGTATGAACACATTCAATAATGCTCAATTTTTCGATTTTGAAAAACCAAAAGGGTCGATCAAATCGATTGCACTTATTCATAAAAACATGAAGCCAGGCGGCATCGAAATGCTGGTGGTGAAAATGGTGAAATGGTTTAGCGCGCGTGGCTATCAAGTCACATTGTTCTTGTACAGTAGCGGGGGACCGTTATTGCGTGAAGTAGAATCGCTTGAAGGTGTAACAGTTGTCGTAGACGAAGACACGAGCGACCCAACAATTAACGTGTGGCTTGCGACTAAAATGTTGAGTAAACGACTAGATGAAAAATTCGATCTAGTGTACTCATTTGGGCCAATGTCGTTCTTATTGTCTTACTTATTGCCTGCTAGAAAACGCATGTCGGGTGTTTACTCTCCAGACAGCTATGCACAAAAAGGCATAGGTGGAGCAGTTAAAGCATTGAAATTGATCGACCCGAAATTCGCACAAAAATTAATGTTCATGAATCCTTCTATTAAAGAAAGAACGGAAAATGCGATTGGGCAACCATTAGAAAATGCGATCTTCCCATTGCCACTGGATTTTTGTACCGCGATGAATCCGCTGGGCAATGCTGAATCACGTCGCATCGTCTCAATCGGCCAATTGGCTCGCTTCCGTACGTATAACTATTACATGATCGACATTATGGAGCGACTCATCCAAATCGATCCGGAATTTACGTATCACATTTACGGAACAGGTCAAGGGGAAGACAGCTTACGTAAAAAAATTGCCAAGTCTCCGGCGCGTAATCACATCTTTATGCACGGGAAGTTTAAACCGAGCGACAAAAAAGAAGCATTGCAAAACACGTTTTGTTTTGTCGGCATGGGTGTACCGTTGATCGAAGCTGCGGGTTGTGGCATTCCAGGAATTGTCGGAAAAGTAAACGACCGTTTCGGATTAACGGAAGGTTTTCTTCACCAATTGCCACCATATGAAAGCGGAGATTCTTCCTCAGAAACGAGCGAATTGTTCAGCGTCGAAGAACAAATTATGAAGCTGTTATCGAGCAAAGAAGAATACAACCGAATTTCTAAAAGAGAGCGCGTAAAAGCGAACGAATTCGAAAGCAATCACGTGATGGAAAACTTCATCAAAGAAGCAGAATTCAATAAATTCTCGTTTCGTTTACATTAAGAACTAGTTTTAAATGCCTAGTAAGCATTTGTGTAAGTCTAATGATGATATAAAGGGATCGATTTGCCAGAAAAATACCTAAATGAATGTGTCAATTTGACTAGTATTCTTTATACAAAAGTATTATACTGGAAATAACTAAAAACGAGCGATGCACGAGACCTATAAAATACAATTGAAAGTGAGATGAATGGTTTATGGCAGAGTATAACTCTTATAAAGAAAAATTAGAAAAACACCATAACAAAGCCATAGTAGAAGTGATAAAAGACCTCTACGTCAAAGAGGATCTAGGACCATCGGTTAGTGCCAAGAAGCTTGGTATTCCGAGACAAGCATTCATTTACTTTGTGAACCTCTACGACTTAAAAAGACTGAAATTCGCAAACTGCAAAAAAAAAATCATCTCCCTCTCCAGACGCGAACTCATTCAATAAAATAAATCGATTAAACCTGCTCATGGAACTTTAGAGTAGGTTTTTTGTTTGGTTGAAAATAAGAGGGGAGGTTAAGAACGAAGAAATCGCTACATTCGGACGCTTTAGGCCCGCAGGATGCGGGTCATGCAACTGGCGCGACAGGAGCAGGGGAGCAAGAAGAAAACACTTCAGACGGACGCTTTCCGCGGGCACGACCTCTGCCGCTTCCCTCGCTTTGCTCAGTCCAGTGGCTCCGGTCCGTGCTGTTCCCGCTGGAGTCGCCGTCTTACGCTCTTTCTTCTAGGTGTCTCTTTTATAACTAGCCACTCATAAGGGGAGTTGACCTTAATACACGGTGTGATAACAAATCCATGTAAGAGCGCGAAAAGTTCGGGTAAAGAATAAAAAAGTTCATGTAAAGACTTCAAAAATTCACGTAAGAGTAATGAAATTTCATGTAAAAGCAAAAAAACTTCCCATATAACTACAAGAATAGCTGGTAAAAGCTCCTCTATAAGTAGGGAAATCACTCCAGCGAAGGTGTACCGAGCGATCCAGAACCACTCATTCATCTATCTATCCTCAAAAAAGAAAAGCATTCTTGCTCCCCAAACCCCAAGCTGAGGAGCGCCAAGGGCTAGGCGAAGCAATGAGACGAGTGCTCTTCGCGGCTCAGTGCGAAAGCCATGCCCAAAGCGAACGAAGCACCTCCAGAATCCCACAATTACTACTCACAAAAAGAATAAGCTTGCTAACTATCTAGCCCCCAACAAAAGCTGAGGAGCGCCAGGGGCTAGGCGAAGCAATGAGACGAGTGCTCTTCTCGGCTTATTGCGAAAGCCACGCCCAAAGCGAGCGAAGCGACTCCAAAACCCACAAATCGTAAACAAACAAAAAAGCACAACCCTCCCGGGCCATGCTCTCCATCCTACATATTCAAATGCGTCTTCAACGTCGACTGAATCTCCGCCAATTCCGCATCATTCATCATATAATACCAAATTCCGTTAATCGTCTCGCCAGTACCATCCTCAACCATCACCTGATCAACCGTACCAATCGCATCACGGTAATTCGACTGCACATCCATCATCTCATCAAACGTCATATTCGTCCGGACGTTATCACCAAGTGCGTTGAAAATATCTTTATAATTCAACAAACTATTAACCGACGCACCTTTTTTCATAATCCCTTGGATTACTTGCTTCTGGCGTTTTTGACGACCAAAGTCACCTTCAGGATCTTGTTTACGCATACGTACATACGCTAACGCGTCATCACCGTCTAATTCAATCGTGCCTTCTTTAAACTCATCAAATGCTAACGAGTTATTCACTTCAACGCCGCCAACAGCATCAACAATATCTTGGAAGCCTTCCATGTTCACTTGCAACACATAGTCAATTGGAATATCCAATAAGTTTTCAACCGTCGCCATCGACATTTCAATACCGCCAAATGCATAAGCATGGTTAATCTTGTCTGTCGTACCGCGTCCAACAATCTCCGTATACGTATCACGAGGAATCGATACCATCTTCGTTGATTCGTCAGCCGGGTTAACCGTCATAACAACCATTGTATCGGAACGCCCACGATCATCTTCGCGCTCATCAACACCAAGCAACAATACTGAAAACGGATCTTGTTCACTCAAAACTACTTCCTGATCAATCGTCCGTTTCTCTGATACTTCACGTTCGATCGGTTCGTGAATTTCATCTAATGTATTTGTAAAGCTGTTATAAATCGTAAATAAGTAAACTCCTAGACCAATCACGATGACTCCGAGTATTCCAAGAATCCAAGGCCATTTCTTCTTTTTAAGTTTCTTGTCTTTTCTGCCCATTAGAGGATTCTCCTTTTAGTTAGCGATAAAATACGCTTCTAGTTCTTCTGCCCATAATTCTGCGCCTTTGCTGTTTGGAAGACCATCTTCCGTTAAATGATCTCTTAAGACCTCATTGTCCGTATCTGGCCAAGAGCTCCAATGATTAATATAAGCATAATCATACATTTGTGCAAACTCTTTAAGAGCAGCGATTTGTGCTAAATAATAACCAGCGCCGTATATCGGTTGAGAAGGATGGAGAACCACTACTGCATCTTCTACTTCTTCAGTCAGTTTAGCTTCAAACTCGTTAATATGCTCCCGTTCTTGTTCAATCGCCACAATACCATTGTTCATCAACGTCATTGGCTCAAGAAGGACTAAGTCATAACCTGAAGAAAGATCCACATCAAGTAAGGATTCAGAAGTACCTTCTATAGGAAGAATGTCTATTTCGATAAAGTCAGCATACGCTTCTTCTAATGAGGCTTCTAAACGTTCTGCGTACCCAGGGTCACCCGATTCTAAAGCTGCAGAACCTGCAATTAGCATTTTCAAACTCTCACCATTTTCGTTTCTCTCGATAAACAAATCTTGTACTTTCGTATCCATATTCGAGATAAAATCATCGATGTTCACACCTTTGTCACTTTTTACCTCTTTTGGTTTATCCTTTTTCTGATCATCACTCTTAGCGCTTACAGCTTCCGCTGGGGCTAACACATTTTCGAGCTTGTCCTGCCACGTTAAATAGCTAAAAACTAGGGCAATAACACAAATAATAACAGCTAGGACAGCTCCAATTTTATACAAATTCATCAACTTACCCCTTTCAAAAATCACCTATACTTACAAATAAAGATAGCATAAATCATCCTAATAGCCTACTAAACTTTTTAAAATTGGAAGTTCTTTTGACTCTTTCCTATGCTATACTATTTTATGTTGTTTATGGATCAAAAATGATAAGAATATGAAATAAAAGGAGATAATCACTAAATGGAAGAAACCATCAGTTTACAAGACCTTTTTAAGACCCTGAAAAAACGGGCCGGGTTAATCGCACTTATGACAATTTTAGCTATTACCATTGCAGGCGTAGTATCTTTCTTAGTCCTGACACCAATGTATCAGACTTCTACACAAATCTTGGTTAACCAAGAACAATCGGAAGCTGCCCAATTAACGAACCAAAACATTCAAACCGATCTTCAATTGATCAATACATATTCAGTTATTATTAAAAGTCCTGCTATATTAGATGAAGTTTCAAGTCAGCTTGATCTTGATATGTCTGTAGAACAACTTAACAGTAAGATTACGGTAGCTACTGCTCAAAATTCTCAAGTAGTAGACATCACAGTACAAGATGAAAACCCGGCACTAGCAGTAGACATCGCCAACACAACTGCGAAAGTATTTGAAGGCGAGATTCAAGAATTGATGAATGTAGACAATGTATCAATTTTGTCTCCAGCTGTATTAAAAGAAAATCCGTCACCGGTAGCGCCTAACCCGATGTTAAATATGGCAATTGCCGCTGTAATTGGAATGATGCTTGGAGTGGGGATTGCGTTCTTACTCGAGTACTTAGATACATCGATTAAAGACCAACAAGATATCGAAGAAATATTGGACATTCCTTTACTAGGTGTTATTTCTCCTATTAAAGAAGAAGCCAAACTAGAACAAACTACATCATCGAAGAGAAGGGCGGGATAACGCAATGGCTAGAAAGAAAAAAGTCCTGCAGGAAACTGCACGTAAACTCATTGCATTTACAACACCTCGCTCGTTTGTGTCCGAGCAATTCCGTACATTGCGTACAAATATCAATTTCTCATCACCAGACGCAGAAATCCGCACAATAGTTGTTACATCTGCTGCACCATCAGAAGGAAAATCTACGACTTCAGCAAACTTAGCCGTAGTATTTGCGCAAGAAGGTAAGAAAGTCTTATTAGTTGATGGTGATATGCGTAAACCAACAACTCATTATACATTCCGTATGGGGAATACCATCGGTTTATCGAGTGTCCTAACACGTCAAAGCTCTATTCAAGAAGTTATTCGTCCAACAGCCGTTGATCGTTTAGATTTAATGACATGTGGACCGATTCCGCCAAATCCGGCAGAGTTGTTAGCATCACGAGCAATGACTACATTAATCGAACAACTGAAAAATATGTATGACTTAATCATTTTCGATGCGCCACCGGTTTTGTCGGTAACAGATGGACAAATCTTGGCGAACAAATGTGAAGGTACAATACTGGTAGTCAGCTCGGGTAATACGGAGAAAGACATGGCGTTAAAAGCAAAAGAAGCCATTGAATCTTCAAATAGCCGCTTGATTGGTGCCGTGTTAAATAACTACGAATTAGCGAAAGATAGTTACTATTATCAATATTACGGAAACGCAGAGTAAAAAGGGCACGCCCTTTTTACTTTTTTTCAAGCACCAAAGGAGGACGAAACGATGATTGACACACATGCTCATATTTTGCCTGGACTTGACGATGGTGCAGAAACAATGGAGCAAACTAAACGGCTATTAGAAAAAGCAATAGAGGAACAATTAACGGGAATTATTGCAACTCCTCACGCTTTTCATCCAAACTTTCAAACCAATCTTGCGGCATTAAATAGACAATTAGAACTTGTGAATAGCTATATCGCAGAAGAGCAGCTTCCCTTAACCATTTATAGCGGACAAGAATGCCGTCTGAGCGAAAAGTTACCAGAAAAACTAGCTGCACAAGAAGCCTTAACGTTAGCGGGTTCGCGCTATGTACTTTTAGAATTGCCTTCTTCTGGAATTCCAGCATACACCGTACCAATTATTCAGCAATTAATTACGAAAAACTATGTACCAATCATTGCCCACGCAGAACGTAACCAAGGCATCATTGAAAAACCAGAACGCTTGAAAAAGCTTTTGCTTCACGGCGCCATGGCCCAAGTCACTGCAGGCTCGGTGTCAGGCGGTTTTGGAAAAGCTATTCAACGTACGGCGATGAACTTGATTGATGCGAATTTAATCCATGTATATGGATCAGATGTTCATAGCATAGATAAACGACCATTCCTTTTTAACGAAGGACTCGATTACTTAGAGAAAAAGAATCGACATGATATGGTCGACATTTTCCTTGAAAACAACGAGCGCATTATACTGAATGAACATTTCCACGTATTAGAGCCAGAAGACATCCCAAAGGGGAAATGGTGGAATATTTTTACTTGATTAATAATAAAAAAGTATTTTTTTGTTTAAAAAATCCTTTCATTTCCAGTTAATAGTATGTTAGAATGAGGGAAGATTTTTGCCCAGTTAAGTCAAAAGTACTGGATAACGAAAGGACTGATCCTCTTGTCATTAAAAAACCGTGTTTCATTATTACTAGCTGTCGACTCACTCATCGTATTCTTTTCTATTTTTGTCGGCTATTATGTGCTCTACCCGTATAACGATGTGATGCAGAACCAGTTTCTCCTAGCAAGTGCGCTAACTATTTTTATCGCACATCATGCGCTAGCAATGTACTACGGCTTATACCGGAAAGTTTGGGAGTATGCCTCAATCGGGGAACTAACCTCGATTTTTAAAGCAGTTACTTGGTCGATTGTTGTTATCGGTATCGTGCAATACGCCTATAGAGGCGATGTATTGTTCCGTGCACTAATCATTACGTGGATGCTTCACCTTCTATTAATAGGTGGTTCGCGTCTGTCATGGCGGATGCTACGGGATAAAAGAAATAGCCACAAGGATTCTGAACTAAAACGCACGCTAATCATTGGGGCAGGGAAAGCAGGAAGCCTCGTAGCGCGTCAATTGTTATCAAATCCTGAAAATGGCTTATTACCAGTATTATATGTAGACGATGACAAAAACAAACAAGGCCTCGATATTTACGGCGTTCGGGTTGTCCACGGCAACACACAAGATGTAGCGACTATCGCTAAAGACAATCGGATCGACACAATCATCATTGCCATCCCCTCACTCGGCAAGCAAGAAACTGCTGAGCTCATCAAAACTTGTATGGACTCTGGCATCCGGACTCAGACCATTCCACTTATCGAAGACATCATGACCGGTAAAGTATCAGTAACAGACATTCAAGATGTCAAAATTGAAGACTTACTAGGTCGCGACGAAGTCAAGCTCGATATGAACAAAATCGCCAACCAATTGACGAGTAAAACAATTCTGGTAACGGGAGCTGGCGGATCAATCGGTTCCGAAATCGCACGCCAAATCGCGCGCTTTGGTCCGAAAAAGTTATTGCTTTTAGGACATGGTGAAAACTCGATTTACTTGATAGATATGGAACTACGTCAAAAAATTGCACCTGACACAGAGATTATTCCGATTATTGCCGATGTACAAGACCGTAAAAGAATGATGGACATTATGAGTACATACAAACCAGATGTTGTTTATCATGCTGCGGCTCATAAACACGTACCTCTTATGGAAAGAAATCCGATGGAAGCTGTTAAAAATAATGTATATGGAACGAAAAATGTTGCAGAAGCAGCACATATGAACGGTGTAGGCAACTTTGTCATGGTATCTACTGATAAAGCAGTAAACCCGCCGAACGTAATGGGGGCTACTAAACGTTTTGCTGAAATGATTGTTCAAAACTTAGCAATACGTAGCGATACAAAATTTGCAGCTGTGCGCTTTGGAAACGTACTAGGTTCACGTGGGTCGGTTATTCCATTATTTAAGAAACAAATTGCAGCAGGTGGGCCAATTACCGTAACAGATCCGCGTATGACGCGTTATTTCATGACCATACCAGAAGCTTCTCGATTAGTCATTCAAGCTGGAACATTAGCTGAAGGTGGAGAAGTGTTTGTCTTGGATATGGGAGAGCCTGTTAAGATTGTTGATTTGGCACAGAACTTAATTCGTTTGTCAGGATATTCAGAAGGTGAAATCGGGATTAACTTCTCTGGTATTCGTCCAGGTGAAAAGTTGTTTGAAGAGTTATTGAATGATAATGAAATTCAGACAGATCAAGTGTTTCCGAAGATATATATTGGTAAGGCAAACCCAGTTAGTGAAGGTGAATTGACGTATCTTTTGGAGAAACTACCTGAGATGCCAAATGATGAAGTTAAAGAAGTTTTGATTGGGCTAGCTAATCGAAAAAATATTGATTTGAAAAACAAAGAATTACTGAAAGTTAGTAATTAATACAGTCCAGAATATTGATAAGTCATGGAAGGGTGCAATTTAAATGTTAGAACGAATTTACCTTTCATCTCCTCATATGAGTGATGAAGGCTATGAACAAGAATTTGTAAAAGAAGCATTTGATACAAACTGGATTGCGCCCTTAGGAACAAACGTTAATGGGTTTGAAGACGAACTAGCAGCTAAAGTTGGTTCAAAAGCCGCAGCTGCATTATCATCAGGAACTGCAGCTATACACTTAGCGCTAAAAGCGGCAGGTGTTGAAAAAGATGATATCGTTTTTTGTTCTACATTAACGTTTTCAGCAACTGCAAACCCAATCATTTATCAAAATGCGACTCCAGTTTTTATCGATAGTGATTATGAAACATGGAACATGTCTCCAAAAGCTTTAGAAGAGGCTTTTAAAAAATATCCACAAGCGAAAGCTGTACTATTAGTTCACCTATATGGACTATCTGCAGATATGGACAAAATTGTAGCACTTTGTAAAAAATATAATGTCGCATTGATCGAAGATGCAGCAGAATCGTTAGGAACTTATTATAAAGGTCAGCACACAGGGACTTTTGGTGATTATGGAATCTTTTCTTTTAATGGAAATAAAATTATCACTACTTCAGGTGGTGGTATGCTTATTTCTAACAGTGAAGAACGAATTGCAAAAGCTAGATTTTGGGCTACACAGTCAAGAGATCAAGCTAGACATTATCAACATAGTGAATTAGGTTTCAATTATCGTATGAGTAATGTAGTGGCTGGAATTGGAAGAGGACAGCTAAAAGTCTTAAATAACCGAGTGGCTACGAAAAATCACATCTATAATTTTTACAAAGACCACTTGAACGATCTGGAAGGCATAGAGTTCATGCCTAATAATGAATGGGACAAACCAAACTATTGGTTGAGTGCTATGACGTTGACGGGTAAGATTCGCCCGGTTGAAGTAATGGATGCTTTAGAAAAAGAAAATATTGAATCTCGTCCTGTCTGGAAGCCAATGCATATGCAACCTTTCTTTGAAAAATATGATTTTGTGGGTACTGACGTTTCTGAGAAGTTGTTTGAAAATGGGGTCTGTTTGCCTAGTGATACGAAAATTACGGGTGAGCAGTTAGAAAGAGTTGTAGAGATTATTCGAGGGTTGTGGAAATAAGTATGAATAAACCTAAAGATGGATTATACAAACGATTCATTAAGAGGCCAATGGACTTAATTCTTTCTTTAATAGCAATTATCGTGCTTAGTCCAGTATTTTTAGTAGTCGCCATATTGGTTCGAGCAAAGTTAGGAAGTCCCGTTTTGTTTAAACAACAGCGTCCAGGATTGAATGAAAAAATTTTTTCTATGTTTAAATTCCGTTCGATGACTGACGAAAAAGATAATGAAGGGAATTTATTACCAGACAATATTCGATTAACTAAGTTTGGTCGATTCTTAAGATCTACGTCTTTAGATGAATTACCTGGTCTACTAAATATTCTTAAAGGGGATATGTCTATAATTGGACCAAGACCATTACTGGTAGAGTATTTATCTTTATACACTGAACAGCAAAAGCATCGTCATGATGTTAGACCAGGGTTATCAGGATTGGCTCAGGTAAATGGAAGAAATGCTATCAGCTGGGAAGATAAGTTCAAACTCGACATAGAGTATGTTAAACAGGTAAGTTTCATAGGTGATTGGAAAATTATATTTCTTACATTGAAAAAAGTGTTTATACGAGAAGGAATTAGTTCAGATACAGCTGCTACTATGGAAGCTTTTAAAGGTACTGATAAAAATGAATGAAATCAAGAAAAACAAATTACTTATAATAGGTGCTAGCGGTCATGGGAAAGTTGTAGCTGATATAGCCTTTAAATTAAATAAATGGCAACGTATTGCTTTTCTCGATGATGATGAAAGTTTAAAAGTATCTCTAGGTCTTGATGTTGTTGGAACTTTAAAAGATATGCATACCTGTATCGATGATTGGGATATGTTTGTAGCTATAGGCAAAAATTCTTTAAGAGAAACAATACAACTAAAATTAGAGGCTCAAGCTGCTACTATACCAGTGCTAATCCATCCTCAAGCTATTATTGGGAAAGATGTAGAAATTAGTAAAGGTACGGTCATAATGGCGGGAAGTGTCATAAATTCTTCAACTGTTATTGGGAAGGGGAGTATTATAAATACAGGCTCTACTGTAGATCATGATAATTTAATTGAAAACTTTGTACATATCTCTCCAGGAGTCCATATAGCTGGTACAGTGAAAATAGGACATGGTTCTTGGTTGGGAATAGGCAGTATTGTTAGTAACAATGTGAAAATAATAAAAAACACTATTTTGGGAGCTGGATCTGTAGTAATAAAAGATATTAATGAGCCTGGAGTTTATATTGGTATTCCAGCAAGGAGAATTAAAGATGGCGAAAATTTTGATTTTAGCTAATAATGATATAGGTTTGTATAAATTTAGGAAAGAACTTTTAAGTGAATTAGTTAAAGAGAATGATGTCTATATCTCTTTGCCAAATGGTAAATATATTCCGCAATTAAAAAATCTAGGATGCTACTTTATCGAAACACCTATTAATAGAAGAGGGACTAATCCATTAACTGATTTAAAATTACTGAAAAAGTATAGAAAAATTCTTAAGGAAATTTGTCCGCATATTGTTTTAACGTATACTATTAAACCAAATGTTTATGGTGGAATAGCCTGTCGAATGAACAAAACACCCTGTATTGCAAATATCACAGGACTAGGGACAGCTGTTGAAAATGGTGGAGTTTTACAAAAAATAACTTTATTTTTAAATAAAATTGCTCTGAAAAAAGCAAGTTGTGTCTTTATACAAAATAAAGAAAATGAAAAATTTTTATTGAGAAATAACGTAATAAAGGGACCCTATGCGCTAATACCAGGTTCAGGAGTGAATCTCAATGAGTATTCTTTGTTGAATTATCCTTCAAACATCACCATCAATTTTTTGTTTATTGCACGCGTTATGAAAGAAAAAGGAATAGATCAATATTTAGACGCCGCAAAATTTATAAAAGAAAAATATCCCGAAACTTCATTTCATGTTTTAGGCGCATGTGAACAAGACTATGAAGATAAGTTAAAAGAAATGCATCAAGAAGGTATAATTGAATATCATGGAATGCAAAAGGATGTTCAGAAGTTTCACCAAAATTCACACTGTACTATTCACCCCACTTATTATCCTGAAGGTATGTCCAATGTTTTGTTAGAGAGTGCTGCCAGCGGTCGTCCTATAATTACAACGAATAGAAGTGGTTGTAAAGAAATAGTTGAAAGTGGAAGAAATGGATTTATCGTTGAACAAAAAAATAGTGAAGATTTAATAGAAAAAATAGAAGCTTTTTTGAGTTTAGATATTGATTCCAAAAGAAAAATGGGGCTTTACGGTAGGAAAAAAATTGAAGAAGAATTCGATAGAGATTTAGTGGTTAAAGCTTACCTTAGAGAAATAAAAAAGCTGGGGATTAATAATTAATGAATTATAAAGCAATTATAAAAAATAAAGAACTAAGATTTAAAATTTTAAATATTTTAAGATTTCTTCCAGATTCTACTATGTTAAAAATTCAGTATAGATTAAAATTGAAAAGAAAGTTAAACCTAAAAAAACCTAAACGATGGACTGAAAAGATACAGTGGTATAAAGCATATTATAGAAATCCTTTAATGAAAAAATGTGCAGATAAATATGAAGTACGGGAGTACATCAATAGTAAAGGACTTAATAATATACTTAATAGACTGTACGGAGTTTTTGACAACACAGATCAAATTGACTTTGATGCATTACCTAATAAATTTGTCATTAAGACAACAAATGGAAGTGGCACAAATATTTTATGCAATAATAAAGCGGAACTCGACAGAGAAAAAGTAATAAAAACTTTAGATTTGTGGTTGAAAAGAGATAGTTTTACAGTTGGAAGAGAATGGTCATATAAAGATTTAGTTCCGAAGATAATAATAGAAAAATTTTTAGAAGATAAAGGTAATTTGTTTGAGGGAATAAACGATTATAAATTTATGTGTTTTAATGGTAAAGCAAAATATATAGTATTTGACGTTGATCGTCAAATAGATCATAAAAGAAATATATATGATATAGAATGGAATTTTATCGATGTAGTTACAGACCATCCAAATTTTGGGGATGTAGTTTCCAAACCTGAAGGACTTAGTGAGATGCTCATCATTGCCAATAAATTGGCTGCTGATTTTCCTTTTGTTAGAGTAGATTTATACTGGGTAAATAATAGGGTTTATTTCGGAGAATTAACATTTTATCCGTGGTCTGGATATGTCCAGTATACCCCAGAGAAATTCGATATTACTTTAGGAGAACAATTTAGCTACAATCTTTAAAGTAATGAAATGAGGTTTAAGAATGAAAGTATTATTTTGTCATGACGGTCCCTTGAAAAAAGATGAGGAAAATAATTATTATGGTACTGCTCATAATGATAAAACATTCAAGCGATATTATCATATTGGAAACGAACTTTCTGCAATTATAAGAGTTAAAGATGTTTCTAAAAGCGAAGCTGAAAAACAATTGTCAAAAATCTCAGTATCTCCTTTTAGAGTTATTCAATGTCCGAATATCTCGAATTTAAAAGGAGGAATACTTAATAAAATTAAAGCAAAAAGAATAATAGAAAATGAAGTGAAAAATACAGATTACGTAATAGCGAGACTTCCCAGCATAATAGGATTCATTGCAATCGATTATGCAAAGAAAAATAAAATACCTTACTTAGTTGAATTAGTAGCTTGCCCATGGGATGCATTCTGGAACCATAGTATTGTAGGGAAAATAGTAGCCCCTTCTATGTATCTAGCCACAAAAAAGCGAGTGAAAAAAGCTCCATACGTTGTTTATGTAACTAATAATTTTTTGCAAAAAAGATACCCTACCTTCGGGAAAAACATCAGTTGTTCTAATGTCGCTTTGCAAAAATTTAACAGTGAAATATTAGAGAAAAGGTTAAAAAAGATTAATGAAATGAATCAAAAACAAAAAATTATTATAGGAACGACTGCAGCAATAGATGTTAAATACAAAGGGCAACAATATATAATCAAAGCGTTGGGGGAATTAGAAAAAAATAACAAAAATATATTTGAATATCAGTTAGTTGGAGGAGGTAATAATCACTATCTTAAAAAATTGGCGAAGAAATACAACGTGGAAAATTCTGTGCAATTTCTTGGAAGTAAACCTCATAAAGAAATTTTTAATTGGCTAGAGACTATAGATATTTATACACAACCAAGTAGACAAGAGGGTTTACCTAGATCATTAGTAGAAGCTATGAGTAGAGCTTTACCAGCCTTTGGTGCAAATACTGCTGGAATTCCAGAACTAATTGAGAAAAAATATATATTTAGCAACAAAAAAAATAATATTGAAGAAATTTGTGAAATTCTATTATCTATCAGTAAGGAAGAATTAGTTTCGCAAGCCAATAAAAATTTTTCAGAAGCTAACAAGTATGAAGCAGTTAAGATAGAAGAAAAAAGAAAGGGATTTTTTGAGCAATTTAAATTACAAACATAAATAAAAACAAAAATTTTTGTAGTGCATATCCTTTACATGCAACGACAGATTCTATAAAAATTTGCCTTACTAGTTTAAGAGAAGTTTAAGGAGTTATATAAGTGACTATTTCATACTTAATTTACATATCAGCAGTTGTATTGTCAGTGTTCTTTGCTTTCCTTGCTCAAAAATTTAAAAAAAGCGATAAACCACAGCCTATATTTATATTTATGTCAATGCTTCCCTTAATATTTATTATGGGTTTTCGAGATGTCAGTATAGGTGTAGATGGATACAGTTATTTAAATGGATATATTAATGCTAATAGCACTAATATTTTTCAATATTATGGATCTAATATTACAGAACCAGGATTCTATGTACTTTATAAAATCTCATATTTTTTAGGGGACTTTCAGTGGCTTTTTATACTAACAGCTACTATAACAATTTGTTTTTTTTATAAAGCGATGAGCTATGAAATTAACAACATAAGTTTTGCTTTGGTTATATTTATTTTTGCGACTACGCAATACTTTTACTACTTTGGAATCTTGCGAATGGGGATTGCAGTTTCTATTATTGCTTTTGCTTATAGATATATAATAGAAAATGATAAAAAAAAATTCATTATTTTTGTAGGAATTGCAACTATGTTTCATTACTCTGCCCTATTTTCCTTCATACTTCTTTTTCTAAGTAAAAATAATCAAAATGTATTTAAAAGAAATAATATCTTAAAAATAGTTTTAATGATACCAGTAAGTTTCTTTGTCATTAAATATTTGGTTTTCCCATTTATAACTGCAGATCGATATCAAGGTTACATTGCTTCGTCTGGGATAATTGGAACAAGCTTTGTTTCTTCATTACCTTTACTGCTTGTATTTTTAATATTTTTTAATAAATCTATTAAAAATAATAGGAATTACCGATTTTATTTTTTTCTATTTGTTATTAAAGTAATTACTGAGATTTTTGCACCAATTATTGGAATAGGAAGAATGGTTTGGTACGTAAATTTGAGTATTGTATTTTTATTTCCGAGTTTGATAAAAATGTGTAAAGAAAGAGAATTGAAGTTTTTAGTTTTTATATTAATAGTTTCGTATTGTTTACTATATAGTTATTCAGCATATTTTGGTGAATCATTTAGAGGCTCATATATGTTACCTTATAAAATATTTTTTGGTGAATAAAATATATTCACTAAATTTAAATATTTAATTTCTAGTAAATTTATTTGACAAAGGAGATGTTTTAATTGGAAAGAATCTTAGTTTGTGGAGTAGCGAACTCTGGAAATTTAGGCGATAGAATTATAGCTGAATCTTTAAATTATATAATTAATAAAGCTGATAAAAAATATGTAATTACCAATTTTGATTTTACTGTTGGAGAAATAGTAGAATCAAAAAAAAAAGCTACAGTAAATCTTACTTCGGATAAGATTTTTAAGAAAATAATTCCTAATTCTATAAGATATATAAAAGTCAGTAATTACTATAGAAAAAATTATATTTTAAAAGAAGCGTTGACCAAACAAGTTTCTGAATCACACATAATTGTAATAGGAGGTGGGCACCTTTTAATTGATAACTACGGAAACTTTCCAATAGGTATTTATACGATATATAAGGAAGCTCGTAAGAATAATATACCAATTATTTTTGCTTTTGTTGGTGCTAAAGGACCCTGGAGTTATAAAGCAAGAAAGCTATTAGGGGAAGTACTTAATTATGCTTCATACATATCGGTAAGGGACAATGATTCAAAAAAATTTTTAATATCTATTAATCCTAACATCCAGCAAAAAATTATAGCTTTGACCGATCCAGCGTTATATGTAAAAGAGATATATCCTCCAACTCAATATAAAGTAGGTAAAAAGAAAATCGGTCTAGGAATTATGGATCCCAATGAAATGAAAAGACACAGTAATATTTCTTGGAGTAGAACAGATTCTGCTATTTGGTGGTCAAAGTTAGCAAAAGAGTTAGTAAAATTGAATTATGAAGTAAATATTTTCACAAATGGAGCAACCACTGATAATGGCTTTGTTGAGCAGTATATTAAGAAGAATTTAGAGGAAATCGAAGGTATTTCTTTTTCTGAGTATCTTAGCGATTATAGAAATCTTATCAAAACTATTGAGAATCAAGATGTTATTGTGGCTCAAAGGTTACATGCATGTTTGCCATCTGTCTCCTATTACAAACACACTTACGGAATTATGTGGGATCCAAAGTTGAAAAGCATTTTTGAAGAATTGGGATTGAATAATTATTTAATAGATTGTAAAGATGAAGTAGAAAAAGTTGTACAAAAAATTGAAAAAAATCTTAATGAAGACTTTAAATTAAATGAAGAGACTATAAATAAAATAGTCTGCAAAAAGAAGGAGTTGTTAAATTTTGTCGAGAATAGTCTCTCCAAAAAAAATTAAAGTTCTACATGTGGTAGGAGCTATGAACGCGGCAGGTTTAGAAACATTAATTATGAATTTATATAGGCATATTGATAAAGATAAAGTACAGTTTGATTTTGCTGTACAAACCACTGAGAAAAGTTTTTATGATAATGAAATAATAAAAATGGGCGGAAGAATAATAAGTCACCCAAAACCAAATAAAGGGATCAAGGATTACAAAATTAGTTTAAAAAATACTTTAGAAAAATATGGACCCTATGATGTTGTACATAGCCATGTTCTTTTCTTTAGTGGAACCGTTTTGGATATTGCAAAGAAAAATAACGTTCCTATCAGAATCGCTCATAGTCATAATACAAATGATAGTAGAAACAATGCTCTTCCAAGGAAAATTTATAAACTTATAATGAGAAAAAAAATAAAAAGAAATGCAACACATTTAATAGGTTGTTCTAAGCAAGCTTGCGAATATGTTTTTGGAAAGACATCTTATCAACATGGAAAGTCTAGTTTATTTCCAAATGCTATTGACCTTGCAAAATTTAAAGAAATAAAAAGGAACACAAGATATCTTTTAGAAGAGCTAAACCTTCCTAAAGACAGTATTCTTATAGGACATGTTGGTAGATTTACAAAACAAAAAAATCATTCTTTTATTATAGATATATTTTCGAATTATTCTAAAGAAGAATCTAGAGCTCATTTAGTGCTGGTTGGAGAAGGAGAAGAAATTGAAAGTATTAAAGAAATGGTATTAGAGAAAAATTTAAGTGATAAAGTACATTTTTTAGGATTAAGAAATGACATACCTCAATTTATGACGGCAATTGATTTATTTATTTTTCCATCGCTTTACGAAGGTCTAGGCATAGTATTAGTTGAAGCTCAAGCTGCCGGAGTTCCAAGCCTTATTTCCAAAAATGTACCAATTGAAGCAGATTTAAATATTGGTTTATTAAATAGATTAGATCTCGATTCCGATAGTAAAAGTAAATGGATCGCGAAAATAAAAGAGTTAATCGGTAAAGAAGAAATTGATTGGTTTTTGAGAGAAAATGCTCTGAAAAAATACAAATATGATATAGACGTCAGTGTAGAAAACTTACTTAAAATATATGAAGATAAAACATAAAACATAAAGATTATACAAAAATCTTCAATCTTATACAACGTATGAAAATTTAAAAACAAAATACCTATCTAAATTAAGCAAAGTTAAAATTTTTTAATACCACAGTAATAAATATACATCAAGTTAAATAAAAAACTGAGAGAAGCAATTTATGAAAAAAATAAATTTAAAAACAAGTTTTTCAAAAAATAAAAAAAATATTGCCAAAATTTCTTCGGGAACAATGATGGGGCATATAATATCATTAATCACTTTGCCAATTCTTACTCGTATCTATGGAGCAGAGATATTTGGTATATGGGCTTTTATTTATGCTTTATCTATTATTATTAATTCTTTCTCAGATCTCGGAATGTCTAATTTAATAATGATTGAAAAAGAAGAAAAGCTAAAAAAATACTACAAAGTTATTTCTACAATTTCATTTATCATAAGTACTCTTTTTTCATTAATTGTAACAGTTGTTTACTTTATAATTTTTAATGATATAGCCTTGAGTCCTTATGTATTCTATTGGATTCTTTTCTTCTCAGCATTTTTGTCTCAACAAGTACAAATTTGTTACACATGGTTAAACAGAAATCAAGAATATAATGCACTAATGAAAAATCCGGTTTTGAATTACAGTGTTTATGGCATCAGTGGTATTATTTTTGGATATATGGGTTTTATACAATATGGATTTTATATAGCTCATTTATTGGGCTCACTAATAACTTTAATTCATATGAAGAAAAATTTACCAAGAGGGCTGTTTGTTTTTAATGTGAAAGAAGTTTTTAAAATCATTTACAGCAACAAGAAATTTATTTTTTATCAAGTACCTACAAATTTAACAAATAATTTAAAAAGCCAAAGTCCAACCCTGTTAATCAAAGTATTATGGGGACCTGAAATTTTAGGCTATTATGCAATTACTTTAAGAATTCTTCAAATGCCTATTATTTTAATTGCAAAAGCAATCGGAAGAGTATTTTTTCAAGTAGTTTCTGATATGCATAGACAATCAAAAGAAATTGGCGCTTATGTTTTAAAAAATATAAAAAGAGCAATGAAGTTGTCTATTATTCCAATCACTTTATTAATAGCTTTTGGAGATATTATAGTAATTATCTTTTTGGGGAAAGAATGGGAAGTTTCTGGGAATTTCGTAAGAATATTAGCTCTTCAATACTTTTTTGTATTTTTACAAGATTCAGTACAAGGGCTTGCAATTACTCTAAATAAGCAAAAATATACGCTAATTGCAAATACCTTCCAAATAACAGGTTTAATATTTTCTTTAATAGTTGGAAAATATATTTTCAATAGTGTTTATATCTCATTATTGATAATGTCAAGTATTTTTATTTTAATTCAAATAGTATATTTCACTTACTTGTTTAAGGTTTTAAATGTACCTAAAATGATTTACTTTTCGAATATTTTAAAAAATGTTTGTATAATTTTAGCTTTTTCAACTTTATTCAGGTGTATATATAATTACTTGAGTTAATGTTTGTATTTCTATGTTCTTGTATTATTTTAAGTTGATTTTGTAAAAGTGAATTACAGAATAATTAATTTAGAGATAAGGAAGGTGTAAATATGTTTAAGATAGCAGTAGCAGGAACCGGATATGTAGGCTTAGTTGCAGGAGTTTGTTTTGCTGAAAGAGGACATAAAGTAGTTTGCGTTGATATTGACAAAACTAAAGTAGATCTTATGAAATCAGGAGTATCTCCAATATATGAAACAGGTTTAGAAGATCTCATGAAGAAAAATTATAAAGCAGGAAGATTAGAGTACACTAATGATTATGAATCAGCTTATAAAGATGCAGATGCAGTTTTTATTGGTGTAGGAACTCCTGAAAATGAAGATGGATCTGCAAACCTTTCATACATAGCGACTGTCGCTAGACAAATTGCCGAAACAATTGAAAAAGATTGTCTAGTAGTTGTGAAATCTACCGTCCCAGTTGGTACAAATGATAAGGTTGAACAATTTATCCATGATTTCTTAATTAATGATGTAAGAGTAGAAGTAGCTTCTAATCCGGAGTTCTTGGCACAGGGATCTGCAGTACATGATACTTTAAATGCGAAAAGAATCATTATCGGAACTCAAAGCAGTTGGGCAGAAAATCTTTTGCAAAAAATTTATGAGCCATTTAAATTACCTGTCGTATCGGTAAATAGAAAGTCTGCAGAAATGATTAAATATGCATCTAATGATTTTCTTGCGTTGAAAATTTCTTATATGAATGATATAGCAAATCTATGTGAGCTAGTCGGGGCAGATGTTCAGGACGTAGCTAAAGGAATGAGCTTTGATGATCGTATTGGCAGCAAATTTTTAAATGCAGGTATTGGCTACGGTGGATCTTGCTTCCCTAAAGATACGAAGGCACTTGAATACTTGGCAACACAAAATGGTTATGACTTGAAAACAGTTAAAGCTGCAATTAATGTAAACAAAGATCAAAAGACTTTAATGTATAAGAAAGCGAGTAATCGTCTAATTACATTTAACGGCTTAAAAGTAGCTATTCTAGGTCTAACCTTTAAGCCGGGAACAGATGACTTAAGAGAAGCCCCATCACTCGAAAATGTACCATTACTTTTGAATCAGGGAGCTGACATTTATGCATATGATCCGATAGGTGCAGGAAATTTTGCTAAGGTTTTTCCAGAAGGGAAAAGTAGAAAAGGTAGCATAAAATATGTATCTAATATTGAAGAAGCTATAGAAGGTGCAAATGTTTGTTTCATTTTCACTGAGTGGGGAGAAGTAAAAGCAATTGATGCCCAGGTCTATAAGAAATTAATGAGAACTCCTTTGGTATATGATGGGCGTAATCTTCATAGCGTTGAAGAAATGGAACAAGCTGGAGTAGAGTATTATTCAGTCGGTAGAGCTCCAGCAAATAAAGACGGACTTAAGGAGTTGAGAAAGCTTGAATTACAAGCCGCTAGATTCTAGTAAAGTATATTTTATTACCGGCGCTGCTGGATTTATTGGTTACTATCTTTCGAAACGATTGTTGGAGTCTGGCTGTAAAGTAGTTGGTATCGATAATCTTAACGAATATTATGATATAAAGTTAAAGTATGACCGTTTACACCAGCTAGAATCAAATGAAAACTTCGATTTTATTAAAGGCGATATTTCTGATAAAGAACTAGTAAGCTCCCTATTCGAGCAGTATAAGCCGAATATTATTGTGAATTTGGCAGCTCAAGCTGGTGTCAGGTACTCAATTGAAAATCCCGATGTCTATATTCAAAGCAATGTCATTGGATTTTATAACATCCTAGAAGCTTGTCGTCATTATCCAGTTGATCACTTATTGTATGCTTCATCAAGTTCAGTTTATGGAGCAAATAAAAAAGTGCCTTTTGAGGAGACAGACTTTGTAGATAATCCAGTTTCATTGTATGCCTCTACTAAAAAGTCAAATGAATTGATGGCACATACTTACAGTCATTTATACAAAATTCCAGCATCGGGACTTCGCTTCTTTACAGTATATGGTCCAATGGGACGTCCTGATATGGCGTATTTTGGGTTCACAAACAAATTATTTGCGGATGAAGAAATTAAAATTTTCAACAATGGTGATTTTGAAAATGATTTGTACCGTGACTTTACTTATATCGATGACATTGTAGAAGGTATTCAAAGGCTCTTGTCCAATCCGCCGGGGGAAACGGGTGAAGTGCCCCATAAAATCTTTAATATCGGAAATAGTAAACCTGAAAAGTTGATGGTGTTTATTGAGTCACTGGAGAAATGTTTAAGCAATAGTTTAGGAAGAACAATTGAGTTTAGGAAGAAGTTTGAACCAATCAAACCGGGTGACGTTCCAGCGACCTATGCTTCGACTAAGTTATTAGAACAAGCGATTGATTTTAAACCAAAAACCTCGATTGAAGAAGGTCTTCAGAAGTTCACAGATTGGTACTGTGAATACTATAGAAGAACATAATCTTTTTTGAAATACGCTATTCAATTATTTTACAAAAAACAAGCCTTGCTATTAAGGCCAAAAATTTAAGTAGGTGCAAAGATGAGAGTGAAAAAAGCTATTATTCCTGCTGCTGGACTCGGAACGCGATTCCTCCCAGCAACAAAAGCGATGCCAAAAGAAATGTTACCGATCGTCGACAAACCAACGATTCAATATATTATCGAAGAAGCCATTGCTTCTGGCATAGAAGATATTATCATCGTGACAGGGAAAGGTAAACGCGCCATCGAAGACCACTTCGATCATGCGTTTGAACTGGAAGATACATTAATGAAAAAAGGGAAAAAAGAGATGCTAAATTCTGTTTTAGAGACTTCTAAAGTAGAAATCCATTTTATTCGCCAGAAGCAGCCGCTTGGTTTGGGCCATGCGATATGGTCAGCGCGTAAGTTTATTGGCAACGAACCTTTCGCTGTCTTACTGGGTGATGACATCGTTGAAAACGATGAGCCATGTTTAGCTCAATTGATGAACCAGCATGAGAAGACCGGGAAGAGTGTCATAGGTGTGCAAGAAGTAGCCGATAAAGATACAGAACGTTATGGCATTATTGATCCTATTTCGGTTGAGGGAAAATTGATTAGAGTAAATAAGTTCGTCGAAAAACCGACAGCTGGAACTGCACCATCGAATTATGCCATTATGGGCCGTTATATTCTCACACCGGAAATTTTTGAATACTTGGGAGAGCATCAATTAGGTGCAGGCGGAGAAATCCAGTTGACTGACGCCATACAAAAGTTAAATGAAATACAATCTGTGTATGCTTATGAGTTTGATGGACAAAGATTTGATGTAGGAGAAAAGTTTGGTTTTATAGAAACGACAATTGAGTACGCGTTAAAGCGTCCGGAGTTGCGAAACCAATTATTGGAGTTGTTTGAAAAGAAATTAACAGAAGAAAAAATATCTATTAAATAATATTCTATAATAATTATTTAAATTACTATTGTGTATCTTGTAGAGTTTTTAAATATTTAATATCTATTATTAAAAGTTTATAGGGATTTTTGAAGAAAAACACATAATATACAATTAGTATGCTAAAGAGACTCATGTGACAAATAAAAAACAATAATATATAGTGTTTAAAAGAAATTTAAATAATATTTTTTTATATCGATATAACCAAAGAGTTGAACTTGAATATAATTGCAAATTTATTACATTAAATGGATGACTTAAACAATATTTTGCAAGGATAGGTGCTAAATGAAGAAAAAAATATTATTTTTAGAGTCTCGCTCTGATTCTTTTTATGGTGCTCAAAAAAGCATGCTTAAACTCATTCAAAGTTTAAATCAAAATGAATTTGAATGTGTGGTTGTGACAACGAAAGAAGGAGAACTAAGCAAAGAATTAAGAAAGAAAAATATACCGATAGATATTGTTAAACTTAATAAAAAAGCGAATATATTTGGAGGAGAAATTCTTCAATATTCAATACTTAAGAAAATGAATATAGCAGTTCATTTGCTAATTTACAATTTTAAAATATTTCTTTACTTAAGAAAAAATAAAATTGATACTATATACGTAAATGATATTAGAGCATTAATTTACTCAATTTTAGCTACAAAAATTATGCGCAAAAAGAATATTTGGTATATTAGAGCCGATATTTCTGATACTATTTTATCTAAATTAGCTTTAAGGTTTTCCGATAACATAATTACCATTGCAAACGGAGTTCTGAGACATGTGCCTAAAGATAAGCTATTAAAATATAACGGCAAAATTACAAATATTTATACAGGATTTGATTTTAGTGAGTACCAAATTTCAGATAAAGAAAATTCTAAAAAAAATATAGGTCTATCAAAAAATAAATTAGTTATAGGGTATTTAGGATCCATAAATGAGAGGAAGGGAACTGACTTTTTAATTGATTCTTTTATAAGAATTAAAAAAATCTATAACGATACAGAATTACTAGTAGTTGGAAATGTAAGTCCCGGATACGAAAATTATTGGAAGAATCTTATGGAGAAAGTTTTGAAATATGGAGAATCTATAAAATACATACCTTATTCTAACAAAGTAAGCGATATTTATAGTGCAATGGATATATTCATCTTGCCATCACGTTCTGAAGGCTTGCCAAGGGTTGTAATTGAAGCAATGGCTCATAAAATCCCTGTAATATCAACAGATGTGGGAGGGGTTAGAGAAATAATTGAAAACAATATTAACGGTTTCGTTATTGAAAAAGATAATTCAGAAGAATTATTTAGTGAATTAAATAGTCTTTTGAAAGACAGCCTTAAAAGAAAAAAGATAGGAGAATTAGGTGAAAAATCTGCTAGGAATAATTTTTCTGAAGAAGTATTTATTAAAAAAATAAATTCTTATTTTAGAGAAATTCATAGACATTAATATTTATGATATAAAAAATATTTTAGATTGAATTTATTCTTTTTGTAAGCATATATAAAGATCAACCTTTTTAAAGAATGCAATGGCTTCTAAGAACGTTTCACCCTTTTGAAGTAAATAGTTATTAATATATTTTCTTTTTTTTATCGAGTTCTTTTAAATTGTACTGAAGTTATGTATATAAATGGTTAATTGAAACGATACTTTCTTTATATTGCAAAAATGATTATATCATTAAAAATGTTTCAGATTTCAGTCGGAATCGGATCGGATAATATCTAGTAGCATATAATAAATAATTAAAACTCTGATTTCAAAGTATCTTTTAAAATCAGAGTTTTTAAGTTCTTAGTTAATAAAATTATAGTGAACATATATTGATGGTCAACACTAATTTACATTAAATACGGGCTACGGCCATGAATGAGTATTGCGGATAAAAAAAGCCACTTGTGCGGAGTTTTGAGCCACGAGTTGCGGAGAATCAGACCAGTGAATGCATAGAAGAGAGCCGCCGGATAAAATTGAACTGACCTAGTGATTTGAGACATTAGAAAAAGCACCTAGGCTGCCATTATCCGATACTCAATCGGGGAATGGCAGTTTAATTTTTGGAACGGTCAGATGTAGTTGTAATAATACATGTAATCTTCCACTTTTTGTTGTACAATGGCATTGGTTAGGTGCACCCTTTTCAGGATGTAGAATTCTTCCGACTTTAGCGAGGAGTGGAAGGATTCGATGACGGCATTATCAAAGCAGTTTCCTTTACGGGACATGCTGGTGATAATGCCGTTTTCTTTTGTCGTCAGTTGAAATGCGCATGATGTGTACTGGGCACCTTGATCACTGTGCAGAATGGTTCCGGCCGTATTCCGTTTCTGGCAAGCCATTTCCAGCGTATCCAGCACAAGCTGGGCATTTTGTGTATCACTGACTTTGTAGGCAATTATCTCGTTATTATACAAATCCAGAATCGTCGATAAGTAAAGCATGCTCTCCCCGAAAGGGAGATACGTAATATCCGTCACCCATTTTTGATTGGGAGCGTCTGCTTTGAAATTTTGTTCCAATAAATTAGGGATGATTAGGTTGCTTTCTCCCGCCATTTGCTTCGCTCTCTTTGGTTTGACTCGTCACTGGAGATTATATTTCTGCATAATCCGCTGCACCGTCTTCCGATTCAACTTGGTGCCGTTATTTTTCAACAGGCCTTTCACCGTTCGATGACCGACACGGAATTTCAGTTGTTCACAGATGGCGAGAATTTCTTTTTCTACCTCGGTCATCCCGACCTCTTTATGGCACCAACGATAATAAGTGGAGCGAGGGAAGCCTATGCATTCACAGATCATCGTGATGGAATGTTTCACTTTAAACAAGTCCACCAACTCTAGGAAGAGGGCCGGTTCCACCTCCTTTCCAGTTCGCGATACTTTCCCATCAGTTCCTCTTTTATTTCGTAATACAGTACTTTTTTCCGCAATTCATCGATTTCACTCAACTCCGCATTGAAGCTGTATTGTTTTCCAATAGACTGAGCGAGTCGATGTACTTCGCCTTCTTGGTACCACTGCATCCACCTCTTAATCTGCGTCACATTTTTAATTTGGTGGACCTCCATGATTTCGGCATTGGTATAGTCCCCGCTCAATTTCATCTGAATGACCTCTTGTTTTATTTCCTCCGGATAGAATCGCTTTTTTGAACATATACAGAAAAATACCTCCAGTTTGTCGTTTATCCTACATACGACGTTGGGGGTGCTTTTTCCTTGTCTCATTTTACTGAGTCACTCTAAATTCAACCGGTGGCTCTCCCTTTGACGGAGTCTTGGCCACAGTCATTCTGGAACGTTTGATTCAATACTCGATGACCTTTAATATCAAAGGCGATTCCTATCATCTATAAGAAAAAATAGCTAAAATTTATCCGGCTGCTCCGCTTGCAAAATAGCTCAAGTGAGGAAGTTCATTCCGCCAAAAATGGAGAGAATAAACCGGTGTTGACAGCTTTAATTTATTCTTAGAGTAATGGCATGATTGAGAGTCAATTAAACCATATTCAGTTCTTTAATCAGCAAATATGTGAATGGGTATATTTTAATCTGCTTTGTAAGAAAATATAGTATTGCTTATTCTAATAATATCTTTCAAGGTAATCTGATTCTCAAATGAACTGTTAGCAAGATTTCCTCAGATTTAATTTAACTTGCAGGAATAGGAAAAATGATATATATTAAAAATGTTAAATTTTTATAAAAAAGGGGGTATTTATTATTAATATAAAATTCAAATACATGTATAAATGGTGTTTTTTTCTTTTTTTGTTTTTAATATTTTCAACTAGCACTTTAAATCTAGCTACAGCTACAACATTGGTAAATGTGAAGGATTTCGGTAGTTATGGTAATGATAAGATGGATGATACACAATTTATCCAGAATGCTATTGACTTTCAAAGTAGTAAAGGTGGCGGTGTAGTTTATTTCAATAAGGGAGAATATTTAATAGATTCAACTAAATCAATAACTTTAAGAGATAATATAACACTAGAATTTGAACAAGGTGCAATTTTAAAAGCTATACCTAATTCAGCTGAAAGGTATGAAATAGTTAAAATTCATAATGTGAAAAATGTTAATATAACTGGGCAAGTTAGTATAGTAGGCGACAGAAGTGAACATACTAGTAGTTTGGGAGAATGGGGGGTTGGGATAAGCATTAGAGGAGCACAAGATATTAACATTGAAAACGTAAGTATTTCTGATTCTTGGGGAGATGGAATATACATAGGTAATACATCAAAGAAAAATTACAGTGAGAATATTAAAATTAACAATTCTAATTTTGATAATAATAGAAGACAGGGTATTACTGTTGTATCAGTAAAAAAATTGGAGATAATAAATGCAACTATAACTAATACCAATGGGATTTCACCACAAAGTGGCATTGACATTGAGCCTAATAATTCAACACAATTTCTTAAAGATATTAAGATTATTAACTTGAAGACAGATAACAACCAAGGAACAGGTTTTAAAATTTATCTAAATAACTTTAGACATAATGAAAATCCTATTAGTATTTTTGTAGATTCTATAAAAAATATTAAAGATGGAATTGCAGTAAGATCTCTTAAAAATATAAAAGGAGAAATTAAAATAGCAAATTATCAATATTTATCAGGCACAGAAGTATCAATGGCACCTACCTTTGAACCGGTAACTAATACTTCGGAAAATGTTATCGGAATGGCTCCAGCAGGTAGTTTTGTTACTATTTCTGTTGGTAGTAATGGACTAGGGAAAGCTCAAACTAACGCTGAGGGGAAATTTAGTGTGCCTATTCCAGTTCAGGAAGCTAATGCAGAAATGAGAATTAGGGTATCGGATGCTTTTGGGAATTTCGTTGCTAATAAATATACTAATGTCTTAAATGTTAAATATACAGATTTTAAAATTTCTCATTGGGCATATGAAGAAGTAATATACTTAGCAAGTAGGCAGGTGATTACTGGTTATCCAAACGAAAGCTTCCAGCCCCAAAAGAATACGACGCGTGCAGAAGCAGCGAAAATGTTAGCAATCGCACTCGACTTGCCAATTGAAGACGTACCATCTGGTTATAAGGACGTTTCAGACAAGCACTGGGGCAAAAACTACATTGCAGCCGTTTCAAAAGCAGGGTTGTTCACTGGGAATCCAGACGGTACCTTTGCACCAAATGATGTGTTAAAACGTGCTGAAATGGCGAAAGTCATCAGTATTGCATACGAGTTGCAATCAAGCGACAAAAACCACTTCAGTGATGTAAAAGCCAGTCATTGGTCAAAAGGCTATATCTCAGGTTTATTTGAGAATGGTATTACTACTGGCTACCCAGATAAAACATTCCGTCCAGGAGAACCGACAACAAGAGCTGAGTATTCTGTGTTCTTGGCGAGAGCTAAGAATAAGAAGTTTCGTTAATTGGAGTTAAAATCGTGCCTCTGTGAGTGAAAAAAATCAATTTATACAAGAATATGCATAAGGAAAATACCATATTCAGTGGAATCAATTGATTTGGAAGGTGGCATTTGTGTAGTTATAAAGAGTGATAAATAGTCATACCTGAGCCGTACACAGGGGGTATGTGGAGGTTCTAGGGGGATAGAGTTTTGCTGTTTACGCAGGAAGTGGAATTGTCATGAATTGTGCGGTTCACTGGGAGAAGGAAAGTGAAAATCAGCACACAGAAAAAAGGGTCTTCTTTGAAAGTACAGCTTCGAGACAAGGCGAGTAATAAGAGTGAGAGTAAGGTAGTGAAGGTGAATTAAGTAAAAGTTCATTTTCATGGCAAGACCATTGAGACCCGAGCATTTCAGTCTAGCTAAAGAGTTTGTATAAAAAATGCCCCCTTCGAAATCGATTGATTTCGAAGGGGGCATTTTTGGATTATGCTTCTACTCTCAAATCCTTCAACTGACTCCCAAGCAACTGTGCCAGTTCCAACATCCCGTACTTACCGGCAACCGCTTCAGCATCTCCATTATAATTCGTATTCGTATTAACGTCGTATGTGAAAATTTCTCCATCGCTATTGCGGATAAACTCAATTCCCGCTACAGCAATTTCGTTGTGACGTAGGAATGTCTCGTATTTTTCAATTATCGGATCATTGAACCCTTCCACGATTTGAAACTTCGGTTTTTCTTCCGTTTGTTCGCCGACCGGGCACATCAAATCATCAATGCGGCAAGCATCTGCTGGGCATAGTTCGAATCCTTCTGAAGTATCCACTTGCACCGCATAAACAAATTTTCGACCGACAAATTCACAGCGTGTGATAAACGGTTCGGGGGCTTGGATATACTCCTGTATTAGCGTGATGCCGTCAATGGATTGCTCAAAGTCCTCGCTGTCTAGGTATTCCTTTAGTGCATCAATAGAATGGAACAAACGAACTCCGAGTCCTTTGCCAGCCCGGTTGTGTTTGGTGATAAACGAAGACACGCCCAATTTTTCAGCGGCCTCGATAATTTGCGCGCGACCATTTGCGGCAATTGTTTTTGGCGTCTGGATGCCAGCAGAGTTTAACGCCATGTATTGGTTAACTTTACTGACTTCTAAGCGAAGCGCACGCGTGCCGTTAAACACAGTTCTTCCGTGATGCTCAAGCCAGGCGAGCAAAGAATCAGCCATTTCGGGTGCGAAACGGTGGCCTCTTGTGTGAGACGATGCGCTCATGCGGCTGTAAAAGACACCTTCAGGAGGGACGTCGTTCAAATCCACTAAGCCTTCATTGATAAACCAATCTTCATACGGCAATTCTAGTTCGTCTAATCGTTTAAACAAGTGCGTTGTCCATTCTTCGTTTTCATGTATCACATAAATTTTGTCAGTCATAAGTATCCTCCTTAGTTGGCAAGCGTCTTAAGCGCTTGGCGTTTTTCTTCGACAAGTGGCATTACTTGTGTTGAAAAGCGTTCCATTTCTTCTAGTTGCGGTGAGAATTGCAGTAATAACAAATCCAATCCAGCTTGTTCGTATGCTAATATCCGTTCAGCGATTTGTTCGGGTGTGCCAATAAGGTTCGGGCGAAGGCCACGGTTAGAGACCGAATAATCTTCCCGTTTCACTTGTTGCTCGAGTTGTGATTTGCTGACGAAATCGTCATAGCCGACATAACCGCTTGAGTCTTTCATATCGACAATGCGGGCATATTCCGTGGCGACTTCTTCTTCTGTATCGCGGCATACGACATAAGCGGCCATGCCAAATGACTGGAGCGGCGATTTCCCAGCTTGTTCACGTAAGTTTTTCATGTCTTCGATCTTCGCTGCGATTTCCTCAACCGTGCCGCCGTGCATGACGTAAGCATCGCACGCCTCAACAATCGATTTCTTGCCACGTGGACTTTCACCACCGGCGTATAAAATTGGGTTCGGACGCTGCACCGGCTTTGGTGCCAAACGCGCATTTTGGACATCATAGTATTTTCCTTTAAATGAAAACACTTCTTCTGTCCACATGCCTTTGACGACTTGCAAAAACTCATCTGTTCGGTCATAACGTTCGTCATGCTCGGTAAATTGTCCGCCGTATTGACGGGCTTCTTCTGCCCACCACGCCGATACGACATTTAATGTGAAACGACCATTGGAGATTCGGTCAATATTCGCTGCCATTTTCGCCGTTACCGCAGGGTTATGAAAAGCGGGGCGTATGGCTGTCATAATTTCGATTTTCTCTGTCACAGCCGCAAGTCCAGCTGCTGTTGACCAAGCTTCTAGCGAATCGGCTTCCATTCCTTTTATATCATTTAAATTCAGTTCTGCGATCAAGGTTGTGTCGTAGCCCCATTTCTCGGCCGACTGCACCACTCGTTTTGCGTAGTCAAAAGTAGTGGGCATCTGTTCATCTTCTACATTGCGTAACCATCCGCCGAAAATCGGCAGCCAAAATCCATATTTCATCTATCCTTCATCCCTTTCATATAGAAGATTCGACTGTTGAAAAATTCACTCAATTAGAGAATAAAACTATTATACATTAAAACCTTTTATTCTTACCAGTAAACTAGGTTTTAATTTCATATAGAAAATGTTCTTTAAATAATGTGCTTAATAGGCACTCAAACTATGCTAAATAAGAAAAAATTAAAAAAGACCAGAGATCCTAGGTACAGAAGGCTTTCGCAACTAATAAAACTGGTTAAAAACTGGATGTAATTTGGAAAGAGAAAGAATGTATGTTAACATATCCACTTACTCTTTTGTTTAAAGATCATCGAGTATAGATCATTAAACAATACCGAACGTTGCGAAACACTGGTGGGAAATGCATAGATTTAAAGGGAAGACCTCAAGTTTGGTTTTAAAATCTATGCAAGCTTATGAGCTCATCACATTTTTAAAATTAGTAAAGACGTTTTCACCAGGTCTATTTGGTCCATCACGTTAAATAGAAAATCGTAACAGCGTATCTAATCGGTAGATTGATGACAATCTTTAATTGGAAACATGCTTAAAATCGACATTTTCCGTCTTTAGAAAAAAGAGGAGAAATTTTTTATTTAAAATAGGAGATGATAGTTAGTGGAGAAAAAACGAATCGTTGTGAAAATCGGTAGTAGCTCGTTGACGGATTTGAATGGAAAATTGTCAATTAGCAAACTGCGTGGACACGTAGAAGCATTGGCACGCTTGAAACAACAAGGCCATGAAGTGGTGTTGATTTCATCCGGTGCGGTCGCTGCAGGATTTAAAAGCATTGGTTATTTATCACGTCCGGACAAAGTGGTTGATAAGCAATCAGCTGCAGCTGTTGGACAAGGATTGTTGTTACAGGCTTATGCAGACGAATGCAAAAAACACGGCATTGTTGCGGCACAATTACTACTAACAAAAGATTTATACAAAAACGCCAACGCGACAATTTCGAACTTGTTAGAGCGAGACGTCTTGCCGATCATCAATGAAAATGACTCGGTGTCTGTGAAGGAATTGACGTTTGGAGACAATGACATGTTGTCCGCTCTAGTCAGCAGACTCGTTCATGCCGATTTCTTAATGATTTTGACAGACATAAATGGCATTTACCAAGACAACCCGATGAAAAATCCAGATGCAGAAAAATATACATTCCTCACAGAAGTTCATCAAGAAATGGAAAACGCCGCAACAGCAGAAGGCGCTTCAGGCGTTGGCACTGGCGGAATGAAGTCAAAAGTAGAAGCTGCTAAAACCGCATCGGCTTCAGACATTCAAGTGTTTATCGGATCTGGAGAAGGCAGTGAAAAACTAGTCGACATTTTCGAAGGAAAAGGCGACGGCACGTATATTGGGTCACTGGTCGAACCAAAAGTATTAGTAACTTTATAAATCGAAAGGGGACAAAGGATGACTGAAATTTTAACAGAAGAACGCATGACAGAAACCGAATTGATCGATAAAGCACAAAAAGCGAAAAAAGCCGCTTTCCAACTAGCGAAAGCTACGACAGCTGAAAAAGATGAAGCGCTAGAAGCCATTGCCGCGCAATTACTGGAAGAGCAAACTTTTATATTGGATGAAAACGCAAAAGACGTAGCGGCCGGACGCCAAGCCGGAATGGACGAGTCGTTAGTAGATCGTTTAACGCTCGATGCAGCTCGCTTGAAAGACATGGCAGATGCGCTTATCCAATTAACCAAATTAAATGACCCCATCGGAGAAACCCTCGAAAGCTGGGAGCAGCCCAATGGACTGTCGATGACAAAAATCCGAGTACCAATCGGTGTCGTCGGAATGATCTATGAAGCGCGTCCTAACGTAACCGTTGATGCCTCGAGCCTGTGCTTAAAAACAGGAAATGCAATTGTTTTGCGTGGTAGTTCAACAGCAATCAACTCTAATAAAGCAATCGTCCGAGTTATTCGCCGGGCACTAGAAAACACCCAACTGCCGGTAGAAGCGGTTCAATTGCTAGAAGATACACGCCGAGAAACAGCGTCTCAAATGTTCAAACTAAACGAGTATTTGGATGTACTGATTCCACGTGGTGGCGCAAAACTGATCCAAACAGTTGTTCAAAATGCGACAGTTCCTGTACTAGAAACAGGAGCGGGCAATTGCCACGTCTTTATTGATCGAACAGCAGAGGTTGAAATGGCGGTCAACATCGCGATCAATGCCAAAACGCAACGCCCTTCTGTCTGCAACTCTTGCGAAAGCATTCTGGTGCATAAAGACTGGGCGGTGGATCATTTAGCCGAACTGGTAACGGCTTTAGAAAAACACGATGTGAAAATCCACGGAGATGCGACAGTGCAACAAGTGTCTTCCTCGATTTCACCAGCAACAGATGAAGACTGGGCAACAGAATATTTAGGTTTTGAAGTGGCGATTAAAGTGGTGGAAACAGTCGATGAGGCTGTAGAACACATCAATCGCTACGGTACCAAACACTCTGAAGCGATCATTTCAGAGGATGCGCCGAGTGTCGAACAATTCTTCAATGAAGTCGATGCCGCAGCTGTTTATCATAACGCGTCAACACGCTTTACTGATGGCTACGAATTCGGCTTTGGCGCAGAAATTGGCATCAGCACACAAAAACTTCACGCACGCGGTCCAATGGGACTGCCTGCACTAACGTCAACAAAATACATTGTTAGAGGGAATGGACAAACGAAATAATTTTGTCATCTCTCCAGTTTAAAAAGGGCTATCCCGAAAAGTCGTATCTACAGACTTTCGAGGATGGCCCTTTTTTTGTGGTGGCTCAAAAATAATTTTATTAAGGCTATAGTACTGGATATAAAAGACTGGTAAACTAAATTAGCTAACAATATATGGATTTTTTGTTGTGGAGTTAGCAACAGGAAATAGGAGGAATAGACGATGAAAAAAATCGGTTTAGCCATCATGTCATTGATGGTCGTCATTAGTTTCACAGTCAGCGCAGCACCTATGCCAACGGATGCAGCAGCAGTAAAAGTAAAAACGTATGAAAACTGTACAGCTATTAACAAAGTATATAAAGGCGGCATTGCCCGTAATTCGAAAGTAAAGAACAAAGGCGGCAAGACAAAACATAAGCCGTTTGTTTCCAAAGCTTTGTATGATGCGAATAAAAAGAGTGATCGGGATAAAGATTTGATTGCGTGTGAGAAGTAGGAATTTGTATATTAAAATGCCCCTTAAGAAATCGATTGATTTCTTAAGAGGCATTTTTTATAGAGAGATAATTTTGAAGCTATAAACTCTTATTTAAATTCAAAAGAACAAAGAAGTTATTTTGAAATTCATTGAATATGTCTAAATACTAAAAATGCCTTTAGTTTTGTAATGAAAAGTGATAGAATTGTCATGGGTTTTAAAGACTACTAAATTTACATTAAAATTTAAAATGTAAATTAAAGGAATAATTATGAATTTTTAAGTAAATTCTAATTTTATTCTGGAATTAAAGTCGTATTATTATCCAATCATTAAAAAAAGTTGAGGAAAGGTTTGGTAGTGTGGTTAAAAAGTCTCGAATGAAGAAAGGGCTTACTTTGTTAGTAATGTCCTCGCTAGTAGTACAGTTAGGAACTGGAGCTGTGCCAGTGCACGCTGAAAGTGGAAAAAGTGTAGTTAGTGAAGAGCAAGGAGAAGTTATCGATTCAGGAGAAGTGAAAGTGGCGTCTACGGCAACTGATTATACCGTGACCACTGAAAATGAGTCTTGGTCGAACAAAACGATCGATGGTGATTTATACATTGGCCCGAATTCGGTGGTGACCATTGAAGGGAATGTGACTGTCACAGGAAATGTATATGTTTATGGAACGCTTTTCAGCTATGGAGGATTGACAGTAGAAGGTACGTTGAATGCCAGAATGAATAGTTACTCTGACGAACCGGAATTGAATAAGGGAACTTTCGCAATGAATGGTGAACCCAATTCAATTAACTTAACTAACTTGTTGCAGCAGGATGGTTATGATGTTCCTTTCGTTGTAAACAACATGGAACGCGAAAATGGAGATGTAATAATAAAAGGAAAAACATTGCCATTCATGAATATGTCGTTATTTAGGGAAGCCGTTCCTATTGAAGCGGATGGATCGTTCTCGGTTAGAGTTCAGGAAGAAGTTTTGAATGATGTTCAATTTAGAGTAGAAGATGTTTTCGGAAATACTGCAGCTAAATATACGACCAATTTCACCGTTGCACATAAAAGTTTCGATAAAGTACAAGTAACATGGGATACAGTTAATGATGCAAAAGAGTACGCATTATACATAGATGGACAATTAAAAGAGACGGTTTCAGGCGATACAACTTCCTATACGTTTGAAAATCTTGACGAAGGTACAAAATATGAACTGGGAATCGCTGCAGTCGGCCCACATTATTATGCAGGTGATATCAAGAGAATAAATGTAATAACTCTAATGTCAGAGTCAGTAATAGATGCTGATCCTGTATACGAAAATTCGACTACCGTAACTGGGCGAGCATTACCAGGTGCTAATATCGAACTACTCCTCGGAGGTTCAAAGCGTATTGGCTCAGGAAGGGCATATGATGATGGAAGGTTCTTTGTTTCCATGGATCCTGGAGAAGTCTATTCAGGAGCAACGATAAATGTGGTGACAAGTACTGAATTTGTTAGAACTGGGTTAGTAGCAGTTATTGTTCAAGAAGGAACAGCTCCGATTAAACCAACAGTCTATTCTGTAACTGACAAAGATGTTGTGATTAGAGGACGAGCTGAAGAATATGCCGAAATTACGGTGAAAGTTGGGGACAAAGTAATTGCGGAAGGAACAGTTGATGAAAATGGAAATTTTTCCATTGCTATTCCGAAACAGCAAGCAGGAAGCAAGTTGTCTCTTGTTTCAACCAATACATCGGGGAATGTCAGTGAAGCGACAGAAATCACGGTAAGAGATGTGACGCCTCCAGAAAGACCTGTGGTCGATAAAGTAACAGATGGATCAACTTCAGTGACCGGAACAGCCGAAGCTGGTGCAGTGATATCAGTTAAAGCAAATACTATTAAAATCGGCACAGCAACAGTAGACCAAGAAGGCAATTATGCGGTATCAATTCCTAAACAACAAGTTGGTACACGTCTAGAAATTACAGTGGCTGATAAAGTTGGTTATATCAGTCAAGCGACAGTGATAAGGGTTTTAGATGCGACTGCGCCAGAAGTTCCAACGGTCAACGAAGAAACAGATCAATCAACTGATTATACCGTGACTACTGAAAACGAATCATGGTCGAACAAAACGATTGATGGCGATTTATACATTGGTTCCAACTCTTTGGTAACCATTGATGGTAACGTGACTGTCACAGGAAACGTATATGTTTATGGAACGCTTGCCAGTTATGGTGGACTAACAATAGAAGGTACATTGAATGCTAGAGGCGAAGGGTACAGCGAGGAACCCACATTTATTCAAGGCAGATTTCAAAAAATAGTAGGGGGGGAATCCAACTCAATTAACTTAACGAACTTGTTATGGCAGGATGGTTATGAGGTTCCATTCGTTGTAAACAACAAGAAACAGGAAAATGGAGATATAGTAATAGAAGGAAAAACATTGCCATTCATGGATATGAAGTTATTTGAGGAATGGACTCCGATTAAAGAAGATGGAACATTTAAAGTTACAGTTCAAGAAGAAAATTTTGATGATGTTCAATTTATTTTAAACGATGCTTTCGGAAATACTGCAACTAAATATACGACAAATTTCACCGTTGCGGAAAAGAGCTTCAATGAAGTGCAAGTAACATGGGATACGGATACTGATGCAAAAGAGTACGCATTATACATTGATGGCCAATTAAGAGAAACGGTTTCAGCAGATAAAACTTCCTATACATTTGAAAACCTAGATGAAGGTGAAAAATATGAACTGGGAATCGCTACAATCGATACTCATAATAATCAAAGTGATATCAAGAAATTAAGTGTGATCACGCTAATTTCAGAGCCGGAAATAGATCCATTATATGGAATGACGAACACTGTAACAGGGCGAGCGTTTCCGGGTACTAAAATCGAACTTTTACTGGGGGGGGAGATGACTCTTGGCTCAGGACAGACAGGCGATGATGGGAGATTTTCTGTTTCATCAAGATCAGTCGGTCCAAGAGTACCGATAGATGTTATGGCGTATACTGGAATTGTTCGAACTGGATTAGTAACAGTTATTGTTCAAGAAGGAACAGCTCCGATTAAACCTACAGTCGACCCGGTAACTGACAAAGATGTCATGATTAGCGGAACCGCTGAAGAAAATGCCGAAATTAAGGTGAAACTTGATGGCAAAGTAATTGCGGAAGGCAAAGCTGATGACAATGGAAATTATTCCATTGCTATTCCGAAACAGCAAGCAGGAAGCAAACTGACTATCACTTCAACCAATACATCAGGGAATACGAGTCAAGCAACAGAAATAATAGTAAGTGATGTGACAGCTCCAGAAAAACCTGTGGTTGATAAAGTAACAAATGGTTCAACTTCAGTGACCGGAACAGCTGAAGCCGGTGCAGTAGTAACTGTTAAGGCAGATACTATTGAAATCGGCACAGCAACAGTAGACCAAGAAGGCAATTATGCGGTATCAATTCCTACACAACAAGTCGGTGCACAACTAGAAATCACAGTAGCTGATAAAGCTGGAAACATCAGTGAAGCGACACACGTAACGGTTTTAGATGTAACGGCACCGGCATTACCGACAGTGACAGAAGTGACGGATAAATCGACAGAGATAAAAGGATCTGCGGAAGCGAACGCTACTATTAGTGTTAAAGTTGAAGACACAGAAATTGGCACAGCAACAGCAAACAAAGATGGAGAGTTTGTTGTCGCGATTGCCAAACAACAAGCTGGTACAAAACTAAGTATTACTGCAACAGATCTAGCCGGTAATGTGAGTGAAGTTAAAACAGTAATGGTTGTAGATGTCACAGCACCTGACGCGCCAACAGTTGATAAAGTTACCGACAACTCAACAATTGTTACAGGATCAGGAGAAGTGGATGCTTTGATTACTATTAAAGTGGATGATTCTGAATTGGCGACGACAACTGTTTCTTCAGAAGGCAAGTATAGAGCGACAATCTCAGCTCAAAAAGCGGGAACAAAAATTCAAGTAACCGCAACAGATGCTGCAGGGAATACAAGTGAGACAACAGAAGTGACAGTGGTGGATGAATCAGCACCAAAAGTTCCGACTGTCAACGAAGTAACAGATCAGTCGACGGTGATTACAGGAAATGCCGAGGCGGAATCGCTTGTTTCGGTTACTGCAGACAACAGCGAATTGGCAACAGCGACAGCTGACGCTGATGGCAAATTCTCTATTGAAATTGCGAAACAACAGGCTGGCACAAAATTAACGATTACTGCAACAGATGCTGTAGGAAACATCAGTTCTGCAAAAGAAGTAGTGGTTCTAGATGTAACAGCACCAAATGCGCCAACTGTAAGTGAAGTAACAGAACAATCAACCATTGTTACAGGTGCAGCTGAAGTTGCTTCACAAGTAACTGTTAAAGTTGACGATAAAGAAATTGCTACAACTACAGTAAGTGGTGATGGAAACTATTCAGTTACGATTCCAAAACAAAAAGCAGGAACAGTCCTATCAATTACTGCGACAGACAAAGCTGGAAATAAGAGTTCAGCAACAGAAGTCGTTGTGACAGATGGAACAGCTCCAGCAATTGAGCTAGAAAGCAAAGTAACACAATATTCCACACGAATTATTGGAACGGCAGAAGCTGATGCTACGATTACTGTAGAAAATAAAGACAGCACAATCGGTACGGCCACAGCTGACGCAAAAGGCAAGTACGAAGTAGAAATAAAGAAACAAAAAGTTGGTACGAAGTTATCGATTATTGCTACAGATGCAGCTGGAAATAACAGTGAAGTGATTTTAGTTACAGTAGAAGATGGCAACTACCCCGATTTGAAGCTATCTCACTGGGCATTAGATAAAATCATGTATTTAGCAGACGAAAAAATCATCGGTGGCTATCCGGATGGTGGCTTCCAACCAGAAAAGAACACAACACGCGCAGAAGCCGCGAAAATGTTAGCAATCGCACTCGACTTGCCAATAGAAGATGTTCCTTCGGGTTATAAGGACGTTTCAGATAAGCATTGGGGCAAAAACTACATTGCAGCGGTTTCAAAAGCAGGGTTGTTTACTGGAAATCCAGACGGTACGTTTGCACCAAATGATGGGTTAAAACGTGCCGAAATGGCGAAGATCATCAGCATTGCATACGAATTAGACGCAAGTGATAAAAACCATTTTAGCGATGTGAAAGCGGGACATTGGTCGAAAGGCTATATCTCAGGACTATTTGAGAATGGTATTACTACTGGCTACCCGGATAAAACTTTCCAACCAGGTGAACCAACAACTAGAGCTGAGTATTCTGTATTCTTGGCGAGAGCTAAGAATGAAGAGTTTCGTAATTAGGAATTTAAAAGTAATAGTAGAGAGCCTCTTCCATATGGGAGAGGCTTTTTCTTTAGAAAACTCTTAGAGCAATTAGGGCAGAAAAGAGAAGTTGTGTTCTTAGAATAGAGGATAACTGCGTACAAGAATCTAATTTCAATGCAATCGATTGGATTCGTTTTTGCAGTCTAGTAGCTTTTAATAACTCGACTAAATCGATTTTTTCTAAAGTCTGAGCCCTATATATTAAAAGGGGTTTTTTAGCTAAAGCAATCGAAACATAGCATACAAGATTGAATCCTATTCCTTCATTATTAGTTAATGTATAAAGTGGAAAATAGAGATGGATAAAAATTCATATGCGAAAAATGGTATTTTGATTATAATGATAATAATATATCTTGGTAGCTAGTAAGAAGAGGAGAGTAATCGAATTATTTAGGTTCGTACAACGTTGAAATGAAAGGAGTCGGTTAAGGTGCAGATAGACTTCAAGTATATTTTAAGGTATGGATTACCTGGATGGTTTTTATGTATTACGCTTATTACTAACTTTTGCTTAATCAACAATATTGGTTTTACGATGTTGTTTTCTGGAGAATATGCAGCTATTCTTAGCATGTTAGCAGGGCTATTGATCTTTGGGGTGCCAATTGGCTATGTATTGAATCGTCTAGGTGTTTTTTTGTGGGTGTGTAAAGTAAAAGAAAAAGAGTATTTTAAAGCAGAAATGGCTGTTGATGAAGTTCTAAAGAAAGATGATTTCTTAAGAGCACGTTATCGATATTTACTTACTGTTCTAAATGGTGCACAAACGCTCTGTATAGCCGCTACTTTTGCATTTATATTAAATATGGGAGTTACTGCTTATGGCTTTTTTATGCTAGCAAATACAATTGAAAATGGTTACGAAACTGAAATCATAGAGGAAACTACTACAACGACATTACTAACAGAAACAGTTGATTCTGGAGAGATCATTACAACTACAGAGACTACAAGTACTGAACCGGTTGTAAAGACAGTAAGTCTCAGTGAGTTCGAAAAAGACATAAATGAAATTTTCATGGGAATATCCGTTATATTATGCTTAGTGTTGCTTAGTTCTATATTCATCTTCTACTCTACAGCGGAGTATCACGAACGATATTTGGATTGCTTTATAGAATATAATGTCTTAAAAACTAGACCAACTTACGTTAATACGACCACCATCCAAAAAGCGCGTGTGGGAATGGATAAGTTGTTCTTAGCACTTTCAAAGATGTTCTCTTCTAAATAAACCATCGTATTAGCTTAGAATAACGGGCAAGCGATAAACTTGAGTTCAGAAATATTAAAGTGGGTAATCAAAGGGTGCGTCTCCGGCTAAGTAGAGAATGCAACACTAGGCATATTTGGAAGACACTTTTCAGGAGGTAAACCAACAATAAGAGTCGAGATATTCTATGTTCTTGGCGGGAGCTAAGAATAAGCAATACAAAGAGCGACCTTCCGATTTTTCGGAGGTCGCTTCTATATTGCTTAGAATCTAGCACAATGTATTATGCTCTGTATCCTTTATCATACTGTCTAGCAAAGCTTTCATCAGACAATATCAAGTATCGTATTCCTTCGATTAGTCCGATTATTGCTGGAATGTATGTCCAGAAAAATATGAAGTAAATTATACCTTGAAACCAATTTCCTAAATAGAATTTATGAACTCCAAATGTGCCGAGTATAATAGCGAGTAACCCTGCAATTAATTTACTCTTAGTAAAAAACGGAATAGCCGCTGCGCCGCTGCCTACACTTGAAGACGAGCTAGAAGCACCACCGCCGCCACCTCCACCGCCAGCATTCATAAATACCATTGGTTGTTGAGACTTTCCGCTGTCTTCTAATTTTTCGAGCTTTCTTTTATTGTCTTCAAATATTTCATCAACGCATTTTTTACATGTGTTTTTACCTTTTAGTTCAGTATTACAGTTCGCACAAATAAATTTACCACATGATACACAAGTTCCTATTGATTGTGCATCGTCGTGAACGTAACAATTACTCATTATGATTCATCTCCTTTTCTTATGTAGCTATTATTAAGTGTGAAAAACGCAAAGATAACAAATTAATGATATAAATAACGAAAAGTTAAATGGTTATTTAGTTACATATAAGTATAGCCATAAAGTCCCCGAATGTATATGGACTATTTATAAAATATTCCATTTATGGATTTCGTGTATAACACTATTTAACTTAATAGCAAGATAGTTTAGCTTCTTTAAATTGCTATTAAAGTTAGAATCTCTTTCATTCCACTTATGGGAAATAAACCCACACAGTAGTATAATAAAGCTATGAAAGTATAAAGGAGCGATCAAAGCTTTGATAAGAAAAGTTATTATAGCAGTACCATTCCTAACACTAGTCGGACTCGGAGTAATCATTACTTTGATTAATATGGATGATGCGGATGACTTAGTCGTCCAAGAAGATCTAATCGAAGTGGTTGCATCTGAGAAGCTGGAAATGTCAGAACACAATCCATTCAACCCAAAATATAAGGGAAATCAAAAAATGGAAAGCTCATTCGACGGAACGGTGGAAGGGTTTTTAACTGAAATTCATATCGTATGGACAGAGTTTGAGGGAGAAGAGAAATACGATCATTCGGCAAGTTCTTCAAGTTATGGACTCGTGGCTTCAGTTGTTTCAGAAGTAAATTACCTTGAACCGCAAATAGCAGATGAATGGATGTGGAAGTTTGACGAACTTCGAGAAACTGCGCATCAATTGACAAGTCCTGTAATGGGACTAGATTATGCAGAGCGAGTAAGCTTAATACATGAGTTTGAGGAAGATTTGAATAAGTTGTACCAGGAGTTTGTTCTTCAATCGTAATTTTTTTAAAAAAACTGTTTCATATAGTTAGGTTAAACTGCATCTCTCGAGGTGCAGTTTTTTGATTTTGGAAGAAATCTCGATAAAAAAAGAAAAAGTTCAGGTAAAGAAGCAAAAAATTCATGTAAGAGCTGCGAACACCCGGGTTAAAAAGAAAAAACTTCATGTAAGGATCACAAACACCCGGGTTAAAAAGAAAAAACTTCATGTAAGGATCACAAACACCCGGGTTAAAACAAATTCCCCCAAAATACCCAATTCACATTTTCTGTTGCTGTTTACAAAAACTTGATGTAAAATTACCAGTAATAATTTGAAAACGCTTACAATTCTGAATTTATTCAGCCAGAAGCCATCGCTCATCAAAAGACATAAGCGATTTCGCCCTTTTGTGCAATCGTTTGCACAAAAGTTAGAAAAGGATGTCTCACTCAAAAAAGGAGGATGTATTGTCAATCTACAGGCTATTCTAAAGCAAATAGAAGAGGAGATGACAGCGTGAAGATGAGCAAGAAATGGAAGCAGAAATTTTTAATGGTGTTGGCATTATTGCTAGTTATGGGTACGTGGACGCCGTTTGTTCAAGTTCAACCGGTACAGGCTGAAGATACGACAGCGACGACTGATCGAGAAGTGCGTTTGTCTTATATTCGTGCGGATCAAACGTACGGAGACTGGAATATTTGGGCGTGGAACACAGGCAGAGTTAATGATCAAATCAATTTTGAGTCGTATGACGGTGGGGTCGCTGTCGCTCATATTGCGGTGGCGCCAGAAACGAAGGAATTTGGATTTGTTTTGCGCAGTACCGAAGATTGGAATACAGCCCAAAAAGAATTTGGAGATCGCTTTATCCAGGTGAATAAAAATGATTCTTTGACAAAAGCTTTTGTCACGAGTGGAAAAGAACAGATTCGCATTGTACCTGATGGGTCGGCGCCTGTTATTGATAACGGAGACGCCATGTTTTATTACCGAGACAAAGAGCTTTTCGAAGCGGACGCGATGAATACAATTGAAAAAGTGGAGTTGCAGTTTGATGGCGAGGAGCATGAAATGACGTATGAACCGGAAAATGAGCGGTTTGTGTTTTTAGCAAATGATATTCCGACGGGTGAACATACTTATACATACCTCGTGACAAAAGCGGGTGTGACAACGGAAGTAACGGATCCTTACAATACGGTGGACGGTGTGTCGACGCTTGTATTTAATCAAGCGGATTTGGCGGTGAGCGGCACCGTAGCACCCGCAGCCATCGATTCCAATCAAAACGCGGTGTTGTCTGTTGATATTAGAGGGATAACCGAGGACGTGAAGATTTCAAAAATTGTTGCGGATACTTCTCTTTTAGGTGGATCTGCTCAACTAGAAATTGATCCGACGTTAAAAGAAATTTCGATTGCCGTTGACGATGATATAGCGGCAGGTTTAAAGGCGATTCCGTTAACGGTGACGGATTCTTATGGCAATTTGTATAAAGGAACGGCAGAAGTAGAAGTGAAAACAAGGCAGTCGGTCGGAGAAGGGGATTTTGACTGGGACGAGTCTGTAATTTATTTTATGTTAACAGATCGATTTTTTGATGGGGATACGTCTAATAACGACCCTTACGATTTAAATTACGATAAGGAGTCGCGTGGTACGTACCAAGGCGGCGATTTTAAAGGCATTACAAACAAACTGGATTATTTAGATGAGCTTGGTGTTAATACAATTTGGATTAGTCCGGTTGTGGAAAACATTAAATACGATGTTCGTTATTACGAAACGTCAGAACCGTATTATGGCTATCACGGTTACTGGGCAAATAATTTTGGAGAGTTAAATCCGCATTTTGGCACGATGGAAGAGTTTCATAACCTGATCGACGGGGCACACGACCGCAACATGAAAATTATGGTCGATGTGGTGGTCAACCATACAGGATACGGCTTAAAAGAAATTGACGGTTCGATTACCAATCAACCCGCGGGCTATCCGTCAGATGCCGACCGGGCAAGATTTAGTGATTTGCTTCGTCAAGGCGCGAACGTAGGTACAGATGAAGTGGTTGGTGAATTAGCGGGACTTCCAGACTTTATCACGGAAGATCCAAACGTTCGCGAACAAATTATTGATTGGCAAACCGATTGGATTGAAAAAGCGACGACAGAAAACGGCAATACGATTGATTATTTCCGTGTGGATACGGTAAAACACGTAGAAGATGCTACGTGGATGCAGTTTAAAAATGCTTTAACGGAAAAAATGCCGGAATTTAAAATGATCGGTGAAGCTTGGGGAGCTAAAGTGGACAATACGTTAGGCTACCTTGAAACGGGCACGATGGATTCACTATTAGACTTTGGTTTTAAAGAAACGGCTCGGTCATTTGTTAACGGCAGTTTAGAAGCGGCTAATGCGTCTCTTACTGCACGAAACACGAAATTGGATAATACGGCAACACTCGGGCAGTTTTTAGGAAGCCATGACGAAGAAGGGTTCCTCTATTCACTTGCTGGAGATAAAGGAAAGTTACAAGTCGCAGCCACTCTTCAAGCAACAGCAAAAGGACAACCTGTGATTTATTACGGAGAAGAGCTTGGCCAAACAGGAGCTAATAATTATCCGCAATACGATAATCGTTATGATTTTGCGTGGGATCAAGTGGAAGGCAATGAAATTTTAGCGCATTACACCAAAATTTTAAACTTTAGAGAAGATTATTCGAAAGTGTTTGCGAAGGGTGAACGCACGCTTGTTGGAGGATCTGATAAAGATCAATTTCTCTTGTTTTCTCGTGACTACCAAGATCAAAAAGTTTACGTTGGCTTAAACGTAGCAGAAGAAAGTAAAGCGGTGACATTAACCTTGGATTCTGCAGACGCTGTTGTTACCGATGCCTATTCGGGTACGGAATATACAGCCACAGCAGGAAAAGTAAATGTAACTCTTCCAGGAAAAGCAGATGGCGGAACAGTTTTGTTGACGGTTAATGAGGGCAATATTACCGGTGTCGCGAAAGACAACGGTGACGTAGTGGTCGAACCAGTACCGGAAAACAATATCCGCATTCACTATAAGCGCGAAGACAATGTCTATAAAAACTACGGGGCATGGCTATGGAATGATGTTGCATCTCCTTCTGCAAACTGGCCAGTAGGGGCGACGATGTTCGAGAAAACCGATAGTTACGGAGCTTATATTGATGTGCCATTAGCTGACGGAGCGAAAAATATCGGCTTTCTTGTGATGGATATTACCGCGGGTGATGCGGGCAAAGATGGTGGAGATAAAGGCTTTACGATTTCTTCGCCACAAGCAAATGAAATTTGGATCAAGCAAGGTTCGGACAAAGTATATACGTACGAACCGGTAGATTTGCCAGCAAACACAGTCCGTATTCATTACACGCGTGATGCGGTAGATTACGATGACTTTGGCATATGGAATTGGGGCGATGTTGCGTCTCCTTCAGATGGCTGGCCAACAGGCGCGGTCGATTTTGACGGCACAGATCGTTACGGCGCCTATGCAGATATAGAGTTAACAGAAGCTGCAAAAGAAATAGGCTTTTTAGTGGTCAATGAAAAAACGCAAGAAAAAGATGCAGGCGATAAATCATTCAACTTGTTGGATAAATTCAATCACTTATGGATCAAACAAGGAGACGATACGGTGTACGTTTCTCCTTACGATGAAGTCGCATCAGGTCTTGGGTCGGCTGAAGTGGTTTCTGAAAACACACTTCTTTTAAGGTTTAACAGCACAGACGGCTTAACTTCTGAAAAATTAGTAGCCGGGTTAGCGATTCAAGATGCGGACGGCGCAACTGTTGGAGTAGAAACAGCAAAAATTACAGGAGACAAAACCGTCGAAGTTACAGCGCAATTTAATTTAGACAAATTGCCACTGTCCGTTACGTATGCCGGCAGAACGGTGTTAGCTACTACCGGGTGGAGAATGTTGGATAAGGCATTTGCTTATGACGGCGATGACCTCGGTGCAACGTATAAAAAAGGTCATGCGACATTAAAATTATGGGCGCCAAAAGCAAGCAAAGTTGTCGCGAATTTCTACGATAAAAAAGATGCGACGACGTTACTTGGCAGTATCGAATTATCACTTGGCGATCAAGGTGTTTGGTCAAAAGACATTGCACCAAGTGAGTTGGGTGTGAAAGATTTAAAAGGGTATTACTATCAATACGAAGTTACAAATGACGGCGTTACGAAAAAAGTGTTAGATCCGTACGCCAAATCGATGGCGGCGTTTACGGTAAATACAAAAGGTGAAGCAGGTCCAGACGGAGACAAAGTAGGGAAAGCCGCGATTGTCGATTTGAGCGGGACAGACCCGAAAGGTTTCAGTCATGCATCAATTGACGGCTATGAAAAACGAGAAGATGCCGTGATTTACGAAGTGCATATTCGCGACTTTACCGCAGATCCTTCTATTGAAAAGAAATTGAAATCGAGATGGGGATCGTACACGGCGTTTATCGACAAATTGGATTACATTAAATCGCTAGGCGTTACCCATGTTCAATTGCTGCCAGTGATGGCTTGGTATTTTGGCGATGAAACGAAAATGGGTGAAAGAGAGCAAAGCTATTCAGCTCTTGGCAATGAATACAACTGGGGCTATGATCCGCACAATTACTTCTCACCAGATGGTGCGTATTCACAAGACGCGACCGATCCGGAATTGCGCGTCAAAGAACTAAAAGCATTGATCGATGCCATTCACGATGCGGACATGGGCGTTGTGTTGGATGTGGTTTATACGCATACGGCACAAACGAGTTTATTGAACGACATCGTGCCAGGTTATTACGCATACCAAGATGATAAAGGCAACTTCCTTGGCGGATTTGGCAACAACTTAGCAACAAGCCATACGATGGCTGAAAAGCTTATGGTCGACTCTGTAAAGTATTGGTTTGACGAATACAAAATTGATGGCATGCGTTTTGATATGATGGGCGACGCTACGTATCCATCTATACAAAACGCCTACAATGCAGCAGCTGCCATCAATCCAGACGCGTTATTTATTGGAGAAGGTTGGCGAACATTTGCTGGGCATATCGCAGACCCAGACCTTGCTGGAATGGGCGCTGATCAAGATTGGATGGACAAAACAGATGACGTAGGCGTCTTTTCAGACGAAATGCGAAATGAACTAAAATCTGGTTTTGGTTCTGAAGGCGAACCGCGATTTATCACAGGTGGGGCACGTAATGTTGCGACGATTTTCAATAACATTAAAGGCCAGCCATCCAATACGGCCGCTGACAATCCGGGCGACATGGTTCAATACATCGCCGCACACGACAATTTACCGCTTTATGACGTGATTGCGCAATCGATTAAAAAAAATCCAGCAATCCCTGAAAACAATCTCGAAATTCACAAACGCATTCGCTTCGGAAACTCGCTCGTGTTAACGTCTCAAGGAACCGCGTTTATCCATGCTGGCCAAGAATACGGCCGCACAAAGCAATGGTTTGGCGAAGGCGTCCCTGAACAAAAATACCACGAATTAAAAGATGAAGCGGGCAAATCATTCGGCTACTTTATCCATGATTCGTATGATTCTTCCGATGCCATCAATCAGTTTGATTGGCAAAAAGCAACAAACAAAAAAGCCTTTGCCGTTAACAACACAACGCGCACCTACACAGAAGGCTTGATCGAGTTAAGAAAATCGACTAACGCTTTCCGTCTAGGAGAAAAAGAACTAGTGGACAAAAACGTCTCGCTACTGAACATTCCGGAAATGAAAGATTCCGACTTAGTCATTGCGTACGAAAATAAATCCACCGACAACACCGGAAATTACTACGTCTTCGTCAATGCGGACAACAAAGCCCGTACGTTTACATTAGGCGACTATGATTTCTCAAACGGAGAAATTGTTGTAGATAATGACGAAGCAGGAGCTAAAAAAGTCTCGAAACCATCCGGCTTTACGTTATCAAAAGAAAAATTAAAAGTTGATCCGTTGACGACGATTGTCATTAAAGTGGAGGAGAAAAAGAAGAAAAAAGACAAGCGTTAAGATGAATATCTTGCCAATTGGGAAGTCCCAAATTGGCAAGATATTTTTTTGGAACTAATAAATGTATAGTTATTTGGCTAGATTTTCCGCAATATAAAGATAGATTTTCACTATCCTACACCAAAAATGTAAGTAAATTACAACTTTATACCTAAAATTTAAATTGACCAAATAGATAGTGGTATGTATAATAAATTCAAATAATTCAAACTAAACGGAGTGAAAAATCTCATTGCCAGTGTCGAAGTTGGAAGACTTATGTACTACATATACTGACTTAACAACAGAAGATATTGATGTGTTAAAGCGAGCGGCTTCTACGTTGCAAATGTATGCTGACCTTTCAGAATCCTATATGTTTATCGACTGTAAGATAAAGAATAGTGAAAATGCCATTGTGGTAGCAGAAGCTTTTCCGTCATCGAATGGTCAGCTTTACGAAAAGTCAGTGGTCGGAAAAATTGTCTTTGAATCTTTCGAGCCGGGTGTTTTTTACAGCTACCGTAAAGGAAAAAAGTCAGCCATTCGCAAAGCATTGACGCAAGAAGGTAGATCCGTAGAACAAAATGTTATGCCCCTCAGCAACGGCGCTGATCAAGTAATTGGGGTCATCATTCAAGAAAAAGAGATTCCTTCGTTGTTTACGATGAACAACGATTCACGCAGCTTTTCGTTAAACTCTAAATCGTTTGAAGAAGTGCTTGGAGAAAACAACCGAGGCTTGCCGTTGGTGTCAGATTTATTGATGGAAATTTTCTTGCTGACAGACGCTGAAAACCGGCTAGTATATGTGAATCCTGTAGGTGTTCAATTTATCGTTGAAATGAGCAAACAAGAAAAGTTTAAAGATAAAAATCTCCTGGATTTGCTGCCTTTTCTTCAACCGGTTTATGACCAAGAAGAAGATGTTTTTGTTTTCGAATTAACGCTAGATAACAAAACCTTAGTTGTGAAAAAAGTGAGATTAAGAGAAGCGGGCAAGATAAAAGGTACACTGTTAATCATTCAAGATTTAACCGAACTTCGGATGAAAGAAAAAGAGTTGATGATGAAGTCACTCGTTATTCAGGAAATCCACCACCGCGTCAAAAACAATCTTCAAACCATCGCCAGTTTAATCAGACTGCAAATGCGAAAAGGCATCCCGCCTGAGAGTAAAGTTTATTTTGAAGACACATTAAATCGTGTGTTTAGCATATCAACGGTTTACGAACTGATTTTGGCAAATGAAAACGTCGATGAAGACGATGTGGATATCGTTAAGTTGGTAGAAAAAATAGCTTCTACAATGATTATCAATGAACACGACAAAAAAATTCACTTGCGGATTGTGGCAAATGGGAATAAAATAATATTTCCTTCCAAGAAAGCGGTTTCAATTTCGTTAATAATAAATGAACTTGTTCAAAATTCAGTGAAACATGCTTTTTCTGCAAATGATGAAGGAGAAATTGTTGTCAGCTTTTCTGCTGATAAAGAATTTTTAGAGCTTCATATTTCCGACAACGGCGTCGGAATGAACAAGCTCGAGCCTCCATCAGGGTTAGGGTTGGAAATCGTGAAAAATTTAGTTCTGCATGATTTGAATGGTAAATTTCAATACTTACCTAAAACCAAAGGGACATTAGCCGCAATCCAGTTTCCAATAAGTCCGGAGGTAATTATTGATGATGAAGAAAAGGATTTTAATAGCGGAAGATGAATCGATCATTCGCATGGATATTAAAATGATGTTAGAAGACAATGGTTACGAAGTGGTAGGTGAGGCGGGAGATGGAGATCGTGCGATTGAGTTGGCATATGAACTAAGGCCGGACTTAATATTGATGGACATTAAAATGCCGAAACTAGATGGCTTGAAAGCCAGTCGCATCATAGCCAATCAATTGGACCTTCCAATGTTAATATTAACTGCCTATAGCCAAAAAGAATTTATCGAAAAAGCGCAGCAAGATAATATTTTAGGCTATCTCGTAAAACCGATATCCGAAACGAATTTGCTGCCAGCGATTGAAATAGCCCTCCATCAAGCGGGAAAAGCCAAGCAATTAAAAGAAGGCGTAAAGAACGCGGAACAACAAGTGGAAATCAGAAAGTTAATCGAACGGTCCAAAGGCATTTTGATGCAAGAAGAGCAACTAACGGAAAAAGAAGCTTTTAAAAAGCTACGAGATATAAGCATGTCACGGCGAATGACAATGGAGTCGGTCGCCACTGAAATCCTTGCAAATCAAAAGTGAATAACTAAAGCAAAGACGCTTAAAAAGAACGTTTTTTAAGTGTCTTTTTTTATTGCATTAATGGAGGTGATCGGTATAAGGGGATCAAGGCATTTCGGGGGAAATCTTACATACTAACAAAGGGGGAAATAAAAAATGGCAATGATCGGAACGGTAATTGTTTATATAATTATGATTTGTGCAGTATTAGGTGCTTTTGCAGCGATTAAAAACCCAGATGAAGGCATCGGGCGAGAGTTTATGACCGGTCTTCAAACAATTGGACATATTTTTGTGCCGGCAGCAGGTATTATGGCCTCTATTCCTTATTTAACTTGGTTTATCAACAAATTTATCAGTCCGGCATTTCAAGCAATTGGTGCAGATCCGGCCATTGCGGCAACGTCTATTTTGGCAACGGATATGGGGGGATATCAGTTAGCAGAAGCGTTGAAAGTAACAAATGAAGGTTGGATTATGGCCATGATCGTCGGCTATATGGCTGGAGCTACAATCGTTTTCTCTATTCCGATGGGCTTGGCGTTGCTTGATAAACGTGACCATAAATATATGGCGCTTGGCATCATGTCTGGAGTATTGACGATTCCTATCGGAGCATTTCTTGCTTCTGTCATGGTTGTATTGTTCAACACTGAAATTCGTGATGTGATTAGTACAACAGCGGCATCGCCGTATGAGTTTGTGATCAGTTATGGACAAATCTTTATCAATCTCTTGCCACTTTTAATCTTTGTTATTTTAATCGCCGCAGGATTAAAGTTCTTCCCGCGTGCGATGGTTAGCGGCTTTATGATTTTTGGACGCTTGATGGATGCAGCGATTAAAATCGTTCTTGTGTTTTCAATCGTGGAAATTTTCACTGGCTTCTTTTCAATGGTGTTTGGCGCTTGGGGCTTCCACCCAATTATGGCGGACCAAGCCGATCAATTCCGAGCACTCGAAACAGCTGGTTATATCGGAATTATGTTAGCTGGAGCATTCCCAATGGTTTACTTGCTGCGTAAATACGCATCTAAACCACTTGAAGCTGCAGGACAAAAAATTGGTTTATCGTCAATTGGTAGTGCAGGTATTTTAGCGACAATGGCGAACATTTTAGCGATGTTTGCATTGGTTAAAGAAATGCCGCCAAAAGACAAAGTAATCAATATCTCATTCGCAGTGTGTGCGGCGTTTATGCTAGGCGATCATTTATCGTTCACAGCAAACTTCCAGCCGAACATCATTTTACCGGTCATTATCGGTAAATTGGCAGCGGGTGTCATTGCGATTGGATTTGCATACTGGTTATCAGTTCCTACTGCACTAAAACTAGAAGAAAAAGATCGCGCTGACGGCACGATCAGACCAGGCGAATATTTAACAGATGAAGAAAAAGTAATCGGCAAAGACAACGGGAAATTAGTGGAGAAGGAAACTCCTGCTGAAGTTTAATCTTGTACGTAGTAGGGAGGAGAATTGGAATGAGTGAAGAGAAAAAACGATTTATCCAAGAGTTTGTACCAGGTAAACAGTTAACGTTGAGTCATTTAATCGCCAATCCAGATCCGGATATGTTTGTGAAACTCGGGATTCCGATGGCGGGAGCTTTAGGAATCATGACGTGTACGCCAAGTGAAACGGTGATTATTGCAGCGGATTTAGCGACAAAAGCTGCAAATGTCTCGATCGGGTTTTTAGACCGATTTACGGGGAGTTTGGTAATTGTCGGGACAGTATCCGAAGTAGACATGGCCATGCAAGAGATTAATCGATTTTTGTCAGAAAAACTAGGGTATACACCAGCAAAAATCACCCTATCATAAGGACGTGTTAGCGTTATGAAAAATAGAGCAATGCTTATTGGTTCGATCGGAGCCGGCAAGTCTACTTTGACAAATGCGCTGTTGGGTAAAGATGTAGAAGCGTACAAAACCCAAACCTTAACCTATTACGACTGGATTGTAGATACTCCTGGAGAGTACACTGAAAATCCGCTTTTTTATAAAAGCATCATGGCGACAGCTTTAGAAGTCACACATGTCTTTTACTTGCAAGATGCGACAAACGGCAAAATGATTTTCCCGCACGGCTTTAGCTCGGGCATTTCAAAATTGCCAATTGGCGTGATTACGAAAAGCGATCATGCGGAAGCAAACCTTCCGCGCTCTCTTGAAATGCTGCGCCAAGTTGTGACACATGGTCCGATTGTTATTACTTCAGCAGTTAAAAAACAAGGTGTCGATCATTTGCGTGAGCTTGTGAAATTCAACACAATGGAATCGATTGAAGACTACGTGGAGAACCAAAGGACAGCTGAACTGCTGTTCAATAAAGTTCTTTACAAGTAACATAAGCTTTGGTATATTCAAATTATTAAAATAATAGAAACAGGCAAAGGCGCCTATACGATCCGGAGAATCTTCTCGGGTCTGTATAGGCGCCTTTATGCGTTTAAAAGCGAGGTGTACACGTGACAGGTTATTCTCCTAAACTGGAAAAAATCATCAGCGCAGGAATTGATATTGGCACGAGCACAACGAAATTGGTTATTAGTGAGTTTTCTTTAACAAACGTTGCTGGAAGTACCCATGTGCCGCGCATTGAAATAGTCGATAAACAAATATTGTATAAAAGCCCTATCTTCAGTACACCATTAAAAGATTACGTAACAATTGATGTCGCAGCGGTCGTTAGTATCGTAAAGGCTGAGTACGACAAGGCAGGGATTGTTCCTTCACAAGTTGAAACAGGAGCAGTCATTATTACCGGCGAAACGGCAACTAAAAACAATGCACGTGAAATGATCGATTATTTATCGGATGAAGCAGGAGAATTCTTGGTCGCAACAGCAGGACCTGACTTAGAAGGCATTATTGCAGCGAAAGGCTCAGGTGCTTATGAATATTCTGGAGATAACGATAATGTAATCGCTAACATTGATGTCGGTGGAGGCACCGCCAATATCGCCGTTTATAAAGCAAAAGAATTAATCGGAACGTGTACCTTACATATCGGAGGCAGGCTTTTAGAGTTTGAACGAGGCAAAGTGAGCTCGATATCGCCACCCATTCAAAAACTGCTAGCTGCTCATAACCGGCAGTTGCATATTGGCGATGACGCAAAGTCGCCAACTGTCGACTTTGTACTCCAATTTATGGCCGACTACTTAAACGCAATACTCACGAGAAAAGCAGACAATGAAGAAGCGGCCTTATTATTAGGTCATTTGCCAAATTGGCAAGAAGACATTGACGTCATTTCTTTTTCTGGCGGTATTTCAGAATGCATGTATGAGCACGAATCGCTTCAACATGCGCAAGCTTCCTATGACGATATCGGCATTCAACTCGCTAAAGCGCTTCAAGCAAATCAGGACTTACAGCAATTTACGTGGATTGAGCCGATCGAAACGGTAAGAGCCACTGTATTGGGGGCCGGTACACAAACAACCGAAATTAGTGGCGCAACGATTCAAGTGTCACCACGTGATTTACCGATGAAAAATGTACCGGTTTACAATTTTTCATTCGAACAAGATTTCCAAACGGGAACGGACAGTTTGGAAAAAAAGATAACAGAAGCAATCGACATGTTCGATGCCTATCACGAAGGACAAAATTTCGCTTTATACATTTCCGAACTTCCGCATATGAGTTTTCGAGCAGTTCAAAAATTAGCGGATGATATTCGTCAAATGATGGAACGCCGTCCAAACCCAGACTTGCCGATCGTGCTGATTTTGCAAACAGATCATGCACGTGTGCTCGGTCAAACCTTGATGGCCATGAATGTTCGGCAAAGTGTAATCTGCATCGATCAAATTAACGTAGAACACGGTGATTATATTGATATTGGAAAAATGCTTGAATCAGGCGTTGTTCCAGTGGTGGTCAAAACATTAACATTCCATTCGTCGTAAAGGAGGTATCGCGCTTTGAACTTACAAGCAACTTTAGGTGGCATCACATATACATTCAAAAGTTTAAAAGAAGTAATGGCTAAAGCAAACGAAGAAAAGTCCGGTGACCGTTTGGCAGGAATTGCGGCCGAAACAGTACAAGAGAGAATCGCTGCTAAAACCGTCATTAGTAACTTATTGGTCAGTGATATTCGAAACAATCCATTAATCCCGATCGAAGAAGATGAAGTTTCCCGAATTATCGAAGGCGATATCAATGAACGAATCTACGCCGAGATCAAAAACTGGAGCATCGCTGAACTGCGGGAATACATTTTAAGCAACCGAGTAGGCGACCGCGAATTAAAACGCATTAGTCGAGGGATGAATTCCGAGACCATTGCTGCAGTAACTAAACTAATGTCTAACTTGGACTTGGTGCAAGCTGCTGGCAAAGTAGAAATATTAACAACGTGCAATATTACCATCGGACATAAAGGAACCATTTCTTCTCGTCTACAACCCAACCATCCAACAGACAGTGTAAGCGGAATGTTGGCATCGTTAAAAGATGGCTTATCGTATGGAATTGGGGATGCCGTAATTGGTATTAACCCAGTTGATGATTCAGTCGAAAGCGTGAAACGCCTGCTGCATGCAACGAGTGATTTTATCAACGAATGGGAAATCCCAACTCAAAACTGTGTACTGGCTCACGTGACAACGCAGATGAAAGCTATTGAACAAGGAGCTCCTGCAGATATGATTTTCCAAAGTATTGCAGGGACAGAAAAAGCCAATCGCTCTTTCGGGATCTCTGCGGAATTGATCGCAGAAGCGAAAGATTTGGCGTTAAAACAAGGGACGAGCAGAGGACCACAAGTCATGTATTTTGAAACAGGGCAAGGTTCGGAACTATCTGCAGAATCCCATTACGGCATTGACCAAGTCACGTTAGAAGCAAGAAACTACGGTTTTGCCAAACATTTTGATCCGTTTATCGTTAACACGGTGGTCGGGTTTATCGGCCCCGAATATTTGTACAACAACAAACAAGTTATCCGTGCAGGTCTTGAAGATCATTTCATGGGCAAAATGCACGGCATTCCAATGGGTGTCGACATTTGTTACACAAACCATATTAAAGCAGATCAAAACGATATCGAAGACTTGGGCGTGTTGTTATCTGCATCAGGCGTGAACTTCATCATTGCGGCGCCAATGGGCGACGATGTCATGCTGAATTACCAGTCCATGAGTTTCCATGATGTCGCAACTTTGTTGCAAACATTCCAGAAAACACCGGCAAAAGAATACTTGAAATGGCTTGAAAAGATGGGGATTTACGAAAATGGTCGCTTGAGCGAACGTGCTGGTGATCCTACTATATTCATGCGTTAGGAGGTTGGATCTGTGAATGAACAACTAGTAGAACAAATTACAAAAATGGTCATTGAAAAACTGCAAACGACTAAAACAACTAGCACGAGTCAAATAAAGAATAACGATGAAATGCCCGTCAAACTGTTTCAAAATGCCCCAATAGGCAATTTGGTTGTAGAAAAAGAAGCGGCAAAAACAGGGACAGACGTAAAATTTGTTCCGACAGCCTCCAACCATAAACAGCCGAAAATAGAGAACGTTACGAAAAAAGTGGCTTCTGAAGAGCTGACAAAAAGTAGAGCGAAAAAAGAAGCGGTATTAGAAGGCCTTCGCAAACAAACACCAGCCCGAATTGTTGTCGGCAGAGCGGGAACAAGAGCCAAGACCGATACGTGGTTAAAGTTCCGTTTTGATCATGCAGCTGCGGTTGATGCCGTTTACGGAGAAGTTCCATCTGAACTATTAGAGCGACTTGGCTTTATCCAACTTCATTCGAAAGTTGTGGACAAAGAAGAATACATTCGCAGACCGGACCTTGGCAGAAGGCTATCCGATCAATCGATTGCCACGATAAAAGAAAAATGCAAACGTTCGGCAACGGTTCAAATTGTGGCATCTAACGGACTTAGTGCTAAAGCAATTGAAGAAAACATGGAAGATGTCTACTTGTCGTTTGAACAATCATTAAAAAATGCTGGCATTGAAACAGGGACAACTTTTTATGTGGAAAATGGTCGAGTTGCGTTGATGGATGAAATTGGCGAAATTCTTCAACCGGATATCGTCGTAATTTTAATTGGAGAACGACCAGGCTTAGTTTCTGCAGAATCGTTAAGTGCTTATATTTGCTATAAGCCTCACCTCGGAACAATCGAAGCGGACCGTATGGTTGTCTCAAATATCCACAAAGGCGGAATTCCACCTGTAGAAGCAGGCGCCTATTTAGCGACTGTTATTCAAAAAATATTGAAGTATGAAGCAAGCGGCGTTTCATTAGTGAAAAAAGAAGGATAGAGGTGTATAGGTCTAATGAAGAAAGTTCATGCAGAAATTTTATCTATGCAGCTAATTCCAAATGTGGACACAACGCTTGCTGAAAAATTCAACTTGCAACCGCATCACCGCAGTCTTGGTTTGTTTACAACGACCATCGATGATGTGGGCTATACAGCTGCTGATGAAGCAACAAAAGCATCAAATGTGGATGTGGTTTATGCGAAAAGTTTTTACGCAGGAGCGGCTCATGCTTCAGGTCCACTGTCTGGAGAATTTATCGGTATTATTGCCGGTCCTTCTCCGGAAGAAGTCAAAAGTGGTTTGGATTCGATCAAAGTGACCGTTGAACATAACGCGTATTTTGAAGCCGTAGACGGAAATCCAGATCATGCATTTTATGCACATACGATTTCAAGTTGTGGAAGTTATTTAGCGGAACTCGCAAATGTCACACCTGGTACATCACTCGCCTACTTGATCGCACCACCAATCGAAGCAATCGTTGGTTTAGATGCCGCGTTAAAAGCGGCGGACGTCAACATCTGTGAATTGTTCAGCCCACCATCTGAAACAAACTTCGGAGGCGCGTTATTAAGCGGCAGCCATTCTTCATGCCAAGCAGCAGCTGATGCTTTCCGTCAAGCTGTAAACAAAACAGCTGGCAAACCAATGGATTACTGAGAAAGGGGGAATAACAATGACCACGACTTTAGATGCCGATTTACTGGCTCTACAAGAAATGCGTTCAGCTGTCAAAAAAGCAAAACAAGCTCAACTACAATATATGGACTTTACGCAAGAGCAAGTGGACCGCATAGTCAAAGCAGTTGCAGACGCCGCATTTGAAAAATCAGCGGAACTTGGCGAATTAGCGGTAAAAGAAACAGGTATGGGCGTAGCCGCTCATAAAAAAATAAAAAACGAAGTCGGTTCAAAAGCGGTTTATGAAAGCATAAAAGATTTGAAAACCGTTGGCGTAGTTGGCGAAGATAAGGTCAACAAAGTGGTTGAAATCGCTGTACCTTTTGGTGTGATTGCAGCAATCATTCCGACGACCAACCCAACTTCTACCGCATTTTTTAAAACATTAATCGCACTGAAAACACGAAACGCCATTGTTGTGAGCCCGCATCCTTACGCGATTCAATGCACACACGAAGCGTTAAAAGTGTGTGACCAAGCAGCAGTTGCAGCAGGTGCCCCTGAAGGACTGATTCAATGTTTGACGATGTCTTCGATGGACGCCACTCAACAATTAATGAAGCATCAAGACATTGACTTGATCGTAGCAACAGGTGGTGGCGGATTAGTCAAAGCAGCATACAGTTCAGGAAAACCTGCATACGGGGTAGGTCCAGGAAACGTGCCGGTTTACATTGAACGCTCTGCAAAAATTGGCAAAGCCGTTGAAGACATCATCAACAGCAAATCGTTCGACTATGGAACAATTTGTGCCACCGAACAAGCAATGGTCATCGACCGAAATGTAGTCGAACTTGTTAAAAGAGAGCTCAAGAAAAATGATGCTTATATTTTAACTGATGAAGAAAAAGCATTGATGGAAAAAGTAATATCGCCAATTCCAGGGAAAGTAAATCCTGAAATTGTCGGCAAAAGTCCTCAACGCATTGCTCATTTAGCGGGTATTAGCTTACCTGAAGGAACGCGCGTGATTGTCGGACTCGAAACCGAAGTCGGCAAAAACGTACCGTTCTCACTGGAAAAATTGTCACCGGTATTCGCCATGTATGTCGCAAAAGATGTCGCGCATGCAAAAGAATTGTGTTTGTCTTTACTAAATCTCGGGGGCAGAGGTCATTCGTTATCGATTCATACGGAAACCGATGCAATTGCCCGGGAGTTTGCACTTGAAATGCCTGTCTCTCGAATTTTAGTAAATACGATGTCGTCAGTTGGCGCAGTCGGTGGTACGACTGGTTTACTACCTTCAATGACGTTAGGCTGTGGAACTTTTGGAGGCAATATTACTTCAGATAATCTATCCGCTAAACATTTGCTAAATATTAAACGAATGGCTTATGGCATTAAAGAAGTGCAACTTCCAAAGCATCAAGAACAAACATCCGAAATAAATGAAGATCAAGTCGTATCAAGTGTTATTCAAAATGTGGGTTCAAATGATGAAGTCGATCCCGAAATGGTGAAAGACTTAGTCAATGAAATATTAAAACAATTAGCTAAATAAAAACTACTAGGAGGAATTGGATATGAATAGAGAAGGTACAGCATTAGGAATGGTAGAAACAAAAGGATTAGTAGGCGCAGTAGAAGCAGCAGACGCAATGGTAAAGGCTGCAAGTGTCAATCTTGTTGGTAAAGTTCACGTAGGTGGCGGAATTGTAACGGTATTAGTACGCGGAGATGTAGGCGCAGTAAAAGCAGCAACAGACGCAGGAGCAGCAGCGGCACAACGAGTGGGCGAACTATTGTCTGTTCACGTAATCCCAAGACCACACAACGAGTTAGAAATGATTTTACCTAAATCAGAAAACTAAGATGAAGTTGGTTAACGGAAAGGGGGTTACAAAGTGAATCAGCAATTGATCGATCGAATTGTAGGCGAGATTTTAGAAAAGCTAAATCTCCCTGTAGCATCAGCTACAACTCTTCCTACAAATGCATTTCCAATAGCGGTTTCGGCTCGTCATATCCATTTGTCGCAAGAACATGTGGAAACGTTATTTGGAAAAGGATACGAATTAACTAAAAAAGTAGATTTGTCTCAACCCAATCAGTTTGCTGCCAATGAAACAGTCGTCATTGCGGGGCCAAAAGGCAGTATCGAGCGTGTGCGTGTGTTAGGTCCGGCTCGCGCGTTAACTCAAGCAGAAGTGAGTTTTACAGACGCATTTAAATTAGGCGTTAAAGCACCTATTCGGGAATCTGGTGATATTGCGGGATCGGCACCATTTACCATCATCGGTCCAAACGGCAGTCTCAATTTAGAAGAAGGCTTAATCATTGCTCAAGCTCATATTCATATGGAGCCGAAAGACGCTGCGCGTTTGAACGTCTCGGACAATGAATTCGTCAATGTTGAAGTAGATGGTACAAGACCTGTTACCTTTAGAAAAGTGAAAATCCGTGTGTCGGATCGTTACCGATTGGAAATGCATATTGATACAGATGAAGCCAATGCTGGTTTTATCGGACAAGGTGCCATCGGACGAATTATCCGACCTGGAGAAGAGACTTCACCGGTAGATGCAAAAGAAGAAATTCGCGAAATACTGGTCAACAAACAGTATTTGTTTAAAAAAAAACTCCTCTCGAGGGATGATCTCAGAGATATAGAAGAAACTGAAATTATTATTGAAAAAGGGACCATCGTGACGGCGCTTGCATATGACGTTGCGAGAGAACTTGGCAAGTCTATTTCTGTCAGACAATAGAAAAAGGTGATTTAGCTATGCGTATAGGAAAAGTGATTGGAAATGTTTGGGCGACCCGGAAAGAAGATGGGTTACAAGGCATCAGGCTGCTTGTGATTCAACCAGTGGATACGAAAGGCAACTCCATCCGAACAGAATTTGTAGCTGCTGATCGCCTTGGCGCAGGTGTGGGGGATCACGTTTTGGTAACAAGTGGCGGATCATCTCGGTATATTGATAAAGACAATCCCATTCCAATTGATGCAGTCATTATTGGAATTATCGATTCAACTGAAGTAAAGAGAGGTGAAACTGATGAGTCAAGCGATCGGAATGATTGAAACTAAAGGTCTAATTGGCGCGATTGAAGCAGCAGACGCCATGATTAAAGCAGCAAATGTAAAACTGATTAAACAAGAGTTTGTTGATGGTGGAATTGTAACCATTATTGTTCAAGGGGACGTAGGCGCAATACAGGCAGCAGTAGACGCTGGACGTGAAGCAGCAAAACGTGTTGGAGAACTATTGGGCGCACATGTCATTCCTCGACCAGATGAATCTGTTTACAAAATGATCAAACCTCTTGATTACGAAGAATATCAAGAACAACAAGCAAAGCCTGTTGTCCCAACGAAAGTAGAACGAGCAAAGAAAACGGATTCGTAATGGTTGTGAAAGGGTGAAGAGACATGGCTTTTCGAAGAAATAAAATTGCCATTATTGGTGCTGGATTTACAGGTGCAACAGCCGCATTAATGATGGCACAAAAATCTTTGGGGGATATCGTCTTACTGGATATTCCGGAGCAGGAAAATCCAGTTAAAGGAAAAGCACTCGATTTACTCCAAACAGGACCTGTCCAAGGATTCAACTCAAAAATTTCAGGAACTTCCGATTACAAAGACATTCAAGATGCTGACTTGGTCATCATCACTGCTGGCATACCAAGAAAACCGGGCATGAGCAGAGATGATTTGGTAAATACCAATGCAAAAATTATGACCACTGTATCGGAAAACGTGAAACGTTATGCGCCAAATAGCACCATTTTGATTTTAAGCAATCCTGTCGATGCGATGACTTATGTTTGCTATAAAGCGACTGGATTCCCTAAAAACAGAGTAATTGGTCAGTCTGGCGTACTCGATACCGCAAGATTCAACACTTTTGTCGCAGAAGAATTAAATATTTCTGTCGAAGATATTACGGGCTTTGTATTAGGTGGTCACGGCGATGACATGGTGCCACTGATTCGCTACTCCTATGCCGGTGGGATTCCGTTAGAAAAAATCATTCCTGCCGATCGCTTAGCTGCTATCGTCGAAAGAACGCGAAAAGGCGGTGGCGAAATCGTAGGACTGCTTGGAAATGGTAGTGCCTATTATGCGCCTGCAGCGTCCCTAGTCGAGATGGCCGAATGCATCATCCGTGATAAAAAACGGATTTTGCCATCTATCGCTTATCTCGAAGGAGAATATGGCTACCAAGAACTGTGCTTAGGTGTCCCGACAATTATCGGAGGCAACGGCATCGAAAGCATCGTTGAAATTCCATTAACAAATGAAGAAAAAGAAGCTCTGGAAAAATCAGCAGCTTCTGTTCGAAACGTTATTAAAAATCTATAATCGTACTTCCTTGTACATAGAAAGAAATTTTCGGGAAGTAATAAAGCGAGTGGAAAATCTATATGATTTTCCACTCGCTTTTTGTTGCTAGCGTTTATATATGTGAAATAACGTGTATATAAATAGATAAAACCAAGTTGAATCGATTATACATAGCAGAAAGGGTTTGGAGGGATGGAAAAAATTAAGTTGCCGATTCTTTTATTCGCCCTCATGGCGATTGGATTTGTGATTTTTTGGGTGTTTGGTCGGTATTTGTAGCGGAGGAAGATAGTTGAAATGGCTAGAGATTGTTCGGATAGATTCATTACGTGGTAATCAAAAATCAATAAAAAAGCTGAACTTGTATCATTGGTGTATGACTAGCCAAAGAGGAGTTCAGCTTTTTTAGGGAATTGTCTATGCAGCTTTCTTCTGATTTCTGCCGACTAGCAATAGTCCGCCCATCAACGCCATCAGCACACCAATCATCGTGTAAAGTGGTCCGTTAGAAGCGGTCGTTGGCATTTCATCGCCTTCTTCGGCCATTTCTACTTGCCCGCGAAGTTCACCGTCAGGATACTGTTCTGTATGAAGGTTTACATAGATATCACCAGCCACCATCGCTTTTGTGAAATCTTCCCATGACATTTCTCCGGCAAGGTCGGCTTCACTTAATGTGCCCGAGGCTACTTCGCCATCGTAATCTGTAGCTTCCTCGTTGTTGAACAAGGCTATTTCAACAGGTCCGTTTTCCCCAGGAGCGCCACTGTGCAAGTGCCCTGCAAGTGCATTGGTCAATCCTTCGGCATTGACCGTGAATTCGAGCGACATGCCATCTTCACTAAACATGATACTTGCATCACCTGTTGCATCACTTTCAACTTCTGCTGTTTCCTGTTCCGGTGTCAACTCCGCCATAAACTCTTGTCCTTCATGAGCAGCAAAAACTGATCCGGCAAATCCTGTAACGGCCAAAATTGAAACGAGTGGTAAAGCCATGCGTTTTTTCATAGATCATTCTCCTTCTTGCAAATTTCGCCAATAGGCGATAACATATTATACAACAAAGCATTCTTAAAAATTAGAATTTTCTGTAAAAATAAATATATACACCTTAATGAATACCTTAATTTGTCAATAGATGCGGAGTAGAAGTATAGAATCAGTCTATTTCAGTATGGTACTAGGGGTGAAACCGTGAAGAAAAAAGTAGGTGTGTTGCTTTTATTGATTGGCTTGCTTTTCGCCGCTTGGAACGGCTATGTATGGCTGTCTGAAATGTCTTCCGGCCAAGAAACTATCGATGAAAATGATATAGCACAAGCAAATGAAATCGACAGTGTTGCTGTTCCAATAGAAGCTCTTGTTCAAGAAGAAGTTAATCCTTTGTTGGTGAAAAAGGAAATTCCAAGCCCTCGGAATTACGAAGAATATGAACGAGGGGAAGATATAGGATGGTTGTTAATTCCTGCTCTGGATAAAAAGTACCCAGTTTATTGGGGAACAGACGATGACACATTAACACAAGGCGTCGGCTATCATGTCGGTAACTTGACCACGCCTCCAGATGGCAAGCAGCATACCGTTTTAGCGGGGCATAGAGACACGGTATTCCGCGAACTGGGCAATTTAAAAGAAGGCGATACGATGTTTATCCAATTTGAAGAAGTTCAATACGAATATAAAATAAAACGGACTTGGATCACAGATGCACAAGACCGATCAGTTATTGTTGCAAAAGATAAAGCTATCCTGACACTTACCACTTGTTATCCGTTTAACTTCCTCGGCGCAGCGCCTGACCGTTATATCATTGAAGCACCACTTGTGAATATTACCGATATGAACTCATAAAAACAGCGACACTCAAATTTTGAGTGTCGCTGTTTGTTATTTTTTCTCCAACCCAATCGCAAATCCTACATACATCAACGCATTACGCGCTTTAAATAAAGTCGTCTGCGACAAACGTTCAAGTTCGATTTGCGTCATTTGATGCTTACGCAGTTCACCAGTTTCAGCGATTTCTTCTTTTTTCGTAATCACTTGAACAAAGCTTCGTTCGAGTTGATCGCGTATCAAGAGTGAACGAACCGTCGCAACGTTTTGCACCGCAGATTGCTCATAGCCAAAGAGTTCTTTGGACAGCCAGAACAATGCTTTTAATGCGCCGTTTTTGCTGTCTTTAATAAACGGCTTGAGCGGTTTTTTCGGATCTTCTTCTTCGAACCACATACGCTGCAAGCCGGCACGTGGATTGGTCATTTCGAGTTTGTAGTATTGGCTAACAAACTGCGCAATTTTTGAAAACAAAGTATACGTCTGTCGGTAAACGGTCTTAAGTTGTTCGTTGCGCTCAGCGCTCGGCTCTTGCTCAAGTGCTTCGAAAAGATTCCAACGCAGTCCCGTAAATTCAGAAACGATGCTGTCCATAAATGTTTCAAGGTATCGCCCGTATTCTTTATCTCCACCTACGTGGCGATAGTTAAGCGTATCAATTTTCATCGTACCATCAGGATCAACTTCGTTGTTGTCATTAAGCAATAAACGATGCTTCGCGCACCAGTCGCGGTAATCGCGCTCGCGGCCTTCGAAAAAGTTCGGCTTGTAGCTGCCAGTCAAATCAATTGATCCAATTTCCTCGAGCATTTTAACAGCCAGTTTCAAGCGGTCTGCATACAACGCGCGTCCATTGGCGTTGGTGATTTTTTCAATCCCGTCACGCAGCAAATCACGCGACAAATGAAGTGCCTCGCCTTTTGCATCTTTATCACGCAGGAATGTCGAATAAAACAACAATCCCCATCCGCGTTCAGCGTCTAAACGTTCGTACGACGGATCATTTTCCGCTTCAGTCATTTGCTCTAAAACGTTAAGGCCATCAAGTGAGCGACCTACGTAAATCAAAGCTTCCGCATAGTTCAAGCAAATTTGGTTCCATATAGTAGGCGGCACTTTGCCGCGGAACTGTGCATATAAGCTTTCGAATAGAAACAGCTGGCGTTGTTTCATCGGGCTGTTCCAGTCTTTTTGCAACTGGTGCTCGACGCCGAGCTTGCTGCTCTCAAGTAAAATCGCGAGCGGGTAAGCAGCCTGACCTTCGAGACGTTTTTTTAAGTGTTCAATGATTTCTACTAGTTTTTCCGGCGCAGTACGCGTTTTTTGGAACTCCTGCAGCAATAATTGTGCAGCTTGGTAAACTTCTTTCAACTCAAACTGCCCGTAATCGTCTGATTGGGCAATCTCTTGTAATGTCGACATCGGGAACCCTCCTTGGATCGGTGCTTCTGTTCTTATTGTACCGAACTCAAGCGAGTGGGTCACCCCTTGTTGTCGGAATTTTTGGGGATTGGTTGGTTTTATTGAGGGGTATGCACGGTTGGGAGTGTGTTATGCGCGGTTCTGGGGAAATATGCGCGATGCAGCGAGTGTTACGCGCGATGCTGGAAGAATACGCGCGGTGGTGAGGCGGATACGCGCGCTCCAGAAAAAATACGCGCGCGAGGCACTCCGCACGCAAAAAAGTCTCACTCGATAGTAGAAGTTGCTTGTTCTAGAATCCAAACTAGTAGATTTTAGTGCTTTTCGCTCGCGAAAAGCGGGGCATCTAGGTTTTTTGTTGGGCGGGAAAGGATGATTGGGGTTGGGAGTAGGCTAGGTGGCGGAATACGCGCGGTTGGGCGTGTGTTACGCGCGTTCCTGGAGAAATATGCGCGATGCAGCAAGTGTTACGCGCGATGCTGGAAGAATACGCGCGGTGGTGGGACGGTTACGCGCGTTCCAGAAAAAATACGCACGCGAGGCATTCCGGACGCTAAAAAATCTCGCTCAATAGTAGAAGTTGCTTGTTCTAGAATCCAAGCTAGTAGATTTTAGTGCTTTTCGCTCGCGAAAAGCGGGGCATCTAATGTTTTTGGTCTTGGCGGGCAAGCATGATCGAGTCTAAAGTAGTCAAGGTGGCGGCATACGCACGGTCCTGGAGAAATACGCACGGTGCGGCGTGTGTTATGCGCGGTTCTGGAGAAATACGCACGGTGCGGCGAGTGTTACGTGCGATGCTGGAAAAATACGCGCGGTGGTGGGACGGTTACGCGCGTTCTAGAAAAAATACGCGCGCGAGGCACTCCGCACGTAAAAAAGTCTCACTCGATAGTAGAGATTGCTTGTTCTAGAATCCAAGCTAGTAGGTTTTAGTGCTTTTCGCTCGCGAAAAGCGGGGCATCTAATGTTTTTGGTCTTGGCGGGCAAGCATGATCGAGTCAAAAGTAGTCAAGGTGGCGGGATACGCACGGTCCTAAAGAAATACGCACAGTTCAACGAGTATTACGCGCGCTCCCAAGAAAACACGCGCGGCACAGAACTCTTTACGCGCGCTCCCAAGAAAATACGCGCGGCACAGAACCCCATACGCGCGCTTCCAAGAAAATACGCGCGGCACAGAACCCCTTACGCACGCTCCCAAGAAAATATGCACGGCACAGAACCCCATACGCGCGCTCCCCAGAAAATACGCGCGGCACAGAACTCTTTACGCGCGCTCCTAGAGAAATACGCACGGTGCAACGAGTGTTACGCGCGCTCCCAAGAAAATACGCACGGCACAGAACCCCATACGCACGCCGCCCCCAAAAAACTCCCCAAAACTTTATAGTTGCAAATCCCCTCCGATGGGTTTATATTGTATGAGGAGTCAATGATTGATACCTCAATCATTATCAAATCATAATAACTTAACAGAAAAAGGAGCTCGAAATATATGCAAACTACACAAACTTTCCAAAAAACAAACGATTTTAACGACATCATGAATAACCGTCGTTCAATCAAACAATACGACCCAACGGTGAAAATCAGTCGCGAAGAAATGAGCCAAATTATTGAGCAAGCTTCAACAGCGCCATCTTCTATTAACATGCAGCCTTGGCGTTTCGTCGTGATCGACACGGAAGAAGGAAAAGAAAAAATCGCACCGCTTGCTTCATTCAACTTAGAAAAAGTCATGAGCGCATCGGCAGTTATTGCTATTTTTGCGGATCTTAAAAACATCGAATACGGCGAAGAAATTTACGGAAAAGCTGTAGAACTTGGCTACATGCCTGCAGACGTGATGCGCGCGCAGCTTGATTATTTCAAACCGGCTTATGAAAATGCACCGTACGATACAATGAAAGACATTATTATGTTAGATACAGGTCTTGTCTCTATGCAATTAATGCTTGTTGCGCGTGCTCATGGATATGGCACGAACCCAATTGGCGGTTATGATAAAGAAAATATCGCAGAAGTGTTAGACTTAGATAAAGATCGTTATGTTCCGGTTATGTTACTGACAATCGGGAAAGCATTAAATGATGGCTTCCAGTCATACCGTTTGCCTGTTGAAACCACTACGCAATGGAAATAAACTAGGGTCAATGAAAAGCGAAATGCTATCAATTGACCCAGTCATAAAAGAGGAGGTCTATTGATGGCATGTTCATTTTCAAAACAAGAGCAAATCTTGCAATTGTTCAAAGGACTGACCAACCAAATCAGCCCGAAATTTGAACGTTGTACAGGCATTAGTGCATCGCGCTATGAATTGCTTTACCAACTTTACAACACCGATGAAATCAACCAATCGACGCTTCAAAAAGCCGTCAATATTGATAGCGCGGCTGTTACTCGCCACCTGAAACAACTGGAGGCAGACGGCATGGTCACGAGAAAAAGAAGCCCTGCCGACAACCGCGTCATTTTTGTCAGCTTAACCACTGAAGGTCGCGAAAAAATTATCGGCTATCGTCAAGAAAACATGGGCTTTGTCAATCAAATGCTTCATGACTTCACACCGGAAGAAATTGAGCAGCTGTCTGACATGCTAAGCCGCATGCAAAATAATATCAGCGAGTACTAAAGTACGACCAAATAAAAAAACAGAGGATGAGTCCACATGATGATTATTCACGCAAACTTGCAAGTACTACCAGCTCAAGAACAAGCATTTCTAGAAGCAGCTAAAACAGTTATCGAAGGATCACGTCAAGAAGCAGGCAACATCAGCTACGACTTGAAAAAATCTACAGATCAAGAACAACATTACACAATGGTTGAAGTGTGGAAAGACGCTGAAGCAATCCAAGCACATAACACGAGCGAACATTTCCAAGCGTTTGTTCAACAAGCACCAACATTCATGGCTGCACCAATGGACTTAAACGTTTATAGCGCAGAAACTGTAAAAATGTAATCAGAAATATTTCTAAAGAGTAGCTAATAGCTGCTCTTTTTTAATTGAAGTAAGAACAAATCATGGCAATTAACATTCGATAAGCATATAATTATCTGAATAGTAAGTTTTTATTAGTTAGTTAAGACAAAAACGGTTGAAAGGTTGAGAGTTGATGATTATTAATTACTCACACTTAGAAGTAAAACCGGGTCATGAGGAAGAATTTTTAGAAGCCTGCAAACCTGTACTTCAAGCAGCCAGAGCAAACAAAGGAAATATTAGTTACAACTTAATGAAGGTGTTTGGCGAAGAAAACCTGTACAAAGTCGTTGGATTTTGGAAAGATGCAGAAGTCTATGACGACCATCTTGCGAGTGATTATATAACCGAATATGTTGAGAAGTCGGCAAATTTCTTAAGTGCACCAATAACGAAAAAAGTCGTACGTGGTGAATATCGCTAATGAATGACAGATTAGAAGGTGTAAAACCATGATCTTTCTTTACACACACATGCAAGTAAAACCCGACCAAGAAAGAGCATTTTTGGAAGTAAGCAACAGCATTCTTCAGAAAGTAAGAAAAGAAGAGGGCAATATCATGTGCGATTTTCTGAAGTCTACAGAGCAGGAATACACTTATAAAGTAGTTGGAATTTGGAAAGATGCAGAAGCCTATAAAGCTCACTTTCCAAGAGAAGAATTGCAAGAAGATCACGATAAAGTATTAACGCTCTTATCTTCACCAATGAAAGCAGAAGTGTTTAGTGGTGACAGCGTCGAGCTAGAGTGAAACAAGTTCCGTTGTTTCACTCTAGCTACTTTTTTTGTATTTATACGTAACAGCTACTAGTTATTTAGAACAACCCGACATATAATAAGCTAAGCGATTCTACTGGAATATCATGTAAGTAACTAATCCGTCAAATAGAAACAGCTAACAAAATCGAAGGGAAGAGCGTTTTGAAAGCAAAATACATACCGGTCATTTTCTGGGGGCTGTGCATTTTACTAGCCACCAATAACTACAATTTCCAAGCTTTATTATTCGCACATGATATCAATTTTAACATTCGCTTGTTCCCCAACTTATCTGACCTATTCATCACCACAGATATTCATCTCGGCAGTAGACTTTATGTTTTCCAAAAAACCGGTCACGCCTTATCTTTTGGCATTCTTTTTCTCATACTAGCTCGAACGATTGGCAATAAAACCAAGGCCATCATTTTGTGTAGCCTGTTTGCGTTTTTCACAGAATTTCTTCAATTGTTTTTCGAACGAACTGGAAGAATTTCCGACGCGATTATTGATATCGGTGGCGTTTACTTAGCTTATCGATTGAGCATTTACGTAAAAGAACAAGGTGGCATCATCCAAACCTTTTGGAAAACGGTACAGAAAATAGCCGGTGCACTGACAAATGAAAAGCTGCACTAAAAAAGTTATCCCTTCTATAATGAAGGGATAACTTTTTCTGATTTTTTATGAAAAATTAGTTTGAATAAATTTAAAAATTCAGATTTTTAAATTGTCGTTTACATTATGCTATGAGATACTAAAGAAAAAGCAATGGGGGCGTCTTATGTTAACTACGGCGTTTATCGTATTTGTTTGGTTGCTTTTTATTGGATTAGTTGTCTATATCACATGGAATTGGATAGAAGAAGTTAGCAACAATGTGATGATTCATATTCGCAAAACGTGGTTTGGGATTTACATTCTTGGGGCTTTAATCTACTGGAGCACTGATCCTATCAGCATATTTAGAGATTGGAATAATTATTTAATAGTCGCCATTATCTTTTTTGCAGTAGACGCATTTATTTTCTTAGGTTTGTACTTAAAAAAAGCAGGAGACTATGAGCTGGAAACACTGCCTAAAGACTTGACCAAACTCAGCGATAAACTAACAGATTATCGCCAAAAAGTAACGAGTATTCACGAAATATTGCTTGGAGAAGCCATTATTGGGTATTATACGAATGAAGAAAGTTATTTTGAAAACTTGAAAAAAGCAATCCAATTATATGCAAACTCTGAAAAGTTAACGGTAGAATTTCTGTATTATAGCAATTTAGAAGATCGAGAAATTGTGGAAAAAAGATATAATAAATATGATTTTTTAGAAATTGATGCACATCTTCAAGCCAAAGAAACGTATTACAGTAAAGATACTAAATTGGTATTATTTCCTGTAGAGTTCCAAGATAAGTTGTTGATTATCGAAATTAGGTCTATTAAAGCGGTCAATGAAGTTGATGTTCTGCTGATTGATGTTTTGCTAAATATGTACGTACTTGGTACAGAATTAGATGAAGGAGGCGAACAAGATGAGGAATACTTTGGCTGATCGGAAAGAAGCGTATAGAAGAAAAATAGATGCCAAAAAACATAGAATTTCGTCAGCAAATATTGGGATTAGTCCAGATACAAAGCAACTTGAAGAGTTAGAAGAAGACATACTGCAAAAACTTAAAAAAACTAAATATTTTATTGAAAAAGAACATAAATAGTCTTCATGAAAAGCTCCTTTATATGGAGCTTTTTTTCTTTTTGCTATCGAATTCTTTGCATTGTTAAAAAAGAAAAATAAATACCAAAAATAAACTTCCGGTACCCCTATATTTGTATTGCGTCCTATAATTTTCCACTATATAATAAATCAACCACATTTACATGGGGCAATGGGAGAGGCGGGAATAATAGGGGTATGAAAGCAAACGAGATACAGACAGCGCAGCAAGCAGTAGACACAATCCGTCAGTTATGGGCGGCACGTTCCATTCGGGGATTACGCAAATTTATCGGGGAACTCCAAACAGAAGAAGATTTTTTGCGCTTGATGAAACTAACCGATCAAGCAGATTTATATACGTACGGCCATTTGCTCGCAACACAAGCGCATAAACGCTTTGGCACGTTGAGAACATTTACGTGGCAATGTGGACGATTGCTTGAAACAGGGCGCAGCTTAGAAGCAGAAGAACAAATGATGAACAGGTTGCACGGCATCGAATCTGGCAATGACTCAACAGAAGAACTCGCCGCGGCACATCAGTTGTTGTTACGCGTATTTGCTCAGTTAACCCGGTTACCAGAAGCCAAAACGCAACTTGAACAGTACAAAGCGCAAAAAGGTTTCCTTTGGCCAGATCTTGAAGGCTTTTATTTTATTTATAGCGGAGAATGGCAAGCGGCAGAAAAGGTGTTAAAAGACGCGTTGAGCGACGAGGTTACTGAGCGGAGTCCACAAGTGCGCATATTGTATGCAGATGTATTGGCGATGACCGGTCGACAAACAGAATCTTTAGGCGTTCTGGAAAAAGGGCAAGAGCTAGAACCCGACTCTTGGACATTCCGTGCAGATATTATTCGGACGCTGTTTTTCCTTGGGCATTACGAAAAAGCACTTGCCCAAATGACACATTATAATGAAGAAAACCCGTACCATGTTCATCACAAAGCGTGGTCATATATGGCAGCAGAATGCTTGTACAAGCTAGAGCGGTGGGAAGACCTGCAAGCATGGGTAAACAGTCATCATAAATTGCTAGAAAAAACCGTTTACGGAAAAGGAGAGATTCGCCGGGATGCCAAGCGCAAAGAACTCAAGTTAACGCCAAATGTTCAAAAGCTCAATTATTGTGTACCGGCGTCTTTATCGCTGATGCTTGAAGCTTACGATATGAAAAAAGGGCAAGACGAAATAGCGGAACACGTCTTTGATGTGACAGGGTCAGATTTGCAAATGACGATGACGTATATGGAGTCACTCGGATTTACGGCGCGTTATTTTAAAGGCAAGCTTGATGTCTATAAGCAATTGCTCGATGCAGGAATCCCGGTATTGCTCAGCATGATGATTGAAAACAATGCGCACGTGCAAGTTGTTATTGGCTATGATGACAGTTTGCAAGCGTTGATCGTGCAAGATCCGAATGATTTAGGGCCGCATTTATTGGCTTATGACGACATGAAAGATACGTATAAATTAACGGATTCTTTGAGTATGGTGTTTTTATTGCCCGAGCAGCAATCGTTTTTAAGTTTGCTTGCCAATAAAGAACATCTCTATTTCTCGCAGTTGTTTGAAATTTGGGCTGCGGAAGAAAAAGTCGGCGAAAAAGGGCGCTCGATCGATTTTCTTGAAGCTCATCCAGAGGAACGATACGGAGCAATGATTGGATTGGTTACGCGCTTTTCAGAAAGAGCCAAAGCGCTTCATTCGACTTGGCTTGAAAAGCTATATAAAGACCTCGGGAAAGACGATGCGGAAGTGGCGCTGTTAGCGGCGCATATGCATTACCGAAAAGAAGAAACTGAGCAAGCCTTAAAATGTTTAGAAGGCGTAAAAGAAAAAAATAGTCCGTATGCACTGTTTTTAAAAGCAGCTATTTACATGAGCCAAAGCGAACACGAAAAAGCAGTTCCGTTTTTAAAACGTTCGATTGAACTGGATCACTATCAGCCAATGGCCTATAGCCACTTGGCGCGTTGTTATTTGGAAATCGGCAAAACGTATCAAGCGTTTAAATGGTCGAGTATCGCACTTGAACAAGAACCGACAGACGTTTTTGCGCGAATTACACATAGTTTAATTCAATACGAATCGGGCGCTTATGAACAAGCGTTAACACGCTTCCGCGAGCTTTCTCAAGAACATCCAGAAGACGGTTATTTTATTTATGAAATCGGTCGTTGTTTGTTAGCGCTTGGTCAGGAAAAAGAAGCGATTGCGTCGCTCGAGCAAGCGAAAGAAATTGACCTTAAAGAACCATTTGCGTATTTGCGTATTGCGGAAATCCATATGGAAGCAAAAGATTGGGCGCGAGCGGACAATATTATTCGCGAAGGAATCGATCATTGCGAAAAAACCGATGTGCTGCATTCGTATTTGGGGCATATCGCGATGGAACAAGAACAGTTTGCAGAGGCAGAAACCGAGTACCGAAAATCGCTTGAATTGGATCCAACCGATTTGTTTACTGTCACCAATATCGCGCATGCCTTGCTAAAACAAGAAAAACACGATGAACTAAACAAGTTGGTTATGCAATACAAAGAAACAGGAGACACGTTTTACTTTAACCGAACCGCTGCCATGCTTTGGCAAGAATCAGAAGATGACCTAGCGAAAACACTAGCCATTGACTTGTTAGAAGCGGGGATGGAGCGTGACACGCTAAATCTTCACGATATCGCTGAGCAATATGCAGAGTTTGGCGAGGCGCCACAATTTCGTAGCCGGATGTTCGACCGTTTCAAACGCTTCCGTGAAACGACTCTAGATTCGCAATTATTGTGTTACGAAGGTGGTTTGTACGAGTTAGAAGACCATCAGCGTTTTGCCAAAACGCTATACGAGAAAGCAGTAGAAATCGACGGGTTTTATTTGGCGCATTATTTGTTGGGCCGTCTTGCTGAACAAACCGAGAAATGGCATGAAGCACTGGCGCATTACACGAAATGTGTGAAAGCAGACTCGCGTTTTATGGCGGCTCATGAAGGGTTGATGCGTAGTTATTTGGCGTTGGAAGATCAGGACCGAGCATTTAAAGCCGCACTATTTGTACTAGAAAATGAACCATTATCGCTTGATTTGCAAGAATTGTTCGAGCTAGTCGATAACGACGCCAAACAACTCGCAATTGGCCGAGTGCTCGAAAAAGTGTCCGTACAAGTGCTTGAGGAATGGTTGTTATCCGCAAAAGCGCAACTTGCAGAGAAAAGAGGCAAAGTGGCTGAAGCTGAGAATTTATTGCTCCAAGCGCAAGCACTTAACGGAGCGTTGCCTTCACGCTATCAATACATGCAATTTTGTGTGCGCCAAGGAGACTTGAAACGCGCGCTTGTATTACTAGAAGAGCTAATTGAAGAGCATCCAGAAGAAGAAGGCTTTTACGCAGAGTATGTTCAAGTGTTAGCGAAAATGCGCAAAACCGGCGATATTCAAAGACGCTTGAAAAAACGACTCAAAGGCGAAGAGTTGGCGATGGCTGAAACGTATAGCGCCGATCAATTGGTGGTATTGTTGGATACAGAAGAAGAGGAATCAACGAATTTCTTTGGAAGGTTGCGCGACAAATCACGCCGCTTTTTACTCGTTTCAAACATTATTGATCTTTATACAGACGCTGCGAAAAAATCCAAAGACAGCGAAATTCCTGTCTTGCACCTTGCCGAATTTTACTTGGAGCGGGACGGTGCAGACGATGCTGTAGAAGAGTTGGAGCCGTTTGTGAAACGCACGGGCAATTTTGATGCGGCGAAACTATTACTTCAAGCAACATTCCAAGAAGCCAATAACAAGCAGTCACCAAAGTTGCTAACTAAAGCGATCAAACAAGCACAAGAACTGCATAAGCAAAAGCCAGTCGACATTGATCTTGTGTTATGGCAAGGGGATATGGCTGCAATTGAAGAAGATATCGCCAAAGCCGAGGCGTTTTACGAACAGGCAATCGCAATGAATCCGTATCGCAGCGACAGCTATGTCCGGTTGATGCATTTGCTTGCGGATCACCGGAAAGTGCAGCCAGAACAATTTGAAAGTCGCATACCTGAAGAGCTGCGTCTGAATGAATGGATTGGGTTAACATTGGCTATCATGTCCATCAATACTGGAGATAGTGCATCTGCAATGACGCGGTTGCGTGCATTGCAAGATGCAGTACCGGAATATTTACCGGCAAGTTACGAGCTGGCACGCGCAACTATGGTCGCAAATAAACCAATTCAAGCAAAAAAACTACTTACTGAACTCTTTGAAAAAGACGGCGGCGAATTGTTTATCGAAGCCGCTGTTGAAGAAGAATTGTTCGAAGAAATTCTTGACGACGTATTAACTGTAGGGGTATAAAGGTCCGAATAAATGCGTCATCTTTGTTTTTTAAAGATGGCGCATTTTTTACTTTATAAGTATCTACTGGTCTTGACTACCAAAAAAATCTTGATAATTGATAACGTGTCCTTCATACTAGGGTAGGAATATCGTCGTATATAGAAAGACTAGCGCAAGGAGCTGTAAAAAATGAAATCGGTACTCAAAACGAGCGCAATCACGATTGGTGTATTGGCACTACTAGTTGTAGGTGGCTATTATTTTTTCACGCAAGGTTCTTCAACAGGCGGTAACATAACAAAGGTAGCCGAAGAAATTGAGGAAAACGACAACAAAGCAGTTGCCGCAGAAAAAGAGGACGAACAAGCCGACAGTAACGACCTCAAAATGAGCGAAGGCGAACTGCAAGTTTATATGCACCAAATGACACACCAAAAAATCGCCGCCAGTAAAAAGAAAGGCGCAGTTGAAATGACCCCTGAGCATATCGAGGGGTTACTCACCATAGTGAACGCTTATGCTGGTGACTACAAACACAGCGATTTTTACTTAGCTACATTGGAGAAATGGAAAGAAGGCGACTTTTCTAACACCGTTAATGTTCACAACACCATTTGGGATTGGCACGGAGGCACTGTCGGGAGAGCGACAGGATTTATGACACCTGAGCAAGAGCAAGGTTTTGTGGAGAGAAAGTTTAGGTAGATTTATAAAAGAGGCGACCCCTAACTAGGGTCGCCTCTTGTTTATTCAGTACGATTATCGTACATTCATCTCATTTGGGTGAGGTCCGTTGCGCTGCTCTTTGTTCAGCGCATTGATCGCTTCCATTTCTTCGTCGCTTAACTCAAAATCAAACACATCGAAATTTTCTTCAATACGTGACGGCGTTACCGATTTTGGAATCGCAATGGTGTTGTTTTGTAAATGCCAACGCAACACAACTTGAGCCGGAGACTTTTCTTTCGACTCTGCAATTTTGTTGATTGTCGCATCTTTCAGCACGTCGCCACCTTGTTCAAGTGGGCTCCAAGCTTCCAAGAAAATATCATGTTTCGCACAAAATTCCTTCAAATCCGTTTGTGCCAAGTAGGGATGGCATTCCACTTGGTTCAATACCGGCGGAACATCGCACTCATCCAATAAACGCTGCAAATGCTCGATTTCAAAATTGCATACGCCAATCGCTTTTACGCGGCCGTCATTATACAACTTTTCTAATGCTTTATAAGTTTCCACATAATCATCAAACTCTGGCGTTGGCCAATGAATCAAATACAAATCCACATAATCAAGTCCAAGACGGTTTAAACTTTCATCAAACGCCCGTAACGTGTTGTCATATCCTTGGTCCGTGTTCCAAACTTTTGTCGTAATAAACAAATCTTCGCGCGGAATTTTTGTATCCTGCAATGCGCGTCCAACGCCAATCTCATTTGTATAAATCATTGCCGTATCGATCGACGTGTAACCCGTTTCTAACGCTTTCGTCACAACTTTTGTCGCTTCATCGTTCTCAACCTGCCACACCCCAAAGCCTAATTGCGGCATTTTCAAGCCATTATTCAATGTAATAAAATCCATTTTGCATAGCCCCTTTTTATGTATTATCAGTTCAAGTATTAGTTTACCCTTTTTTTGTGAGAATAAGCATCCTTTTAGCTCGTAGAGAGTAGGTATTTAGCGGAAAGCGCGCCCTTACGCTTTCCTGGTTTTGGGTAATAAAGGTTTTAGAATAGGGAGAGAGGAAGAATTTGGACATACTGTCCAGATCGAACAGAATACTGTCCAAATAAGAGAAAATACTGTCCGAATCAGCGAAATACTGTCCAAATCACATTCTCAAGCGGAAAGCGCGCCCTTGCGCTTTCCTGGTTTTGGGTAATAAAGGTTTTGAATTAGGGAGAGAGGGAAAATTTGGACATACTGTCCAGATCGAGCAGAATACTGTCCAAATGAGAGCAAATACTGTCCGAATCAACGAAATACGGTCCAAATCACAACAAATACTGTCGAAAGCGGAAAGCGCGCCCTTGCGCTTTCCTGGTCTTGGGTAATAAAGGTTTTGAATTGGGTGAGAGAGGGAAAATTTGGACATACTGTCCAGATCGAGTAGAATACTGTCCAAATGAGAGCAAATACTGTCGGAATTAGCGAAATACTGTCCAAATCACAACAAATACTGTCCGCTAAGCCGAACGCGCCATCATCCCAAAACAAAAATGATTATCCCCCAACACAAAGGGTAAAGTAAAAACAACTACACTCTTGGAGGGATATTAGATGGCAAAAGACTCACAAGGAAAGAACGCAAATCATCAAAAAGACGAAAACGATTCAACCGTCGAAAAAATTATCGAGAAAACGAGTGAAATGTTAGGTGGTGGCGATGAAGGTTGGGAATCTCCAGGGAAAGCGGAACCCCACAACGCACCCAATGAATCTCCAGATTATGTTCCAACCGAAGACAAAGTAGTGCGTGATCCAAATACAGGCGAAAAGAAAATCATGAAAGATAAATAACTTGAACGCAAAAGAAAACTCATTCCGCACCAAGGATTGAGTTTTCTTTATGTAATTATGATAAACTTTTCTTGAAGTTAATTGTTAGAATATTTAATTTTTAAAATGAAAATATAACCAAACAAAACGAACATCACATTCACCAAAAGGGGCTGACTCAAATGGCTAACAAATTGGATAAAATCCAACAACAAGCCTTACAACGATACTTGAAATTCGAAAAAGAACACCAAGCCGAGAACTATGCGGCGGCTACAGAAGAAAAAATGATGACGCGCTCCAGTATTATCAATCACCATGACAATTTGGCGATCGAACGCATTATCAATAAAAGCGACTTGTTTCCGATTGCCCATTTACAAGCAGGACTTGATGTTAGCAAAGCCGTGTGCCGCATTTCTATTCGGGGGCGCTCAGGTCAGCTTGAAGGATATGGCACTGGATTTCTTGTAGGACCAAATCTATTGCTCACAAACAACCACGTGTTGGAAACAGCTGAAGCGGCGATGTATGCAGTGGCGGAATTTAATTACGAAGACGACGTTCATTTTAAACCGCGCGACATTATTAGTTTCCGATTAGACCCGGAGCTCTTATTTATCACCGACGAAGCACTGGACTTCACATTAGTCGCAATGGAACCATACAATGCCAATGCGGTACCGCTCGCAACTTTCGGTTATTTGCCGCTCCTGCCAAAGCCCGGGAAAATTTTAGAAGGTGAATACGTCACCATTATTCAACACCCTAAAGGCGGTCCAAAAGCCATTACCATTCGGGAAAATGAAGTCAAATTCATCTCTTCTGATTATGTTCATTACGTAAGCGACACCGAACCTGGCTCATCCGGTTCACCGGTTTTTAATGACCAATGGATGGTTGTTTCACTGCATCATGCTGGTGTTCCAGATCCGACCGATCCTAACAAATGGATCGCCAATGAAGGCATCCGCATTAGTTCCATTATTCAACATTTGAGCGACAAGCGCAGCAGTTTAGAGACAGAGCAAGCACGCAAAATGCTCGATTATTTGCTGTCGGTCGTGATGCCTGGTTCCACAAAAGCGCCGATGGAAGTAGGGGTGTTGGCCTCAGATTGGTATGCAGAAGCTACAGGGTACAACAAAGAATTTTTAGGCAAAGAATTTATTGTGCCACTGCCCCAACTGGATAATGAAATGAAAAAAGACGTAGCGGCAACATCGGAAGGAAAAGAGACACTCGATTACACTCATTTTTCTGTCGCAATGAGCAAGTCACGTCGTCTCGCTTTTTTCACCGCAGTAAACATTGATGGCGATCAACTGGTGGATGTGAAACGAAAAAACGATCGCTGGTATTTTGATCCGCGAATCGATAAAGCGTACCAACTGGGCAATGACTTTTACAAATCAAACGATATCGATCGAGGACACCTTGTACGACGTCGTGATCCCAATTGGGGCATTGATGCGGTAAAAGCCAATGAGCATACATTCCATTTCACTAATAGTTCACCGCAACATAAAAACTTCAATCAAAAAGTATGGCTCGACTTAGAAGATTATTTGCTTGATAACGCGCGTGATCACGATATGAAAGTATCGATTTTTACAGGACCGGTGTTCCGCGACACCGACCGTAATTACCGAGATGCGCAAATTCCCAATCAATTTTGGAAAGTGGCAGTTATGGTAAAAGACGGCACCGAGCTATCGGCAACCGCTTATTTGCAAACACAAGAAAATATGATTGATGGTGATTTAGAGTTTGTGTACGGTCAGTTTGAAACGTACCAAGTACCCATCACAAAAATTGAAGAACTAACCGGTCTTGATTTTGGTGAATTAAGAAAAGCGGATCCGTTAGCAAAAGGACAAGCAGCTCGTGTTAAAAGGGCAGGAGATATATCCATATGATAATGATTTTAGAACTTGAAAGCGTTGCGTGTAGAAGAGACGATAAGGTAAGCAGTTCAGGCTAGCATACCTAGAGAATATGTGAAATGTAAGGAGCAATATGTTAATAAAATCCTTGAAAACGCTACCAAAATGGTAGCGTTTCTTTATGATTGCAATAGTTTTCTTAATTGTCTGTATTTTTAGTAATTGGAGTGATAAAATAGTATCATAATTGCAAAAAGAGATAAACCCAATTTTAAAGGAGAGGTCATATGAACGAAGACATTTACTTTGAAAAAGAGTATGCACATTTGTATGAGGAAATAGAAAACGGTAAGTGTGAAGAATTTATCTTTCGACATTCCCTTGGGGTTGTCCGTTATTTGTTCATCAAATGTGAAATTCCGATCAAGTTAGACGATCGAGTATACTATGATCTCGTGACTCCATATGGATATGGGGGCCCCCGAATTGTGGAAGGGAAAAGCGAAGATAAACAAGAGCTGGTGAACGCATTTAAACAGGCATTTGGAGAGTATTGTAGGGATAATCACATTGTGTCCGAGTTTGTTCGCTTTCATCCTATTATCCGGAATCACTTGGACTTTCAGAGCTTTTATGACCTCACTTTCAAGCGATATACGATTCAAACACGACTCGCTGACATACCTGATCCCATCCTCACAGAATATTCAGCGTCAAGTCGAAGGGATATTCGCCGTGGGTTAAAGGCAGGAGTCGAGTATCGAGTGGTCGATCACCCAAATGATTTAACCGACTTTAAAGAACTGTATTATTCCACAATGGAGCGAAACGCGGCTGAAAAAATTTATTATTTCGATGAGGTGTATTTTCAGCGATGTATCGATGGCCTTGGCGATTACTTAGTTGTGGTAGAAGCAAGTTATAAAGGGAAAGTAATCGGCATGAGTTTAAATTTTGTTTACGGTGACTATATACATATTCACCTTACCGGTACACTTCAGGAATATCATGAACTTGCACCGGCTTATATTTTGCAATATGCGTTGGCGCTTTGGGGCAAGGAAAACAATAAAAAGCTAATTCATCACGGCGGAGGGCGAACTGGTGAACTTGACGACAAGCTGTATCTTTTTAAAAAGAAATTCGGACGTAATGAAGATTTAGAGTATTATATTGGACGCAAAATATGGAATTACGTAGCATATGAACAATTATGCCAAGTCGTCAACATCTCACCAGATGCTGATTATTTCCCTGCTTATCGAAGTATTAAATCATGGGTGCCCGTGAACTGAGTAAGAAAGAAAAAGTGCGCTTTTTAGTCTGAGAGGTGCGGAAACTTCGCTTTGAGGTGCGGAAATTTATCGCTGAGGTGCGGTATTTGTTCCAAAAGGTGCGCTTATTCACAATTAAGGTGCGGTTAGTCTAATTACGGCCGATGAAAGGAAGATCCGATATGAAAGAAATTGGTGGATATTTTGGTTTAGAGGATTTGATTCGTAACGAGTTTTATAGCGATTTGTTAGCTCTTAATAGCGGCAGCAATGCGCTGCTTTATTTACTAAAAGCGCGCCAAATTAAAAAACTACACATTCCTTATTATTTGTGTGACTGCATCAGTATTTTGTTAGACAAGCAAGGGTTTGAATATGATTATTATTATGTAGATGCCCAATTCCAACCGATTTTTGACAAGCAATTGGCCGAAGGTGAGTACTTATATGTTGTGAATTTATACGGTCAAATTACGGAAGAAAAAACGCGCGCCTTGAAAGAGCGCTATAGCCAACTAATTTTAGATCATAGCCAAGCTTTTTTCCAAAAGCCGATAGAAGGTGTAGACACCATTTATTCGTGTCGCAAATTTTTTGGCGTTCCAGACGGCGCTTATTTAGCGACAGATGCGGTACTTTCGGAAGAACTTGAGCAAGACATTTCAAAAGAGCGCATGACACATGTGCTTGGTCGGGCGGAAGGAAAAGCAAGCGATTATTATGCTGATTTCATCGCCATTAACGATGGACTCGCAGTTGCCCCACTCCGCACCATGTCAAAGTTAACAAGCAACTTAATGGGTGCCGTAGATTACGAGCGTGCACGCCAACTTCGCAATGAAAACTATGCGTATTTAAATGAACAGTTAGCATCGGAAAATCCTCTGCTCTTAACATTGCCAGATGGGGCGTTTGCATATCCTCTCTTAGTAGAAGACGGGCCAGCCATCCGAAAAAGCTTAGTGCAAGATAAGATTTACATCCCACTGTTGTGGCCAAATGTCCTCGCAGATTGTCCAGAAGATAGCATTGAATACCAATACGCAGCTAATATTTTGCCGTTGCCTTGCGATCAACGTTATACCATTGAAGATATGCAATACTTAATAAAAATGTTGAAAAGCCAGCTCGTTTATAAAGAATAACAAGCTTAAAAAGTTATTTCCTACATGCTCTCAAAACTTCTCTAGTTTTGGGAGCATGTCGTTTCTAATTGGTCTAATTTCTCTAGTTATGACAAAAAATTTATACCATATTCGTACACACATACTATATTTATTTTTAGTCAATATTACAAAGTACTTATAATGATTCCGAAATATGGTATGATGCAGAGTAGGTCAGCTTTTCGGAAGAGGCATGCGAAAACAATTATTGAATGTTGTTCGGTCACTGTTCTAGGACATGCCTATTATATGCGGACCAAGAGTACGATTATTTCATTAATTGGAGGTTTTATTATTTACACAATAGGATTTGTTATCAGTCACAAAAATAACGAAAAACGAAGAGCGCTTTTACCGAAAGACATGCCAAACATTAAAAACATGAAGCAATTGTTTTTTGAAGTGGGCTATGGCGAAGCGCTTGGTTATTCAGACGCAGAATATGAAGTGTCGGGCGCGCAATTTGTGTCTCGTGAAGAAGTATTGAAATGCGACGCGATTGTTGATGTGAAACTAGGCAACGCAGATTATTTTAATCAATTAACACCCGGGAAATTATTAATTGGTTGGGCTCATGCCGTACAAGATATCGCGTTTACCGATTCCGTTCTTGCGGGTGACCATACAGTGGTAGCTTGGGAAGAAATGTTCGAAGACGGTCGTTATATTTTCTACCGCAATCGTGAAGTTGCTGGGGAAGCAGCTGTGTTGCAGGCCTATCAATATGTTGGCAAAATGCCTTATGAAACAAAAGTGGCGGTTCTTGGAAACGGTCACACAACAAAAGGGGTACTTCGCATTCTTCATGGCTTAGGTGCAGATGTGGATGTTTACGGCCGGAAGCTAGAGTCGTTGTTTGTTAAAAACATGGTCAATTACGATGTTCTTGTGAACTGCGTCATGTGGGATACGAACCGTACGGATCGCATCATTTATAAAGAAGACTTAAAACGCTTGAAAAAAGGCGCGATGATTATTGATGTAAGTTGCGACCCGAACATGGAAATCGAAACATCTCGTCCGTCAACAATTGATGATCCTGTTTATACAGTAGATGGCATTATTCATTACACGGTAGACAACACACCAGCGATGTTCCCGCACACAGTAACAAAAGTGTTGAGCGAAGGATTCTCGCCAATGGTCGACCATTTTGTCGAAGGCAATTGGACGGACATGATTCGCAATTCTGTGGTCATCGAAAACGGCCACATATTAGATCACCACATTAAAGAATTTAGAGAAGCCAGAAACCTGTTAGTAAAATAAACTCAAAAAGCGTCCGGTGATCAATTGATCACCGGACGCTTTTATTATGGTTGGATTAGTTCTGAAGTAAAGTACATTTTAAACTGCTCTGCGAGATAAGCTTGACCTTTAATATTTGGATGCAACTTATTTTGCATTAATTCGAGTTGGGAAATGTTTTTGGCATGTATATCATCCGCCATCACTTGATAAAAATCGAACAAGTATACTTTCTCATGTTCCGTTAGTTCACGACTTGCTTGTATATAACTCTTCATTTCTACGTTTTCTTCAACAGAAGTAGTAGGGTTAGGAGTTCGAATCACCACTTCCGTATCCCCCGTGGCAACAATTGCTTCGACAATCGCTTGATAATTAGTTGCATACTCTTTTACTGGTATTTTCCAAGCGCCTACTGCATCGTTTAACCCTGCAGAAATTACAACTAAATCGGGTACATGTTTAAGGACATCACTTTGAACTCTTTTTTTCATATGAGAGACAGTATTGGCATTCATGCCCGCGTTAATAATTTTTACTTGATCCGGATAATTTTTGTTAAACCAATTGGCTAATAAAGCCACGTGATTCAAGTTGCCATCAGGCAAGGAATCATCTGATGTGACATAGTCTCCGAGAAAAACAATCGTCACTGGCTTACCGGAAGTTAACTTGCTCGAAAAGCTGTTAGCCTTTGACTGAGTTTCCACAGTTTTCGTATGGAGGGCGCTTTCTTTTGATAGTTGAATATTGTTTAAATTTCTTTCGCCGAAGATGATGACAAATATGAGGACAATCGCTAATATGTATATTACTTTTTTCAGCATCGTAATACCCACCTTTCCCTATTCTATTAATTCAATTTTACCACAATTCGAAAAAGAGTTAACTGAAATTTCAGGTTTTTTATAGGTATTTCGCTTCTAAATCGCTTTTAGTGCACTTTAACTAGTTTCTAATAGAGATTCAGCGGGGTAATATATAAGGTATAGCCGCTATAGAAATAAGGGAGGCGATAAAATGGAGAGAATAGGACAAAAAATAAAAGAGTTAAGAGAAGAGCATCAATTGAGTGTAGATGAGCTAGCCTCAAATTTAGGAATAGCGAAATCAGTTGTATGGGGTTACGAAAGTGCCAAAAAGCAAGTGAGCGTTTCCCATTTACAATTGATAGCCGATTATTTTAAAGTTACTGTAGATTATATATTGGAACGAAATCAACCGACCGATCAACTTGATTTGATCCAATTAAACGATTTAAATTCGGTTAACTTAGTAGTAGATGATCATCCGTTAAGTAAAGAAGAGATAGCGGATGTTACTTCCTATTTGCAAGTTAAGCGTAGGCTAAAAGAAGAAGGAATGTTGCAAGAAAAACAAGCGGCAAAATAATTTTCTCATTTTCTATAACAACAGCCGGACCGGGCTTACTAGACGGTCCGGCTGTTTTGTTTTAAGAGGTAACTTTACGGGAAATTTAATACATACGGATGTTTCACTTTTGGAGGGGATGGCATTGTCAGCTGCACTTGTGACCATATTATTGTGCATAGGCTATTTAGTATTTACTATTGATAAAAAACAAGAAAACTTCCCCGCACCGGTTGTCCTCGTATTGCTCGGGATTGGTTTGTCTTTTATCCCCTATTTCGAGAACATCAAAGTAACTGAAACGATGATTTATGATGTTTTCTTACCGGGTTTGCTTTTTGTCTCTGCATATCAATTTTCAGCAAAAGCTTTGCGGAAAAACGCGAGTATTATTGGGTTGTTAAGTACCGTGGGACTCGGTTTGACAGTGGGGCTTGTCGGGTTAGCTATTTATTGGATTGGCGGCTGGTTTTTTTCAATTTCATTGGTAGGGGCATTTGTGGTTGCCGCTATTTTGGCACCTACAGACCCGGTATCTGTTGTCTCTATTTTAAAAAAATCATCACCAGACAAAAGCATTGCGGATATTGTTGATGGCGAATCGATGATCAATGATGGCACAAGTATTGTTTTGTTTAGTGTGTTATCGGGGATGTATGTGCAGTCAGAGTCGCTTGATGTGCTTGCTGCTTTCGGTGAATTTCTGTATGTCTCAGCAGGGGGTGTGCTCCTTGGTGTGACAGTTGGGTGGTTATTGAGTAAAGCTGTTCATATTACGCATCACCAAGATTATCAAGTTATGCTCAGCATTGTACTTGCTTATGGTGCCTTTCAACTTGCCGAAAGTTTTGGATTTTCAGGTGTATTAGCCACAGTATCCGCGGGCATTATGTTGTCGTGGGAGTTTTCTCACATTAACAAAGAAGATCATTACCGCGAAGCCCTTTCAGGGTTTTGGAGCGTCGTCGAACCTTCATTGCTCGCGTTATTGTTTTTACTGATTGGCATTGAGGCGACAAAATACTTATCATGGGATAATTGGATTGTCGCCATTTTGATCTTATTTGCGAGCATTGCCGTTCGCTTTATTGTCGTTGGCAGTAGCTTTAAGTTATTAGCGGGAAAGCAGCATAGTGCTATTTGGAAAAAAGCGTTGCTTATTTCTTGGTCTGGTATACGTGGGTCTATGTCTGTCTTCTTATTGTTGCAGTTAGGGGCCATGGCAAATGGCGAGATGGCTAGTGAACTAATTTCACTCAGTTTTTCCGTTGTTATTTTATCGTTAATCATACAAAGTCTTGGCATTCACCCGTTATCGAACCTGTTAGAGAGCAAATAGAAAAGCCCGTACCGGAAGGAGAACTTCTCGGCGCGGGCTTTTAAATTAGACTTTAGAATACAGTTTTTCAATTTTCTCAGGCAATAACGGCTTATGAAAATAATAACCTTGTGCTTGATTACAGCGCTTATTTTTCAAGTATGCTAGCTGATCGAGTGTTTCTACACCTTCTGCGATAACATTCAACCCTAAATTACGTGCCATTTGAATGATGGTGTCGACTAAGGCCGCATCTTTTGGGTCTTTATTGATGTTGCGTGTAAAATATTGATCGATTTTCAAACTATCAATCGGGAACAATTTTAAGTAGCTTAACGAAGAATAGCCTGTACCAAAATCGTCAATCGATAAATGGATGCCCATTGCTTTTAATTCTTGCATGGTGGTAATCGCGGATGTCGCCCCTTGAATTAGGCTTTCCGTCAATTCCAGCTCAAGAAATTCAGGGGCTAGCTGCGCGTCTTCTAAAGCTGAGGTGATGACTTCAGAAATATTGCCTTGTGAAAATTGTTTGGCGGAAATATTGACAGCAACGCGGAACGGTTCAACGCCCGCATCTTGCCAAGCTTTTGTTTGAAGACAAGCGGTACGAAGAACAAATTCACCAATGTGTAGAATCATGCCGTTTTCTTCAGCAATCGGAATAAACTCAGCAGGCGAAATCGGTCCTAACTTGGCATGATTCCAGCGAACAAGCGCTTCAACACCAATAATATTTTCCGTCAGGATATCGATTTGAGGTTGGTAATGAACCGAAAATTCACCAACCTCCAATCCTTTGCGAATGCTCATGGCAATTTTAGATTTTCGAGAGATCAAGTCGTTCATTTCTGAAGTGAAAAATTGAAAGTTGTTTTTTCCTTCTTCTTTTACACGATACATGGCAATATCCGCATTTTTGACTAACGTTTCAGAATCAGTGCCGTCTGCTGGAAACAAGCTAGCCCCAATTGAGGGGGTGATAAATACTTCTTCGTCATTTAGCGAAAAGGCATACGTCAACACCTCTAAAATATTTCGGGCAACAGCTTCCGCATGGGTGTAATTGCTATTTGGAAGCAATAAGATAAATTCGTCGCCGCCAAGTCTTGCCAGCGTATCGGCTTTACTAATGCAAGACTTTATCCGGTGAGCCACTTCAATTAACAATTGGTCACCCATAATATGTCCATACGAATCGTTTACTAGTTTAAATTGGTCAAGATCTAAATATAAAACCGTGTGAATGGTGCCGCTATCGATGGCTTGATCAAGTGTAGACTCAAGTCGATCCATGTATAACCGGCGATTTGGTAAGCCAGTCAAGGAATCTAAGTAAACTAAATTACTAATTTTTTCCTCGTTTTTTCTGCGGTCTGTGATGTCTCGGATAATGAGGCTATGGTACTCACCTTTGATCGTTTCCCAATGCCCTGTCGATAATTCAACTGGAATTTGGCCGCCATCTTTTTTGTGTCCTATAAACTCATGAGTTTGGTTAGTAACCATTTGACTAGAAGATGATGGGTATGCATTTGGAAAAATCATCCGCACATTTTGATCCAGTATTTCATCTTTACGGTAGCCAAAAAGAGACTCTGCTCCTTGATTCCATTGAGTTATAACGCCATTGTCATCGGTCACGACAATACCATCGGTTGCGGTTGCAATTATGGAATCAAATTGACGTGTACACTCTTCTGTCATTCGTTTTACTTTGCTGTTATGTAAATTGTATACAGAGCCCAATAAAGTTATCGCTATGAATAGACCAATAATATAGTTTATATAGTTACTACTCGTCGGAAAAAGTAGCGTTATTACGGACCAATCAATTGGTAAAGTTGATATGTCGATAAATTGCACTAACCAAATACCAAGTTCCATTAATACAGAGTCAGAGGATAATGGTGAAACATTCAACTAATTTACACTTCCTTTGTATGATGCAGAGTAAATCGATATAGTTTCAAAAGAAAAAAAGAAAAATAGAAAAAGGAACAAGGACATTCGATTTATTTATAGTAACATATATGTGCATACTTTTTACTAATTGTAGAAAATTATTGATGAAATTTACAAAAAACAAACTTTTCTTTTTTAGTAATTAGAAATTAAAAGACATTTTCGTTATCGAAACTTTTTAAATATTAGCTTTATAATAAAGAAATGTTATTATTAAACAATAGATAACTAAAAAAGGGATGAGAAGGTGAGAAGATGCGCGTAAAAAAAGCAATAATTCCTGCTGCAGGTCTTGGAACGAGATTTCTTCCAGCAACAAAAGCCATGCCAAAAGAAATGTTGCCTATCGTTGATAAGCCGACAATCCAGTACATAGTCGAAGAAGCAATAGCTTCTGGCATCGAAGACATTATTATTGTCACCGGTAAAGGAAAGCGTGCGATTGAAGATCATTTCGATCATGCGTTTGAATTAGAAGACAACTTATTTAAAAAAGGTAAAACCGATATGCTGGATTCTGTCTTGGAAACGTCCAATGTAGAAATTCACTATATTCGTCAAAAAGAGCCACTTGGACTAGGACATGCAATTTGGTCGGCCCGCCGTTTTATCGGCAACGAGCCTTTTGCTGTGTTATTAGGTGATGACATTGTAGAAAACGAAGAGCCGTGTCTCGCTCAATTGATGAAGCAAAATGAAACGACCGGTAAAAGTGTTATCGGAGTAAAACAAGTGCCAGAAGATGAAACACATCGTTACGGTATTATCAATCCGATTTCGATTGAAGGAAAGTTGATCAAAGTTGATAATTTTGTTGAGAAACCTCCGGCGGGAACAGCCCCATCAAATTACGCAATTATGGGACGGTATATTTTAACTCCTGAAGTTTTTGAGTTTCTTGGGCAACATGAACTTGGAGCAGGTGGGGAAATTCAATTAACGGATGCCATTCAAAAACTCAATGAAATTCAAGAAGTGTATGCTTACGAGTTTGAAGGACGCCGATTTGATGTCGGTGAAAAGTTTGGCTTTATTGAAACGACGATTGAGTTTGCGTTAAAACGTCCTGAATTAAGAGAACGGTTGTTAAAGTTGTTTGAGGAAAAGTTAAATGAATCTGTTACTAATAAAAAATAATGAAAGTAGAAACACATTAAAAAAGCAGTGACCAGTATTCCTTGGTCGCTGCTTTTTTAATCGGATTCAATTAGTTGGATCAATTCCTGGCCAGAATACATGCCGTCGGCAGTAATTCGTTTTAATTCAAAAGGTGAGGAATTTTTGTTATTCGTTCCATTCTGAATGGTAAACGCCATTTTATAGCCTGCTTTTTGTGCTAAACGAATGGTGTCGTCCGTGTATTCACCATACGGGTAGCTAATTGCCACAACTTCAGTACCAATATTTTTCTCAATGGTATTTTTAGCTGTCAGTAAATCCGTAAATGTACGATCTTCAAATTCTTGCTGTGTTTCCAGTTTGCCTTCTTTAAAAAAGCGACTTGTAATCAGTCCGCGATTTTGATGTTGAAGATCCGACTGTTTAGAATGGGAATCCCACGTATGACTTTGAATGCTCATCGTTCCCGCCATTTCTCTCGCTTGTTGCCAAGAGAATTTATCATATTCACCATCAGTAACGCCGTGGGTTTCGAAAATCCGGCTAGCAATTACATAAATACTGGCTTTCATGTTTAGCTCTTTTAGGATTGGAAAGGCAATCGTGTAATTACTAATATAGCCGTCATCAAACGTGATCAAAATCGGTTTATCAGGCAAAGGTGTATCATCTTCTAAATGAGCAAGTAACTCGAGTTCAGTAATCGTCGTATAGCCTGCTGATTTTAAAGAGAGCATTTGTTCTTTAAAGCGAGTAGGATCTACACTTATCGAATCATTTCGACCTGGCAGCAAAATATGATACATCAATACAGGAACATTTACCTCAGATACATTTGGTGAGCTTAAAGGCACAACCGTAGAATCTTTGTTCCAATCTGTTTTAAAGCCATAATACTCCAAAATAAAACGTAGGGGGGAACTCATTAGCAAATTTGATGACAGATGATTGGTTGAAAAAAGTTCCGGCTTGTTTAATGGACTGTCTGTATAATGCGCTTCTGCTTTTGAAATAGAAAGTGTAAAACAAATGCCGATAAGAAGTATCAGGCATAAAGTGAACTTGGAATTTTTCATTTCACTTTTTCTTTTGCATATGTATAGCAAATCCTTTCTGTAAAAAATAGTCATATAAAGAGATTATCAGTTAATAAATGTATAATGTCAACAGTAAAATAGGTATTTAATAACTGTTTTACTTATTTTATTGATTCTTTAGAATCACCTTATGGCTGAGGATCCTTTAAAATGAAAATAGAATACTAAATATTCTAATAATTTTGTTTTATTGAAGTATTGCTAAATGTTTTGTGCTAGAATTGTAGGTAATGGAATTGGATTTGTAAGAGAATGGGAACTTTTTACTAAAGCTTGCAAAAAATTAATAAATTTTCAGGAGTGAGGAGGCATTTTCGAGTTGGAGGATATCTATTTTGAAAAAGATTATGGTCGCTTATACGAAAAGATTGAAAATGGGGTTTGTGAAATATTTGAATTTCAACACCCATTTGGGAAAGTGGATCACTTGTTCATAAAAAGGCCCATTTTTATAGACCTAGGTGGAGAAACTTTCTATGATATTACAACTCCTTATGGATATGGAGGTCCTCGGATTACTGGGTGCGAGGAAGAGCATAAATCAGAAGTTGTTGAAGCTTTTCAACATGCTTTTGAAGAATACTGTCTCAAAGAAAATATTGTTAGCGAGTTTGTACGTTTTCATCCGTTGTTTCCGAACGCTCAAGACTTTGAAAGTTGCTACGAATTGACGTTTCGTCGTTATACAACAGGTACCAACTTAAAGGATTTTGAAGATCCGATTAAATCGGAGTTTTCTAGGTCTAAACAAAAAAGTATTCAAAAAGCTTTAAAAGCAGGCGTTGAATATCGTGTCATTGTTAATCCTACTGACTTAGAAGATTTTAAACGCCTCTATTACGAGACGATGAAGAGAAGAGATGCGGCTACAGTTTATTATTTTGATGACGATTACTTTAATGGACTTCTTCAATCATTAGGGGAAAATACGCTTATGGTAGAAGTGTTATATGAAGGAAAAGTAATTGCAAGTGGATTAAACTTTGCTTACGGGAAGTTTATTCATATTCATTTATCTGGAACATTGCAGGAGTATCAACATTTATCGTCAGCTTTTGTGATGCGCTATGCTTTAGTGTTGTGGGGGAAAGAACATGGCATGGAGCTCGTTCACGAAGGTGGAGGCATCACAGGTAGGTTGGATGATCCACTATACCTTTTTAAAAAACAATTTGGAAAAAACACTGAATTTCCGTTTTATGTAAGTTATAAAATTTGGAATCAAAAAGTATACGATGCAATGTGTAAAGCTGTAGGTGCGGATAAGGAAGAGGCTTTTTTTCCAGCATATCGCTCAACTCCAGCTAAATTAGTAAAAGAGTAATTTGCTTGTCGATCAAGTATGCGTGTGAGAAGTCGCTTTTTAAAGCGACTTCTTTTTTATTTTGTAAAAGAGATGTAGCAGGCTCATTTACGGCTTTTTCAGACGAGTGCTATAATAACTCTTATTGAAGAAAGTGATTTTAACAGAAAAGGATTTGTCTTATGAAAGTATATAAACACATTTCGTGGATAGTAGTTTTTTCGTGGATGGCTGTCATTTTTTATCTTTCTCATCAACCAGGATCTGCTTCTAGTCATTTAAGTTCAGGGATTGTCGCAGCCTTATTAAGTGTTTTAGAAGGAATAGCACCTCAATATACTATTGATATTGAAAGCTTCCATACTTTTGTGCGGAAAAACGCTCATTTTTTCGCTTATTTTTTGTTAGGATTATTGAGTTTAAATGCTTGGAAAAGTAGCGGTTTTCGAGGAATCAAACAGTTAGTTTTAGGATTTGGTTTAAGTGTTTTATTTGCTGTGACGGATGAAGTTCATCAATTATTTATTGAAGGACGAAGCGGAGAAATTAGAGACGTTTTGATCGATAGTGCCGGCGTTGGTTTGAGTGTAATGATTAAAGTTTTATTTGGTAAGTTATGGGTTTTACAGAAAGAAAAGACAATAAAAAGAAATTTAAAATAGAATAATAACAAAAAATAGTTTTAATTTGATCTTAAAGATTCATCTATTTTCAGATTACTGGTACATATGAATCTGTTAATTGGTTAGGAATAGGCGTAAAATAGAAAGAATCAGAAAGATTAATGGCAATTGTAAGGAGAAGTGCAATCATGATAGTAACTGATTTACTTAAAAAGAGGTGGAGTGTATGTGGGCTTTGATAACAGGCGGTTTTATGTTTGGAATGGCCGTTCTTTTCTCTTTAGGAAAAGCAAGTTCAAAGCGTGAAGAAGCAACCCACAGTCATCGGGAAGAATTGTTGGCACGCAGTAAAAATCGCGAAATTGAACCAACTAACACAGTAAGATCGAATGCAGACTCGACTGAACAGCAGCAACCACATAAAGGGAATAATACACGACAACCATCAGAGCAAGTTTAATGGTTGTCGTGTTTTTTAGTGCTTATTAACCTATTTCTCTTTATTATCTGAATTATCGGACAACAAACTGTTATTTTTAATAATAAGTCTGTATGATAAGGGGGAAATGAAATCTCGCTAAAGGAGGTGTCTTTGATGAAATCGAAAACGTTTGGATTTCTTTTCGTTGTTTTTTTAGGGATGGCTGGATTTAGTTACTTATTTTTAATAATGGAAAAAATGTCACACGGCGATGAAGTGCAAAATGGATCTGAAAGTTATAGTGCTAGTTTTGATGAAGCTGAAGACAAAACGGTAGAACTCCAAAGCGCTATTGACAATACGCCGGCCGGAGGCACTTTGGAAATTGCGCCTGGTGTTTACAAAGTTACAAAAAATCCTGACCACAAAGCCGTCACGGGATATGGTGATAGTTATTTTGCGTTGAAAATTTCAAAGCCAATCACGATTTTAATGGAAGAAGCGATATTCCAAACCGACACCGATGATGAATATGGCGTGTTTTGGGTTGATAAAACAGAAGATGTTCATTTAAAAGGTGGCTTTTTAATGGGAGAGCGGTTACCAGAAGACGGGTCTTTAACGTCTCATATTGGGATTTTGTTTCTTTACACAAATGATAGCTCGATTGAAAATACTTATTTAAAGAATTTCTCTCAAGGCGTCCATCTTAACCATTCTCACCACAACATTGTTCAAAACGTAACTGCTGAATTTAATTATGGTTCCGGAATCATTAATTTTGATTCGGATGATAATCTCATTGATTCGTGTGTGGTGCGCAATTCGGGTGACGGTCATGTGTCTTTATACGGAGGCGGTAAAGATAATCGTGTTGTTAATTGTGTCGTTACAGAAGATCGCCCTGATTATGATGACCAACAAGGGATTACCGTTGAAGGTGAGACGAGCAGTTTAATCGAAAATAATACGGTTAGCGGATTTTACTATGGAATCGATGTGAAAAATGACTCGAAATCAAATATCATCCAATCGAATATTTCCTTTAACAATGAATACAATATCGCAGTGCGAGGCGGAGATGGCGGTGTAAATCTCGAGTTGCCGAGTTATAATACGCAAATTTTAAACAATATGGTTGTCGATCCGCGCGAAAAATCTTCTTACGGCATTTATGTAGGAGCGGGAAGTGGACATGTGGTTATTGGCAACACTCTGAATGTCGACAACCTGATTATGTCGGATGAAGACTTAGCTATTTACGAAAGCCAAAACTATTTTGTTGAAGAAGATGAACATTAAAAGCCATATCCTAAACACGCTTCCAAGTGGATTCTTGGAAGCGTGTTTTTTATGGTGAGGTGCGGTATAGGTGCGTGGAGGTGCGGAAAAGTCCATTTGAGGTGCGGTTCTAGGACGATAAGGTGCGCTTAAACCTGTGTGAGGTGCGGTCAGAGCGGAATAAGGTGCGGTCGACTATTTTTTCGGAATAAATACACTTACAAATGGTATAATTGGAAATAGAATAACTTATAGGAGGTCAACATTTATGGCGATTTTAGTTTGTGGAGGCGCGGGTTATATTGGCAGTCATACTGTTAAAGAATTGGTGAATACATATGACGTTGTCGTGCTGGATAATTTGACAACAGGTTTTGAACAATTGATCGACTCAAAAGCAACGTTTGTAAAAGGCGATTTAGGGGATCCTGCAATTTTAGATGAAATTTTCACTACTCACGATATCGATGCTGTATTTCATTTTGCAGCAAACAGCTTAGTGGGGGAGTCGGTACAAAATCCATTAAAATATTACCGTAATAATGTTAGTGCGACTCTAGTGTTGTTGGAAAAAATGATTGAACATGGTGTGAAACGATTTATCTTTTCTTCAACTGCAGCCACTTATGGCATACCTGATACAGACATGATTACAGAAAAAACAACAACAAACCCGATCAATCCATATGGTCGCTCGAAGTTAATGATTGAACAAATTTTAGCTGATTTAGCACATGTCCATGATTTCCAATATGTGGTCTTGCGCTATTTTAATGCAGCAGGCGCGCATGAATCGGGTGAAATTGGGGAGAGTCATGATCCGGAATCGCATTTAATCCCCATTGTGTTGCAGCACCTTCTTGGGCAACGCGACAAAATAGCTGTATTCGGCACGGATTACGAAACGGCAGATGGCACATGTGTCCGGGATTATATCCACGTAACTGATTTGGCACGAGCACATATTTTGTCATATGAAGGTATGGCGTCAGGAAAGATTACGAACAAAACTTATAACCTAGGCAATGGAGCCGGCTATTCGGTTAAAGAAATTATTGAAACGTGTGAGCAAATATCGGGCAAAAAAGCTACGATTGAATATGCAGAGAGACGAGCAGGGGACCCAGCTGCACTTGTAGCATCCTCTCAAAAAATTAATGAAGAATTAGGTTGGAAACCAGCTTTTGATTTAAACACAATTATTTCAAATGCTTGGGCATGGCATTCAAAATAAGAAAAAGGAAGCAGACTCATCTGCTTCCTTTTTTTATGACCAGCGATATGCTGGGAAAAGTCCACTTTCTGAAGTAGCGTTAGTCGCCTCATTCAACTTTTCATAAATTTCTTCATTCCAGACTTTATTGCCTACGTAATAGTCGAATTCCGTGTTTTTGCCAAATTTCTTTTTAAATACGTACAATGAGTCATCAGGACCCGGATTCACGCCTCCGCCTGAATGAATATATTCCACACCGCGCTCTTGTGCCCATAAAACAATAGCGTAAGTCATCACATAAACAGGGGACAAATGATTGATATCCCCATCGATGGTGCCGGATAGGTGAGTATGAACATATGGCCCTGTATGGAAGTGAAGTTCTGCTCCAATCACTTGCGAGTCGTAAATAGCTTCAACTAATACCATTTGTTCGCCTAAATTCTCAATCATTTTTGAGAAGTATGCATCGTCGAATAAGTAAAAGTCACTAGCGCCTACACGTTTCATCGTTGTAAGGTAGATATCTTGAAACTCGTCTAAATTAGATGGATTTTCTGTGATTCGATAAGTAACGCCATCTCTCAATGCTTTGCGGATTCTTTTTCGTGTGGAGCTTGAAAATTCTTCTTGAATCGGATCTTCAAAACCTTTCAGTGTGATGCCCGTAGTATGGCGTCTGAAAAGAACGTTATAGCAAGAATCAAAATCTTGGGCATTGTCTACAAGTGGATGGAAACGAACAAATTCAGTGACGATATTATGTTCTAAACAATATTCTTGGAAAGCTTGACAAAAAAGAGTAACTAACTCATCTTTTTTTGTCGTATCTTTGAGCTCAGTTATAACGGGCCCGCCATAACCATAAGGCGTAAGTAGATCAAAGTATGGGCCGCCTTCTAAAGAAATGGGTATTTCCCTTTTGATAAACTGGTGATAAACCGTGCCTATCGGATGGGTGAATTCGAAAACTTCACAGTTTCCTCCTTCGATTTCTTCGTACAACGCGACATAATCTTTTACAAAAAATAAATCCTTCAAAAGTAAAACCTCATTTCCTTGTAAATTTCTTTTCTCTAAGTGGTCAGCTAAACAAGATTTATAATCCTGTCAATATGACTAAATTTTCAAAAAATAACTATTGTAATGATTATAACGAACATTATAGGTGAATGCGAGGGGGTAAAAAATTTCTTTGTGTTTTTAAGAAAATTTTTATAGGCTATAGGATAGAGTAACGAAGTAAATGACTATATTTATCTAAAAAGTATTCAGAACAGTGTGCATTTTTAGAAATCTTCGCTTATACTTAAGTTTAAGAACGACTTTATCATGATTTCTCTATATAGCGATGAGGTTGAAGGAGAGCTGTCTATGACTTTTAAGAAAATCACTCGTATGTTTCTTATTGTACTAGGGATTTGTGGACTCATTGCTATTGTAATAATGACCCAAGGCTTTTTTATGGAAAAGGAAATAAGCGATGCCACTACACAATTTGGAGCAGAAGGTGATGGCGTGACAGATGATACACAAGCGATTCAACAAGCGATTGATGAAACTCCAATAGGTGGGGAATTGCATATTCCGCCCGGAATTTACAAATTGACTAAAAATCCTAACTTAAAAGCTAGTACTGGATATGGAGACAGTTATTTTGCTTTAAAAATCTCCAAACCAATCACCATAATAATGGAACAAGCGATTTTTCAGACAGAATCAGCGGGTGAATATGGTGTGTTTTGGATAACAGCGACGGCAGATGTCCATTTAAAAGGCGGCTTTTTGATGGGGGATCAATTGCCTGAAGGGGGTTCGTTAATTTCGAATATTGCTATTTTGCTGCAGAACAGTCGAGAAAGTTCGATTGAAAATGTCTACACAAAAAATTATTCGCAAGGGATTCACTTGCATCATGCCCATAACAATGTGATTCGTAATGTAATAAGTGAATCCAATTATGGTTCCGGCATCATCAATTTTGCATCGGATTATAACACCATTGAATCTTGTGTGGTTAGAAATTCAGGAGACGGCCACCTTTCTTTATTTGGAAAAGGCAAACATAATTTAGTTAAAGGATGTATGGTTACTGAAGATCGTCCCGGCTATACCGATCAACAAGGCATTACAATAGAAAGTGAAAAAGAAAGCCATGTGGAGAAAAATATGGTCAGTGGTTTTTATTATGGTATTGATGTTAAAAATGGTGCAGAATCCAATGTTATTAAAGGAAACTTAGTTTATAACAATGAATACAATATTGCGATAAGACCAGGTGATGGTGGAAAAAACTTAATGACACCAAGTCATAACATCAGCATACTTAATAACTTGGCTATCAGTCCTCGCGAAAACTCAGAGCGAGGAATATATATCAATATTGGGACAGGACATATAGTGCGCGGTAACACCATAGAAAAAAACAACTTGATTCTTCGTGATGAAGAATTGAGAGTAACGTATCAGCGAGAGAACTTTATTGTTGTGGATGAATGATATCCAAAACTTTGCTTTTGTGTAAATTTTTTTATAATTTTTCTGAATAATCTTTTTATAATATGTTTCTATGCTAAGATACGTTATGTGTAGAAAAATCATTAGCATTCTATTCTGTTACATCTAACAGAAGGATTTCGACTTAGTTTATTCAAGCTGATGACGAAAACTTACTTAACTGTAGAGGAGTCTGTAATTTATGGAAAACCGGATAATGGTGAGTATCGAGTGTAATGCTTATAATCATGAAAATTTTATAGCGGAGGCATTAGATAGTATGTTAATGCAGAAAACAGATTTCGCTTATGAAATTTTAATCCATGACGATGCATCTACTGACCGAACAGCTGACATCATCAGAAGTTATGAACAGAAATATCCGGATATCGTCAAACCCATCTACCAAACAGAAAATCAGTATTCACAAGATATTCCTTTTGAGGTGTTCAATAGTGAGCGTGGATTAGGAAAATATATCGCGGTTTGTGAGGGCGACGATTATTGGACAGATCCGGAGAAATTGCAGAGGCAAGTAGATTATATGGAAGCGCATCCTGAATGCAGCATGTGCGTACATGCGGCAGAAAAGGTCTCGGCTGTAACGAAAAAAAGAGTCGCTACTGTTCGACCGAGCCATCGCGATAGAATTTTTTCTGTGGAAGAAGTTATCGAAGGTGGAGGCGAATTGTTCGCAACTAACTCAATTATGTATTCTCGTGAAAAAATCCCAGGGATGCCCGATTTTTACTTGAATGCGACAATTGGTGACTATCCGATGGTCATTTTAGGAGCGTTGAGTGGTACGATTTACTACATGGATCGGAATATGGCGGCTTACCGAGTAGAAGTAAAAGGCTCTTGGACAGATGTTTACCTCAACGATATCTCTGCAAAACAAAAACACCTTCAAGATGTTGCGAATTTACTCGACGAGGTAAATGTCCACACCAATTTTAAATACGATTACGTTATTAGCCGCACGAAAAAACGTAACCGCTTTTATCTATTGTTAAAGCAGTTAAAAATTAAAGAAACGTTGAAAAAGGGATATCGCCAGTTTTACGTGAAACCCGAATTTTTTAAGCGGATCTTCAAACGAATCACAATTTAAAAATCCTTTGAAATTATAAAAAGCAGTTTTGAACAGTTGGTAGTGCCAGCTGTTCAAAACTGCTTTTTTGTCGTCCTATTTTATAACTGGGAATTAGTAAAATGGATCTACAAAACAAGCGCAACAATTGATTATAGAATATTTCCGGAAAATAGTAAGGATCTAACAAATTATTGAAGAATGATACTCAGATTTTATACTGAAAAGCATCTAATTTGTCTAAGAAATAAAAAAGAGTGGAATAATTTGCAAAATAAAAAATAAAAATAATCTAAATTATCTGTTATTTTAGATATGTATTGTGTTAGAATGGGAAGCAAGTACAAGAATTAAGCACAAAGTAATGTTTTTGAAACGGAGGTAACGCTATTCGGTTGGTAATTAGATTTGATATACCTATTATTGTAGGTATATATTCAGTGTTTTAAGATTTCCGAACAATTAGGTTTTAACGGATAGAGATAGGAGCAGGCCTATGAAACAGGAAAACTCATTGAAGAAAAAAACAATCAGTGGACTGCTGTGGAGCTTCGGAGACATGTTAGGCAATCAGGGCATTCAGTTTATTATCCAAATTATCCTTGCGCGATTGTTGGCACCTGAAGATTTTGGGTTGATAGGGATGATTTTAGTGTTTGTAGCCCTTTCAAATTCACTTGTTGATAGTGGGTTTACGCAAGCCTTAATCCGAGATCAAAAAGCCAATCAAACCGATTATTCGACGGTATTCTATTTTAACTTTGCTGTTTCAGTTTTTATTTACGGCGTGCTGTTTTTATCAGCTCCGTTAATTAGTAATTTCTTTGATCAAGCACAGTTGACGTCTATTATTCGAGTGCTAACGTTAGGCGTTATTATTAACGCATTCTCAATTATTCCACGAGCCATGTTTACTAAAGAAGTGAATTTTAAAGTGCAAGCAAAGGTCAATATGGCAGCGAGTATTTTATCAGGTGTGATTGCTGTTGGAATGGCCATGACAGGGTTTGGTGTATGGAGCCTCGTGATTCGCATGTTAGGGATGAATTTAATCCAAGCATTGCTACTCGTTTTCTATAGAAGATGGCTACCTTCACTAACCTTTAGTGTTGTCTCGTTCAAGCGTTTGTTTGGATTTGGGTGGAAACTTCTTGTATCGGGATTGATCGACACTGCCTATAACAATGTGTACTTCTTAATTATTGGAAAGCAATATTCAGCTGGAGCTCTTGGCTATTTCACCAATGCCTCTAAATTCAGTGATGTTGCGACTCAGTCATTAACAGCAACAATTCAACGGGTGACGTATCCGGTATTAAGTGGCATCCAAGATCAAGAAGAGCGCTTAAAACAAAGCTTCCAAAAAGTTATTAAGCTTTCAGGATTTTTAATTTTTCCACTGATGGTCGGCTTAGCAGCAGTGGCAGAGCCATTGATTTACTTGATTTTTGGCGCGAAATGGTTACCTATGGTGCCCTATTTCCAACTTTTGTGCATCGCGAGCATGCTGTACCCCATCCATGCGTTGAATTTAAACATTCTCCAAGTTAAAGGGCGCTCTGATTTGTTTCTCTACTTAGAAATTATTAAAACAATCATTCCGACAGTTCTTATTGTTCTTGTGATCTGGATGGATTGGAGCATTACCATATTAGTGGCCACGATGGTATTAGACTCGCATGTGTCATTGTTTATCAATATTTATTTTTCTGGACGTGAAATACAGTATGGCGTCAAAGAGCAAATACGAGATCTCTTGCCGATTTATACCATATCACTAGCAATGGGCGCAGTTGTCTACAGTATCGGCGAATTTCTTCCGCTATCAGAGCTTTTAACGCTAGTTTTACAAATTGGAATAGGTGCTATTTTTTATATCACCATTTCAAAACTATTGAAAATTCAGGAGTTTGATACCGTCTACGATTTATTGGTACCTGTAATAAAAAAGATAAAAGCCGTTAAGGCAGGCTAACTTACTTAAAAGTTGCTTATCAAGGGAGGGAATAGAATGGCAAAAGCTTTTGAACAACCCATTTATGTTACTAGACCGTTATTGCCGAATATTGAAGCTGTGACAGAAAGAATGAAAAAGGTATGGGACAGTAAGCAGCTTACAAATTTTGGGGCACAACATAACGAATTGAGCGATCGGCTTAAAGACTATTTAGATGTAGATCACATTTCAATGTTCTCAAATGGCACGATGGCATTATTGCTAGGATTGAGAGCACTGGAGTTAACCGGCGAAGTGATTACTACGCCGTTTACATTTCCAGCCACTGTTCAAGCATTAGATTGGAACAATTTAACACCTGTCTTTTGTGATATAGACCCAGTTACTTTCAATATTGATGCTGATAAAATCGAAGCGTTAATTACGGAAAAAACGAGCGCAATTCTCGGTGTTCACGTATTCGGCAACCCTTGTGATGTAGAAAAAATCCAAAAAATTGCTGATAAACATAACCTAAAAGTTATTTATGACGGCGCACATGTTTTTGGTGCAAAAGTAAATGGCATTCCTATTAGTCACTTTGGAGATATGACAATGTTCAGTTTTCATGCCACTAAGTTATTTAATACCGTTGAAGGTGGAGCATTAACTTATCATGATGCGGCACTCGATAAACGGTTACAGTTACTGAGAAATTTTGGCATTGTGAACACCGAAGAAGTCGCATTGTCTGGATTAAATGCCAAAATGAATGAAATTCAAGCGAGTGTAGGTTTAGAAGTCTTAAAAGTATTAGAAGAAGAGCGGAACAAACGCCATACGATTAAACGTGCTTACGAAGAAAACTTAGCGGCTATTGAAGGGATTCGAGTTTTAACGACTTTAGAAGACGAATCTAGCAGCTATCAATACTTTGTTATTGACATCGATCAAGAGAAATTTGGTCAATCGAGAGATGTGGTGTATGAAGAACTCCAAAAACACAATGTATTCGCAAGAAAGTATTTTTCTCCACTTTGCAGTGATTTTGAATGGTATAGCGGACTTGCATCTGCACAACCAGTAAATCTTCCGATAGCTCACAAGGCTGTGCAGCAAGTATTGGCAATGCCTTATTACGGAGAGTTACCTATCGAATCAGTTGTCCAAATTTGTGCGATTCTTCAAGAACTTCATGTGACACAAGAAAGTTTATTTCAATTATAAGAAATGAGGGAGCGATGATGAAAGGGATTATATTAGCTGGTGGAACGGGTACACGTCTATATCCGTTGACAAAGTCAATTTCAAAGCAAATGCTGCCTGTTTATGACAAGCCGATGATTTATTATCCGTTATCTGTTTTGATGCTTGCAGGTATAAAAGAAGTGTTGATTATTTCTACACCAAGAGACATTTCAGGATTTTTAAGTTTACTTGGAAACGGACAAAAGTTAGGAATTAAAATAGAGTATGCAATTCAAGAAGAGCCGAATGGATTGGCTGAAGCCTTTACGATTGGTGAGAGTTTTATCGGAGACTCTCCCGTTGCACTTGTGTTAGGAGACAATGTTTTTTATGGATCCGATTTTGGTAGCCGTCTAACAGAGTCAGCCGAGTTAACGAAAGGTAGCATCATTTTCGGATGTCATGTCGCAGATCCGAGAGCGTACGGTGTGGTCGAAGTTGATGATGAGTTGAACATCGTTTCTATAGAAGAAAAGCCTGAGCAACCGAAATCTTCTTATGCGATTCCTGGACTTTACTTCTTTGACAATCAAGTTGTAGAAATCGCCAAAGCAGTTACCCCTTCGGAGCGTGGAGAAAAAGAAATTACTTCTATTATTAATGAATATTTAAAACGCGGTGAATTGCATGTCAATATTATGGGGCGCGGATTAGCCTGGCTTGATACAGGAACGCACGAAGCGTTGCTAGAAGCTTCAAATTTTGTAGAAGCGATTCAAAAACGACAAGGGTTGTATGTGGCGTGTCTGGAAGAAATTGCATTCCGGAAAGGGTATATTAGTCAGTCTGATTTGATTGAATTGGCGCAGTGTTTAAAGAAAACGGAATATGGCAAGTACTTGTTGGACATAGCTTGTGAGAGAACACTTTCATCGAATAAATCGTAAAGGAGAACCCCTATGGAAAATATACTTGTCACCGGTGGAGCGGGGTTTATCGGAGGGAACTTTGTCCAATACATGGCCGCTAATCATCCGAATTACCATATTTACAACTTAGATTTGTTAACTTATGCAGGAGATTTAACAAAACATCAAACGATTGAACACAATGATAATTATAGCTTTGTTCATATCGATATTGCAGATCGTCAAGCTGTCGAAGCGCTATTTGAAAAAGTAGACTTCACTTACATTGTTCATTTTGCTGCTGAAAGTCATGTTGATCGTTCAATCACTGAGCCGGAAATTTTTATCCGGACCAATGTGCTGGGAACACAAGTATTGCTTGAAGCTGCTAAGCGCGCGAACATCAAAAAGTTTGTCCATGTTTCTACAGATGAAGTATACGGAGAATTAGAATTTGATCCGACTACTTTTTTTACAGAAGAAACACCGCTTCAACCTAGTAGTCCATACAGTGCTAGTAAAGCATCTTCTGATTTGTTGGTTCGAGCTTATTACGAGACTTACGGCTTACCGATTAATATTACACGGTGTTCCAATAATTATGGTCCTTATCATTTTCCAGAAAAGCTAATTCCGTTAACGATTTCCAGGGTGCTAAATGACCAAAAAGTGCCTGTTTATGGGGATGGCAAAAATGTGCGGGACTGGTTACATGTACAAGATCATTGTTCGGCAATCGATTTGGTCATGCATAGCGGCGAAATTGGAGAAGTTTATAATATTGGCGGTCACAATGAACAAACAAATCTCAATGTGGTAAAGACGATTATCGAAACTTTAGGGAAATCTCAAGACTTGATCGAATTTGTTGAAGATCGTCTTGGTCATGACAAACGATATGCCATTGACCCCACAAAAATGGAACGATTAGGTTGGCGACCTGTTTACGATTTCGATACAGGAATTGCGCAAACAGTAAGCTGGTTTTTGGAGAACAAAGAATGGTGGGAACAAATTATTAGTGGTGAATACCAACAATATTTTGACAGGCAATATGCCCAAAAATAACAGTCAAGATCTGCCGGTGGACAAGGGGGAATAGGGGAATGACAAATCAGCCGACAATTAGTGAATATATAACCACTGCATTTCCGACAAAGCAATCCGTGAAAATACTGGAATACAATGCTGAAACAAGCAATTTGAAAAAACAACTTGCCGATGCAGGGTATGAAAATTATTTAGGGATTTGCACACAACAGTCTGGAGAAAGCAGAAATCCAGATCTTTATTATGCCAATGAAAAAACACTTACTTATAAAAACAATGCAGAAGTGTTGGTGATTAACAAAGCTGATTTTCTGGATTTGAAAAATGCTTTCCATTCTTCTGCAGATGTCATCTTTTTTATCCCGGCGAAAATAGTTGACCGTGCAAGCTTTTTACCACTTTGGGCTTATAAACTAGCCAGGAAGAAAAAATGGGATTTTCGCTTTGAAAATTTCACAGATCATTTAGGAGGCACACGAACTAGTATCGTCTTTAAGCGGAATCATCGAAAAGAAAAGCAAGCACGACAATATTTGTCGCCCGAACTTGGACTTGAGAAATTTTTTGAAATACTTAACCAACGCCAGTTGGATTATGTAATTTTGCGTTGGTTTGATGAATTGCCATTTTTAGAGTTGGACGAGGATGTAGATTTACTCATTGCCGACGAACATATCGAAAAGGTGAGAGATTTATTAAACGAAAAAGTGGGGATTTTGCCTTTTGATATTTACAGTGTGGGCGGACTAATGGGAAGTAATTTTAAAAACATTGCTTATTACCCTCCCTACATTGGAGAAGTCATATTGGATCAACGGCAGCTGTGGAACAACAAGTATTACGTACCGTCAGCCGATCATCATTTGTTTAGTTTGATGTATCACGCAGTTTATCATAAAGGCGAAAAATCAGGGATTCCTGCAAAATCGGGTGGCGTAGTTAAACAAATTCCACAGGATCACGATTATCCTGGGATTTTAAAGCGTTTAGCAAATGAAACTGGCCATAAGCTTGATGAAATCAGTTTGGAATATTTCCATCAGTTTCTTGAGGAAAAAGGTTGGGCTCCTTCTACAGACACTATTCGTAAATTAATAGGGGTCAGTGGCAATTGGCTTGAGTCGATTATTAAGTCGAGTGAGCACAATTTTGAAAAAGATGGAGAATTAATGGTGTTTGTCGTAAGAGAATGGGCAGACGAGCGCCAGTTGACCAATAAAATGATTGATTGGTTTGAACGGAATGGACTATGCCTTATTCGAGCCATTCCACTCGATGAGGAACAAAAAAGAAACGCCACTCAAAACTTGAGAGGTGGAAATTGGGGGCAAGGACCATGGCCAGTGAGTGGCGGAAAGCCGTCCACCTTACTGGTCATGTATGATTATCATCCCAAACCATTACCTGCAAAAATGAAGAAAAAGTATCCTCATGTTTCCAATCAACATTATTTGTTGAAAGAACAACTGCGTTCAGAGATTAATTTTGCTTTAGTAAACGAACAGCGCGCCAATCCACTTCATAGTGCAGATGATGAAATTGAAGCATTGGATTATATCGCAGCGGTCGCGCCTGATCTTTTACCAGAAGTCAAAGACATTGTGATGGCTTGGGATAAAGCTTACCGTACAGAGGAAAAAGTGATTGCTGACGTTTCAGAGAAAAAGCGTCGCGCTAAAGTAGAAATTATTGAATATCAAGGCCGTAAAGCTGTGAAAAAGACATATAAAGCAGGAAAAGAACGGTTTTTGGAACGAGAAAAATTCGTTTACGGGGAATTGAGTAAGGAATGTGAATATATTCCGAAGTTGATTAGCAGCGGAGAAAACTACATTATTGTTCCTTATTTGAAAACAAACCCAATAACGGAAAGTTGGCATATTAAAAAACAAATTTTAAAACGAAAACATAAGCAAGAAATTTTCCGTATTAACGAGTTTTTCTACAACAAAGGCTATGCGCTAATTGACTTCCATCCTGGCAACATCTTGCTGACTTCTGAAGGGTTGAGGTTGATCGATTTTGAGTTTTTGTATCAATACGAGCAACTACCGCCAAGCGTGAATGATTCGTTTGATCTTAACGGATTTCCAGAAGATTTTGCAGAAGACCGTCCTTATGGGATTTTCCCGAAGCAACGACGGAATATGTGGAGAAAAATTTTATATTAAACCGGATTAGAGGAATGGCCTATGGCATCTTTAAAAAACAAAGCAGTAACGAGTGTCAAACTCACTTCTATATCGATGCTCGTAACGAGTGTTCTCCAAATTGCCCAGCTACTGATTTTGGGCAGAGTGCTAGGTCCGGAAATTTTTGGTTTAATTGCGATGGTGCAAATCGTTATTCAATTTTCGCAACTGTTCTTAGAAATGGGGATAACAGACGCCATTATTCAAAAAGAAAAAATCAATAAGGTTGAATTATCTAGTCTGTACTGGTTTTCTATTTTTGTTGGCCTCGTTTTATTTGTTGCTTTATTTTTATTGGCACCAGTCATAGCGCTGATGTTTAACGAACCCAGCTTAACCAGTATGATCCAAGTGGTGGGAATTAGTTTTATTATCTTGCCATTTGGATTGCAATTTCAAACACTTGCGACAAAAAAATTGGAATTTGTACAAATTACTAAAAATGAAATTTTGGCGACAACAATTGGTGTCTTGTTAACGGTTTACTTAGCTGCTTTTACTACTCTTGGCGCTTGGTCGCTCGTTTATGGCCATATTGTGATGTCCTTATTTAGAAGTGTTCCGTGGGTTATTGCGGGCTATCGCGATTCAGCTACACGACCACAACTTGTCTTTTCATGGAGTGCGATTAAAGACTTTGTGAGCTTTGGTTTGTATCGTTTAGGCTCAACAAGTATCAATTATTTCACGACTAAAATTGATCAAATGGTCGTTGGAGTCATGTTAGGGCCTGTTGCGCTTGGTTATTACAGCATGGCCATGAATCTAATCATGCAGCCCGTTCAAAAATTGAATTCCATGATTAACCGAGTAGCATTTCCTGTGTTTTCAAAAATCCAATTAGATCAACGGAAATTGAGAAAAACGTATTTATTAATTACCAATATGTTAACAAGCTTTAATGCACCACTGTTGGCAGGAGTCATTGTTCTTGCGCCATACGCCGTTCCGCTTCTACTTGGCAAAGACTGGGGAGAAAGTATTCTGATCATCCAACTTCTTTGCTTGTATGGCTTGTTTAAAGCTTTAGGAAATCCGAGTGGCAGCTTGTTTATTGCCGTTGGAAAAGTAAGATGGAGCTTTTATTGGCAATTGTTTCAACTAGGAATTATTCCAGTGGTCGTATTTTTAGCCGGATTATCTGGTGAAATTTTTGTAGTTGCGATTGCAGTCGGGTTGCTTAGAATGCTGTTATTTTATGTTAGTTACTTTGTGCGAATCCGCCAAATTATTGGAGATAGCTTACGGGAGTTAAATATCTCCATTGCTAAGCCAGTGATTCACTCATTTATTATGATGGCACTTTTGTATTTGCTGAACTCTCAACTAACGGAAGTCGGAGAAGTTAGCATTATAATCATTGATGCGATTATTGGTGGACTGATTTATGGCGTGTTGATGGTATTAAATCAGCGGGAATTAGTAGCTGAAGTAAGAGGGTTTTTTCGGAAAAAAACGTTAGTAAAACAAGGGTAAACAAAGTGGAGCATAACTGCTTAGACACTTACTCAATCTATATTTTCTGAAATTCTTATATAAAACATCAAATAGTCTAAATAATCTGTAATATTTAGACTATTGTATGGTAGAATAAGAAAATAACCGCGATTAGTAAGTATAAAGTCTTGGGTACAAGGGTGTTTTTCCTTAAAATAAGAGTTTTATCATCAAATAAACAGTAGCATCTATTGGTTCGTGTAAGGCAATCGCTGAAAAAGGTGGGGTATTTTATGAATTTGGATTCGAAAATCTATGTAGCAGGACATCGAGGTCTTGTAGGCTCGGCAATCGTGAGAAATTTACAAAAGAATGGTTACGATAATCTAGTGTTTCGGACCAGTAAGGAACTCGATCTGACAAACTCCAATCAAGTAGATGCTTTTTTTCAAGAACAACGGCCAGATTTTGTCTTTTTAGCAGCTGCAAAAGTTGGAGGAATTGCTGCAAACAACGATTACCCAGCAGATTTTATCCGAGATAATTTGATGATTCAAACAAACGTCATTGATGCTGCGTATCGGAATGGAGTAAAAAAACTACTGTTTCTTGGAAGTACGTGTATTTATCCGAGACTTGCAGAACAACCGATGAGAGAAGACTCCTTATTAACTGGAGAACTAGAACCAACAAATGAGCCGTACGCTATTGCTAAAATAGCTGGTATTAAAATGTGTCAATCGTATAACCGTCAATATGGCACGAATTATATCTCAATCATGCCAACAAATTTATATGGACCGAATGACAACTTCGACTTAACAAGTTCCCATGTGCTACCGGCACTTATTCGGAAATTTCATGAAGCAAAAGTCAATCAGGCTGACACTGTAGAGGTTTGGGGTACGGGATCGCCAAAGCGAGAGTTTCTTTACTCTGATGACTTGGCAGATGCAGCCATTTACTTGATGAATACTTACAGTGGCGACGACTTGGTTAATATTGGTGTGGGTAGAGATATTTCGATTAAAGAGCTGGCCGAAAAAGTAGGGGAAACAGTTGGCTATAAAGGTGAAATCTTCTTTAACACATCAAAGCCTGATGGTACACCGCGTAAGTTAGTGGACGTTAGTCGATTAACGAGTCTTGGCTGGGAAGCGAAAATTTCGCTAGATGATGGTTTGAAAATGGCTTATGACTGGTTTTTAGAACAAACAGAGAAAGTACGATTATAAGGGGGATCATTATGAAAAAAGCATTGATAACAGGAGTTAACGGTCAAGACGGTTCATTTTTATCGGATTTTTTATTAGGAAAAGGTTATGAAGTACATGGCATCATTCGAAGAAGTTCAAGTTTCAATACAGGGCGCATTGAGCACTTGTATATAGAAGAGTTAAAGTCGAGTGAGAATTTTTATATTCATTATGGGGATATGACAGATACTTCTAATATCATTCGACTAATCAGCGAAATTAAACCAGATGAAATTTACAACTTAGCAGCTATGTCTCATGTGAAAGTGTCTTTTGAAACCCCTGAATATACGGCAGATGTCGATGGAATTGGAACCTTGCGTATTTTGGAAGCTGTCCGTATTCTCGGATTGGAGAAAAAGACGCGTATTTATCAAGCTTCTACTTCCGAACTGTACGGGAAAGTACAAGAAGTTCCACAGCGAGAAACAACGCCGTTTTATCCGCGTTCTCCTTATGGAGTGGCGAAATTATATGGCTATTGGATCACAAAAAACTACCGAGAATCTTATGACATGTTCGCGGTTAATGGCATTCTGTTCAACCATGAATCGGAACGCCGTGGAGAAACGTTTGTAACACGTAAAATTACAATGGCTGCTGCGCGTATTTCTAACGGCAAACAAGACAAACTGTTACTAGGGAATCTTGATGCTAGACGAGACTGGGGTTATGCCAAAGATTATGTAGAGTGTATGTGGTTAATGTTGCAGCACGATGCGCCTGAAGATTTTGTTATCGCAACGGGTGAAATGCATACGGTACGTGAATTTGCGACCCTTGCATTTAAACATGCAGGCATCGAAATAGAATGGCAAGGAGAAGGAATTGACGAAAAAGGCTACAATGCAAAAACAGGTGAAGTTGTCGTTGAAGTCAATCCAGATTATTTCCGTTTAGCGGAAGTAGAGCAGTTGCTAGGTGATCCTTCAAAAGCGAAAAAGCTACTCGGATGGAATCCTAGAGCTACTTCTTTTGAGGAGCTTGTGGAAATTATGGTGACGCATGACTGTAATTTAGTGAACCAAGAAAAAAGTGCGATCAGCGAATACTAAACATAGCGGGTTCCTTAACGGGTGGAGGGATAAAGTGCAATGGTGACCTTAAATGACAAAGTCAGTGTTATTATTCCAACGTTTAATCGTTCGGAACTGCTGAAAAAAGCTTTAAAAAGTTTAGAAAAGCAAAGTCATCAAAATTTGGAAATCATCATTATTGATGATTTTTCAACAGATGATACGGCAGACGTCGTTGCAGAAATGACGGATGATCGTATTATTTATTTGAAGCACGAGGTCAACAAAGGTGGATCGGAAGCAAGAAATACCGGTTTAAAAAGAGCCACTGGCAATTTTATTGGATTTTTAGATTCAGATGATCAGTGGCTACCAGACAAAATTGAAAAACAACTGGAAAAATTTAGTGAAGATTCAGATGTGGGCGTCGTTTATACAGGAGTGCAAGTAGTTAATGAAAACAAACAGCCTACTCGTAAAATAGTTCCAGAGTACCGTGGAGATATTTTGTCTAAATTGCTTGAGTTTAATTACATCGACACGACTTCGTCGGTTTTAGTAAGAAAAGAAGTATTAGATCAAGTAAAGGGCTTTGATGCTAGTTTACCGAGTTGCCAAGATTGGGATTTGTATATCAGGCTAGCGCAGGTGACAAAATTTGATTTTGTGAAAGAAAGCTTGGTATTGTTTTATCACCATAGCGGAGAACGAATTACGACCAATAAAACATCTGTACTGAATGGGCATTTAAGTATTTTTGAAAAGTATAAAAAACTAGCGATGCAGCAACGTAAATCTACTTTCCACCGCTTTACTTTAACAATTTGGAAAGTTGTATTTCGAACAGGAATTATTGGTCAAAACAAAGAAGCGGTACAGCTATCCCGGAAGATATTAGTGGAAGGATTTAAAGGTGACCGAATGTCACTGAATTTTCTGCTTCACTATTCTTCGACTTTCTTGCACATGAAGGTTTTAAGTTATCTTTATAGGCAATCCAAGAAAAACAATAAAAAATCCCAATTGTTTTCTGCAGATGCGCCTTCCTAATAGGGGAGCAGGATGCAGTGGGGTCTCGGAAAAGAGAATTACAAATAAAGGAATGAGACTATGGAAAAGCATATGGAAGCCGATGATCGATTTGAAAAAGTCCTATTTATCATCGTCAATTTAATAACCGGGATTTCAGTGATCTATTACTTGCTTCAAATAGGTCAGGTTTTCAATGCTGATGATCCATGGAACTTGTTCATTTTAATTATTTTCTTCTTTAAGTTATTAATGGATATATACATTTTCAAGGTGGGGTTTTCTTCTTTCTCACTAGTTCTTTTGTTTTTACCAATTATCAGTATATTAGGGTATGCGCCAATTGGAGAAGTCCAACCGTTATTTAACGATCGTACCCATCTTATTGAACGGCATTTTTATATATTGGCATTTGGTGCTCTTTTTTTCTACTACGCGTGGTCAATATTGTTGTGGGTAACCAATAAAACCTATGGCAATTACGATGCTAAAATTTTGGCGTATTATTCTGGGACGGTCCATAGTTTGTTAGCAACTTGGCTATTTAGTGCATTGGCGATAGTGTCTTCTATCATTTACTTGCCAGATTTACCTGGAGGAACATATAACGAACTATCACCAAGCTTATTGCCAGGAAATGCCTGGAACTCGGTTGTGGTTGTTTCGTATTTCTTTGTGTTGATGGGGGTTAAAGGGAGTGGACTTAGAAAATTTGCGATTTTGTTTGTTCCTTTTTGGTTATTGTCTCACTACGCTCGAGTTGATATTTTAGGCTTGCTGTTAATTTTGTATTTATTATTAACAGCTACTAAAAAACTAGATGTGATTAAATCAAGCTTTTCGTTTAAAAAAGCGGCCTTAATTGCTGGCGGATTATTGCTTTTTTCTTATTTAGGTTTGGTGAGACACTCGGGACTCATTTTTGATGTGCAAGCAATTCTCGATTCGGTATCAATTTTGGTCAACTATCCAACGGTTCAAGATCTTGTTTATTCTACAGCTGCCGCAGTCGAAGTAACGCACACTTATGGTAATTATCATACAATTATCGATTATATTCCGCAGCTGATTCCTTCTTTTCTTGGAATTGAAGCGAAGAGCCCCGAAGCTGCCCATTTGGTTGCTTCGCTCATTCACACCAATTACGGTTTATTTGTGTACGGAGAGTTTTACTTGAACTTTGGCGTTCTTGGGCTGATTGTTGCACCATTTGCTACATACCTCATTATTTTCACGCCAACTGTAATCTTGAAAAAACTCTTTGGTAATTTCGGAATGGCCTTGGGGTATTACTGGATTGTTTTAACCATTGCGCGAGTCTTTTGGTACGGCTTTATTTATTACATTAAGCCATTAGTCATTATCCTACCGGTTTTTATCATCATTTATCTTGTTGTTTCTTCGTTCGAAAAAGATTTAGTGGATAAGACCGAATTAAATTCGGTTGATCCTCATTAAATGATTTTAAAGTACAATGCTTGCTGAAATATGCTGTTAGGTGAGTTGATGTCATTTATAAGAGAGGTGCTTTAGCATGACTGGGACAAATAAGGGGAATTTGATATTTGTTGGGCCCTTGCCTCCTCCGATATTAGGGGAAAGTATCGCTCTTCAATCTTTATATAATTCCGAAAAACTTCACCAACAATATCACGTGAAAAAAATCAATTTAAGTAAAAAAGATTTTGAACATCCGGGTGCGTTATCTTTTGATAAATTACTGCAAGATTCGTTAGCGATTCTTTATGCGGGTTTTTTAGCCTTGCGCATGAAAAATCCAATTTTGTATATTTCCATATCGCAAACAAAAATGGGGTTGTTGCGTGATTGTGTGATGATTCAAGCGTGTAAAATTTTAGGGCGTGGTAAAGTGGTCAGTCATTTACATGGCAATAACTTAGGGGGGACCATTGATGCTACTACTGGAATTGCACGTAAATTTATCGTTCATTCGTTGCGGAAAATCGATGTGGGAATTGTGTTAGGTGAGAAACTAACACCAAATTACCGTGGTTATGTCAAACATGTGGAAGTAGTATCCAATGGAATTCCTGCGGACTTTATATTGAAAAATGAAGTAGGTCAAGGAAAGAAAAAAGGACCGGTCTCTCTTTTGTATTTAAGTAATCTTATGTTTGAAAAAGGGTATATTGAATTGATTAAAGCGACTACTGCGCTAATTCAAGAAGGGCATAATTTGCGCTTGGATTTGGTTGGGGGAATTCAAAACGAAGATGAATTTCAAGAAGTTAAACATTATATCGCAGAGAATGAAGTGGATCATTTGATTCAATATCACGGATTGAAACAAGGGGAAGAGAAAAAACGCTTTTTCCTCGAATCAGATATGATGGCACTACCGACAAAATATAAAGTAGAAGGTCAACCTATGTCTATTATCGAAGGAATGGCTGCAGGGTTGCCGATTATTTCTTCTGATCGAGGAATTATTGCGGAATTGATCAAAGACTGTGGTCTAGTGATTGAACCGACAGTAGAAGGAGTCAAAGCTGCGATAAAAGACTTGGTGACTAATGACGCAGAGCGTATGCGCCTTGGACGGGTGAGCCGCAATACATTTGAAGAATTATATACGGAAGATAAATACACTGAACGGTTAGTGTCTATTTTTGATGAACTATAAGTAAGGCAACGAGTTTGTTGCGTGCTTTTAAGGAAAGGAAGGGTCAGATGATACGCAAAAGAAAAATTACCTTTGTTATTAATTACTTCTATCCGGATCTTGCAGCAACAAGCCAATTGATGACTGAACTAACTAAATATCTTCAACAGGATTTCGTAATTACAGTTATTGCGGCACAACCAGGATATGCAGGAGAAAATCATGGCAGCCATAAGCTTTTTGAAGAAGGTTCTGTAGAAAATATAAAAGTAGTTCGGATCAAGCTGCCCGAAGTAAACAAAAACTCAAAAATTAGTCGGATTAAATACATCTCTTCTTATTTTTTGTTAGCAAACATTGCTTTGCTTAAAGAAAAAGGGACAGATGTTATTTTTACGATTTCTCAGCCGCCTGTATTGGGCGGGTTGATCGGAACCATCGGTAAACTGCTAAAACGCTCACGACATGTTTATAGCATTCATGACTTTAATCCTGAACAAGCGCAAGCAGTGGCTTATACCAATAACCAAACCGTCTTTAAAATTGCTAAAGCGATTGATAAATTAAACTGCAGTTACGCGGATCAAGTGTTGGTGGTCGGGGAAGATATGGCAGAAACCTTAAGAAGACGTTTTGAGGGCGGAAAAGTACCGGAACATACGGTCATCAGTAATTGGACAGATGAAGAGGCAATTGTCCCCCTGGAAAAAAACGAGCCCGAAATCCGTGAGTTTTTAGAGGCGCACGAGCTACAAGATAAATTTATTGTCATGTATTCAGGAAATCTAGGGTTGTACTATGATTTAGAAAATTTAATACAAGTGGCAAAAGAATTTGTAGATCAGCCGGATATCGTCTTTTTATTTATCGGGGAAGGCGCCGTAAAACAGCGCATTCAAACATACGCAACAGAAAATAAGCTGGAAAACGTTAAGTTTCTACCGTATCAACCAAAAGAATTTCTTAAGTATTCCTTAAATGCAGCTGATGTTCATTTAGTTGTTAACCAAAAAGGGATTAAAGGAGTCTCGGTGCCGAGCAAAATCTATGGAGTTATGGCTGCTGGAAAGCCGGTTCTTGGAGTTTTAGAAGAAGGAAGCGAAGTGCAACGCTTAATTTTTGAAAGTGGAGCGGGCGTTGTGATCGAACCTCAAAATTACCAAGGGGTGGTTCATGCGATTGATTATTTAAAGAGTTTGGACAGAGACGAGCTAAAGGCGATGGGCTTAAGAGGACGTTCTTATCTTGAAAAAAATTTAACAAGAGATACTTCTATCAACAAATACCGTCACGTATTGCAAACAGTGGCAGATCATTCCCAGCCAGGAGTAACTAATTCTTTAGAACAATATGAAAGAGTGGTTCATAAAAATAAATAATTGTTTCCACAACAGGCCTACGATTTTGTAGGTCTGTTTTTTTATGGCTGTTTATCTTCAAGTAATTGGCAAAAAAAATCTAATAGAAGGTGAGAATCTAGTTATTTTTTAAAAATGTATTAAATTTCTAAAAAAAAAGAAAAATAAAATAACTTATAAATCGTTGATTTAACAATGTTCGGGACACCTAATAGGCAAATATATCTGATATTTCTAATAAATTAGAAAATTAGATTGAAATATTAGGTATTTATATATATAATGAGGTCATACAGTTGTAGATTAGCCGGATTAACTGGTTACTTAGTTTGTTTTTCAGATATAAATTACCTATAAAGCATATCGGGTGAGTAATTAATAGGACTTAGTAATCATTACTATTATTGCTCGGGTAGAAGCGTATAGCGAGGAGGAGGACGTAATATGAGATTGGTTTTATTATCAGGAGGATCAGGGAAACGCCTATGGCCACTTTCGAATGACGCGCGTTCAAAACAATTTCTTAAAGTATTAAGTGATGAGGATGGCAATAAGGTTTCGATGGTTCAGCGTGTATGGAAGCAAATCGAAGAAACTGGAATGGCGGGAAATTCCATCATTGCCACTAGTAGTTCGCAAGTGGATATGATTAAAACCCAATTAGGGCAAGAAGTACATGTTGTTACTGAACCAGAAAGACGTGATACGTTTCCGGCGATTGCTTTGGCAGCTGTTTATCTTTATTCCGTTCAAAAGTGCGATGTCAATGAAGTTGTAGGTATGTTGCCGGTAGATCCTTATGTTGAGAATCGTTTCTTCAATCGTGTTCAAGATTTGGAAGAAGCTTTAGTAGCTTCTGGAGCAGACTTGGCGCTAATGGGAGTAAAACCTACGTATCCTTCTGCGAAATACGGTTATATTATTCCGAAAAACAATACCGAAAACACTTATTTAACAGTTGACTACTTTAAAGAAAAGCCAACAGAAGAACAAGCAGAAGAGTTAATCGAGCAAAATGCGCTTTGGAATTGCGGTGTTTTTGCTTTCAAATTAGGTTATATAATCGATTTGCTTAAAGACAGAGGAGTGCCTGTTGAATATTCTCAATTGCTGAGAAATTATCATAAACTTCCGAAAAACAGTTTTGATTATGAAGTGGTCGAACAGACAGATCACATCGTTTCATTACCTTATGACGGATACTGGAAAGATTTAGGGACATGGAATACGTTGACGGATGAAATGGCCGTTCAAGTAACAGGAAAAGGTGTTATTGGTAAAGGGGTGCAAAATTCACATATTGTGAATGAACTCGATATTCCGATTACTTTGCTTGGCTTGGACAATGTAGTGGTTGCCGCTAGTCCGGATGGAATATTAGTGACAGATAAAGATGCTAGTACGAAAGTGAAAGAGTATGTTGATGGTTTTAATAGTCGCCCAATGTACGAAGAGCGTAGATGGGGCTGGTATCGTGTATTGGAATATACACGTTACGCTGAAGGTAATGAAGTTCTTATAAAGCGATTAGGTATAACTGCTGGAAAAAATCTTAGTTACCAAATGCATTACAAGCGGAGTGAAGTTTGGACAATCGTTAAAGGTGAAGGGATTTTTGTTTTTAATGATCAACTGAGCCATGTTAGAACGGGTGATGTCATCCATATTCCATTAGGTGCAAAGCACACCTTAAAAGCCACAACCGATATGGAGATTATTGAAGTGCAAACGGGCAGTGAATTGATTGAAGAAGATATTTTCCGTACGTCAAATGAGTGGGAAGAGATCGAAGAAATTTGCAAAGTAAAACTGACTGCTCGCTACGGTTGATTTGGGCGAAGGAATTAGCGCAAGAGGAACAACTTGTTATTTCTATGATGGGGGGAAGTCTCATGTATAAGGAACCAGTTTTTTTAAAGCCAGTTTTCCAAGAGCGAATTTGGGGCGGCGGTAAGCTGCAAGAAATGTTCAATTATGATATTCCGTCACAAACGACTGGTGAAGCGTGGGTTATATCGGCTCACGAAAATGGACCTTCTATTATCATGAATGGCGAATTAAAAGGGGAAAAATTATCGGAAGTATGGTGGAAATATCCTCAGTTATTTGGTTTTGATATAACGGATAGAGAATTTCCGCTCCTAGTAAAAATACTTGATGCAAACGATCAATTGTCTGTTCAAGTACATCCGGACGATCATTACGCCGATGAATCTATTCATAAGCCATGTGGCAAAACGGAATGCTGGTATATTTTGGATTGTGAAGAAGATGCTGAAATTATTATCGGCCATCAGGCTCAATCAAGAGAAGAATTTCAGCAACTAGTGGGCCGTGGGGAGTGGAGTAAGTTATTTCAAAGTCTTAAAGTGAAAAAAGGAGATTTTGTTTACGTTCCAAGTGGAACGGTACACTCTATTGGAAAAGGGATAGTGATATTAGAAACCCAACAAAGTTCCGATATTACATTCCGACTTTATGATTATGATCGAGTGGATCAAGAGGGCAAAAAGCGTGAGTTGCACTTAGAGCAAGCGATGGCAGTAATGACTTGCCCCCATAAACAAATAATGCAAGATAACTTGAAAGAGCGATTGAAAAACCTTGAATCTACAAGATTGATTGAAGGCGAATATTTCACGGTCTATCACTGGAAGCTTGCAGGTAGAGCTCAGGTTCCGTTAACCACAGGCTTCTTGTTAGTGAGTGTGATTAATGGAATGGGTCAAATTGTGACAAAAGAAAGTGTTTCGACAGTGAAAAAGGGTGATAATTTCATCGTTCCGGCCACGATTGGTGAATACTTTGTTGATGGAAATCTCGAAATGATTGTTTCGCATACTTAAAACTGCCTTGAATTATCAGAATATTTAAAAATGAAAATAGCTATTAATATTATTTTTTTATCCATATTAGTAGGTAAATAAAACTATTTTTAATGAGTTTATTGAAAATTTAGTATAAATAAACTTCTCTTCAGGGACTATCGATGTTACAATGGGGCAATATTTAACGGGCTATATGAAAAAAGAATCTTAAAATGGCGCGTTTAGTACCCATTCAAAATAAAAAATGTAGTTTTGCAAAAATTGAAAGGCGGGTGGGTACTCCGATGAAAAAAGTCACAAAGGCAATCATTCCAGCAGCAGGTCTCGGCACGCGATTTCTTCCGGTAACAAAAGCGATGCCGAAAGAGATGTTACCAATTGTAGATAAACCAACAATTCAATACATTGTTGAAGAAGCGATCGCTTCTGGTATCGAAGACATCATTATTGTTACGGGAAAAGGCAAACGAGCTATAGAAGATCATTTTGATAAGAACTTTGAGCTAGAAGACAACTTATTTAAAAAAGGTAAGTTTGAACTTCTTGAAAAAGTTCAGCACACCTCGAATGTTGAAATTCATTATATTCGACAAAAAGAACCAAAAGGCTTGGGACATGCGGTTTGGAGTGCACGGAAGTTTATCGGCAATGAACCTTTTGCGGTACTGCTAGGGGATGATATTGTCAAAGCTGAAAAACCCTGCTTAAAACAATTAATCGATCAATATGACAAAATGCAATCATCTATTATTGGGGTCCAGCAAGTTCCTGACCACGAAACTCACCGTTACGGCATTATCGAACCAAGCGCGGTAGATGGACGCTGTTATGAGGTTAGTAATTTTGTAGAAAAACCAAAGCCTGGGACTGCTCCTTCAAACTTGGCGATTATGGGACGTTACATTTTAGATCCTGAAATATTCGATTTTTTAGGCAACCAAAGTGCAGGTGCAGGTGGAGAAATTCAACTGACAGATGCCATCCAAAAGCTTAATGAAGTTCAAAATGTTTTTGCTTATGATTTTGAAGGCAAACGTTATGACGTAGGTGAGATGCTTGGGTTCTTGCGAACAACTATTGAGTTCGCACTAGATAGCCCCGAGTTCGGACAAGATGTAGAGAACATCATTAAAGAATTGATGGCTGAAAAATCAGCTGCATCATTATACTAGCCGGAGGGGGCATCGGTATGAAAATAGCTGTAATCGGAACGGGATATGTCGGATTAGTAACCGGTGTGAGTTTATCTGAAATTGGGCATCACGTAGTTTGTATTGATATCAATAAAGATAAAGTAGCAAAAATGCAAAAAGGAATATCCCCTATTTATGAGCCGGGTTTAAGTGAACTAATGACAAAAAATATTAACGCACAGCGCTTGAATTTTACAAGTGATCACCGAGAAGGTCTTCAACAAGCGGAGGTCATTTATATTGCTGTAGGAACGCCAGAAAACAAAGATGGCTCTGCTGAATTGTCTTTTGTTATCCAAGCTGCAGAAAATATTGTTGACTGCATCGAACAAGATGTCATTGTGGTTACAAAAAGTACCGTGCCTGTAGGGACAAACGAAATGATTAAAGGCATTATTGACGCCCACTTATCAAGCGATTTGAAGGTTGACGTTGTGTCTAATCCGGAGTTTTTAAAAGAAGGATCTGCTATTCACGATTCGTTTCATGGAGATCGTATTGTTATTGGAGCAGATAGTGAACATGCATTTAACGTTATCGAAAAAATCAATCAACCATTTAATGTCCCCATTTTCAAAACAGATATTAAAAGCGCTGAAATGATTAAGTACGCATCAAATGCTTTTTTAGCAACAAAAATTAGTTTTATCAATGAAATATCTAATATTTGCGAATTGCTTGGTGCGAATATCGAAAATGTTTCAACAGGTATGGGATTAGATCAACGAATTGGCAGTCAGTTTTTAAAAGCTGGTATTGGCTATGGAGGATCGTGTTTTCCGAAAGACACAAAAGCCCTCATCCAAATCGCGGGAAATGTTGCATACGAGTTTGAACTGCTAAAAGGCGTAGTAAACGTCAATAAAAAGCAGCAAGGTATCATCATACGAAAGTTAAATGACTGCATTCCCGATATTTCTGGTAAAAAAATTGCGGTTTTAGGACTAGCTTTTAAGCCCAATACAGATGACTTACGCGAATCTGCTTCTATATTAGTGACAGAAGAATTGATCAAGCAAGGAGCAGAGGTTGTTGCTTATGATCCAATCGCGATGGATAATGCGAAATCCACTCTCAACCCACTTGTACAATATGCTGACTCTATAGCAGAAGCGATCGAAAATAGTGATGCTGCATTAATCTTAACTGACTGGGATGAGATTAAAAATGTAGAGCTCACCGTATTTAATAAAATGAAAACTCCGCTTGTTATTGATGGGCGAAATTGCTTCTTAGTAAAAGACATGGAAACGCACGGGATTGAATATCGTTCAATCGGTAGACCGGTTGCAGCCAAACAGATCGAAGTAACTCCCATTTAATAAGTAACAGGAATTTATGATGAAAGTGGTGATTCAAATGTCAGTATCCGCTCCTGAAAAAGAAAAGATGAATGTGAAAACAAGATACAGTGAATTGGTATTTGAAAGTGTAAAAACAAATACCAGCAATGGTTATTTGTATACAAAACGCTTTTTAGATATTGTCGGTTCATTAGTAGGGCTGATTATGTTGATTCCCTTATTTCTGATTATCAGTCTGTTAATTAAACTAGAAGATCCTAAGGGGCCGATCTTCTTTAAACAAAAAAGAGTAGGTAAACATGGCAGAATGTTTGATATGTATAAGTTTAGATCTATGGTTTGTAACGCAGAAGATTTAAAAGCTGCTTTGCAGCAACAGAATGAGGCATCGGGACCTGTATTCAAAATTAAATCCGATCCGAGAATTACAAAAATCGGGAAATTTATTAGAAAAACAAGTATCGATGAACTTCCTCAGTTGGTAAATGTGCTATATGGCGATATGACTATTGTAGGTCCACGACCGGCTTTACCAGACGAAGTTGCACAATATACAAATTATGAAAAACAGCGTATAAGTGTAACTCCGGGATTAACTTGTTTTTGGCAAGTTAATGGGAGAAGCAACATAAGCTTTAAAGAATGGGTCGAGATGGATTTGGAATATATCCGCAAACGCACAACGGCATTGGATATTAAGTTAATCTGCAAAACAATTCTAGTGCTGTTCGGATCAAAAGATGCGTATTAATAGCGACTGATGTAAAGGTTTTTTAAACAAGTTTAAGAAATCTACAAAGTGTTGCTGTTACGTATTGCTCATAAATTCGAACTGAGGGACATCGAGGAATCACCTTGATGTCCTATAACTGGGTTTAAAAGAGAAATTAGGCCAAAAGTAGTCTGTGTTTATTTCAATATAGTTCGAATGAAAGGAGGTTTGGCGAAATGATAGAAACTATCAGCTTACGTGAAATTTATAGCATCTTAAAAAATAAGGTTCGTTTAATACTGGCTATAACCATCGCGATTATGGTGATTACGGCATTGATCTCGTATTACGTACTAACACCGATTTATCAAACATCTACTCAATTACTGATCAGTCAAAAGCAAAGTGAAACGACAATCGATTCTCAAAGCATTGATATTGATTTGCAACTAGTGGGTACATATAGCGAAATCATTAAAAGCCCCATAATACTAGACCAAGTAGTGAGCCAATTAGAATTGGATATGACTTATCAAGAAATTAAAGAAAAAGTCCATGTAGACTTTGCGGAAAATTCACAGTTACTCAATATATTTGTAACAGATCCAGATCCTGCGGTAGCTGTCGGAATTGCAAATAAGGTTGCTGAAGTTTTCGAAACGGAAATTATGGAATTGATGAATATCGATAACGTTTCCATTTTATCACCGGCTGTTGTTCTGGAGAGTCAGACACCTGTGTCGCCAAATCCTCCCCTTAATATTTTACTGAGCGCAATTGTCGGGCTGGTTATTGGTGCAACGATTGCTATGATCTTACGCTATTTAGATACGACCATTAGAGTAGAAGAAGATGTAACGGATGTATTGGGACTCCCTGTTCTTGGAGCGATTTCGCCAATGAATGATGAAGAAGACATTCCGGTTAACGAACCGATTGCTTTTAAACGCAGGGAGGAACAAGAATGGTAAAGAAAAAAATCAAACCTGAAGTTAAAAATAGAAAGTTAATCGCATTTACCAATCCAAGATCACGTGTTTCAGAACAATTTAGAACTTTGCGAACGAATATTCATTTTACGGTTCCGGGTGGAAAAGTTCGTTCACTAGTCGTGACTTCGGCATCTCATTCAGAAGGCAAATCGACGACCTCCTCGAATTTGGCAATTGTTTTTGCACAAGAAGGCAAACGAGTTTTATTAATTGATGCGGACATGAGAAAGCCGACAATGCATCAAACGTTTAAAATTAGCAATTCAAAAGGATTATCAAATGTGTTGGTTCGAAGAGTTTCCTTAAAAATGGCGATTCAAGATAGTGGCATCGAAAACTTAGATTTACTGCCTTCCGGACCAATTCCACCAAACCCAGCTGAGTTATTAAGCTCTTCTAATATGGATCTTCTATTTGAAAATGCTTTAGATACGTACGATATGTTGATTTTTGACACGCCACCGGTTCTGTCGGTTACAGACAGTGTTATTTTAGCTAATAAATGCGAAGGCACGATTCTAGTTTTGAATTCGGGAAAAACAGAAAGAGCACATGCGCTTAAAGCAAAAGATGCCATTACAGCATCGAAAAAAACGCGCTTGCTCGGGACCGTCTTGAACAACGTTCAAGTAGATAAAGATTTTGATTATGCTCAGTATTACATTCGACCTCGTTCCGAAAAATAATATGGAACATATGTATTTATTGTTCATACAAAAAAGTTCAATCAGTTTCTGATTGAACTTTTTTTGTGATTTATTCTTTTCGTTCTTCGAGCGATATAGGACGGATTGTTCCCCAGCTTGAAACGTCTATCGTTACTTGCAGGTCACGTGCTTCTTCAAGTTGAGGACCCAAGCCTTGTTCTACATAAAACTGCTCTAATTGAGGTGCTGTGACGCGACTATCGTACACATAGCCTTCAATAGCTCCAAAGAAAGGGTCCGGTTCAACGCGATCCAGAATAGCGTAGCCATCTTCCGCGGTTTTTAACGTAAAGTAAATCGAGCTGTCATCGGTAATCATGGTCGACGTTAAGTCTGGGTATTGAAGCATCACGTATTCTCCATAAAAAGGATCAAACGGATCAAAAGGTTCAGCTCTTAAAATGTATTGTTCGCCAAACCAGGAAGCTGCGTAATAACTAAGCAGTAAGAGCCCAACAAATACAGTTTGAATAATCGGGAAGAGCCAGGCTTTCATGACTTCACACCTTCTTTCCGACGATTAATCCACCAAGCCGCCCCTGATAGTAGAAACAGCAGTATCGCACCAATAAGGAAGAAGAGAGACATGTCGAGACGTTCCCAAGCGTAAATGATATAAATCACAAATTGAACAACAATAAAATAAACAAAGCCCAATCCGAGTTTTTCATTTTGCCGCTGGGCGATCATCAAGTAAGCAAGTGCGCTGAGTTCAGCGACAATTGCAAGTCCAATAGCCGTTTCGTCAAACAAAAGCAATCCGATTACACCAGGAACTGCTATCCACATGAGAGATCTGAATTTGAAATAACTCAAGAGAAGTACGCCACCAGCAACAATGGCTAAGGCAATGGCTTCAGCCCAATGACTTTCATCAATGATGCTGATAAAAGTTTGACCGCGAACTGCTAAATAGACAACAAGCAGTAATCCAGCGGTTAGTAGATAAAGTGGTCGAATCATTTGTTGTTTATCGGAAGGAATAACAAGTAGAAGCAATACAAGCGCGAACAAAGTCCAAATTGGCCACAGGACGCTGTCGTATTCTACTAATCCCCATAACATAAAACCAGAAGCAAAAAGTAGTATCCAACTAAACGCAGTAGGTGCAAAGTTTTTGCTGAAATAAAACCAGCCAAATGTAATGGCGATAAAAATACCCCATTCCACCCAACCGATATTAGGCAAGAACGATACTAACACGTATCCGCCAAAGTAAAATCCAACAAGAGAGTATACAAGATGCCGCCAGTAAAAATAATGGGCAAGCGTTGCTATATACATCGCCCACGGCAAGACGGAGTTCGCGAGTGGAAAATGGAAAGTCTGAGCAGCAGTCAGTAAAGATGCCCCAAACATGGCAAGACCAATAACCCTGAACAAAAGTGGATAGCCAAAATTTTTCTTTCCAGAAAAATAAGCGACGGTGTAAAATAGCCACATTAATGTTAGCATTAGCAAGACTTTTGCTATATCCGGAATCGACTGCCAATTGGCTGCAATAAAACTAAATACAGCAAGCGCGAAGAAAATCAAACCAATCAGCAAAAGCAATGGAAGCTTTTTAGGAACAGGCTGGTGTTTTTCAAACGCTAAAATACGTTCCGCTGTAGCATGGTCAATCAATTCAGCCTGTTGCCACTGTTTTAGTTTTCTTTCCGTATCCATTGTCACTCCTCCTTAATTTCTTCCTTCTATTATAGCTGAAAACTACTAAAATATATAGGAAAATGGTATTAGTTAAAGCAAAACACCAAACGTAGAGAAAACCTCTGCGTTTGGTGTTTTATTAATTTTGTAACTTAACTACAACGACATTATTGATGATGCGAACAGCCTTTTTCGAGGGCCAAGCTTCCATTGCTGCAAATGCTTCTGAAGCTTCAATTTCTTTGTATTCTTGCTCAGAAGCGAATTCGTACGTAACACCAAAATGATGTTGCATCATGTCCTTGTAATGATACGGGTACAAAACAATACTATCGCCTAAAGAACCGGTCATTTTCGGAATGCTTTCTGGGATGCTACGAGAACTTAACGTAGAATCCATCCTGTATCGCCCGATTATCGCGAGTTTAGAGCTAGGTGAAACGTTTTCGGTTTGTTCGATTCGGCTAATTAAACGATTCACTAAGGCGGTTGATTTTTCATACTTCAACTCCATATTCAAGTAAGCAATGTTTGAAATAAGTGCAAAGTTGAAAATTGTGACCAGCACGATTAAAACATTTAGCCAGGAAAAGATTTTTGTGGAAAGGGTTGGAACGGAAAGATGTTCATAAAAAACAACTGGTAATAAGTAAAAACTGACAAGAGCAAACACCATCAACATATGGTAAGTCAATTCAGCCGACATAAAGTACAATATGTAAGAAGTTAGTGGCATAAGTAATACCATAAGGATAGCAAAAATGACATTCATTTTTGATATGAATTTGCTATTTTGAATGAGCAGTAGTATAAAACCCAAACCTATCAATGTGAAGACGGCAATATTTAGCCATTCAAATAAATTTACTGGAAAGTCTGTTATAAATCCTCGGAAGAAAAACAGAGAAAAGGCTTCGTGAATTTGCTGGAAATGCTCAAAAATAGAAACATCATTTTTTCCAACAGAGTCGAGCCCTTGATAGCTTGTCAGATTACCGGCAAATAACGTCGTGTAGAGTTTAAAATGAAGAATGTACAACACCATCCCAATACTAGCTAAGGCAAGAAAACGAAAAGAATAAAGTGCTAATTGTAGAGTGGTGATTTTTCTACCCATAATTTCAGTAACTAGGAAAACTAGGATGAGTGTTAATAGAAGTGGTAAATTGGCTTGGTAAATCCCGACACCTATGTAAAATAAAATAGAAGCCGGGATAAAACCATATTTGTATTTTTGCGTGATCAATATAGCTGAAACGGTCATTAAAAAACTAACAAGATACCCATCTGCAGTAAACATGTAAGAAAAAGTAGAAGCAATCGTTGGAAACGTAACAACTAAGCCGCTAACAGCCAAGATGGAAAATGTTTTTTTCAACTGAAACAATTCGATGAGCATGACGGCTAACAAAGCTAAATAAAAGATAGCGAGCATCCCATTTATCCAAGGTAAGTCGAAGTAAGAACTGATTCCACTAAAAGGTGATAGGAAAAAGCGCCCCGAATCAGCTTTAAGTTGAGGACTATGTGTATTAATCAAACTGTCATGATTGGGAAGAGTGTTTGTGAAAACAAACATATGGCATAAAAATCCGGTAATAAAAGCAGTGATAAAAGCTGTTTTCCATTGCGGCTTTATGCTCGACTTTAATTTTAGTAGAAATTCTTCAGGCATGTTTGGATGGCTCCTAATCTAGTGCAAACTCTCAATGAATTTGGATTATATTTTCCAATTCTAATCATAGCAAACTTTGTTTTGTAAAAGTAGAGTGTTATTCGTGAGCGGTGGCAGTTTGATTGGATTCAAGCTATTAATGCCAGTTCTTTTTTTCGCTTTCTAAAATTGCCGATTCGAGAGCCTTCAGTGGATGCACCATCATTTTCCCGTGGCCGACCGCTAACAGTTGAGGGTCTAACTTTTTGATCTTTTTTGCGCTTTCCAGTGCTATTTTTTTGTTCCATGTAGCTAATGCGGGAAAAGGAAAAAGTGCTTTGAAGGTGCCAGAAACGGCAATGCCTCCGTGTGTTTGGAGCGCATCTCCCACAATAAGAAACCGGTTACGGGTATCAAGTAATGATATCGAACCTGGTGTATGCCCAGGAGTATTTACCACTTCGAGTGAACCAACTCGGTCGCCTTCTTTGAGCAAGCGATCTGGCTGTGTCCTAATATTTGTTGGCACGCCGCCTTTAATTGGGGAGTCGGGTTCACCAGGAAGAGGGCTAGTATCACCTGCGAGCAGACGAGCGTCACGTGAAGACATACTGACCACTGCATCTGGCCATTCACGTTTAATGGCGTCAAGTGCGCCGAGGTGATCCATATGGGCATGGGTGATAATGATTTGAGTTAATGGCTTTTGCATAACACGAATCGATAATAAAATCTGTTTCGCGTGAAGGCTAAGTGCTGCATCTACCAAAGTCAATTCAGTTTCTTCATCGATAATGTAGCAATTGATCGGAAGTAATTTCGGTAAGAAGGTTAGCTGGTATAGAGGGCCATTTTTGGTCATCCGCATTATCCGTTCACTCCTTATAAAAGTTTAGTGTTTTATTTTATTTTATACTGTTTCGTCAGTAAATGAAGAAAAATGGATAGTTTATCTACATTCTCCCATCTGAAAGTTCAAGAACCTGATTACCGAAGACCAGGAAAGCGCAAGGTCGCGCTTTCCGTGAAAGAAAAAGATTCCGGACAGTAAATGAGGGCATTCGGACAGTATTTTTGCGATTTGGACAGTATTCCCGCCGATTCGGACAGTATTTCAAAAAAACGGACAGTAAGCCCAGAAATTGGTATCCAAAAACATAGTTTATACGAAATTCGCAACAACAACAGACTTTTTCAAACAGGCTCATTATAATAGGTAAAAGAGGGATGGGCCTATGAAATACTTTGGGGTGCTGTGACCAATGAAAAATAGTGACAAAAGCCAAGGTTTTCGCACGCCCCATCTATCGTTTTTAGAAAAAATGCGCAACAATGGAAAAGTCGTGGCTAAGGGGAAGTTTATGGATGGTTCTAGCGGAATGGTTATGTATAAAGTGGAATCTTATAAAGAGTGAGAGTCCTTAGTCCAAATCGATCCGCATTATAGTAGAAGAGGCAAGAGAATTTAAAATAACTAGAGGAGGAAAAACGGTGTACGAGCTAACTGGCGTTTTACCTGTTTTACGCAATATGAAAGAATTTGAACGTTTACTCGAGAGTGAACATGAATATATTATCTTTTTGGAAACGCGGTTATCGCAGTTGAAGCAATTGGTACAAGCGGCGAAAAAAACAGAGAAGAAAGTAATTCTACATGTTGATTTAATCCAAGGGTTAAAGGCGGATGCGTATGGATTTGAATATTTGGTGAGAGAAGTTAAACCGGATGGAATTGTTTCAACAAGAAGTAACGTAATATCGTTGGCGAAGAAAAATAATTTGATGACTATTCAACGTTTGTTTTTACTCGATAGTCAGGCACTAGAACACAATATTAAGTTGATCAACCAAGTTAAGCCTGATTATATTGAAATCTTGCCAGGAATTATTCCATCGGTTATTAAAGAAGTTTTTGATAAGACAGGCATACCGGTTATTGCGGGTGGGTTGATTCGAACGAAGGAAGACATTCAACTTGCTTATGACGGAGGAGCTAAAGCGATTTCAACATCACAACCAGAACTTTGGGAATTGTAAAATAACTGTTGACAGCGTTTTCATTAACTGATAACTTAGACTTACAAGTTAAGAACTGTGTTGGAGAAACGGAGACCTGCACTGAAAAGAGCGCTTTTAACAAAAGAGTGGCTGGTTCAGTGTGGGTCTTTTTATATTTAAAATAGTTCTTACAAAAAAAATAAAGGGGTGCAAAACGATGACGGAGTTTTTGGCAGAAGTAATTGGTACGATGATTTTAATTATTTTTGGTGGCGGTGTAGTTGCAGGTGCGGTATTAAAAGACTCTAAAGCAGAAAATGGCGGCTGGGTTTTGATAACGCTTGCATGGGGTCTAGCGGTTACTATGGCTGTTTATGCAGTTGGGAGTTTTTCAGGTGCACATATTAACCCGGCAGTAACTTTAGGTCTTGCTTCTGTAGGTGATTTTCCTTGGGCTAAAGTTCCACTGTATATCGCTGCACAGATTCTTGGAGCTTTTCTTGGTGGAGTTATTGTTTTCTTAAACTACTTGCCACACTGGAAACGCACAGAAGACAAAGGCGCGAAGCTGGCAGTATTTTCAACGGGTCCAGCAATCCGTAGTCCTTTCTCCAACTTAGTAAGTGAAATTCTCGGAACTGCCGTGTTATTAATGGGCTTATTGTTCATTGGTGCAAATGATTTTACTGAAGGCTTGAATCCGTTAATCGTAGGTTTGTTGATTGTCGCAATCGGGATGTCACTTGGTGGCACTACCGGATACGCGATCAACCCGGCGCGTGACTTAGGTCCGCGTATTGCACACGCATTGTTGCCGATACCAGGTAAAGGAAGTTCAGACTGGTCTTATGCATGGGTTCCGGTAGTGGGTCCTATTTTCGGTGGTATATACGGCGCGCTATTTTACAAAGCGATGTTCACAGGAGCATATGACCTGCCATTTTGGATCATGAGCGTCATCTTATTACTGGTATTATTTGGAGCAGCAAGTGTAGAATTAAAAAAAGAACATACACCAGCGGATACAGTAGAAGAAAAAATTTCATAAACCCTTAGGAGGAGATTATTTTGACTAAAGATTACATTTTATCTATCGACCAAGGTACGACAAGTTCACGTGCGGTATTGTTTAATCACAACGGTGAAATCGTAGAAACTGGCCAACAAGAGTTTCAACAATTCTTTCCAAAGCCAGGCTGGGTAGAACACGATGCAAACGAAATTTGGACATCTGTCTTGGCATGTATGGCAGAAGTATTGCGCAAATCAGATGTTAGTCCGACTCAAATTGCAGGTATCGGAATTACAAACCAACGTGAAACAACAGTGGTTTGGGATCGTCATACTGGAAAGCCGATTTACAAAGCAATCGTTTGGCAATCGCGTCAAACAGATGGCATTTGTAATGAGTTAAAAGAGCAAGGTTTGAACGAATTGTTCCGTAAGAAAACCGGTCTTTTGGTCGATGCATACTTCTCAGGGACAAAAGTGAAATGGATTCTTGATAATGTCGAAGGCGCACGTGAAAAAGCAGATAATGGCGACTTGATGTTTGGAACAATGGACACATGGTTGGTTTATAAATTATCCGGTGGCAAAGCTCACGTAACGGATTACAGTAATGCCTCACGTACATTAATGTACAACATTTATGATTTGGACTGGGATCAGGAATTATTAGATATTCTTACTGTACCGAAGAGCATGTTGCCAGAAGTACGTCAGTCTTCTGAAGTTTATGCAAATACAGTAGACTATCATTTCTTTGGTCACGAAGTACCAATTGCTGGTATGGCGGGAGATCAGCAGGCTGCTTTGTTTGGACAAGCTTGCTTTGAAAAAGGAATGGCCAAAAACACTTACGGAACTGGTTGCTTTATGCTGATGAACACGGGTGAAGAAGGCGTTAAATCTGATCATGGCTTGTTGACGACTTTGGCTTGGGGCGTTGATGGCAAAGTAGAATACGCACTAGAAGGTAGTATTTTTGTAGCCGGTTCAGCGATTCAGTGGTTGCGAGATGGCTTGAAAATTATTAAAAATGCTCCAGAGAGCGAAAACTATGCGATGGAAGTTGAATCGACAGATGGCGTTTATATGGTTCCTGCATTTGTTGGACTTGGAACACCTTACTGGGATACAGATGCACGTGGTGCGGTGTTCGGTTTAACACGTGGCACAACAAAAGCTCACTTTATCCGTGCAACGCTTGAATCCCTCGCTTATCAGACGAAAGATGTTGTAGATGTTATGATAGAAGATGCAGGGATCGAACTAAAAACGTTACGTGTTGATGGCGGAGCCGTTGCAAATGATTTGTTAATGCAGTTCCAAAGTGATATTCTAGATGTACCGGTAGAACGTCCAGTGGTTCAGGAAACAACCGCACTTGGTGCAGCTTACTTAGCTGGACTAGCAGTTGGATTCTGGAAAGACAAAGAAGAAATCGCTAAGCAATGGAGAATCGACAAAACGTTTACGCGTGATATGTCGACAGAACAGGGCGAAGAACTTTACGAAGGCTGGAAACAAGCGGTAGCAGCAACACGATTATTTAAACCAGCAAAATAACATAAAAGTTAATAACGAGAGATTTACGGCCGGAGACTTTGAGAGACCAAGCCAGTTTTACAGAAAAAATTCTGTAACTGTGCCTGGATCTCTCTTTTTATTTGGAAAAATGGGTATACAAGTTAGAAAGAGCCATTTTTTAAACTGTTTTCTCCATATTTCACATTAGCCATTTTGTACGAATGCAATTTTTTGGCGGATCAACTTAAGTAAATAAATGGCTATACCTCAAACAAAACAGAAGGAGTAGATGAACTTATGAAATTTTCAAGTTTAAACAGAAATGATCGATATAACCAAATGAAACAATCCCAATTAGATGTTTTAGTCATTGGGGGCGGAATTACAGGTGCAGGAATTGCATTAGATGCGGCTGTTCGCGGTATGGACATTGCGGTAGTCGAAATGCAAGATTTTGCAGCAGGTACAAGTAGCCGCTCGACAAAATTGGTTCACGGTGGCTTGCGTTACTTAAAACAATTTGAAGTGAAGATGGTTGCAGAAGTAGGGAAAGAACGCGAAATCGTTTATGAAAACGGACCACATGTAACGACTCCTGAATGGATGTTATTGCCGTTTTATAAAGGTGGAACATTCGGGCCACTTAGCACAAATGTGGGTCTTCGGGTGTATGACTTTTTAGCTGGTGTAAAAAAATCTGAACGCCGCAAAATGTTAAGCAAAGAAGAAACATTGCGTCGTGAGCCTTTATTGAAGAAAAAAGAACTTAAAGGCGGAGGCTATTACGTAGAATACAAAACAGATGACGCGCGTTTAACGATGGAAGTGATGAAAAAAGCGATCGAAAAAGGCGCAATGGCAATGAACTATGCCAAAGTAAAAAGCTTTATTTATGACAATGGCAAAGTAGTTGGTGTCCGTGTTGAAGATCAGATTGATGGCAACGTTCACGAAATTTTTGCGAAAAAAATTGTCAATGCAGCTGGACCTTGGGTAGACACGTTGCGTGACAAAGATCATTCGAAATTCGGTAAAACGTTGCAATTGACGAAAGGCATTCACTTAGTGTTTGATGGTCGTCGTTTCCCATTAAAACAAGCAATTTATTTTGATATGCCAGACGGCCGGATGGCGTTTGCAATTCCACGCCAAGGAAAAGTATATGTGGGGACAACCGATACGGTGTACGAGCAAGATATTGCTCACCCAACAATGACCGAAGAAGATCGTGCTTATGTCTTGAAAGCCGTAGACTTTATGTTTCCTGAAGTCGGAATTACAAAAGAAGATGTGGAGTCAAGTTGGGCTGGATTGCGTCCATTGATTCACGAAGATGGCAAAGACCCATCAGAAATTTCACGTAAAGATGAAATTTTCATTTCAGATTCTGGGTTAATTTCAATTGCGGGTGGTAAATTGACCGGTTACCGTAAGATGGGTGAAAGCATTGTCGACCTTGTGGCTGAGCAATTGCAAAAAGAGCAAGGAACCAAGTATCCGAAAAGTTCGACGAAACGCTTGCCGATTTCTGGTGGGGAAGTAGGCGGTTCGAAAGGACTTAAAACATTCAGAGCTGACCGTGTAAACCAAGCGGCTAGTATGGGACTAACGGCTGACGCGATGGATATGCTTGTGAGTCGTTATGGTTCAAACGTTGATAAAGTCTTGCACTTCTATACACAAGGATTAGATGATGCAGCGGAAGCTGGACTCGATCCAATTGTATACGCGATGTTGCGTTATTCAATGGAATACGAATCAGCATTTAAACCAGTCGACTTCTTTATCCGTCGTACAGGTGCCTTGTTCTTCGATATTCACTGGGTACATGCACATAAAAAGAACGTCATCGCTTATATGAGCAAAACGCTTGTATGGTCTGAAGAACAAAAGGAAGAATACCGCTCTGAATTGGAAAACTTGCTTTATGAAGCAACACATCCAGTTGATGTATCTGCTCAAAGTTCAAACTAAATTTAAGCTCCTGTGCAATCAGATTACTGATTGCACAGGAGTTTTTTTAGTTAGTAACACTCTATTTTTGTTAGGGTTACATATTCTCTTCTGAATTTGGGTAAAGAAGTATATAATCCGGCAACAACCAGTTGCCAAGCTGAAAATGGGGGATGAGTAGATGAGAAAGATGAATAGAGGAATGATCACTTCGTTAGGTGCAATTGGTGTCGCACAAGCGTTGAAAATTGTGACACACAAAACCGTAACGGGTAATTGGGATTGGCGACAAGCCTTTACGACTGGGGGCATGCCAAGTTCTCACTCAGCAGGGGTATCAGCGCTTGCGGCATACGTAGCAGCGAATAAAGGTGCACGCCATACAGAAACGGCACTAGCAATTGTCTTCGGAGTCATCGTCATGTACGATGCACAAGGGATACGTCGCCATACAGGCGAAATCGCGCGACTGGTCAATGAACTAGAAGACAGCTTTGTGAAATTTTCGGGAGAGTTTCCAAGCTTTGAATTTGTGGAACGCGAAAAAGATTTAAAAGAATTACTGGGTCATCAACCTGTTGAAGTAGCTGCAGGAGCGGCATTTGGTACAGTTCTCGGATTGGTGTCAGCAGCAATTGAAAACCGCTTCCGTGAAATCGAAGAAAAAGAAAAACGCTCTAAAAATCAAATAGCTTATGATGGACGCGGTCGCAGAATGACTCGTTCTCAATAAATAGATGAAGCCATTCCTTTTGTGGAATGGCTTTTTTGTGTGCAATTGATGGAACCGCACCTCAATAAGCGAAGAGCGCACCTCGTAACAGAAACTCCGCACCTCAAAAGGTAAAGAGCGCACCTTAAAGGAATAAAACCGCACCTCAATCGCCGCAAACCGCACCTCGCACAAAAAAGAGGGCAATGTGCCTTCTTCTAGCTACATCATTTTTTCCAAAGCCAATTTTGCTTCAATCGCAGTTTGCGTATCGACTTGAATGCGGTTGATTACACGTCCTGCTACCAATTCTTCGAGAGCCCATGTTAAATGGGGCAAGTCGATGCGGTTCATTGTTAAACAAGGGCACATATAAGGGTTTAACGACACAATATCAAGTTCGGGGTAATCCGCAATTAGCCGGTTTACCAAATTCATCTCGGTGCCGATTGCCCATTTGGAACCGGGTTCAGCCGCTCGAATCATATGAATAATGTATTTTGTCGACCCGGCAAAATCAGATTGGCTCACCACTTCATACGTGCATTCCGGATGCACCAAAATGTTGCGATTGGGTTCATTTTTCCGTAAGTTGTCAATATGTTTCGGCAGGAAATTCATGTGAACAGAGCAATGGCCTTTCCACAAAATCACTTGAACGTCTTCTAGCGGACATTGGGCTTCGAGTTTTTGTTTAATCGGATCCCAAATGGCCATTTGTTCGAGTGGAATGCCTAACTTCACAGCTGTATTTCGTCCTAAGTGTTGATCTGGCAAAAACAGCATGCGTTGTTTTTGAGTTAACGCCCAGCGCACCATAGGCTCGGCATTAGAAGACGTAACGGTTGCTCCGCCGTTACGACCGACAAACGCTTTAATCGCTGCAGTTGAATTGACGTAAGTTAATGGCACAATCGTATCACCAAAAAGTTCTTGCAGGTGCAACCAAGCGCGTTCAGTTTGATCAATATTGGCCATGTCTGCCATAGAACAACCGGCGCGCATATCCGGCAAAATCACGGCTTGCTCAGAACTTGTCAGAATGTCTGCGGTTTCGGCCATAAAATGAACACCACAAAAAATAATATAATCGGCCGTTTGCTGACCCGCAATTTGAGAAAGTTGAAGTGAATCTCCTGTGACATCAGCGTAGCGAATGACCTCGTCTTTTTGGTAATGATGTCCGAGTATGTACAACCGATCTCCAAGTTTTGCACGAGCTAGCTGTGCCCGTTTATGCAGTTCTTCAGTTGTTGTTTGCAAGTAAGATGCGGGCATTGCCTCTTCTTGTTGTAATTCTTTTAGAAATAGAGTCATTGATAAATTGCCTCCTTGGGTGAGATAGACAGGTTCATGCTGATATCAAGATTATGAACGCTATGAGTTAATGCTCCAATAGAAATTACATCGACCCCCGTATGACGGTAGGCAGCTAAATTTTCTAATCCGATGCCCCCCGAAGCTTCTGTACAGATCGAATCTGGCACGAGTTTTACCCATTCAGCTAGCGTTTCCGGGGGTTGATTGTCGAACATAATAATGTCAGGGCGTGCTTCGATCGCTTCTTGTAATTGAGCTGAATTTTCAATTTCAACTTCAATCATGATCGTATGTCCAATTTGTTCGCGCACTTTTTTTACGGCTTGGCAGATAGACCCAGCTGCGGCGATATGGTTGTCTTTTAACATGACAGCGTCGTATAGTCCATTCCGGTGGTTAAATCCACCACCAATCCGCACCGCATATTTCTCAAATATTCGCAGTCCAGGTGTGGTTTTTCTTGTGTCGGCAATGCGTGTGTGGGGAGAATTTAAAGCTTCCACACACTTCGCAGTCAATGTTGCAATCGCACTCATACGTTGCACCAAATTTAAAAGTACTCGTTCGCCTGCTAATAACGCGGCAACAGGGCCTTTTAAGCGAACAATCGCTTCATCAGACTCTACCCAATCGCCATCTTTTTTTAAAATCTCTACTGTCACTGCAGGATCTAATAAGTTGTATCCCCATTGAAAGCATTGTAAGCCGGCGATAACTCCACGTTGTTTTAGCCGAACAACTGCTTCACCTTGATCTTCTGGACTAAAAAGGATAGATGACAAATCACGGTCTCCAATATCTTCTAATAAAAATGCTTTAATCGCTTCTTCAGCTTTTAATCGATTCATAACACGGTCTCCTTTTGTTGTACTAAACGTTTTCCAAATGTGTGGCCGGCTAAAGACAATTCGACTGTTTTACCTGTCCACTGCGTAGAAGCTTCTGGTGTATCGTCACGGTAATGCGCGCCTCGACTTTCTTTTCGCAGTAAGGCAGCTGTGGCAATTAAACTGCTAGCGGTATACCGGTGAATGTCCTTTATATGCTGACTAGAATATTGCTGCAAATCAAATCGGTGTAAAGGGAAGTCGGCATTGAATTTTTGTAAAGTCTCCACATTTCTTAAAATCCCCACTTGTTGTGTCATGCGCAATTGCAAATCAGCAGGTAAAATGAATTCTTTTGTCCCATCGGCTAAATGAATCTCTTTTTCCACAAAGTTAAAGCCGGTACATAGTAATTTGCTCGCTAACCGTTTCGCGAACACTAAACCTTCTAACAAGGAATTGCTGGCTAGACGATTTGCGCCGTGTACACCAGTGGATGCAACTTCTCCGATGGCATAAAGACGGGGAACTGTTGTTGCACCCCATTCGTCAGTCTGAACTCCACCCATATGAAAATGAGCACCGGGTCTAACAGGGATCAACTCTCGTTCAGGATCGATATGTAGATCAGTGCAATTTTTGAAAATAGAAGGGAATTTTAACTCGAATTGCTCGATAGATTGAGCATCTAAAAAAACAGGACCTTTTTGTTGCCAATGTCGTTCAATGGCACGAGCAACAATGTCTCTTGGCGCAAGTTCCATTAATGGGTGAATACCGGTCATGATGCGTTGTCCAGCAGCATTGACGAGCAATGCACCTTCCCCGCGAACTGCTTCAGAAATCAACCCATGAGATTGGCCATGAAGAGTCAAAACGGTTGGATGAAACTGAACAAATTCCAAATCTTCTAATACGGCACCTGCGTGAAAGGCTAGCGATAAGCCATCCCCTGTAGCGACGAAAGAATTGGAAGTTTGACTATACAATTGACCGATTCCCCCAGTCGCTAAAACGGTATGATGCGCTTGAATGGTAGAACGGTTGCCTAGGGCGTCTTCTACACACACACCAACGCATTCCCCGTCTCTTACAATGAGCTCAAGAACCGAACTGTATGGCAGGCGTTTAACGTGATCTTCTGTTACGGCTAAGAAATACTGTAAAAACATTTTTCCTGTTTGATCGCCACCTGCATGAAGAATTCGTTTTGTGGAATGTGCTGCTTCTCGACCCAAGAGCGGGAGTCCTTCTTCCGTGGCATCAAAAGGTAATCCTCGTGATAACAAGCTTTCGATTATGGCTAGACCTTCAGTTGTTAATAGGTTTACACGTTTTGCATGTGCATGCTCTGCGCCAGCAGATAAAGTATCCATAGCATGACTAGTTGGGTGGTCTCCTGGACCAATACTTGCGGCAATTCCTCCTTGTGCTAACGCCGTATTACTTGAAAATGAATCTTCTTTCGTGAGGACGGCGATGGATAAAGAAGAAGGAAGAGAATGGGCTAACATTAATCCAGCGATACCGCCTCCGATTATACAAACATCAAACATAAGTTTACACCAACTTTACAAGTGTCTTGACACTATTAATGACATAAAGCTAAAGTGATTACAAGATTAAAATATCGCATGTGAAGGAAATGATGAAAAAATGACCATTTATTTGGATTATGCTGCAACTGCTCCTATGCGCGAATCGGCTATTGAGGCTTATGTTACTGCAGCTAAAGAGGTTTTCGGAAATACGCAAAGTTTGCATGACAAGGGCTCAGATGCCTTGCAGTTATATGAAGGGTGCAAGCGTACATGGGGAAACTTGCTCAATGTTCGAGAAGAAGGAGTTTATTTTACCGGCAACGCATCAGAAGGCAACCAGTTGGCCATTCGCTCATTGTTGCGTGGAAGAAAAGAGGAGCAACGAGAAATTGTTACCACGCAACTTGAACATGCTTCTGTACTAACAACATTGCACGAGTTAGAAAAAGAAGGGTACAGCATTCGTTATGTACCAATGGGTAAAGATGGAGTTCTTGAGATTGATGAATATAAAAAAATGGTTACAGACCAAACAGCATTAGTAGTGATACAGCTGGTCAACTCAGAAATGGGAGCCGTTCAGCCGATCACAAAATGTGCAGCAGTTGCGAAAGAAAATGGGGTGCCTTTTCACTGTGATGGTGTCCAAGCTCTCGGAAAGATTCCAGTAGATTTAACTAGTCTTGGTGTTACAAGTGCTGTTTGTTCTGGCCATAAAATCGGGGGGCCAAAAGGAGTCGGCATTGTGTGGGTAAATCCTAGTATCCACTGGGAGTCGACTTATGAGGGAACTGTCCATCAACAAGGCTTTCGCGCCGGAACGATAGACGTTCCAGCAATTGTATCGGCAACTATTGCTGCAAAAGAAGCCATATCAGAACAAAAACAAGTTTTTCAGCACGCTGAAAGTTTGCAGTCTTATTTACTAGAGCACTTACCAAAAGAGGTGGAGATGATCGGAAAGAGTGCTGAAAAATCACCATTTATTTTAGGGCTTTTATTACCACACGTAGAAGGGCAATGGATGATGCTCGAGTGTAATCGACATGAGGTGGCCATTTCTACAGGAACTGCCTGCAAAATTGGTGCTGGTGAAGCAATGTCTGCAATGAGTGCTATAGGCATCGCACAAGATGCTGCTCGGAAATTTATCCGACTATCAATTTCAAAAGACACAACAAAGCAGGAGCTCGATACATTTCTGCTAATCCTCCGAAGTTCAATGGTGAAAACTACGATGCGATAAATCGATTGTAAATTAGGGGTTAAGAAATGTTAAAGACTTCAAAAGAGAAGGGACGGCATTTAGTGGATGAGATAAACTAAATGTAACGACTAATCGTTTGAAGGAGGAAAAATAGTTGAACACTTTGTTTTTGAAAACATCTATTTTCATTCTGGTTATGGGATTTGTTTGGATGACGCAACTAAACACACAAACGGATCAAATAAAAGAATCCTCAGCCTCTCACGAGAATGGTGAACTACGTATTCCTTATGAAAACCAATTAATAGAGGTAGAGAAGAAACTACAGATTTTAACTGCGCAAATAGAAGGAGAAAATACCATAAACGCTGATCAATACAGACGTTATCAATCAACCTTGAATCGATTGATACAAGATACGACTACAATTTCACGACAAACAGAACCAACAGACTTAACCGATCAATTCGACCAATTAGTCACAGTTCAAAAAACATTACAGGAAATTGATGTGAAATAAAAACACACCGTAATTGTCTTTCGACGATTGCGGTGTGTTTTTATCTTTAGTTATTGACCGGCTTGAAATCATGTTCAAATTCTTTTGGATTTGAACCGTATTTATTGCTGCCTGATTCGCTATCTAGTAAGGTAAATACGAATAAAGCAATCCATCCAAGAATCGGGATAAAGCTAAGCAATAGCCACCAGCCTGTACGACCGATATCGTGTAATCGGCGAACGGTGACCGATATACTAGGAATTAAAATGACAAGAGTAAAAATCGTACTTAATAGTCCAATATCTGGTGCGATTTCTAATCCTGCTACAATTTCAATAATAGATAAAACAACTGAAATGATAGTGGTCCATAGGATAAACATCCAGTATTCCTTGCGGCGTGATCTACTCTTAAAATCCAAGGTTTTCTTAAATACATCTAGAAATTCTTTCAAATTATCATCTCCTAAAAATTAGTATTTAACTGAATCGATTATATCATTATATGGAAGATTAAAGTAGATATTATTATTAAAATTTTACATTTTATTTATAAAATACAATATTTATTTGATTTTATTGGTAAGATTATGTTCTGAATATATAGATTTATTACAAATGCGAAGACTTCATTACATCTTGCAACCCTTGGTAGTTGTTTGACGTTATAAGGTTTATAATGGAAGAAAATAAAGAACTTTATGCTAGATCATCAAGGAGGTACAACTATGAAATGCAATAACTGTGGAGCTGAAAACGTTGAGGGCTCAAAATACTGTAAAGATTGCGGGCATTCACTTATACAGACTCGAAATAAAAAACACAAAAAGCGTAAGCTTACATACGCTATTATTTTAGTGTTGACTTTGCTCGGTGTAGGAATCGGGTCTGCACAATTAATGAGCAATAATGCGGAGCCGCCGGAACTAGTTGAGACAAAGCCAGAAGAACCAGAAGAACCAGAAGTAGCAGAAGAGCCGGAAAAAATAGAAGAACCTGAAGAAACGGTACCAGCTGAAGAACAAGCAGCAGGTACGGTAACTAAAGTCGAAAACGTCGTGCCCCCTTCTGAACAAGAGGAAAAAGTAGAGCCAAAGAAAAAGGAAAAAACAGCAATTATTAAGGAAGTACAACAAAAAGTTTATACCGTTTTAACAGAAGGTGGGCAAGGATCAGGATTCTTGTTTTCAGATACGGGAATGGTCGTAACAAACGCTCATGCTGTGGCTGGGTACACCGATGTGGTCGTTCGCAACATTAATGGACAAGACCATCCGGGTACAGTGGTCGGAATTTCTGGTGAATCGGATATTGCACTGATTCACGTAGCAGCATTTGAAGGCATTACGCCGCTAGAAGCTGAAATGGACAAGACGGATGTTGGAACGGAAGTTATTGCACTTGGCAGTCCTGCTGGTTTAGAAAACACAGCATCAATTGGTTATTTAACGGGAATTGATCGTGACTTCTACCAAGAGTTTACGTATGAAGACATTTATCAAATCGATGCTAAAATTGCGCCAGGAAGCAGTGGTGGCCCTTTAGTTGATGCCACAACTGGGAAAGTCATTGGGATCAATTCCTTAGTTATTGAAGAAGGCGATTCAATCGGTTTTTCAATTCCTTTGTATTCGATGCACGAGCAGTTATCTCAATGGGTAACCAATCCAATGACGGCAGAAGAAGTCTCTACCGTGTTTAATGTATACGATGATTTTAATAGCTACGAAGATGAAGATTATGAATACGATATTGATTTGGAAATGAAGTTTGACGAAGCGAACTTAAGTGAGTTTATCGGAGATTTCCGTTACTACTATGAGCTAGCATTAAAAGAACAAGACTTTTTCTATGTGCAGAATTTACTTGTGTACCAAAGTGAAATTTACAATGGCATTAGCGAGTATATTTCAGATATCACAGGAAAAGGCATGGAATTCAATTTTACGAAGTTAGAAATCTCAGGCGTAGAAATCTTTGACGACTATGCAATTGTTCACACGGAAGAAGCTTTTGATTTCAAAGATGCAGCGGGTAATTGGTCCGTTCAAGAACGTAGCAAAACGTACACCATTGTAATGGATGAATATGGTTTTTACTATGTTTCGGATATCGTGAATAAAGAATAAGATGACTGTAAAAAACCGCCTATCAGCTTATTATGCTGATAGGCGGTTTTTCATGATCGTGAAACAAATTTTATTGCTCATAATTGACTTGACGTGTGTCCTTATTGAACGATGGTTGTTTTGGTTTTGGAGATGTTGGTTCCAAGTATTTGATCTTTCCTGTAAAGTGACGCGTGAAACCATTTTGATAAAATAAGAATGCCACGCCGATGCAAGATGAGATTGTCAGGAACGTCATGGTGATGACGTATGTGAAGAAATTTTCACCGAAAGTCATTGAAAGTTTAACAAAGTAAGGCAAGAAAATCATATGTGTTAAATAGATGAAAAATGAGAAGTTACTAATCATGACTAATGTCTGGTTGTTAAAATTAAACTTACGGATTAATGTTACTAAAAGAAAGAAGACACTCACAGAATACAGCAACATATCATAGCGTTCACTTGAAATTCTTGTATAGTCCAATTCGATATAATTGTACATAATAATTCCAAAACTCGTCATTGTCGTCAAAATGGGTATCCATATTTTAGTGGTTAAAAATGTGATAAGTTGTTCATAGTATTGACCGATATAAAATGCGACAATAAAATAAAACAACCACATAAAAATATGGGTTTTATACCATAACGGATAATTTGTTAAGATGAAATTTTCATACGTAGCAACATGAACAAAACAATATACATGAGCAAAAGAAATAGCAAACGACACGAGAATCGGCCCGATAGGATTAACGCGCGCTAAATATTTTCCGATTAGCCAGTGCAAAATATAAAATTGGAAAATGACAATGACAAAAAATCCGTACCATTGGCCAAATACTACTTTTTGGAGAGCTACGTCAAGAAAAGACGAGAAGTCTCTAGCTGAACCACGGTAACTAACGATTAACCCAATCAATAAATAAGGGATTAAAATAAATTGTATTCGTTTAGCGAAGAATCCTTTTTTCAATCCATTTGGATAGTTTTTTGATAAAAGAGTTTCAGATAATAAAATAAAGATTGGGGTAGAGCAAAGCAGTGCAAACCGGATCCATACGATATATTGATCGTAAGCAACTTGATCGACTTCTATATTTCTTAAATAATTTGAGATGGAATGGGTAACAACAATAGCAAGACACATAATGGCTCTTATAATATTGATTTCATTTAAATTTTTCACTTGATTGCTCCAATTGATTCCCTAAGCCAAAAACAGCCAGGTTATTTCTTTATTTGAGTAAACAACTATAAGTATGTAGCTGGTCACATTATTACAGTATAAGTATTCTTTTGCTGGCTGTCTATCCTTAATTCAATTGACAGAAATTAGAAGGATGATAACATAAGATATTGCAGAATAAAATTGTCTAGGAGATAAAGAGCTATGATTTTAAAAAGAGTTAAAAACAAGGTGAAACGAATATTAGTAAAAAGAGTAGAAGTAGAAGAATACTATTTTGATGAGCAAAATTTGCTTTTTCAATTTCAGTTGTCAAACTTCTTTACTCGAAAAAAAATTGCTAAAGCAGAATTTCTAGTCAACGAAGAAGTTTATCCATTGACGTGTAAGTTTGTGGGGAAAAACAGCTTGGTTGTATCACTTCCAAAACACTTACTTTCTTCGGTCACATCGAGTTCGAGTATCCAGTTGACAATAAACAATAAAAAAATATGGATCACAGAACATGACATGTACAAAGCAGGTGATTTTCAAGAATCGATATTAATCGCCAATAAACTGTTATCAACAAAAGTAAAAAAGAACATCATTATAAACAATCGATTTGCTGATTTTTTCTTTATGGATCGTTCGATCAAGGCTATCGTAAACTCCGTACAGTATGAAAATTTATCCATGACTATAGAGTTGCCAAATAGTGTGAGCGAAGATGTTGAAAGTATTGAACTGTATGCTTTTAACAACTTTCAATTCCGTGTATTAACTGGGAAACGGGAAGCTGGACATAACCCTTTTGTTTTCGAGGACTTTTCTGAAATGGCTGCAGGTTTATGGAGAGTGTTTCTTTATGCGGATAACAAGTTGTATTCAGTAAAACTGGAGGATGAGTTTAATGACTCTTTCAATTCTTATCACCATCAGTATAAAATCCTCCGTAGAGACTCTTTTTTGTATATGGAATTGCAACCACATGCGATGGAAACTGATTCTATCTCGATAGAAGAAAAACAAGTTTCTGAGTTTCTTTTATCATTTTCTTTAGGGGATAAAGTGCCGAATGTGGAATACTCGCTTCAAGTAGATGAACCGAAAAGCGGCCTGCTCGAAACTTATCCCTTAAATAACAAAAACGGTCTTTTTCAAACCGTTTTGCCAATGAACAATTTATTGGACAATCTATTTGTAAAACGTTTTTTCCTTGTGGAGCATAGTGAAGAACCTAAAGTTTATCGCTTTAGTTTAGACAAGCGAACATTGCAAAATACCACGACGCGGTACAAAGTAATCTCGAATTCACAGCTGGTTAAACTTAAATTTTACCGACGAAAAGATTTGTCTCTAGGATTAGCAATGACTCCAGCTAAGCTTAAAAAATCTATCCGTGAAGTAACAGATTTTAAAATAGAAGGCATCATAGGGTCAATCGAAGAGTTTATAGGTTCTAAAGCTTACTTACTGATAGAAGACCGAGCGTCTCAAGAATCGCTTCAAGTGCCCATTTCTGGAGAGTTTTCCATTGATTTTAAAAGTTTAGATTTGATCGGTATAAAAAGTAAAGATAAAACCGTTCTTGATTTGTTTGTCGTGATTGAAAACAATTCACAAGAAGTTATCCGAAAAGAAAAAATCAGATACACTAAAGCGCAGTATAAAAAGGATAATTACTATAGCTATATGAAACAACTTGATGATAACGGCAATGAGCATCATTTCATGATTACAACGACGCCATTTAACAACGTGAAAGTAGAATCGTTTACTGTAAGAAAAGATGTGGAAATCCCGCAAGATACACAAACAAAAGATGAAAATGTTTGGTTGATGGGAGAGCGCACGAATACCGCTCAAGACAATGGCATTGTCTTTTTCAAATGGCTACAAAAACATACAACGATCGAAGCTTATTATGTAATAGAAGAAGACAGTACAGATTATGAACACATTAAGCACCTTCCAAATGTATTGATTTTTGGGTCCGATCGACATTTTGAAATTGCCTTTAAAGCCAAAGTGTTACTTGGCACACACGATTTAGAAAATATCCTGCCTTATAAGCCAGCAAAAGGGTTTTTTGGGTATGAAGAAACGATTAAAATATTCCTTCAACATGGCGTATTAGGACGCAAAAACGTGGAATACCATAAGAAAAATTACGATATGCCATTTGATTTGTTTATTGTGAGCTCCGAACCTGAAAAGAAAGTAATTGTAATGGACGAAATGGGTTATGACGACCATGAAGTGGTCGCAACTGGTTTGGCGCGTTTTGATAATCTCATCCAAGTCGATCCCCCTAAAGACATTTTACTGATGCCAACATGGCGTGATTGGATCAACACGGATGAACAATTTTTGAAGAGTGAATATTTCATGGCTTATTCCAACTTAATCCAAAATGAAAAATTATTGGGACTTCTTGAAGAGTACAATGTGAATATTAACTTTTATCCACATTATCGTGCGCAAGATTATTTCCAAAGTGAAATTGAAGATATGCATGAACGCATTAAATTTATCCCACTAGGCTCACAAACCGTTCAGCAATTGCTAATTGACCATGCTTTGTTAATAACAGATTATAGCAGTGTTAGTTTTGACTTTACCTTACTCAACAAACCGGTCGTTTACTATCATTTTGATGTAGAACGATTTTTCCGTAAAGGCATTTTACGTCCTATTGAAGAAACGTTTATCGGTGGGATTGGGTCTTTTGAGGAAGAGCTTGTGACCATTATTGAAGATCGAATTAAGAGTAACTTTGCGAATTTCGAATACGAAATTACAGGGATTATTAAGTATCAAGATCAAAACAATAGTCGACGCATATACGATGAAGTTCAAAAACTGCTAGAAGCTAAAAGAAGTTCGTAACTAAAAATAGAAAGAAAAAAGAGCGGTGAAGTCAATTCACCGCTCTTTTATTTACTTGAAACCAAGTCAGCTACTAATATATAGCGTTCTGGAGCATATCCAATATAATCGAATGGATAGCATGTAGAAACGGTTAAGGTAGCTTTTGGTTTTGGAACTATAACGGTACGGTCGTCTTGATCGACGATTCGAACTTGACGCACTTTATACGTGAAAGTGCCTGAATAGGTTGTGACCGTTAAAAGGTCGCCTTTTCCGACTTTACCCAGTTCGCGGAAGACGGTATCTCGGTGTCCAGACAATACGGAATTGTCATCTTCACCGGGCAGTACACTTTGTGCAAAATGGCCGACGCCTTTTTCTAACTCATCTTCGTCTGTGCCATGAATAATGGGTAGGCTGGCTTCAAGTTTTGGAATAAATAATTCTCCCATCAAGTCGCCAACTTCAGGTTTTTGTGGATACTCAAGATTCAGTAAGTCATTTTTAGTATGTGTTTCATCTAGTTCAAAACGTGGAGACACGGGTTTGCCACTAAAGTCTTTAGCTTCCGCATGTCCCGTTTTGTAAAGCATATAACCTTTGATAAAAGTTGCTGTGCTCGTTGTGCTAAACCATAAACCGGAAACAACTAAGGCAATCGATAGAAAAAGAAGAAGCGATTTTTTGCTTCTTCTTTTTTTTAGTTGGTCGTTCATCATTAAATTTTTTCAGCTCTCAAGCGACGGAATAAAATAATTCCACTTAAAAGTAGCGCCAGTCCGAAAAGTAAAGTAGGCACAAAGTTAGAAGCAGTAACTGGTAGTTTGCCACCTTTAACCGTTTTTGTTGCACTTGGTGTAGAGGCAGTTGGTTTTTGTGTCACAGTAGGAGTTGAAATGATTGTTTCTACCGCTCCTAAGTCTTTTCCTGTATCAGCAATTAAATCAGATCCAAACATATCAGCAGTCAACAAAACATCCGCTAAAAATACATCTTTTAGATTGTAGATTTCAATTAATAAGTCTGCACCTTCAGTTGATTGAAGTGTCATTAATGTAGCCAATGAAACCGGCTTTTTCACGCCATCTTTTACAAAAAAGTACGTTGTTTTCAATTCAAACAAGTTAATCATGTCGCTATAAATATCCATCATTTCGGCAATTTGTTCGGCTGTTAATTCGTCAGCTGTTTCAAAATCTTCCATGGCCATCATGCGATCACTTAATTGTGTTAATTGTTCTTCAAATGCAGGATCTTCATAATTTAAGGTTTCTAAATGAGCAATCAATCTTTCCACTTCTTCTTCAGTCAATCCAAGTTCAGTGAAAAGGCCGTTGAAATCTAACTCGTAATCATCCATTTCTGTATAAAAAAGAAGGGATTCTTCTAAGTCTTCGATAAAGTCGTAGTTTTCTAGAGAATCAGAATAACCTTGTAAAAATTCTTCTAACTCTTGTTCTGATGCAAAGCCAAAGTTATCCATTAATTCTTGTAGGTTTTCATCGTCAATCGGTGTACCTGTGTAATCATCTAAATAAAATTCACTAAAGTATTCAACATCTTCAATGAAAATTAAGTAGACACCATCAAGTACATCTTCGCCATATTCAAGGTCACCGTATTCATAAAGCAACTCATTTAATTCTGTACGGGTCATCTCTAGCTTTTCTGTTAAAAGCTGAATGCCTTTTTCAGTTAAAGGTGTCCCTAGTTCATCAATTGTTTCAAACTCATCTAAAGACCAGTCTTTGCTTGCTAAGTAGTCTAGATAATCTTGCTTTTCCCAATTGATTTCTACTAAAAATGCATTAAATTCAGCCTCATCCGACTTGATCGCAAATGCAGATAGCGGCAATGTACTAAGTACAAACCCAAAAACGACTAAAAATCCAACTAAACGCTTCATTTTCTTCCTCCTGTTTATAAAAAATGGAATATCTATACTATTATAGATTTGGCTTTAATTTTATAATATAGGTATAAATATTCATATAACTTGAAATTTGAAGAAATTAGTAAACACGAAAAAGAAGCTGAAGAAATAACTTCCAGCTTCTTTAAATGCGTAGAGAAAAATTATTGTGGAATTACTAACACTTGACCTACGCGAATTGCATCGACATTCGAAATATTATTGGCAGCGGCTATTTTAGCAACTGTGGTGTTGTATTTTCGTGCAATGCCGTAAAGCGTGTCACCAGCTTTAACCGTGTAGTTAATAGACGTAGCTGGAGGAGGTGTAGTTTTTCCTGGAATCGTTAAGACCTGACCCACATGGATCAAGTTGTAGTTAGTAATGTTATTGGCTTTAGCCAATGCTGAGACCGTAACATTGTATTTTCTGGCGATGCCGTAAAGCGTATCACCAGCTTTAACTGTGTATTTAACAGCTGTAGCCGGAGGGGGTGTGGTTTTTCCTGGAATGGTAAGTACTTGACCGACATGGATCAAGTTATAGTTGGTGATGTTATTGGCTTTAGCCAGTTCAGAAACAGTGACATTGAATTTTCTCGCGATGCCGTAAAGGGTGTCGCCAGCTTTAACTGTATATTTAGTACCGCTGACAGGAGTGGAAGGTAAATTCAATAATTCGGACACAGTAACAAATGTGTATCCTTTTGCTTTCAATTTGCTAATCATGCTAGGCAAAGCTCCTGGAGTTCCGGAGGCTCCTGCACCTGTATGCATTAACACAATAGATCCAGGCACAATATTATCCATAACTTTATTGGTGATTTGTGTGGAAGAAACGCCTTTCCAATCGACAGTGTCAATGTTCCATTGAATGGTGTGAGAGTATCCAGCATCCCCAACAGCTTTTAAAACAGCTGAATTAGATGCCCCAAATGGAGCTCTGAAAATTGGTTTGGTTGTTTGTCCAGTAATGTCTTTAATCGTTGCTTCTGTCGTATCAAGCTCACTTTTGATTTTGGCAGCTGACAGTTTTGTGAAGTCAGGATGTGAATAAGAGTGGTTGCCAAGTTGGTGACCTTTAGCTGAAATATTTTTGATCCATGAAGGATGGTTTTTCGCGCCAGACCCTGTTAAAAAAAACGTAGCATCTACTTTGTTGGCAGACAAGACATCTAAAATTTTGTTAATGTTAGTACCGTCTGAACCATCATCAAACGTAAGAGCAACCACTTTACTCGTTGTATTGCCTTTTGAGATATATGTGGAACTTGCTGCTTGTGACTGACTAGAGAAAGAAAAAACGGTAAATAAGATTAGAAGCAACGCTGCTGTGACTTTTACCCATTTTGAAGAAAGCACCTTTCTCACCCCTTTGGTTAGTGCGCTGAAATTGCGTCAGCGTATGTATAGGAGAGGGGGCAATATGGAGGGGAAATGTGAGTTTTATACTTTTAATATACCACAAAATTAGTCGATTCGCCTTATTAATGACTGAATATTTTGAAATAATATAGTGAATTTACATTAATTTAAATGAACGACTTAGTTTAAAATAAAAAACCAGCAATCCCATCTAAGGAACTGCTGGTAATTGAATTATAGGTCATTGGGGTCGTAAATTACGGTAATTAGTTGAGAAGTGCTCGTACCTGTCGAATACGTATTCCAATGCTTGCGGAATTGATCGATTTTTTCATAGTCAATTGACGGATCTAAAATGTGATCAAGTACTTCGCTTGTGGTCTTTACAATTGGACCGGGGAAGTATAGACTATTTTCCGCCCATATGCCTTGCGTTTTCCCATACTCTTCAAGGTCATATGTGAAGAAAATCATTTTTTTCTCAAGTAATGAAAATTCCACCGGGATAGATGAATAATCTGTAATTAAAATATCACTAATAATAAGCAATTCGCTAAGGTGTGGGTAATCAGTTACTAACAAAACACGTGGGTGCTCAGTAAAGTTGGTGACCTCGTGAACAGAAGGGTGAAGGCGAATCAATACTACGTACTGCTCGTCTAACCTTTCTAGAAGCTCTTCTACATTCAACTGGAGCTCCATACTATTCAGCGAATTTTTACGGAAAGTAGGAGCATACAACACAACTTTTTTGCCAGTAATGGCAGGGTAAAAGTTTTGCAATCTAGTATGTGCTTGTTCTTTAGCGACAGGATCAAAGTAAAAATCTGTTTGTGGAACGCCAGTATGGATAAAGTGACTTTGATCCACATGGAAAGATTCAGAAAAAATATCTGCCATCTGTTGAGAACCTACAGGAATGTACTGGAAACGATCATACACTTGTTGAAATCTCAACTTTGCTCGTTCACTTCTTGCCGAAGTTTCAGGATCGCTCCAGCCGAATTTCTTAATAGCGCCAGCTGCATGCCATAATTGTATGCATTTTACTTCCTGTCGAAATTTAATGACGGAAAGAACACCGGCATAATTATCTACAAACACATATTTTGAAGTGGCCAAATGATAGATGGATAAAAAAGTATCTAAAATATTGGATGTTTCAAAGCTATAGATTTTTTTATTGTCTGTTGGAATGGTAGTGAAATCGAGTTTGCATTTGGCTTGGTTGATAAAAATCATTTGGTGTTTCTGTGATTGTGATAGCTCATTCGCAATAAAAAATGCATTATCACCAAAAGAAGAAAGAAAGACCGTTTTGTTTTTTAGCGGGAATAGTTTGAACAGGGCAAACAGGACTTTAAACAGAAAGAGGTAGATGGAAATTCCAAATTCTTTGATCATTTGCGATTAAAAAGATCTGTCTTGATTTTAGTAGTTGAAATGCCTTCTGTTCGCGGCAAATAAATAACCTCACAATAGTCCATCAGTTCGTCAAATTTGCCTTCCCAATCAGATCCCATCACAAATAAGTCAACCTTGTTATTTGTGATGTCCGACACCTTTTGGCCCCAGTTGCTTTCAGGAATCACTTCATCAACGTATTTGATAGCTTCTAGTATAAGTTTTCGCTCTTCGTAGGAGTGATAGGCAGCTTTGCCTTTAATCGCATTAAACTCATCGGTGGATAAGCCGACGATTAAATAATCTCCGTTTTCTTTTGCTCGTTTCAAAATGTTTATATGCCCATGATGAATCAAGTCAAAGGTTCCGTAAGTTATTACTTTCTTCATATATGTATTCACTCCAAAAATGCTTATTTTCGATTTTTTCACAATATGCTATGATACCATCTTATATGTTATCATGTGTAATAGCTATTGGAAATATGGGAGAAGTATGAGTGATTAGACGCCTTTATAGAAGAAAAGTTGCATTCATAAGTTCCGCAGAAACGCTTATAGTTAGTATAAAATAAAAAGAGATTGGATGCTATTTAGAATAATAGATTTTGTCCACTCCATTTAACTAGAAAGAAGTTAGGTGAAAAATTTGAGTTTCATCCAAAAAATAAAAAAGTTAAAAGATAGTAATTATACAAGAAGAGCTTTTCGCGCAGTTTTTGTTGTGCTAGGAAAACTTCCAAAAAAGAAAAAGTTGGTCGTATTTGAAAGTTTTCATGCCAAGCAATTTAGTGATAATCCGCGTGCTATATATGAATATATGAAAGAGCATCACCCGGACTATACGCTTATATGGAGTGTCGACAAAAGTGCAAAGAAGCTTTTTGAAGAATTTAATGTCCCTTATATTCAAAGGTTTACGTTAAACTGGTTCTGGACGTTCCCAAGAGCGGAATACTGGGTAAACAATGTTAGGTTGCCTTTATGGATGCCAAAACCTAAAGGAACCGTATACTTGCAAACTTGGCATGGTACGCCTTTGAAAAAACTTGGACTAGATATAGAAGAAGTTCATATGCCGAATACCCAAACAGATTCCTATAAAAAGAATTTCGTGTTGGAGTCGGAGAAGTGGGATTATTTGATTTCTCCTAACGCCTATTCATCCGACATTTTTAAACGTGCTTTCCACTATAGTGGAAACGTGATTGAATCGGGGTATCCTCGTAACGATATTTTAAGCAACAGTTCGCCTACTTTGATCAGCAATTTGAAGAAAGATTTAGGAATTACTGAGCATAAGAAAATAATGTTATATGCTCCTACTTGGAGAGATAATGAATTTTACCAAAAAGGTAAGTATAAATTTGAATTCCAATTTGACTTGAAAAACTGGGAAAGAGAATTCGGTGAAGACTGGGTGCTCTTGTCCCGTATGCATTACTTAGTTGCTGAAAACTTTGATTTCTCAGCGTATGAGGGAATCGTTTATGATGTGTCGCGTTACCCCGATATTCGTGATTTGTATTTGGCATCGGATATGTTGATTACAGATTATTCTTCGGTGTTTTTCGATTATGCCAATTTAAATCGTCCAATTATCTTCTTTATGTACGATTTGGAAAACTATCGTGATCAATTGCGTGGTTTTTATATCGATATTGAAAAAGAGGCACCTGGTCCGATTGTCCAAACAGAAAACGAATTGTTTCAAGCAATTAGTGAGTTGAAAGACGTTGATGTCCAATCAAATCAAGCTTTCGCTGAGTTTAAAAAACGCTTTTCTTCTCTTGAAGACGGACGAGCGACGGAGCGTGTGGTAAACACCTTTTTAAAGTAATTGATGCAAGTTAGTCTATAAGATAAAAAGTGATTAAGTGAGGATACCTATGAAATCAGCGATAAAAGTTCTTAAAGAGCAAGTGAAATTCTCTTATTTAATTAATCGACTGTCTGTTTATGAATTACGGAGCTTAACAAGAGGAAATTATTTAGGTGCAGCTTGGGAGATTATTAACCCTGCTATCCAAATTATGATTTATTGGTTTGTTTTCGGATTTGGAATTAGGCAGCGGGAAGCAATTGGTGATATTCCTTATTTCCAATGGATGTTTGCTGGAATACTCGTATGGTTCTTTATCAACGGTAGTGTCATGAAAGCTTCTAAGTCGATTTACACCAAGATTAGGATGCTAGCCAAGATGAATTTCCCAATGAGTGTCATTCCAAATTATACTATTTTTGCACAGTTCTATCCGCATCTGATTTTATTAGCTATCGGCATGTTGGTATTGCAATTTATTGGCTTTCCGGTTTCCATTTATTACTTGCAGTTGCCGATTTATATCATCGGGCTTCTTGTTTTCTTATTCAGCCTTTCGCTCATTACATCGACGCTGGCAACTATTGTTAGAGACGTGCAAATGCTGCTGCAATCAGTTATGCGCATGCTGCTGTATTTATCGCCGATTTTATGGCCGCCAACGTTGCTGCCAGAGTCATGGCAAGTGTTCTTGAAAATCAATCCTTTCTATTACGTTATAGAAGGGTATCGTTATTCACTACTTGGCGAAGGCTGGTACTTTGTTGAAAATCCAACGTATACCCTTTATTTTGTTGGAGTCGTCGCATTAACATTCCTTGTCGGTTCTTATCTTCACGTGAAATTCAGAAGTCAGTTTATTGACTTCTTATAAAATGGGATGTGAAAATCTTGGTTAATTCAGTAGAAGTGAAAAATGTCTCAAAACGTTATAAATTATATAAGAAAAAATCTGAACGACTTCTTGATTTGTTAGTTCCTTATAAAGACTATGGGGAGAATTTTTATGCTTTGCAAAATGTTTCTTTCACGGTGGAAGAGGGATCGATTGTCGGACTTGTTGGCATTAACGGATCTGGGAAATCGACTTTAGCGAACATTATTGCAGGTGTTATTCCTTCAACTAATGGTGATGTGACAAGCAACGGTGACGTAGCTTTAATCGCAGTAAACGCAGGACTAGATGGCAAGTTGTCAGGTCGTGAAAACATTGAGCTCAAATTGTTGATGCTTGGTTTTTCTCAAAAAGAGATTTCTGAAATGGAAGATGAAATTATCGAATTTGCGGAGCTGGAAAAATTTATTGATCAGCCGGTAAAAACATATTCCAGTGGGATGAAATCACGTTTAGGCTTTTCGATTTCGGTACGTGTGAATCCCGATATTTTAATCGTAGATGAAGCCTTATCAGTAGGCGATAAAGCCTTTTCTGAAAAAAGCTTAGACAAAATGATGGAGTTTAAGAAAAAAGGAAAAACGATGTTTTTTGTTAGTCACTCCATTGCGCAAATGAAAAAGTTCTGTGATCAGATTTTATGGCTGGAATTTGGCGTCGTTAAAGAATATGGCCCCACAAAAGATGTCATTGCCAAATACGAAACTTTCTTAGAAGAGTACAAGGCATTATCAAAAACGGATAAAAAGAAATACAGAACGAGCGCGCTCAATCGCCAATCCAAGAAAAATGAAAAACCTGTGGAAATCCTTTAGGATTTTTACAGGTTTCAGACTGTAGACAAAGTTTATTAAACTAAATAGTGATGCATACTCTTCAACTGGGCTGGCCACTTCGCTTTCCGTGGGCTCAGCTTCAGCCTCCTCGTCACTGACGTTCCTGCGGGGTCTTCAGCTTTCGCTGTCCCACAGGAGTCTCCGTGGACCAGCCCAGTTGAAGGCTTCTTGCTACAAATAAAGTGAGATCCTTTAAGACGCTTCATATTAAAAGTAACTTATGGAAAGATTTTTCTCTACTCACTAAAGGATTCGGAGCAGCCAGTGGCGACTCCAGCGGAAAAACGAAGTGATGAGACCCCGCAGGAGCTTGCGACGAGGAGGCTCAGCGCGGAGTCCGCGGAAAGCGTCCACTGGGGGCGGAGAATCCCATCTGCATACAAAAAAATGAGTAAGTATTCTTTTGTCTACAAGCTGAAACCTGTAGAAATCCTTTAGGATTTCTACAGGTTTTTTGTAAATACGATTTGTGAAACAGGAAAGTTTTGCTTGATTGAATTACAGTAGAAGAAAGGGGGGCATATACATGAACAACAAAGTGAAAAAAGACCAATTGGTGGCGACATTTTCAATTGTTGCTGCGGACCCGGCTACGGGAGAAGTGGGCGTGGCGGTACAATCAAAATTTTTGGCGGTTGGTTCAGTCGTACCATGGGCTAAAGCAGGTGTCGGGGCAGTTGCCACGCAATCGTGGGCCAATACGGCTTACGGACCAGAAGGACTAGCGTTATTGGAAAAAGGTTTATCGCCTGAGGCAGTGATTGATAAATTGATTGCTGATGATCCAGGCAGAAGTTTGCGTCAAGTGGCTGTCATTAATGCAGATGGCGAAGCAAGTGCCTTCACCGGTCACGAATGCTACGATTGGGCAGGACATAAAATAGGGAAACACCACTCATGCCAAGGCAATATTCTCGTCAGTGAGAAAACAGTCAGCGAAATGAGTAAAACATTTGAAGAATCATCAGGTCCACTTGCTGAACGCTTGCTGCAAGCCATATCAGCGGCTCAACATGCCGGAGGCGACAGCAGAGGCAAACAGTCTGCTGCGGTTTATGTTTTGCAAAAAGAGGCGGGATACGGTGGCTACAACGATGTGAAAGTAGATTTACGTGTCGACGATCACCCAGAACCAATTAAAGAGTTACAGCGGTTGTATGAGCTTCATAAAATGTATGCTGCGCCGTCAGCAGAAAAGTTACCTATTAAAGAAGACGTACTGATGGTGATTGTTGAGCAACTGGTCAAGCTTGATTTATTGGCATCTGTAGATCACAGCAGTTATGACTCGGAAGTAAAAGAGGCATTGAAAACGTTTTGTCTCCGCGAAAATTTTGACGATCATTGGTCAGAAGAAGCATTGATTGATGAATCGGTATTGGAATACTTGAAGAAACAATAAAGAGGAAGCCTGTTCAGTTTAACTGGACAGGCTTTTATTCGTGAGGTGCGGTTATTACGTCGTGAGGTGCGGACTTTGCTGATTGGGGTGCGGTTATCGCGCTGCGAGGTGCGGACTTTGCCAGTTGAGGTGCGCTTTTGACCAATTCAGGTGCGCTTAGCTAAAAATAGGTATGAAAAAACAGGCAGCTCATCCGCGTGAGCTGCCTGTTTTAAATTAATTTTTTTTTTTCTTGCGGAATTTCGCTACGACTTCGTAAACAATTGGTACGATGACCAATGTTAATAAAGTCGAACTGATTAACCCGCCGATTACAGTAATGCCGAGACCTTGCGAAATCAATCCGCCGCCGCCGCCTTCGACACCAAGAGCAAGAGGGATTAATGCACCGATTGTAGCTAAAGCAGTCATCAAGATAGGACGCAAGCGAGTCACACCGCCTTCAAGAAGTGCTTCACGAGTGCTGAGTCCAGCGTCTTCCATATGAATCACTCGGTCAATCAAGACGATCGCGTTTGTGACAACGATACCGATCAACATCAACACACCAATCAATGCGTTCACACTCAACGCTTCACCAGTAATCCACAATGCGACAAGAACACCAATCACTGTGAATGGTAGTGAGAACAAAATGGAGAACGGTGCTAATGCGCCACCAAATGTGACAACTAGTACAAAGTAAACAATAGCAATCGCTGCAAGCATGGCTAAACCAAGTTGCGTAAACGATTCATTAATTTGTTCTGTGACACCACCGTGATCTGTTGTAACACCAGTTGGCAAATCAAGTTCAGCAATTTGCTCATCAATTTCAGCAGTAATTTCAGCAGCGTTATTGCCTAGAACATCTGCCGTCAGAGAAGCAAACATTTGACCGTCTCTGCGATTGATGGTGTCTGGAGATTTACCTTCTTCTACAGTCATTACATCGCTGACTTTAACAGAAGTTCCAAGAGCTGTTGGGATTTCGACAGCAGTAACATCCTCGATTCCAGCGTATTCGGTTTCTGCTGTTTCGATATACACGTTAATGTCTTTGTCTTCATAAGTAACGGTCGTTAAGACGGGCGCATCACCGACATTACTTAAAGCCATGCCAATTTGTGCGGCAGTTAGACCGTTTTCACTTAAACTTTGTTGATTTGCGACTAATGTGAATTGGTCATAAGCATCCGTCAAACTAGATTCTGTGTTTTCTAGGCCATCGTTATCTTCCATGAATGGCTGGATTTCTTTGATTGCCGATTGAATATCTTCAACATTATCCCCATAGACGAATAATTCTAAGCCGTTTCCGCCAGTAGGTGCAAAGTCCATGCTCGCCCATTCGCCAAATTCTGTTGAGCTGTTCAAGTCTTCGATTAATTTCGTACTTTCATCACCAAAGTCTTCAAAATCATCATCGTATTCAATATAGAACAATGCGGAGTTATTTCCACCGCTGCCCATTCCGGACATTGGATTATCTCCACCAAGCGAATATTGATAAGACGTCACGCCGTCACGATCGCTAATAGCAGATTCTGCTTCAAGTGCGATAGCTTCTACATCTTCGAGTGTTTGACCGGGTTCTGGGCTATAAGTAGCCATAACCATCTTCTGTTCTTCTTCAGGTAAGAAACTTACACCGATGATTGGTATTAAGAATAAACTAGCGACAAGTACGAGCGAAGCTCCACCAAAAGTAATGATCTTATGATTTAATGACCATTCCAAAATCCTTTTATAGCTTGCGGCCATTTTTCCTGGTTTGTGTTCTTTGTGCGTGGATGTAACAGTATCCATATTCGTTAATTGTTTGCGATACATTAAATGTGCCATCATTGGCACAATCGTAACAGCGACTAATAGAGAAGCTGACAGTGCAAAAACAACTGCTAATGCAAATGGTAAAAATAATTCTCCGATTTGTCCGCTAACAAGCGCGAGTGGCAAGAACACTGCGATTGTAACCACAGTAGAAGAAAAAATCGGTAAGAACATTTCGCGTGTCGCTTCACGTATTAAGGCTTTGCCGCGTAATTTTTCGCCAGGTAAGGCCATACGACGATAAATATTTTCAATGACAACAATCGAGTCATCAATCACACGACCGATGGCCACCGTTAATGCACCAAGTGTCATAATATTTAACGTAATATCCATTTGGTTTAATAAGAAAATCGCCATTAATAACGATAACGGGATTGAGATGATCGAAATTAATGTTGTTTTGAAGCTACGTAGGAATAACAAAATGATTACGACTGCAAATAAAATACCGAATAAGGCTTTGCTAAGCATTGTTTCAACCGATTTTTCGATTGGTTCTCCTTGGTCGAATGAAGAAGAAACGATCAAATTGTATTCGTCTGCCATATCGGCAACGATTTCTTGCACGCCATTTACGACTTCAACAGTATTCGCATCGGGGGACTTGATAATGGAAATACTAATTGCCTCTTCACCATTAGTCCGTGAAATGGACTCGGCTTCACTAACAACTTGGATGTCCGCTAATTCACTCAGTGCAATCGTCGGAATCGCAGTCGGTGCAGCAACAGGTGGTTGTGCTTGTGGTGCGCCGGGTGCTTCAGTTGGAGTCGGAGCTGCAGCTTGAGGGATGGCTGGAATTTGTAAGCTTTTCAAATCCTCAACAGAAGTGATATCTCCATCAATAACTAAATTTTTCAATTCGCCATCAAAATTTGTTAACCCTAATGGGAATGTCAAATTGGACCCTTTAATGATTTGTTGAATGGTGTCTTCAGTTAAACCGTATTGCGTTAAGGCTTGCTGATCAAAAGTCATGGTGACTTTTTGAACACGCTGTCCAGAAACTTGGGCTTCTGACAAACCAGGTACACCTTCAAGCGCAGGCAAGACATTGTTTTCCACTGTATCTGTTAGTTCTTCTAGTGAACTTTCCGAATTACTAATGCTTAACGTCAAGACTGGAAAGGCATCTAAACTTAGACGAGAAACTTGAGGATCATTTGCGGCCTCAGGAAGGGGGACTTTCGATAAAGCATCTTCCAAATCACGAGTTGCTTGGTCCATGTCTACTTCAAAGTCATATTGGACTTGAATAGTTGAAGCATTAGCCATTGAAGTGGATGTCACTAATTCCACACCATTCATGTTTTGAATTCGTTGTTCCATAGGAACTGTAACTTCTTCCATAATTTCATCAGGTGCTGCCCCTGGATATACAGTAACGACTGTAACTGCAGGAAGGGTGATGCTTGGGATGGATTCTTGTTTCATGGTCAAGCCGGCATATAAACCAGCCACTACGACCATGATCGTTAAAATCCAAATCGCAAATTTGTTATTTAGTGAAAAATTAATGACTTGTTTCAAGTAAATTGCTCCTTTTTATAGAAAGTTTTCTAAATAAATGACTTCGTTTTTAATAAACGCAAACTGCTTTAAGTAAACCAATAAAGCTTCAATTAAAAATTCTTGAGGATTTTCTTGTTCGACTTGTTCTTTTAGTAATTCCAGAGTGGCCAATAGTTTTTCTTGATGTGTTTCGGAAGCTTTAATTTTTTTAGTAAGTTGTTGAAATCCTTCTGCGATGGTTGACGCTGGAGAATAAGCATCAGTTAAAACCGGCTCCATGCAATCTAAATTATTTACCACTGCATCAATCGTAGTGGTAATGAAATTAACAAGTTTAGAGATAGATACTTGTTTTTTTTCAAATACCAGCACGAAAATGTATTGTTGCATCAACCCTTCTAGAATTGCGACTAAATCAGGGAGGAACGGGTCGATACTTGCTCCATAAGTGTCTAGTAAAATAGTTTTATGTAGCGTAATGGTGGACTGTCTCAATTCCATAAAAACGTCTTTAAGTGTTTCGCTTTCAGTGAGTGTGAAATCTTTAAATACCATCATAAAAAACTCATGATTGGAAAGTGTGCGTTCTATTTCAATTGCTAATTTTTTCTTGAAAATATCTTTGCTATCATCCGCGAAACTAGCTTGTGAATTCGAAATTTCGGTCATGATTTCTTGATGATGTAGCTTTAACACATGAACAAAGAGAATTTCCTTAGAATCGAAATGTTTGTAGAAAGCACCTTTTGAAATTCCAGTAGCATCTGCTATTTCCTGCACAGAAGTTTGGTGGAAACCTTTTAAAGAAAATAGTCGTACCGCATGTTTCATCAACTCTGTTTTTTTATCCATTAGATCCTCCTAAAACTAAGTAGTCACTAAAAGTGACTGATTGGTCAGCCGTTTTAGATTATATAAAAAAATAGGTAAAGTCAATTTGAATGTCTTGGATTTATCACATATTTAGTGAAGGTTCGTAAATTTCTTTAACATTTAGAACTAGTTATTTCTTACTAAGCGATTAACAAAGCTACTCTAGCGGGTATAGAAGAGAAAGTGGTGCCTTTAGTCGTTCAAAGAGGAGAGGGTCGGATGCTAAAGAAATACATTACGGAGCCATTTGTTGAAGAACGGACAGAGCAACCTTATGTAGGAATTTCTATTCTAGCAGGCCTATCAGAATGGGAAGAGGTCAATGGACTTGTAGGGGAATTGTTTGAATGGTTGAAAATGCAAGGTACCAAACCAGCAGGTGCACCATTTTTTCGCTATTGGTGTATGGGGGATTTTGAAGGGAAGTACAAAATGGAAGTCGGTGTACCGGTCAAGCGCATGGTTGCGGGAGATCGACGGGTAGTTGTCGGGTATATACCGGGAGGCTCTTATGTAACCGCAATGCACAAAGGTCATCCTGAGAATTTGGATAAATCACTTGCGGCCTTAGAGCAATGGGCGGTGCAGGAAGGACTAGAGATCGACAAACGTTGGGAAGGGGATGCAGAAATTTGGAACGGCCGTTTTGAATTTTATGTAAGCGACTTTGAGGCAGAAGAAGATTTAAACAACTGGGCTATTGAAATTGCATTTTTATTATTAGGTGATGACGCGGCATAAAAGTATAAAAGACACCTCTCTTTGTACTGGAAGATATCTAGCACAAAGAGAGGTGTCTTTACTATCTCTTTAAGATTTATTTTTTTCACGCACGTTGGAATAATAATAAATCATTTCGTACATACGGCTTCGCTGTTTTTGTAGGATGCCAACGGAGACATTAACTTCTGTCGAGACGTTGAACTCATCAAACAAGATACGGGTCCGGTTTGGAGCGATAGTTTCGAGGCGGTAATGATGATTGAAAATCCATACGCAGTCTGGATGATCTGGAGACTTAGTGGGATAGGCAGCCAGTCCATCTTCTGAGATGAGCAGTGTTGTTTTTTTATGTTGTTTGAGGTTATGGCGTGTTGCTTTTACGCGGCCTTCGTATGTAGAGGCAAACATCATACACGTTTTATCGATTAAAGCCAAAACAGAATGACGTGAATAAAACACGCCATTTTTTGTCGTGATTTGAGATTTTTTATCTTTTTCAAAATAGCTTTCTATAAACAGTACCGATCGATCAAGTAAATTTTCATCATAATTCTTCACTATTAAAAGCTCCCCTTTCTCAACACATGAAAATTTTACCACCTCAAACTTTCAGTGACAATCTATTTTTAGAAAATAAATACTGTTCTGACTACTTGTCTATTTGAACAGTTTGTTTAGTTACGTGAAACAGGTGGTTTAGCAGACCAAACTGCTTAATCGTTGAGTGGCTCTCATTATTTTTATGCCTTATTCTAAGCTGACCCGGGAATCTACGAACGTTCAGAAGGATAAGACAGTGAAAAATTTTGAAGAAGTAGCCGACCAATATGCACCAATGATTTCAGCGATGATCCGCAAGCTCCACATTTATCGTGATTATGAAAGTTTTCGTCAACTTGGGAATATAGCTTTATGGCAAGCGTGGCAGCGATTTGATGAGACAAAAGGAAATTTCACACCGTTTGCCTATCGCAGTATTCAAGGTGCTATGCTTGACGAATTAAAACGGGAAGCTAAACGAAATGAGCAGATAAGTTACCTCGGTGCTGACATGAAAGAAGAGAGTCTAGAAGAAATCGAAGAAAGTTTGCCAGACTGGCTGGATGTAAGCATGTTAACCGAGCAAGAAATATGGTTGTTAGATACATTTTATGTGAAAGAGTATAGCTTAAAAGAACTAGCACTTATTGAAAATATTTCACTTGCAGGTATGAAAAAGAGACGCGAACGTCTAGTGAATAAGCTGAAAGAGACCACGCTTCATCCTTTTAAGAAGTAGAAAGTGGACAACAAAAAAGGTGGTAGGGAACAAAGGGGAATTGTATACTAATAGAAACTGATGGAAAGAAGTGGAGATGGGAAATTTGGAAGCAATGATGACCGGCATGATCAATAATATCTTCTTCATTATCTTTCCAATTATTGTGTATCAAATGTTGACGACAACAGGTCAAAGAAACTTTTTTGTCAGTCACCGTCTTAGTTTGACCATTCTATTTTCTATTTCAATTGTTCTATGTATGACATTTCCATATCAAGTTGTCTCAGAAGATTATATATTTGATTTGCGTCAAGTGCCGATGATTTTAGGCGCGCTTTACGGAGGACCAATCGTCTCTGCTGTTTTATTTTTGGTTGCGGCGATTAGTCGAATTATCATTGGTGGACATGGTATGTATATTGCTGTGTTAAATCAATTGCTTATTGCAGTAGCAGTACCATTTTTACGTCCGATGTATATGCGTATTAATCGAACAAAGAAAGTTGTATTAGTGTTTAGCATATCGATTGTTTCTCTACTTTTTAATATGTTTGCAGGCTATTTCTTTTTCGGGGATCCCATTCAAAATATCATTGGGATTTGGCTTATGTTAATGCTTAATCAAGGAGCGATAACTGCTTTGGCGGCATTACTGATTGAACATATACAACGACAAGAATATATGTACAATTCCTTGTTAAAGCATGAAAAGATGGAAACAGTTAGCCATTTTGCAGCAGCCGTTTCTCATGAATTGCGAAATCCGCTTCAAAGTATTAAAGGGTTTGTTCAATTAATGAAAGAATACGATTATAGTCGAGATAAACAAATCGAGTTTCACGAAATGGTTTTAAATGAAATCGAGTCTGCAGAAGACTTAATCGATGATTACCTAGTGTATGCAAAACCTACCTATGGTCAGCTAGAGGCTTCTAGTGTTTCTTGTGAAGTCCAACATGTATTGAAAATCATGATGCCCTATGCAAATGGAAAAGGTGTAGAAATGCATATTACGGAAATGGATGGAAATGCTGAAATTTTAATGGATCGTCATAAATTTCAACAAGCCTTAGTCAATATTATTCGAAACGGGATAGAGGCGATGCCAAACGGGGGGAAGTTGGCTGTTGCGATTAAATCGACTGCTACTAGAGTAAGTGTTCATGTAATCGACGAAGGTATTGGGATGACAAAAGAAGAGGTGCGCCGGTTAGGAGAGCCTTATTTCTCAAGTAAAATAAAAGGAACGGGGCTTGGGATGATGGTCACGTATAGCATTGTTAGTCAAATGAACGGCCAAATCTTTGTGGAATCAGAAAAGGACAAAGGCACCGAATTTCGATTGGAATTCCCTAATCTTACAACTTCAATTACCAAATAAAAGAGCATCCTTTGGAATGCTCCAGGCTGTAGAAAAATCCTATTTGCTCAGTATGTGAAACCATAAAACCGCGCTGGTCGCTTTGGGGATGACTCCCGCAAGAAGCCAGAAAAACCAACTGTCTTCTTGCTTCGTCTACCCCGTGGACGCGCCATCGCTAGTGTCTACGTTAAATAGGCATATCTAAGACTATCAAGATGTGTATACAAGAGGAGAGGTATTGGATCAAGTTTTACCAATACCTCTTTTGTCTACAGTTTGAGAGCATCCTTTGGGATGCTCTTTTATTTGTTAGTATATTGATGAACAAAAGGAAGGACAGATTGTTCTTTTAGTTTAGCTTCAAACATAATGTCAACATCGATGCCATTTAACACACGTAATAGCTCTTGAAAGTCAGTTTCAGCCACTAAATTGTGGTGGCGGAGGTCTGTAAAACCTTCTTTTCCGGTACTAATATGGACTTTTGGTTTACCAAAACCTTGCCAAGTTTTAAGGATTTCTGCAAAGTCTACAGACTCTCCATCATTGTTGCAGTTGTGATGATGAATATCAAAGCAGATAGGGACACCACACATATGGTGAACGTCTAAAACGTCACGTACGGTGTAGGTCTTATCGTCATTTTCTAAACGCAATCGCTGGCGAATACTAGGTGATAACTCTAAATAAACATCAGCAAAGCGTTTTTTTGCGACTTCTTTATCACCATATGCACCACCGGTATGAAGAATAATGTCAGTACCACCGAGCAATTGAATGAGTTTGTCATGATACTCAAGGTCTTCAATAGATTTTCGGACAACTTCGGGTTTTGGTGAATTAATGACTGTATATTGTCCAGGATGGACAGAAATTCTCATGTTGTGCATTTCGACAAAAGACCGGATTTCTTCAGTGATGGCTAATACGTCCGGATCTTCCCACCATATCCAGTCGTTAATCGGATGAGTAGAGAGTGGGACAATGGAACTTGAAGCTCGGTAAAAATAAATATCGTGCTCCAAATTCCAATGGATGACTTCAAGTGTCGTGTGTAGATTTTTTAGCGTCAGCTCTTTTATCTTATCAGTACCTTCTGCTTCTGCAGTTGCTACTCGTAATGTTTTAAATACGGTTTTCAATTCCGTGTTCATACAGGCATAACCTAATCTCATGCAACTTCAACTCCTTCTTCTACGTATACCCTCTCTATGTATCTTGCATTCCTGTTCTTCCGATAAATTTAGAGGGTTCTAGGAATTAACGCCATCAGCTAGGTATACTAATAGATAGAAACGCCAATTATAAAGAAGAGGTGATTAACATGACTCATTTAACCTTGCATACTGGGTATCAAGAAGAAGAAACGTGTTTTATAAAGTACCAATTAATTAAACATAACAAAAGTAAAGTAGCTTATACCGAAGAAGAAAAAATCAACCTTATTTTAAAAGATGCGGAAGAAAATATACTTGGAGGTCTTGTTGGTCATATCGATTGGGAATGTTTTTTTATCGATATTTTATGGGTCGATGAGTTGTTACGCGGGTTAGGAAAAGGACAAGAATTAATACAGCAAGCTGAAGAACTTGCGATCAAAAAGGGCTGTCGCTTTATTCGTTTAGAAACATTCAGCTTTCAAGCACCGGAATTTTATAAGCGATTGGGATTTAAAGAAATGGGGAAATTAGATGATTTCCCTAAAGGATATACGCATTATTACATGTATAAAGAGCTAAGTTAAAACACAGCGCCAATCAACCGATTGGCGCTGTGTTTTAACTTAAGTGCAAATCAGTTGATTTTAAAATCAAATTGATGATCTTCTTTATATTGACCTTTATCAAAATTTCTTTCGGCAAAGGTCAGTGTATTATCATGGGAGACCAAAACAACAGTCGCAGAACGTGTGCCGTAATCGGGTGTTTTTATAAAAATGGGTGATAGCATTCGTTCTAAATCTAAGCCAACTCCACTATCGGGAAGGTGCGTATCGGGTGCATGTTCTGCATTGGCCAAAATTGTAAAGAGCTCTTCTAAATCCGCCTTTTCTGTTTGAGCCATGTAGGAAGCAAGTCTTTCTTTTCCTTTTGTCACTTTAGGCCATGGTGTATTCAAAAAGTGATTGCTAAGTGCATGGGTTCCAGGTGGTATTTCGTATGATTCATTTTGAATATTGTTGTAGTAAACTAATTTTTCCGCATCTCCTACAATCAGATTAAAGCCCGCATATTGCTTTGGGTCAATCGACTGAAGATATTCTTCGGGAGAACTTGTAGCAGCTAAAAAATTTTTGACGACAGCGCCTCTAGACAAAGGCCCAGCTTCCAAATTTGTAGGATCCCTAAAATTTGTTAAAGCGGCAATGCGCCCCTGCTTTGTAACGCCTAACCAAGTCCCTAATTGCGTCAAATCTCGGCCAGCCAATATGGAAGGTTCATCATCCCAAAAATGAGCAGATGCAGCAGGACGACTATAAAATTCATCGCGATTCGCCGCGATGATTAATTTATAGCTGGGGTGATTTCGGAATTGCAGGTTTATTAAGCACATAACTTTTCCCCTTTTTGTTTTATTATATACAATAGTTGAGGTCAATGACAGAAGAGTAACTTGTGAGAAGAATAGATTGGTAAATGGTGGAATAGCAGAAAAGTATCGAAAGTTAAATCGAGAAAACTGTTTTTTACTAATTCAATAAAACTAATTATTGTATATATAAATGAAAATAATCAGGTCTAAAGATTCAATTGAAAGTTTACTCTGTTATACTATTAAAAGAGAATTCAAAGGAATAAGAAATTTTAATGTATTCAGGAGGCAAGCTATGGAGAAAGAAGCAACTTCATTATCATTTATGCGCATATTAATGGAAGGAATTAAAGAAATGGTATTCGTTGTAGAAGTTGATGAAGCCGGTTCTTTCACATATGATTTTTTTAACCAGGCAGTATTAGAGAAAACTGTACTAACTCCTGATTCTAAAGGAAAGACATTTAGTGAAGTTTATCCTGAAGAGATGGCAAATTTTCTGTATGAAAGATATAGAGAAGTGATTAAAACAAATGAGAAAAAGAGTTATGAAGACTCTTTTTATACAAAAGAAAATAGATTGTTGTATTCGGAAACGTTGTTGACTCCGCTATATAATGAAACGGGAAAATGCACGCATATTGTTAGTTTAGTAAAAGACATTACGAATGAAAAGCAAGCAAAGCTAGAAAGTGAGAAAATTCGTGAGCGACTGGAGATAAGTAGCGCACGTTATCAATCTTTGTATGATAGCAATGCGAGTGCCATATTCACTTTGGACTTTACTGGCAGCATTATAGGAGGAAATTCTGCAAGTCTAGAGATTAGTGGATATTCTAAAGAAGAGTTGTTAGCAGAAAACTTTGTATGTTTTATTACAGGGACAGATCAAAAACTAGCAAAAGAACATTTTCTATTGTCAAAGAGAGGAGAAGTAGACGATATACGTCTTCAAATCGTGAAGAAGTCTGGTGCGCTACTATCTTGTTTAGTGAAGTTTATCCCGATTAATGTAAAAGGAACGATTACTGGTTTTTATATGAGCGCAAAAGATATGACGGAATTAGATGCAATCTCAGGACTTTACAAAGCTGGGGAAGAGAATTTTCAAATTATTGCTGAAAACGTACACGATGTTATTGTCTTGATGGATCAATATAGACAATACTTATATGTCTCGCCATCGTCTGAAAATATATTTGGTTTTAAAGCAGATTCGATTGTGCAAAAAGAAGCTTATTATCAAATACATGCCGAGGATATTAAACGGGTTCGCAATAGCTTTGATTATGCTGCTAAAAATAGTACTACTTTTCGTGAGCAACTTAGATTATTGCATAAAAATAGAGGCTGGATATGGACAGAAGTAGCTGGTACACCTGTTTTAGGAGAAGATAAAAAGTTCAATCATATGGTAATTGTAGCAAGAGATATTTCTACTCAAAAAGAATACGAAAATCGACTCAGACATTTTGCTTATTTCGATGCGTTAACGGAATTGCCAAACCGTCGTTATTTCCAGGAGTACGTGACAGAAAAGTTGAATATGGATGAACAAAGTCGAAAAGGATTGGCCGTTCTTATTTTAGATATAGATGATTTTAAACAGATTAATGATCAATGGGGACATGAAATTGGCGATGGTGTTATTCAAGAGTTTGGGCATCGCCTAAATCGCTGCATTCAAGGAGATAATATCGCTGCCCGTTTAGGTGGAGACGAATTTGTGGTTCTATTGACAGAGATTGAAAATGAGGCACAAGTGACAACAAAAGCGGAAGCTATATACCAGGCTATGCAAATGCCAATTAACGTGTGTGACTTGTCTTTTGAAATCTCAATTAGTATGGGAATTACAATGGCTCCTGATGAAGGTACCTCTATATCTACTATGATGAAGCGAGCGGATTTAGCTATGTATCAAGCGAAACGAAAAGAAAAAAATACCTATCATTTAAGTCTGACATGAACCCTATTGGTTCATGTTTTTTTGTCATTACCATTATATGTGAAAAGAAAGTCGATCGTAAATTGTGTTTGAATTTTCAGAAACGAAATAAGTTTTCTTTTAATATGAAAAATGGTATGATTTTGTTAAATCATACATCCTATTTAAAATACAAATAATGGTCTCTTACGTAATTACATATACCTTGTTCTTTCTCTTTTATAATAATAAGGTGTGATATTCATTCTTGATGTTAAGAACTGAGAAAAATTTTACTATATGACCAAAATAATAAGTCTTTTTGAATATATGAGGTGAGAAAATGAAGAAATTACATCCGAAAACTTCCATGATGATTCAGCTTTTTTGTGTTTTTTGGATTGTATTCTTTTTTCTCGAAACTGAAAAAACAAGTAGTGCAGAAAATACGAAAGAAATTATTCAATTGGATAACAATAGTAGTAAGGTTTCTTTATCCGAAAGTGTACAGATTCTTAAAGATACAGAAGGCTCATACGAACTCGATGAATTAGTAGAACCTCCTGAAAGTTGGAAATTTGTTCAAAATGAAGAAGGGGTCCCAAATGGCGGATTTTCTTCGGATATTTATTGGATAAGGTTTACTGTAGAAAATACTTCGAAAAACGAAGAATGGCTGTTGGAACTTGCAAATACTTTTATCGATAAAGCGATCCTCTATTCTCCAGAACCATCTGGAGAATATTCTTCTATTCAGTTAAGTAATGATCAGTCAGAGTCGGAAGGTGTTTATTCAAAACATCCGCCAGTTTTCAAGCTAGTTTTGCCGAACGATGGCAGAAATACATTTTTTATGCGAGTAGAGTCGCAAGGAGCCATGCATCTTCCTTTAACAATTTGGGACCATACAGCTTACAACACAAAATCTAATCAGACCATGGCGTTAATTGGGTTAATCGGTGGGTTATGTCTTATTTTTTGTTTATGGTGTATCAAATGGTATAGATCTTCTCACCAAGTCAGTTTTCTTTACCTAATTTTCCTGGCGTTTTCAGTGTTAGTAGCTTCTTCTTCATGGAAAGGGTGGAGCTTTTCCTATATTTGGCCGGATGTAGAATGGTGGTATGGACAAACTCTCTTGGTTACGTTCGGTGTAGTCAGTCTCCTGTTTGTATTAATCACAAAAGAACTTTTAACAAACGCTCTTGAATTGTTTTGGCTTTCGAAAGTAACCAAGGTGACAGGTGCTTATGTTCTCTTATCATGGATCCTTTCTTACTTTTCTTATCCAGTTGCAAATGCCATGCTATTTGTATTAGTAACCTTAGCGGTATTGTTATCTTTGAGTATCGCTTTATATGCTTGGAATAAAAGAATTTCCTATGTGAGTTCATATGCTGCAGCGTTATTATTGTCCGTCGCTATCCTCGTTATTTCCTTTTTAACTGCTGCTGCTCTTATACCTTATGTTGAAACCGTTCAATACCTCCTTTGTTTCAGCAGTTATATTGTTCTCTTACTGACGGCAAAAACCTTGTTTGCGAAGGAAAAAGTGCAACTTGAAAAAAATGAACAACTTGAACGGGAAGCAAACGAACGTCAATTGATAAAAATAGAAGCGCTCAAAAGTGCTAATAAACGAAAAGAGGAATTATTGGCATATACTTCAAATGGCCTGCGAACCCCTCTTTATGGCATGATTGGCCTAGCAGAAACAATCCGAGAATCAGCTAATGGAAAAATCACCCCTACTATGGTAAACCAATTAAATGATTTGGTGGCCAACGGAAGAAACATGGCCCATTTAGTAAATGACATTCTCGATTTTTCAAAGCGCAACCAAGCTTCTTCGCGCATTCAAGTTGAAGCTCTTGTCGTTGATAAAATATGCAATGATGTTTTAGCGCTTTGTCGCCCGTTAATTCAAACAGATTTAGTAACTCTTTATCATACTATCCCGTCTTCTTTGCCTAAAGTAGTTGCAGATGCAGATCACTTACAGCAAATTTTGTATAACTTGCTCGACAATTCTATTCGGCACACATACGAGGGCGAAATTGTTGTGTCAGCTCACGTTTTGGGGAAAGAGCTAGAGATATCGGTAAAAGATACAGGAGTAGGTATAAAAGAAGAAAAAATACCAACGTTATTTGAATGGAATAGTACAGAAGAAAAAACGTTGGAGAATCAGGGCATGGGGTTGAAAATCACTAAAAATTTAGTTGAACTTCAAGGTGGAAATTTAAAAGTTGAATCGCAAGAAGGAACAGGCTCACAGTTTAGCTTTACTGTGCCGATATATGAAGATGATGGAGCTGTACAATTTCTAAATAATTACGAGTCCATTACGAAGGAAATGACCGCACCACAGTTAGCCGATTCGATTTTAAAACAACATGCGACTAAAAGAGAGTTGCATGTTCTTGTCATCGACTCAGAAGAAATTAATCGAATTGTGCTCATTCGCCAACTGCTATCGGAAGGTTATCATGCAATAGGAGCAGAGAATGGCCAAACAGCCATGCACCTGTTGTCGTATAAACCAGTGGATTTGATAGTGATGGATGGACGTTTATCCGATATGACCGGTGATGAATTGTGCAGACGAATTCGTATAGAATTTACTTTGACGGAGCTGCCCATTTTAATGTTGTCGAACGTTGATAGCCTTCAGGAAAAGAAGGAAGCTTTTAGAGCTGGAGCCAATGATTATTTACTAAAGCCTTGTGATAAAGAAGAGTTTCTACTCCGTGTCCGGACTTTAGCGAATACGAGCAGTTTAACGCAAGAAATCACCAACTTGAATTATTTTCTTGAGCGGAATGTTAAAGAACGAACCATGGAACTGGAAATTACAAACTTAAATTTGTTGACAGTTAATGATGAAATCCAAGAAATTGAGAAATCTAGAAATGAAATGTTATCCGCAATTTCACATGAATTAGGAACTCCAATAACGTTAATCCATAGTTATATCCAGGCCGTGAAAGAAAGTTTAATTGAAGAAAACAATCCTCGATACTTGGATATGATTCATAAAAAATTATTGCTCCTAGAACGTCTCACAGAGGACCTAGTCGAATTGACCGAATACAAGTCAGGTCACATGACTTTGCGCTTTGTAGAATACGACATGAATAATTGGGTAACAAGGCTAATAGAATCGATGGAATCAGACGTTACGCAAAGTGGACGTGCTTTTAAATTTTTAGGGACAGATAACCAAGATGACATTAACGAGTCTTTGCTAAGAATAGATTTAGATCGTCTAGACCAAGTAATTTCTAATATTCTATGGAACTCTGTAAAGCATACTTCTGCAGAGGAGGGAATGATTACATTGGCAATAGACATTTTAGCGAAAAATAATAATAATATCGTTTTAGATGAAGAGTGTGACGGAGAACTTGTTATTCGAATTGCCGATAACGGCTGCGGAATTAAAAAAGATTCATTGCCCCATATATTTGAACGTTTTTATAAAATCAACAGTTCTGCTAACTATAAAGGGAGCGGACTTGGATTAGCCATTGCTAAAGAAATTATTTTGGCGCATAACGGACAAATATGGGCGGATAGTACAGTAGGGCAAGGAAGCGAATTTATCATTGTATTGCCGTTAACTTTTCAATAAAGGAAAGGAGGAAGACAGATGAATGCTGCTACGATCATGATTGTAGAGGATGATGAAGGAATCCGTGAACTAACACGTTTATTTCTTCTTAAAAAAGGTTATGAAGTTATCCAAGCAGAAGATGGGTTTCAAGCATTAGAGTTATTGGAAAAAGATAAGCCTGACCTTATTTTGCTTGATGTTGAAATGCCAGGGATGAATGGATTGGAAGTGTGTAGGAGAATTCGTCTGAAAACCACTTTGCCAATCTTATTTGTCAGTTACCGCAAAGAACTGGTGTACAAGATTCAAGGGCTCGAAGCGGGTGGCGATGATTATATAACGAAGCCTTTCGATTTTAATGAGTTGGATGCGCGTATACGCGCAATTCTTCGAAGAAACGGTTGGAGAAATAGCGCAGATGATCAATTGACCATCTTAAAATACAAAGACCTTCATATTCATGTAGATTCTCGTGAACTATATGTAGGAGGGACTGCGGTAAAGTTGTACCATAAAGAATTTCAGTTGTTGTTGCTGCTAGCTCAGACACCCAATCGAGTCTGGACGGCTGAACAATTATATGATCAAGTATGGGGCTATTACTCAGAAGGTGAAGTGCAAACAGTTAAAGTGCATATTAGCAAATTACGGAAAAAAATTGAAAAAGACCCGGCGAATCCAGAATTTATTCAAACAGTTCGTGGTTTTGGTTATAAGTTTATATGGGAGTAAAAGCACTCGGTTTGCAAAAACCGAGTGCTTTTTTTGTTTTTCCTAAGTTTTTAGTGAATGATGTAATTCTAAAGAACTACATCATTCGTGTTGCTGACTAAGTTTTTCCTTTATATTTGAATTTTTAGATTATTTAACGTTTATTTAACCTTGAACTTCTAATATACTAGTTACAAAGGATGAACCTTAGGAGGATTTAGTTATGGAGAGTACATTCAATCTGAATAAATTCTTAAAAGCAATGCACAAAAGAAAGGGTTTAATTATTTTTGTTACGCTCGCTTTTGTGGTGTTTGCTGCAGTAGCGAGCTATACCATTATGAACCCCGTTTATAAAGCGACCACACAAATTTTGGTCAATCAAAACACAGTCAATAGTCAAGATGTTAACAGTCTTGACATCAATACCAATCTCCAACTAATCGGAACGTACAATGTCATTATTAAAAGCCCAGCAATTTTAAAGAATGTAATTGAAGAATTAAAACTTGATGAAACGGCTCAATCACTAACAGAGCGAATTACGGTTACCAATATTGAAAGTTCACAAGTCGTTACCGTATCCGTTGAAGACTCTTCTATGGAACAAGCCGTGCTATTGGCTAATACCATTGCAAAGGTGTTTCAAGAAGAAATTCAACAAATGATGAAAGTTGATAATGTCAGCATATTAGCTACAGCAGAGATGACTGCGAATCCAAAACCAATTCGTCCAGATCCAATTTTTAATATGGCAATTGGGGCAGTTGTTGGATTGGTTTTCGGAGTTGGCATTACGTTAATCTTGGATCAACTAAATACGACGGTTCGATCCGAAGAGGATATTGAAGAAATGGCAGGACTGCAAGTGTTAGGCATCGTGAGTCCTGTAGATAGCAACATGAAAATGGAGAAGCCATTAAATTTATCAGATAGATGGGAGAAGGATAGTTATGCGGACAGCGAACAAGACAAAAAGATTAATGCCACGAAAATTGGTGGTTCGTACTAATCCACATTCGATTGCAGCTGAACAATATAGAACAATTCGAACGAATATTAACTTCTCAATACCTGATTTAACTTCGAAAATTATTTTATTTACATCGGCTTCAAAAGAAGAAGGGAAGTCTACTACAGCTGCGAATATGGCAATTGTTTTTGCGGAGACTGGAAAACGAGTCCTGTTAATTGACGCAGACATGCGACGTCCAACATTATTTAGAACCTTTCAATTAGGCAATAATACAGGCTTATCTAATTTATTATTGGGGAAAGGTAATTTAAAGCATTCAGTAAAAGCTAGTGGAATTCCTAACTTGGACTTACTGATGAGTGGACAAATTCCCCCAAACCCAGCTGAGCTATTAGAATCCGATACTTTGGATGAACTAATGGAAGAAATGCGAGGATTGTACGATTACGTGCTCTTTGATTCACCACCAATTTTATCTGTAACCGATGCTAAAATTTTAGCCAACAGATGTGACGGGACTGTATTAGTAGTAAATACAGGAAAATCGGAAAAAGTAAGTGTTGAAAAAGCCAGGGATTCTTTAGCGACGGCGAAGGCTTTTATTTTAGGGGTCGTTTTAAACAATTATCCATTAACTAGTGAAAATTATTATTATCATAACTACAATGAGTGAATAAGCTGATTTAAAGGAAAGGAAGAAAACGTATGAAGATCAATAAAAGGCATATGCGCAAAATTCTTCATCGTTCTCAGAAGACTTTCCTAATGGCTTTTCGGCACGCACGTACAGCTGTGTTAGAAGGATTTGAAAATTTCGAACAAATAATTGAGCACAAAAGCTTGTCGAAAAAAGAACATCTTAAAGGAAAAGTCGTGATGATTACCGGAGCAGGAGGAATGATTGGTTCTGAAATAAGTCGTCAATTGTTGGAACTTTCTCCTGAGCACATTTTACTAGTTGGTCATGGTCCACAATCGATTTATACAATTGAGTATGAGCTAAGAAAGCATTTAGGCTATCAAGCAGAAATTATTCCGATTATTATTCATCTTCAAGATAAAAAAAGAGTTTTTGAAGTTGTTGAACGATTCAGGCCAGACGTTATTTATCATACCGAGGACAATCATCAAATTGATTTTACAGAAGAACAATATGCTGAAGCTGTTTACTCAAATGCTCTAGGAACCAGTAATATCGCAGAAGCAGCAAACCGTTATCATGTGGGTGTATTTGTTTTAGTATCTTCTGACCAGGCAGAAAAACCAATTAATTTAATAGAAGTTAACAAAAGGCTAGCGGAAGTGATTGTCGAAAGTATTTCGCAAACCAGTTTAACAAAGTACATCATTATTCGACTACCAGCATTTTTCTTTACAGAGCAATTGGCATCAAAGTTTTATCCAGTATATGAGCAGCAAACAGAAGTTATTTCCGCCGTGCAAAAGATTCTTCAAATTGGCGGCGCAACTACTGCGTTTGATAAAGGAGATTTAACTCAACATAAAAATAAATTTGTTTATACCGAACTTCAAAAGCAGAAAGAGCTTAGTCAAATAGAAATGGCACGTCTATTAAAACAGCTGAAAACAGCCTCTGAGGATGAAGTACAAGAACTGGTGATATCAATTATCAAGCAATAAAAGAAAGGGTGGGAGAAATGGGAACGGAAAAATATCATAATGAATATCTTTTTGAAGAAGTTTTTGAAAGGAATGTGCCATTTCAAAATGACGATATGATAGAACAACATCCCTTTTTGAACAAAATTTATCCCTATGCATTGAATATCGTTCAATTGGTGACTTATTGTGAAAACAATACTGTGGCATTGCTGTCTGGCAGTTTAGAAATTGGTACTGTGGATAGCAACGCTGGATTTGAAGAGCAGATTGGAGAAGTTTCATGTGGTCTTGATCAGGAAGGCAATATGAAACCGTATGCTTATAATTTGAAAACTCTTCAAAAAATCGATAAGCATCCCCAAACACGCTTTGTTTTTGCAGGTAGTAAAATTCCACATTTTGATCAACTAAAGGCGTTAGCTATTAACTTACACATTGAAAATAAAGTAGATGATGTGATTTCTTGGAAGTTTGCTTTGGATTCAAAAGGACAAGCTATTTTGATTACGTGGTTAATGGAAAAAGAAAACTTACTTTAGCACGTCAATACAAATCATTTTTATCACATACTGTTTTATGGAATGTATACCTACAAAAAAATTGGGCGCAAGCTGAACAAAGAGAATGGGCAATCCGAATAGCTCGATGGAAAAGTAGGAAAAGGGGGAAAACTGTCACTATGTTGCACAATCTGAAAATAGCAGTAGTTGGATTGGGTTATGTCGGATTGCCCGTAGCGGTTGCATTTAATCAAAAATATCCAGTTACAGGCTACGACATAAGTACAGCCAGAATACAGGCATTGCTGTTAGGGGTAGATAAGACGCACGAAGTAAGTCGTGAAGAACTTGCGAAAACCACAATTGCCTTTACATCGGATCCAGCCGATCTACAAGATGCCGGTTTTATCATCATCGCTGTTCCATCTGCTCTCGATGAGAACCACTTGCCGGAGCTATCTGCTTTAAAAGCAGCGAGTAAATGTGTGGGTCAACAAATAAAAAAAGGTGCGGTAGTGGTCTATGAAACAATAGTTGGGCCTGGAATGACTGAAGAAATTTGTATTCCTTTACTAGAGAAGTATTCGGGCTACGAAAATGGCAAAGAATTTTTTGTCGGTTATTCTCCTGCACGAACTGTACCTGGGGATAAGAAAAATAATTTTAAAACAATGAAAAAAGTGGTTGCTAGTCAAAGCGAGGAAGTAACAGAGTTTTTAGCGCAAGTATACGGCAGTGTAGTAAATGGCGGGATTTACAAAGCACCTTCTATTCAAGTTGCTGAAACAGCGAAGTTGATTGAGAACATTCAACGTGATGTTAATGTCGCTTTGATGAATGAATTAGCATTAATTTGTGAGCGCTTAGAAATTGATACACAGGAAGTATTAGCTACAGCAGGAAGTAAACGAGATTTCGTGAAGACGATGCCAAACTTAGTAGGCGGACAAGAAATTGGACTTGCCTCCTTTTATTTAACGGATAAAGTAAAAATGCTTGGCCATAGCTCTGATGTGATTTTGCCTGGACGAAAAATTAATGACCGTATGGGGCAGTTTATTGCACAAGCATTAATGAAAAAGATGAAGCAAGAAAATATTTTGTTGAGCGAGGGAAAAGTCATTATTTTAGGGCTGTCCTTTAAAGAAGATGTTCCAGATCTACGGAATTCTAAAGTGGTAGATATTGTTAAAGAATTAAAGTTGCATGGGATTAATGTTCAGTTAGCGGACCCTTATGCTTCCGCAGAAGATGCTCAAAGTCATTACGAAGCGGACTTGTTATCTTACCATGAATTAAAGCCAGCTCATGCTGTTGTTTTAGCAGTTCCACATAAAACATATAAAGACAACAGTTGGAAGCAGTTTGACGGCTTGTTTATTGGAGAACGGGGAATCGTATTTGATATAAAAGGGGTGCTAGAGGAAGCAAAAAAACCAGAAAAGATTCAGTTATGGCGCTTATAATTTTACACTTCACCACATGAACTCTCTGCTATGGGCAGGGGGTTTTTTGTATTATGGGCGCCACCTGTTTTTTTAGAAGAGTGGACGGGTATGGAATACTATAGAACTCAAGGAGGTCGAAGTTATGGAGATTGTGCCGAAAAAGGATTTACTAAAAGACCGTTACGGGAATTATTACATGGTATCTTATGCTTCTAAAAAGTCGTTGACTATCGTAAACGCCGCAATGTATCATGCTTTCAATCAAATACTAGATGAAGAACTGGTGAAAAAAGTAAAAGCAAAATATCCAAATAATATTGCTTGTGGAAAGTATTTTGCCGACTTAGTTCATGAACAAGTCGAACATATGAATAGCGCTGCAGACGCGGGGACTATTTATGATATTGAAGATGTGAAAAAGGAATACGATTTGCATATGAAGCCTTTATATGACGATTCTTTCCATCTCTAAAAGGAGTCGATCATGCACATGACTTTCCTAAAGGAGAAGATTCGGTATGCTGAAATTCATGAGTTTTACTTTAGCTATACTGTTGCTATTGACAGCCTGTAGTAGTGAAAGCTTAGAGGAACAACAGTCTCCAGAGGAGGATAGTAATCTAACTAAAGAGGAATCCGAGAAAGTGGAAGAAGAGCCAACTGTCGATGAAGAAACTATCGATATAGACCCTTATGATTTTTTTATGCCAGATAATTCTATGGCTACTTTTCTTGGAGAAGGAAATGAGTATGCGAGTTTTACTTTACAGACGGTTTTTATGGACGATAAGCACATTGCTACCTATGAGGACAATGGTGGGACAGTGATGTTAAAAGTTTTTAGAATCGGCGAAAGCTCAGTTGAAGTGGTAAAAGAACAAGTTGAATTTTACGAAGAATATGCAGCCAGTTCAGAAGAATTAGAGGCATTACAACCGATTCGAACGTATTTAACTTTTCCGTTAGAAGTAGGTACAGTCATGGATGATTGGACAGTGACACAAACAAATGCAAGCGTTGAAACGCCTTTTGAAAACTTTGAAAATGTCATTGTTATTGAAAATGAAGAAACTGAAAATACGATTAACAAAACTTACTTTAGCAAAGGATACGGTGAGGTAAAACGTGAGTTCAGGATGCAAGAAGAAGGACAAGATGAGTTTGTGGTCACTTCTGTGTTAGAAAGTGTTGAAACAGAGTAAACGAAAATATGGGCCTGCCAAAACTGGCGGGCTTTAATGCTTTATCCGCCTAAAGTCTGAATATTGTCGGAATTGGTTGAAAAGTCTTTCAATTATCTCAATACCCTATATAATGAACAATTATGAAGATAGGGAGATGAGGCAAAATGTCCAATCTAAAAAACGAGTCGCTGCAATTGCATAGAACGAATCAAGGGAAATTGGAGATCCGTTCAAAAGTAGCAGTAGAAAACGAAAGGGACTTGAGTCTCGCTTATTCTCCAGGGGTAGCGGAACCGTGCAGAGAAATTGCAGCTGATCCCTCGAAAGTTAACGATTATACGATGAAAAGCAATATGGTAGCTGTCGTAACAGACGGTACCGCCGTTCTTGGTCTTGGAAATATTGGACCTCTTGCCTCGTTACCAGTCATGGAAGGAAAAGCTATTTTGTTCAAGGAGTTTGCAGGTGTGGATGCTTTCCCGATTTGTTTGGATACAACAGATGCCGAAACCATTATTCAAACTGTAAAATTACTTGAACCAGGGTTTGGCGGCGTCAATCTTGAAGACATTGCTGCCCCCACGTGTTTTATAGTAGAAGAACGTCTGAAAAAAGAAATGGGCATTCCAGTTTTTCATGATGATCAACATGGCACCGCTATTGTCACCCTTGCAGGTTTGATCAATGCGTTGAAATTGGTTGGGAAAGACGTTCAAGAAACAAAAGTTGTGGTAAATGGGGCGGGAGCTGCTGGAATTGCTATTGTAAAACTACTTAGTAAATTTGGTTTTGCCCACCTGATTATGTGTGATACAAAAGGGGCTATATTCAAAGGACGCAAAAATGGCATGAATCCATTTAAAGCGGAAGTGGCTGAAATGAGCAATTACGAACGGAAAGAAGGTTTACTAGCGGATGTGATACAAGGAGCAGATGTTTTTATTGGCGTATCAGCTGAAGGGGCATTGACTGAAGACATGGTCCGGTCGATGAATAGCGATGCAATTATTTTTGCTATGGCAAATCCGAACCCTGAAATTCTTCCGCATTTGGCGAAAAAAGCTGGAGCACGAGTGGTGGGGACAGGGCGTTCTGATTTTCCGAATCAAGTCAATAATGTACTGGCTTTCCCAGGTCTTTTTAGGGGAGCCTTAGATGTATTGGCTACTGATATTAACGATGCAATGAAAATCGCTGCAGTGGAAGCGATTGCAGGCTTGCTAGAGACAGATGAATTACACGAAGGTTACGTTATCCCAAAACCATTTGATTTACGTGTAGCCTCTGCTGTAGCTGCTGCTGTGGCAAAAGCGGCTACTGAAACGGGAGTAGCACGCAAGGCAATTTCAACAGATGATTTAAAACAAAAAACGATCAGTTTATCTGCAGTAGGAGAAAATCAAAGCTAAACGTATAACCATCTGAAACAACGGATGGTTTCAGACTGTAGACAAAGTCTATTGAAAATGTATAGTTGTGTATAACCACAACCGTTCTGGCCACTGCGCTTTCCATGGGCTCAGCTTCAGCCTCCTCGTCACTTGCGTTCCTGCGGGGTCTTCAGCTTTCGCTGTCCCATAGGAGTCTTCGTGGCCAGAACGGTTGTTAGGATATAGCTCTAATTAGAGAGAGTAACCAGTGATTCCACTTTTCAAGAGAATTAATGAGCAATCACACAAGGATCCGAAGCGCAATGCGGCGAAGGGCAAAGATATGCTCCTGCATCGCTGCGCTAGCTTCGTCGCAAAGCCATTGCCCGAAGTCCCTTCGGTCACTGACTTTCCTGCGGAAAAACGGAGTGATGAGACCCCGCAGGAGCTTGCGACGAGGAGGCTCAGCGCTTCGTCCGCGGAAAGCGTCCGCATGGAGCGAAGGATCCAGTATATAGGATAAGATGAATATTCATTCGTTAACTAACATAATAATTCTTTTGTCTAAAAGCTGAAACCATCCGAAACACCGGATGGTTTTTTTGTAATTTGTTTTAGTTCCAAAAAAATAACCAACACCGCTTTCTTTTAAGAAGGCGTGTTGGTTGTTTTTAACTATGAACTAATTCTTTTTCTTCTATAACGGGGAAAGGTTCACTGTGACCTTCTTGGCGGTAAACATCGAGCAAGTCACATGGACGACCGATAAAATCAGTTTGTCCATTTTTAATTTTGACAATGCGGTCAGCCAAAATGTGAGCATCTTTTTCATCGTGTGTAACAAAGATAGAAGTGATATTGGCTTTTTTAAGAATATCACGTAATTCTTTCCGTATCTTTTCCTGTAATTCTGCATCCAAGTTACTGAAAGGTTCGTCAAGCAAGAGAAGATGCGGGTTTGGCGCAAGTGCTCTAGCAATCGCTACACGCTGTTGTTGTCCACCGCTCAATTGGTGAGGATAACGATTTTCATACCCTTCTAATTCCACAAGCTCCAACACTTCGTGGAGACGTTTTTGCTTGGCAGATTTTTTCATACGAAACAGACCGAATAAGATATTATCAGCAACCGTCATATGAGGGAAAAGTGCATAATCTTGAAATACCATGCCAATGCCACGCTTTTCGGGCTGTATAAATGTTTTATTGTCACAGAGAACTTGATCTTGAATCGTTACTTTTCCAACTGAAGGATTTTCAAGTCCGGCAAGAAGACGAAGAACCGTGCTTTTTCCGCTACCGCTTCGTCCAAGAATCGAAATAACTTCACCTTTTTCAATTTGCAAAGAGAAATTATCAAGTGCAACAGCTTTTGTATTTGGATAAGAAAAACAAAGATTTTCAATGGTTACGAACATATTAATCCAACTCCTTTTCCAAAAACTTGTAGAAGACCACAATCGCTAGAGCACTGATTCCAACAATCAATAGGGAAGCTTGAGAAGCCTCCATGATTTTTTCATCGCTGGCATATTGGAAGGCTTTCGTTGAAAGTGTATCAAAATTAAATGGCCTTAAAATTAAAGTTAATGGGATTTCTTTTAATACATCGATAAAGACTAGAATAAATCCGCTAATAATGGCGCCTTTCATCATCGGCATGTCTACTTTAAAGAAAGTTCTGGTTAATCCTGCTCCTAAAAGGCGAGAAGCGTCTTGGAAATCCGTCCCGATTTTATCGTAACCAGTCTCGATCGAGCTATAGCCAATGGCAAAAAACCGAATGATATAGGCAGTAACGAGTAAGATAAGACTAACGCTGAGTACGAGCGTCGATTTTGTGCCCACTAACTGATAGAGTGGCGCTAAAAAATTATCTAATGCCACAAAGGCAGTTACAACAGCAACTGCAATAACGGCTCCAGGAATAGAGTAACCGAGAACAGTCAATTTTGGCAACAATTTAGCTAACCTGCCGTGTACTAGACGGGCAAAATTACCAACAATTAATGAGAATACAATTATGGTAGCAGCACTAATGCCTGCTACAAACACTGAGTTTTTGATATAAGACATAAACTCATCTAACGGAATTGTACCAAAAGTTAAGATTGTCCAGTCGATTAGTTGAATAACTGGAATGAAAAAGCCTAATGCTAATATTGTAAAGCCATAGCCGGCTGCTGCAAATGCTTTCCATCCGGTTAACCGAATGAGCGGCAACGGGCGTACTTTAGTGGATGAGTAGCTGTATTGACGTTTACCACGCAGGATTTTCTCAATCAGCAAAATAACAATAACAAAGCCCATTAAAGAAGCTGCAAGTTTAATCGAAGTTTCAATATCGCCTAACCCAAACCAGCTTTGGAAGATTGCTGTCGTAAATGTCTGGATGCCATAGTATTTCACCACACCGTAATCGTTTAATACTTCTAAAATGACTAAACTAGCACCTGCAATAATCGAAATTCGTGAAATTGGGACAACCACTTGGAAAAACGTTCGCCACGGACCTTTTCCGAGAAGTCGTGTACTTTCAATAAGCGACGCAGATTGTTGAGATAGAAACACTTGTGTAATGGTGTAAACGTAAGGATATAAGAAAACGGTATAGATAAAGATTGCACCTGGCAAATTCATGATGTCAAAGTATACCGGGTTGAGTTCCATATTAAACTGTCCGCGAAGTGTGGACTGAATCACTCCGGTATAATTGAAGATTCCGTGATAGGTATATGCTCCGATAAAAGGAGGGATAGATAGAGGCAAAATCAAAGCCCATTTTAAAAACTTTCGGAAAGGAAACTGGTACTGAGCAATCAGCCAAGCTAAACTCAGACCGATGAAAATCGTTGAACCTGCTGTGGCAACAACGAGGATCAAAGAGTTTTTGACAAACGACCATAGGACGAATTCTTTCATATGCTCCCAATTTTCATTAGAGGGGGTGAATAAACCTGTCACAATTGTCATGTTCGGCAAAAACAGTGCAGCAATAATCGCGATGGCTGCGACCGTCCAAATATTTATGTTAGCGAGTCTTCGTTGCATAGCATTAGTCACCTTTCCAATCGTCAGAAATCCCTTGCCGTTTTGGAACACAGCAAGGGAAGAGCTTTTTGATTATTTCCAGCCTACCTCGTTAAAGATTAAAATCGACTTGGCGTTGTTGTCTCCCAATGAAGAAAGTGGGATGTCTTGTTCTTTGAATTCGCCCCATGATTTCAGTAGCTCAGACGGTTCAACAGCTGAGTTTACTGGATACTCATAGTTAGCTTCTGCAAATGTCCCTTGTGCTTCAGGTGCAGATAAGAATTCAAGTAATTTAATGGCATTGTCTTTGTTAGCCGCAGATTTTACAACGCCTGCACCACTAACGTTAACGTGAGTTCCTGTTGTGTCTTGGTTCGGGAAGTAAATCCCAAGATTTTCTGCAACTTCTACTTCAGCAGCGTCTTCAGAATTTAACATTTGACCAAAATAATAGCTGTTCATAATCGCCACATCACCGATTCCAGCTGCAATCGCTTTTGCTTGGTCACGATCTCCACCTTCAGGGTCACGTGCAAAGTTCTTAACTAATCCAGCAGCCCATTCTTTTGCTTGTTCTTCACCGTCAATTTCGATAAATGAAGCAAGTAACGATTGATTGTAGATGTTTTCAGAACTACGGATTAATACGCGGCCATTCCACTGATCTTCTGTCAATGCATCGTACGTAGATAATTCTTCAGGTGTTACGGTGTCTTGGTTGTATACAATTACACGAGCACGTTTTGTTAAGCCGTACCACATTTGATCGGTATCACGGTAGTTTTCAGGAATTTGCTCGTCTAATAGGTCACTTGTTACGGATTGCAATAAGCCATCTTCTTTAGCACGGTATAGACGGCCGGCATCAGCAGTTAAAAATAAGTCTGCTTCAGTAGCGTCGCCTTCACGTTTGATGCGCTCAAGTAGTTCGTCAGCGTCACCTTTGATCAAATTGACTTTAATACCTGTTTCTTCTTCGAACTTTTTATATAGTTCATCGTCGACATCATAATGTCTTGCTGTATATAGATTAACTTCATTACCATCTGTTTCATCTTTTTGTTCAGCTGCATCATCGTTTCCACATGCTGCTAAAACAAGAAGTAGTAATGCTAAAATGAGATATAAAGATTTCTTCATGGATGTCTCTCCCTTTAGTATATAATTGAGAAGTTAAATGAAAATCATTCTCAACCTCAATTATAAAGAGCTAATTGAGAATGTCAATCAGAAACAGCCAACTATCTTATTTTTTTTGGAATTGTGTCTAAAAAATGAGATGATTAATTTCATTTTTTTGCAAAGCTAAAGCATCTATTACCAGCTAAGGTAATAGATGCTTTTAGGAGTAACAATTAACGCCTTCAATTTGCAATACTTAATCCGTTACGTCGGGCTACTTGAACAAGTGCTTGGTTCAAATCTTGCACTAAGTCATCCGTATGCTCGAGACCAACTGAATAACGTAGTAAGCCATCGGTAATTCCTCGTTTTTCACGTTCTTCTTTTGGCATAGAGCCATGAGACATTGTGGCTGGATAGGACAAGATCGATTCCACTGCACCAAGACTGACTGCAAATACGGGAATTCTTAAATGCTCTACAAAAGTTCGAGCAGACTTTTTATCAGCTAAGCGGAAAGAGAGGACAGCTCCTGCACTCTTTGCTTGACGTTCGTGAATAGGGTTGCCGGGGTGGAATGAAAATCCTGGATAATAAACTTCTTCGATTAGCGGATGATTGTGCAAGTATTCAGCAATCACACGAGCGGATTCGGATGATTGACCTAAACGAGCCCCTAACGTTTTAATTCCTTGAATTAGCAAATAGGAATCTTGTGCGCCTAAAACAGACCCAAACGTGTTTTGGATAAAGGCGAGGCGATTGCCAAGCTCTTCGTCCTTCGTAACAGCGAGTCCAGCAATAATGTCACTATGACCAGACAAAAATTTTGTGGCACTGTGTAGCACAATATCAGCACCAAGTTCTAACGGGTTTTGATAAAGGGGGGTCATAAAAGTATTGTCGACAAATGTTAAACAATCATTTGCTTTTGCTAATTTTGCAGCGATTTCAATATCTGTGATGTTCATAACAGGATTTGAAGGCGTTTCTAAGTAAATAACTTTTGTATTAGGTTGAATAGCATTGGCCATTTCATCTAAATTGGTCATATTTACAAATGTATATTCAATCTTAAATTTATCCAATACTTCTGTGATAAAGCGGTAAGTACCCCCGTAAACATCTTCGGAAACAAGTACATGATCACCAGAAGACAAAAGCATGAATGCCGAAGAGATGGCAGCCATTCCTGATGAAAAGGCAAAGCCACGTGTGCCGCCTTCAAGTTTTGCGATTGTTTCTTCAAGTGCAAGACGCGTAGGGTTACCTGAGCGACTATAATCAAACGGACCAAAAGAATCTAAGCTTTTCTGATGAAATGTAGAAGACAAATAGATCGGTACGTTAACGGCCCCAGTAAGTGGATCAACTCCAGTAGAGTGAATAAACTTGGTTTCAATACGATCGGTCATATTCAACAACCTCCTCTTTCAATTTTGAAAATGCTTGTGTTAAGTCAGCGATTAAATCCTCGGCTAGTTCAACGCCTACAGAGAATCGTAGCAGACGGTTGCATACGCCGCGCTTTGTCCGTTCTTCAAAAGGAATATCTGCGTGAGTTTGAGTGGCAGGATACGTGATAAAGCTTTCGACACCGCCAAGGCTTTCAGCAAACGTGATGAGCTTAATGTTTTCTAGAAAGGGTCCAATCCAAGCTTCTTCCTGTAAACGGAAAGATAGCATACCACCTTTCCCCGGATACAATACGTCCGATACAACCGGCTGATGAGACAAGAATTCTGCAATTGCTTTGGCATTCGCTTCGTGTTGTCTCATACGTAATGGTAATGTCTTTAACCCTCGAACTAATAACCAAGAGTCAAAAGGAGAGAGAACAGCCCCAACCGAGTTATGGAATGTGGCTAGTTTGTCGCATATCTTCTCTCCTTTAGCAGCAACAAGGCCAGCCAATACGTCATTATGACCCCCGATGTATTTAGTGGCGCTATGAATGACAATATCAGCTCCAAGCTGGATAGGTTGCTGGAAAAAAGGTGTTAAAAACGTATTATCTACTATTAATAGCAGTTTGTGTTTTTTCGCTAATGCGGCATAAGATACCAGGTCAATTTCCTGCATAAGCGGATTGGTAGGCGTTTCGATAAAAAGAGCCCGTGTGTTTATCGTTATTTTCTTTTCTGTGTCTTCTACGTTTTTAAATTCAGCATATATTGGATGGATGTTATAAGCGGCTGCGAAATGATCTAATAGGCGATACGTACCGCCATAAATATCTTCTGGCACTAATAGTTCATCGCCTGGTCGGAATAAAGACAAAACTAGTTGAATCGCGGCCATTCCAGAGCTGCATGCATATGCGGCATCTGCTCCTTCAAGTTCAGCAAATCCTTCTTCTAAAACAGAACGTGTCGGATTTTTCGTCCGTGTGTAATCATAGCCAGTCGATTGCCCAAGACCTTGATGTTCATAAGCGGTGGATAAGTAGATAGGTGGATTTACCGCTCCTGTCGCAGCATCGCTACGATTCCCTAATTGAACCAATAAAGTTTCTAAACTGTGTTTTGTCATTTTGCTCATCCTCTCCACGATAAAACAGAGGCTTTCTTCTTTTAAGAAGAAAGCCTCTGTTAGGAAACATATTCTTCTCATCTGCTAGGCGAAGCCTATTGGATTTAGCACCGTAGTCTTCGTCGGACTGGTTGCTGAGACTTCACAGGGCCAAATCCCTCCGTCTCTCTAGATAAGAAATATCTTATTAAATTTAGGGTGTTTCTGTTTCGATGTTTCTTATCATAAAACATTTGAAGGCGAAAAGCAAGAGAAGATTTTAATTAGTTTGAATTGAAAGAAAAAAAGGGAGGTTACACGGCAGCTTTCACTTTTCGTGTTGTCTAGCTCTAGTGGCTAGTCCCTCGGGGTCTTAAGTCAGCCCACTACGGAAATCAGGATTTCCTGCGTGTTCTGCCTTAAGCCTGTCGGGACTACATAGCCACTTCCGCTTTTCATGTTGTCCAGTTGCAAGTGCCTAGCTCCTCGGGTCATAAGTCAACCCAGCTGCGTGGCAAAGAACGCCACACTGCTGGTCTGTCTTATGCCTGTCGGAGCTGACCAGGCACTTTCACTTTTCGTGTTGTCTAGCTCCAGCTGCCAGATTCTCGGGTCATAAGCTACTCTAGCTGTGCGGCTGGAAAAACGCCGCTTTGCCAGAGCGTCTTATGCCCGTCGAATCTACACGGCAGCTTCCGCTTTTCTTTCATGAGCAGGAAAAGGGATGTTTTTGTAAAACATCGCTACAATGGAGAGGAATAGGAGTGAAAGTCATTATGTCAAACAAGAAATTCGAAGATATTCCGTTGTCTGTACTGGATTTGGCGCCGATTAATAAAGGTGCGGAAACGGCTCAGGCATTCAAAAATAGCGTGGAGTTAGCACAACATGTGGAGTCACTTGGATTTAATCGCTTTTGGTTAGCTGAGCATCATAACATGCCGGGAATTGGTAGTTCGGCTACATCTGTTTTAATCGGCCATATTGCTGGTGCGACTAAATCGATTCGTGTAGGTTCGGGTGGCGTAATGCTTCCAAATCATGCACCACTCGTGATTGCTGAGCAGTTTGGTACGTTAGAAACAATTTATCCCGGACGCATTGACTTGGGGTTAGGACGTGCGCCCGGAAGTGATCAAGCAACTGCTCATGCATTGCGCCGAAGCTTACACAGCAATGGGGAAGACTTTCCGCAACAAGTAGCGGAGTTGGAAAATTACTTTTCAGAAAATCCGGTGGGGCGTGTTCGTGCTTTCCCAGGAACCAATATGAAAGTGCCGATGTGGCTACTTGGCTCAAGTGGCTTTAGTGCGCAGCTTGCTGCTTTAAAAGGATTACCGTTTTCATTTGCTAGTCATTTTGCTCCTGATTATATGATGCAAGCTTTGCAGTTGTATCATCAAAATTTCAAGCCATCTAAAGCATTAACGGAACCATATGCCATGCTTGGGGTAAATGTTATTATTGCGGAAACACAAGAACGTGCAGAATGGTTAGCGACTTCCTCCCAACAGCAAATGTTCTCGTTGATGAGAGGAGAGCCAACCACATTCCAGCCACCAATCGATAAGTTAGAGGACGTTTGGACAGATCGCGAAATTGCGATCTTCCGAGATAAATTAAACTCTGAATCGATGATGGTCGGAACTCCCGAGCTCGTGAAACAAAAACTGAAAAACTTTATCCAAAAAACACGTGCTCATGAAGTGATTGTCCATTCACCAATTTTCTACCACGAAGAGCGCCTGAAGTCATACGATTATCTAGCAGAAATGATGCACTAAGAAAAAATATGTACAAAAAATCACCTCTCTATTTATAGAGAGGTGATTTTTAATGTTAATGAAGATCTTTAGCTTTAACTTCTTCGCGGCGCCGTTCTTTTAATATCTCGTTTTCCTCATCGGCTGCAAAATCGGGTGAACCTTCGCCAATCATATTCAGAATTGCATTAAAGTCTTCATCTAGTCGACGTTCGACTTCTTGCGGATCAAGTACTTTACGTTCCATTATGACCAACCTCCTTATTTAATAATCAGCAGCCACCTGACAAAAAACAAGAATTTTAATTCATTTCTATTATACAGAATATTTTGTTTAATATCCAAAGAAGAGCTTGACCTTATATTAAGGTTTATTGATTTCTGCATTTAATATCATGGATTCAAAAAACGCAGCAGAGGATTTTTCATTCCATTCCAAGGAAGTTAAATCTGCAGTCCGTTTATTAATATACCCATAAGCCAGCTGTGTTCGAGGGTCATCCGTCAATTCCAGTTTCACTAAAGGACCTTCAGGGGTTAACCAGTTTAACTGAGATAGACGATTTTCAAGGGTGAAGGCAATCCACTCCTCTTCCAGTTCTTCTGTATCAAATAACGGTTCTGGCGAAGCCATTAACCAAGTCTGACTTGTGTGCTTAGGAGGAAGCCAAAGGTTTTTTGAGAGAGCACCTTCTTCTACTGTCATTTCGGTAATTTCATGGCGGAGCTCCTGCACCCAGTTGCCATTACCCAGTTGAAGGTTCCGTGATACATACACATTCCCAATCAACATTTCGCCATCCGGAGTCGTGAAAATACCATAAGGATTGGTAGTCGGATCGGAACCATAGACGTCTTCGTCGAGTCGGACAGTTGGTTGAGGATTCCAAGATTTAAAGTCTGCGTCTTTTAGGCCCTTAATATTCATTGAAAATGTATAAGGGACCCAACTTGTATTTTTAATCTCTTCAAAAATAATAGAAGTCCCATTCGAAAAAGAACGGTCAACAAGGGTATAGGTCCCCACATTCAAGCCGAGGAATGTCAGTTGGTAAAGCTGTGTTAAGTCTGATTCATTTTCACTAACCTCAGGCTCTTTAAGAGAAATGAATGTTGGTTTTTCAAGCGTTAACGTTAAATTGTTGTCGGAGTAAAGTTCTACTTCATTTTTTAAAAACATGACTGCTGTAAAAATAAACAGCGACATGAAAAATACAACGCTTATCAAAATAATTATCTTTCTAAACACATTTTCCACCTCTGTTTTCTGCAAGATTGCCAGATCTGATTATAACATGTGAAAGGCGGGGAATCTGTTTGACATTTGAGCATCGAATGAACAAATAAAAAAAACGTAGAATAGTCATAAAAAAACAGGTGCCCAAAGGACACCTGTTACAATACTTTATCGAGAAAATCTTTTGCACGTTCGGTTTTTGGATTGCTGAAAAATTCGACAGGTTGACCTTCTTCGACTAGCACACCGTGATCTAAAAAGATGACACGATCTGCAACTTCACGAGCAAAGCCCATTTCATGCGTAACAACAACCATCGTCATCCCTGATTGTGCTAAGTCTTTCATAACATCAAGAACTTCTTTAACCATTTCAGGATCAAGTGCTGATGTTGGTTCATCAAAGAGCATAAGCTCTGGTTCCATTGCCAAGGCACGAGCAATGGCTACGCGCTGTTTCTGGCCGCCTGACAAGCTGTTTGGGTATGCTTTTTCTTTTTCAGATAAGCCCACACGTTCAAGTAAAAGCCGAGCTTTCATTTCTGCTTCCGCTTTTTTAATCCCTTTTGCTTTTATCGGAGCATACGTTAAATTCTCAAGTACCGTTAAATGAGGGAATAAGTGAAAGTGTTGAAACACCATCCCAATCTCTTGGCGGATTTTATGAATTGTTTTTTTAGAAGCAGTTAAACTTTTGCCGTTAATTTCAATGGTTCCAGAAGTCGGAACTTCCAACAAATTTAAACAACGCAAGAAAGTCGATTTACCCGAACCAGAAGGACCGATGATTGAAACGACTTCTCCTTTGTTAACAGTAGCTGAAATATCACTAAGTACTTCATTCGTGCCGAACTTCTTGTATAAATTTTGTACATTAATCACTTTGTTTCAACCTCCGTTCAAACACTCTACCAATCATCGTTAAGCCCATCACAAGACACCAATAAATGACACCGACAAACAGTAAAGGCTCAAAATTACGGAACAAATCAGCACCAACTACTTGTGCACGCCTCATAAGGTCGAGGTACCCGATGGTAGAGACGATGGCAGATTCCTTGGTTAAAGTGATAAATTCATTCATTAAAGCAGGCAAGATGTTTTTCAAGGCCTGAGGTAAAATGATGTCTTTCATCATGGCGCTGTAAGGAATGCCAAGAGCTTGAGCCGCTTCCACTTGACCTTTATCGACAGCTTGAATTCCAGCACGGATTATTTCTGATATGTATGCAGATGAATTAAGGCCAAATGCCAATATTGCTGACAAAAATGGTGAAATATCAAATCCCATCAATTGGGGGATGGAATAGTAAATTATCATTAATTGCAAAATTAAAGGGGTTCCCCGAAAGATGGATGTATAAGCGTCAGCAAACCAACGCAACGGTTTAATGCTACCAATTTTGAACAAAGCCAATAAGGTTCCGAGAATTGAACCAAGTATAATAGCGAAAAACACGAATTTTAACGTAACCCATATCCCTTCCAACATGAAAGGGATATAAGGAACGATTTGTGAAAAATCAAGATTCATAAATTACAACTCTTTTCTACAGGTAAGTTTACTCTTCTTCAGATAACCATTTTTCTTTTAGTTCATCGAGTGCGCCACTTTCTTCCATTTCAGCAAGTACTGCATTGACCTTGTCAACAAGCTCGCTTCCTTTAGGGAAAGCAACGGCCATACCAGGTGAAGCTGTAGTTGGGTCATCAAATGCACCAAGATCTTGGGCTTCGATATAACCAAGTGCAACTTGTTTATCCATATAGGCAGCATCTATACGGCCAGATAAAATTTCCTGTATTAATGCACCCGAATCGTCTAAAGCTTTTAATTCAAAATTGATGCCTTCGTCAGCGATGATGCTTTTCGCACCTTCTTCTTGAATCGTTCCAAGTTGAACACCAACTGTTTTGCCTTCTAACGATTCAAGACTTGAGAGTTCAGAATCTTTAGCGGTCACGAACATTTCACCAGAATGATTGTATTCTGTTGAAAAATCGACGTTTTCTTTACGAGAGTCGGTTGCAGACATACCCGCAATAACCATATCAACACGGTCGTTTTGCAAAGCGCCGATCAAGCCATCAAATTTCATATCAGTAATTTCAAGTTCGTATCCTAGTTCATCTGCAATGTGGTTTGCAAGGTCAATATCAAATCCAATAATATCGCCTTCAGGGTTACGCGACTCGAATGGCGCAAATTCTGCAGATGTTCCCATTTCCAATACTTCTTTTTTCTCTGAAGCTCCAGTTTCGTCTTCGCTAGCACTTCCACAAGCTCCTAGTAGTAATGCAGATGATGCAAATAATGTGATGAATGATAGTTTCTTAATCATGTATATTCCTCCTGTATTATGTATGTTTATTCATTTTAATGAATTTTAACACATTGAAAAACGTTTGGAAAGCTATTTTTAGATAAAATTAATGTTTATATTTTCTGATAATTCAAGAGCGGTAAAAGAGAGGGTTAGGCAAGAAAAAGGAGTTTGCGTATAATAGCGATAAAGGGGAGATTAGATTGCAAAAATTACTGTTAACTGGCTTTGAGCCATTTTTGGATTATACAGTTAATCCAACGATGAAAATAGTAGAAGTGTTAGATGGGAAAACAATCGGAAATTACCAAGTTGTCGGCAAAATAATGCCTGTAGACTTTAATTTGTCCGGAGAATTTTTACTCAAGCTTATCGAAGAAGAAAATCCGGATGCTGTGATTTCGCTAGGACTTGCAGCAGGGAGGTATAAAATTACTCCAGAACGAATCGCCTTGAATGTCAAAGATGGGGATGTTGATAATGAAGGCAACAAACCAGTTGATGAGCCGATTCGACAAGAAGGAGAGGCAGCTTATATGTCTACTTTACCCGTTCGGAAAATGGTTGATCATCTATTAACGAATGGCTTGCCCGCAGAAATTTCAAATACAGCTGGTGCATATCTATGTAATAACGTGATGTATGAAGGGCTGCATTATGCCAAACATAATAAACCCTCATTGAAAACGGGTTTTATTCACATTCCGGCGTCACATGAATTGGCCATTCAACATGGCCGGATTCCTAGTTGGTCGCATGAGGACCTTGTAAAGGGGATTCAAATTTGTATTGAAGTGTTAGAGGAAGCATAGAAAAACGGATCGCAAATTGCGGTCCGTTTTTTATGATTAAATGATTTCCCAATTACGACGTTCTGCAACTGTACGTAATTTCGGCTTTGGTTGAACGGCAACAGGGTGACCGACAAGTTCAAGCACAGGTAAGTCTGAAGGACTGTCGCCATATGCATAGCTGTTAGCCCAGTCAATATCCCAGCCTTCTAGTGCTTCTTTAATTTTTTTGGTTTTCAGCGTACCTTGTATATGTGACAAAGGTGTCTGGTGATCTAATATATTATTGTTATAGAGAACTTCTGTCCCAATAATGGTTTTAATGGGTAATTGTTCAGTCACGGCGTGAAGTAATGGAGTAAAGGCTCCAGAAACGAGCATGACGTAATCATTATTTGCCACATGTTCTTTTAAACGCTTTACCACCGTTGGGTTCATATCCCCGTGCATTCGATCTGCAATCTCTCCGAAAAATTGTTCGAGTTCAGTTTTTGTAAAAGTTTCCAACGAAGACAAGTAAGCTTGAACCGAACGTTCACGCATTTTCCATTCCGGATAGATTTTTAAGCGATGGCCAATGTAAGGAGGCATAATTGCCCGGTAAAATTGACGATAACGTAGGCTATGTTCTGGATGGTGTTTTAAATGACTCATCATTAGCTGGAAAGTTTCTTTTGAATATAAAGTTCCATCAAAATCAAATATGGCTACGCGCAAAGAAATCAACTCCGGTTCTCATTTTTTCTATTGCTCTCATCATAGCTGAAATCCGGATTTTCTTCCAGTAGATACCAGTAGCAGGTTTACGTGTTTTAACTTTACGGGTATGGAAAAAGAAATAGTGGATTAAGCTACAGGAGGTTTTACGATGGAAAAACAACAAATCACGGTCGGGTATGTAGAATTAACACAAGACGAATCAGACCGTCTATTTGAAGAAGTAAAAAAAGATAAGAATATTGAAAATTACAGTGAACTCCAAGGATTGATGGATGACTTTGATTCAATCATCATTGAACCCGAAGCGCGCCCGCTTGACGAAATTCTAGAAGGTGAAGATACACCAAATGCACGCGAACAAGGTGGCACTCGCTATATTGAAGTTTTTAACAAACTTGAAGATGACAACCGTTATCGTTTTAAATCATCCAACCAAGAGTAAAGAGAAAATCACCTTTAACGTCATTAGCATGACGTTAAAGGTGATTTTTTTGTTTTGTGAACAAAGAGCTTGATGGTCGTTAAAGTGGACGAAAATGATTAATACAATAAAACTGGAACTTTTTGAGAATTGCTTCGTATACTAGTTAATTCTACTTTTATCACACAAAAAGGGGGAATAAAGCATGGACAACTTTATAAAGACCAAAAGACTTATCGGGCTATTTTTAATGATTGTTTCTTTTTTACTCATTGCTGGATGTTCAGAAAATGGTCAAGCAATAGAAACAGAAACTGAAAAAGTGGGTGATTCTATTGAACAAGACAAAGCGGCCATTCAAGCTGTTATTGAAAAACAATTTAACGGTCCAGACGAAAAGTACCGCGAATTATGGAATGCTGCAATGGACAGTCAAACAGGTGATATGGATGAAGAACAGTATAATGCTTGGTTGAATTCACTGGAATATAAAGCATTAATTGCGTACATGGACGATACGTATGCTCTTTATTTTACCGATAATGCGTATGAAACATATAAGAATACAGATGCTTTTATGTATAGCTTGTCGGATCGTGAATACAAAGTAAGCTCGGATAATATAAAAATCATCCAAAATGAAACCGAAAAGACTTTGTATACTTTCACATTCCAAGTACTGTTTGAAAGCGAAACAGGTAAACCCGAAACGTTTGATTTAGAGGGGGAGGCCATCGTTCCAACAGCAGGTAAAATCGGCAAAATTCAAGTTAACAATCAACAGAGATTATTAGAGAAAATAACATACTAACGAAAAAAAGAGGAAAACCATATTTACTGGTTTTCCTCTTTTGCATTATTCTTCTGCATTGGCAATGCAACGTTCACATTCATAAATAATAGATTCGCGGCGTTCTTTGATCACACAGCCACATTCCCGGCATTCTTTTTTTGTCCGCGTTTCGAAAGTTTGAGTGTTTTTCATTTTGATCTCCTCCAATAGTTTAGTTTAGTTGTTCATAACCTGGCAGTGTCAAAAATTCAGCAAATTCACTTTGTAAAGTAAGATTTGTAAACAACTCACGGGCTTCCGCATAATTACCGGTTGAATACTTTGTGTCTCCAACAGCTTGTTTGATCTTAGCTGTTTCTTCTTCAATCACTTTGTGGAAGAGAGGAATGTCAATATTGCGTCCATCCTCTAAAACTCCTTCTGGATGGCGAATCCATTGCCATACTTGCGAACGGGAAATTTCAGCCGTTGCAGCATCCTCCATTAAATTATGAATTGGAGCTGCACCGTTTCCAGATAACCAAGAGGCAATGTATTGGATCCCAACTGAAATATTCGAGCGTAATCCATCTTCCGTAATCGTACCAGTAGGCACTTCTACTAATTGCTCAGCAGTAACTTGAACGTCTTCACGTTTGTTATCAATTTGGTTTGGCGTAGGCATGTGCTCGTCAAACTGTTCCATCGCAATCGCGACCATGCCAGGATGAGCGACCCATGTGCCATCATGACCGTCCATGGCTTCACGTCGTTTGTCTTCCGCCACTTTTTGAAAAGCCGCGGCATTGGCTTCGTCGTTTCCTTTAACGGGAATTTGTGCTGCCATTCCGCCAAGCGCCGGTGCATTACGTCTGTGACACGTTTTAATACACAGTTGTGTATATGCACGCATAAAGGGTACCGTCATGGTTACTTGTGAACGATCCGGAAAAATGTATTCCGGTAAATTCCGCATACGTTTGATCACACTAAAAATATAGTCCCAACGTCCGCAGTTTAAGCCGGCTGAATGTTCGCGTAATTCGTATAAAATTTCGTCCATTTCAAAAGCGGCCATAATGGTTTCAATCAATACCGTTGCACGTATCGTCCCTTGGGGAATGCCTAATTCGTTTTGTGCAAAAACGAACACATCATTCCAAAGACGTGCTTCTAAATGACTTTCCATTTTTGGGAGGTAGAAATAAGGACCAGTCCCGCGTTCAATCAATTCCTGCGCATTGTGAAAAAAATACAATCCAAAATCGACTAAGCTACCGGAAATCGGCTGTCCATCAGTAAGAATGTTTTTCTCCATTAAGTGCCAACCACGAGGGCGAACCATTAAAACTGCTGTTTTTTCATTTAACGCATATTTTTTTCCGGTTTCAGCAACTTCAAAATCAATTTGTCGCCGAACCGCATCTCGTAAGTTGATTTGGCCATCAATAACGTTAAACCAGTTGGGTGCAGTTGCGTCTTCTAAGTCTGCCATAAACATTTTGGCTCCTGAGTTTAATGCGTTAATCAGCATTTTGCGATTTGTCGGACCTGTGATTTCAACACGGCGATCTTGCATATCTTCAGGAAGGGGAGCAATTGTCCAATTGTTGTTGCGAATATGCTTTGTTTCTGGCAAAAAATCTAATTTTTTTCCGGCATCAATTTCTTTTTGACGTACTTGTCTCTTTTCCAAAAGTTTGACGCGCCGCTTATCAAAAGTAGTATGCAGCTTCTCAATAAAGTCCAATGCTTCAGGAGTTAAAATGGTTTCCATTCCTGGAACTTCTTCACCTTTTATCGTCATAGTCGATTTTGTTAACAAATAAATCATCCCTTTCTGAAAAAAATTTATTCTCCTGTATTAATACAGTTTGTTTTGATGTATATTAATATATAACAGAAAATTCTAACTGTCTTCTAAATAAGATAAAAGAGATTATTCAGCGACAAAAGCGGCTATGTGGCGATAAGCACATTTGAAAGGGGAGTCAGGTATGGAAAATACCGTATTGGAACAAATGGGTTTTATTATTGGGGATTGGATTCCGAAAGAAGCATCGATTGCCATTGCAGTAGAAGATAGTTATATCTACTATAAAGCGGGAGTTCATGACTTGCAGATTCGAGAAGGTCAGCCCGTTCTTCCAGGTAGTATTGCTGCCCGTGCGAAAAAAGAAAGACAGCGAATTGAAATGTTTGTCGAAGAGTCTATTTTTGGTGTACCTTATTACGGCATTGGCTACCCGGTCAAGCTAGGTGAGAAAGAGGGCGTACTCGTTATTATTTTGCCGCCAGATTATTTAGTTCGTAAAAACAAGCCAATTCGATTTTTAACAGGCAAGTATGAAGATACTTGGCGTCCTGTTTCTGTATCTAAAGTTTCTCATATTGAAAGCAGTCAAAAGAAAACGTGGTTTTATTCAGACGAGGAAACGTATTGTGCAATACATACGTTGAAAAACTTAAAACATCAATTGCCAGATAATTTTTTGCCTATTCATCGGTCTTATATCGTTAATATCGATTATATAGAAGAAATTTCTCGAGATATTGCATCGAACTATCAGTTAACACTTAAAGACGGCTCGATTTTACCTGTTAGTCAAAATTATGCGGCAAGTGTTAGAGAACGCCTCGGCTTCTAATAGTATGTATAAAAGCCAGCTAGGAGAGCTTCCCAGCTGGCTTTTATGCGAATATTTTCCCTGGATTTAGTAAATTAGTTGGATCCAACATTTGCTTCATATTTTTCATAATGGCCACGGCAGCTCCATGTTCAGCCTCTTGATACTTAATTTTGCCAAGCCCCACACCATGCTCACCTGTACAAGTTCCTTCGAGTTCAATGGCACGATAAGCTAGTTTTTCGTTAATCGTTTCAGCGGCAAGTTGCTGTTTAGGATCCTTGGCGTCATACGCAATCGAAGTATGAAAATTACCGTCACCAATATGGCCTAATACGCCCCCTTGTAATCCACTATCGGAAATTAGTTCGCGAGCATAGTCAATCAGTTCGGGCAATTTAGAAATTGGAACGCACACATCCCCACCTGTAATCGTCATGCCTGCTTGATGCCGGTAAGCGTAAGCCATTTCATGACGCGCTTTCCAAATCGATGCGCGTTCTTCAGAATCCGCCGCAATTCGCCAGTTTTCACAATTCATATCTGTTAACAGTTCCTGTGCTAATGCAGCTTCTTCTTCGGCTGCACTTTTCATGCCAGCAAACTCAAAAAATAACGAGTGCTTTTCAGGAAGTCCGTAATTGCCATAATCGTTTACTTTCGCAATGCTGTATGCATCAACAAATTCCATGCGTTGAACAGGAATGCCGCTGAGCAAGATCATATGAGCGGCTTCTGCACATTGGTGAGGTGTTTCAAATGTGCAGCTAGCAGCAATCGTATGTTCCGGAATACCGTGAAGCTTTAATGTGATCTCTGTAATAATGCCAAGTGTTCCTTCTGACCCAGTAAAAAGCCCCGTTAAATGATAGCCAGAAGACGATTTTTTTGCTTTTGTTCCCGTATGTAGAAGTGTCCCATCTGCTAAAACAATCTCTAAATCGACAATCTGATCCCGCATAACCCCATAACGAACTGCGGTCGTTCCGCTAGCATTTGTCGCTGTCATGCCACCAATTGTAGCGTCTGCTCCTGGATCTATCGGGAATTGCAATCCATGTCGATTAATAATGCTATTCAATTGAAGGCGAGTGATGCCTGGTTGGACAGTCACTAGTAAATCTTCCGGTGAGAATTTCACGACTTGATTCATTCGCTCGAAATTTAGTGAAATGCCGTGCATTGTTGGAATGGATTGTCCTTCTAAACCAGAGCCGCTACCAAATGGCGTAACAGGAACCGAGGCTTCACGAGCAATTTTCATAATGGCTAACACGTCTTCTGTGGATTCTGGGAAACAGACAATTTCAGGCTCTACAGGTGTATGATCAGACTCATCGTGGCTATGTCGGTATAATTCACTAACACTGGTTGAATATTGGTCGTCCTTCAATGTTTTTTGTAACGCGTTTCTCCAATGGTTTGTCAAGTGCACACATCTCCTTTTAATAACTTGTAAATTTCGCTATTCACTCTTTGGTTTGTTTATAGAGCAACTGAAATAGTTAGAAAATTTAGATCTCCTCTATACAAATGAAATAGTCTATTTTATACTCTCTGTATACAGTATACACTCTGTGGAGTAAATATAAAGAGAGGAGGAATTATGGAAAAGATCCCAAAACAAGCTACGTTGGCAGATCGCGCCTACGAATATATCAAAAAGATGATTATTGCAGGAGAACTAAAGCCTGGTCAAGAATTACCAGAAGAAAAATTAGCACATGAACTGGGTATAAGTAGAACACCTTTACGAGAAGCCTTAAAAAGGTTAGCCATGGATGCATTGGTTGAGTTGAGAAACCTTAAGCCTGCAGTAGTAGCAGCTTTTACTTCTCAAGATATTATTGAGATTATGGAGCTTCGACGATTATTAGAAATCAAAGGTCTTGAAAATTTAACGGATATGGAGCAGCGACCTAATATTGATGAGTTAATGATAAATATAGAACGTCAATGGCAGGCAGTGCAAGAAGAAAAAGTGGTGGAATTTATGGATTTAGATCAAGAATTTCATGCTTTGTTATATCGAAACCACCGCAATAACCGTTTGAAAGAAATGATAAATACTATTAATAGCGGAGGAAGCAGAGCTTTTTTGTTGCTATCTGATACGGCAACCGACAGTTCAAAAAAAGCATATGAAGAACATCTAGCCATACTCCAAGCGATAGAACAAGGAGATTTGAAAAAGGCCAAACAGCAGTTAGGTACTCATTTGGATAATATTGAAAACCGGCTACTGAAATACAGCACACAGGAGGAACTATGAAAAAAATACTTGGATTATTTCTTATTGGATTATTTATTTTATCAGCTTGCGGACGACCAGACAGTGGAACAACTACTACAGAAGATGGAGAAGCCGGGGAAGAAACTTATACACTCCGACTTGCTCATTTAGTACCGGAAGAACAATCTTCCCATGTAGCAGCAGTAGCATTTAAAGAAAAATTAGAATCAGAATCAAATGGTCGCTTAATCGTCGAGTTGTATCCGAATGGTCAATTATACGGTTCTGACCGAGAAGCGATTGAAGCCGTGCAACTCGGAAACATCGAAATGACAATTCCGGCAGTTGCAGCAATGGCTTCGTTTAACGAAAAATTCCAAGTGTTTGATTTGCCATTCTTGTTTAATAACAACGAAGCAGCTTATAAAGCATTGGACGGGGAACTTGGTCAAGACTTAATGGCAGACCTTGAAAACAATGACTTAAAAGGATTGGTTTTTGGTGAAAATGGATTCCGTCATGTTTCTAACAATGAAGGACCTATTGAATCTCCAGAAGATATGGAAGGCTTGAAGATGAGAACGTTAGAAAGCCCATTGCATACAGATACTTTTAATGCATTTGGTGCCAATGCATCGCCTTTTGCATTTGGTGAACTTTATACAGCATTGCAACAAGGTACATATGATGCAATGGATTGCCCGATCTCCCTTTACTACACCAATAAATTTTATGAAGTTCAAGATTACTTAACACTAACGGGTCACGTATATGCAGCAACAGCGTTATTGATTAATAACGACGTGTACAGCAGCCTTCCCGAAGATCTGCAAGAAATTATGACTGAAGCAGCAGAAGAATTCCGTACAGAACAACGTGCATTAGCACAGCAACAAGACGGTGAGTTCCTTGATAAACTGAAAGAAGAAGGAATGCAAATTAACGACTTAACAGATGAGCAACGCAATGAGTTCCGTGAAGCAGCAAAATCTGTTTACACAAAATACGAAGATCAAATTGGTCAAGAATTAATCGATCAAGCATTAGCAGCAAATGAATAACAGTTGAAAAATCAAGGAAGAAATTCCTTGATTTTTCGTTTTATGAAAGGAAGTGCATGCATGATTAAGAAGTTTGAGAAAGCAGAAGAGGCCTTTCTAGTTTTGACATTAGTGCTGATGGTTGCCTTAATTTTCGGGCAAGTTGTTGGTCGGTATGTGTTTTCGAATGCGCCAAGTTGGACAGAAGAAATGGCCCGGTATATACATATTTTTCAAGTATGGATTGGCGCAAGTTACGCCGTGAAATTGCGAGAGCACATCCGTGTAGAAGCTTTTATTACCCGATTTGAAGGATTGCCAAGAAAAATTTTTGAAACAATCACGCTTGTCATTTGGTTTATCATGGCATTATTTTTAGCTTATTTTGGAACAGATTTAGTATTAAGCAGTATTGCCAACGGACAAGTTACGCCAGCGATGCAATTACCGATGTGGATTCCATTTTTAGCGATTCCAATAGGTGGTGCTGGTATGTGTATTCGTCTAATACAACAATTGATTAAAATTTGGCAAGGTGATTATGAGATGCATAAGGGAGGGGACCTTCCGACATGACGATCGCTCTTTTATTTGGCACTTTATTTGTTTGTTTGTTAATTGGTGTACCCATCGCGATTGCTTTAGGCGTTTCAGCTTTGACAGCGATTTATTTTGGTACAACTTTGCCACTTAGCATTATTACGCAAAAAGCTTTTACTTCTCTCGATTCATTTCCACTTCTCGCGATTCCTTTCTTCATGCTTGCTGGAATATTGATGGGCAAAGGTGGTGTTTCTAAACGCTTGCTCGCATTTGCCGCGTCCTTAGTTGGTTGGATGACAGGTGGTTTAGGAATGGTGACAATTGTGGCATGTATGTTTTTCGCAGCCATATCAGGTTCTGGTCCTGCAACTGTAGCGGCGATTGGCGGCTTTATGATTCCAGCAATGGTTGCCAGAAATTATGACGGTGGCTTCGCTTCAGCAGTTGCTGCAGCTGCAGGATCGATTGGCGTCATAATTCCCCCAAGTATTCCATTTGTTCTTTATGGTGTTATTGGTGGGGTTTCAGTGGGGAGTATGTTTTTAGCAGGCATCATTCCGGGCATTATTATTGGATCCGGATTATTACTTACTGCATACATCATTTCTAAAAAACGTGGCTATAAGCCTGAGCCGGGGGAAGCTTCGACTTTTAAATTTAAAGATGTGTTAGTAACTTTTTGGGATGCAAAATGGGCATTATTGATTCCTGTTATTATTCTTGGTGGGATATATGGGGGAATCTTTTCGCCAACTGAAGCAGCCGTAGTAGCGGTCGTTTATGCTATAATAATTGGCAAATTCGTTTATAAAGAATTATCTTGGCAAGGTCTTTACGAAAGCTTTCGACAAGCGATTGTGATAAATTCCACCACTATGATCATCATCGGATTATCTGTATCATTTGCTTATTTTATGACCATTGAACAAATTCCTGGAGAAATCTCTGATTATTTAACGGCGTTATCGAGTAATCCCCTCGTTATTTTACTGGCGATTAACTTATTGCTGCTTGTAGTCGGAATGTTTATCGATACCATTTCAGCATTAGTGGTATTAACACCCATTTTACTGCCGATTGTGGTGAGTGTGGGCGTAGACCCTGTGCATTTTGGGGTTATTTTAGTAGCCAACTTAGCAATTGGATTTGTCACACCACCTCTTGGTGTTAACTTATTTGTGGCATCGAGTGTCGGTGGCGTTCGTTTTGAGAAAATTGCCTTTGCGGTAATTCCATTCTTGCTTTCAATGATTGTTTGTTTGCTTATTATTACATTTATTCCGGCGCTATCTTTATGGTTACCAGGGCTTTATGAATAACGAAAATTTTCACTATCAATTGAGCTAAAGAAGAGCTTTCTTTTCTTATGGTCGATTTAGTTAAGAGAAAGGTTGTCACCTATGAGCATCTCAATTAATAGACGCATTGAATCTATTCAAATTTCCGGCATTCGTCAGTTTTCAAATCAATTAATCGATTATCCCGAAGCGATTAATTTAACAATCGGACAGCCTGATTTTCCAACGCCAGAAGCGGTAAAACAAGCAGCAGTCACAGCCATTCAAAACAATCAAACTAGCTATACACATAATGCAGGATTGTTTGAGTTAAGAGCGGAAATCGCTTCTTTTTTTCAAGATACGTATGCGTTGAAATTTAATCCGCAAACAGAAATTATTGTAACCAACGGGGCCAGCGAAGGATTAGACTCGCTTTTTCGAGCGATTTTAGAAGAAGGAGACGAGGTTATCATACCTGCTCCAGCGTATCCGGGCTACGAGCCGATTATTCAGCTTTGTGGAGGAAAAGTCATTTATTTGGATACTTCAGATACTGGTTTTCAACCAGACCCTGAGCGTCTTGAAGAGTTAATCACAGATCGTACAAAAGCGGTATTGATGAATTTCCCTTCTAATCCGACAGGTGTCACCATGGAATCGACTCAACTCGAAAAAGTTGCAGCAGTTCTTGAGAGACATGAGGTATTCATCGTTACCGATGAAATTTATAGTGAAAATTCATATGGTGAAAAGCATACAACGTTTGCGCGCTTTGAAAAATTGCGTAACCGAACATTTCTCGTACATGGTTTATCGAAATCGCATTCGATGACAGGTTGGCGAATTGGCTTTGTGTTAGGACCCGAAATGTATATGAAACACGTGTTGAAAGTTCACCAGTACAATGCTATTTGTGCGGCTGTACCAAGTCAATACGCGGCACTTGAAGCCATGAAAAATCAGCGTCATATACCTGCTGAAATGAACAAAGAATATATTGAACGAAGGGATTTTGTCTATAAACGTTTAACGGATATGGGCATCGACGTAATTTTGCCAAAAGGTGCGTTTTATATTTTCCCTTCCATTGAAAAATTTGGTATGACTTCTTTTGATTTTGCGATGCGGTTATTAAGAGAAGGCGGAGTAGCAGCAGTGCCGGGTTCTGCATTTACAAAATATGGTGAAGGATTTGTACGGATTTCTTATGCTTATAGCATGACTGTTCTTGAAGAAGGGATGAATCGACTTGAACAGTTTATTCAGACGTTAAACTCAAGTGACTAATCTTAAGTAAATAGGAGCTGATCCCTATCGTTAACGCACACTATTTTTATTTCAAAGACGATGGCAGTATCCCGAATAATTCAACGCTTAGCGTAATTTATTACCCAGCAGTTTTTAAAGCGAACCCCGAAAAAATTGAACAAGTATTTAATGGCCATGGATGGCGAAATAGCTGGACTGGCGGGGTCTTTAACTATCATCATTACCATAGCAATACACATGAAGTGTTAGGAGTTCGCAGCGGTTCCGCCGTGCTGCGTATTGGCGGAGACCATGGCGAAAATTTTCGTGTAAGTACAGGTGATGTTGTCCTGTTACCTGCTGGGACAGGTCATAAACTGTTAGAGTCGAGTCAAGACTTTCAAGTAATAGGCGCTTATCCAGAGGGCAAGTCTCACAATTTAAAAACGGGGAAGGTGGAAGAACGGCCTTTTGTATTGGATGATATCCAAAATACGCCGGTGCCAAAAACAGATCCCGTTTTTGGTAGTTCCGGACCGGTTACCGAACACTGGGCATAAAAAATTGAAAGCCCTTTGCCGAGTATTAGCAAAGGGCTTTCAATTTATAGTTTCAATCGTATTAATGAACCAAAGCAGGTTCGAAAAACTCTTTATACAGTTCGTTCAAGATTTTTTGTTCATCTTCTTTCAAAATTCCGAACACCAAACTTACTTCGGAAGATCCTTGGTTAATCATTTCAATATTAACACCTGTTCTAGCAAAAGCATTCGCTGCGCGAGCTGTTAAACCTTTTTGGTTGTTCATGCCTTCGCCCACCAAAACAACCATTGAGAAATCGCTACGGATATGAACATCATCAGCGTTCAGTTCAGATTTCACACGATCTATGATGCGTTGTTCTTTATCAGACGACAATTGATGACTACGTAAAATCACAGACAAGTTATCGATACCGGACGGGATGTGCTCGTATGAAATCGCTTCGTCTTCCAAAATTTGAAGAAGCTTGCGACCAAAACCAATTTCACGGTTCATCAAGTATTTACTAACATATAAAGTAGAGAACCCGCTATCTGCTGAAATGCCTGTTACGGGGCGAAGCGAATGATCACGTTCTGCCACAATCATTGTCCCGGGTGCAGAAGGGTTATTTGTATTGCGAATGCATAACGGAACAGCTGCTTTAAAAACAGGCATAAGGGCTTCATCGTGCAAGACGGCAAATCCAGCATATGAAAGTTCTCGCATTTCGCGGTACGTCATTTGTTCGATAGCAGCAGGGTTTTCAACAACTTGGGGATTTGCTGCAAAAACGCAGTCAACATCGGTAAAGTTTTCATAGAGTTCTGCTTTTACAGCAGCGGCAATGATAGACCCGGTAATATCTGAGCCTCCACGTTCAAATGTCCGTAATGTTCCACTTTTTGTATATCCGAAAAAGCCAGGAAACACTGAAATGGTTTTTTTATTTTTTAAATCAGCCAGTCGCTCATAAGCTTCTGGGAGTGCTTGTGCACGCTCTGGTAAGTCATTGACAAATAAACCCGCATCAAATGGGTTAACGTACTCTGCTGGCATACCAATAGACGTTAAGTACGCAGCTATTAGTTTTGCAGAATTGTCTTCACCACTCGCTTTGATCAAATCCGCAAAAAGAGGTGGAGAACTTTTATCTGATTGAAGACGGTTTAAGAGGTCTGTTTCGATGATATGAGTAACCTTGTGATCTAGCCCTAATTCGTCTGTGATTTGTGCATATCTTTCCACAACCTTGGCAAGCGCCTCATCTGTTGATTCATCACGAAGAGCCGCTGCTGATAAGTTAATCAGCAAATCTGTCACTTTGACGTCTCCAGCGAATCGCTTACCTGGTGCAGAGACAACGACAATTTTACGAGATGGCTCTGCTTTAACGATGGCTGCCACTTTTTTTATTTGTTGTGCACTAGCTACTGAAGTCCCGCCAAATTTGCTTACTTTCATCCAATCAAGTCCCATCTTTTTTAATAGTCTGTAAAAGGGTTGTTTTAACTAATAGATAATACTATAATGTCTCTATGACAAAAACAGTTGTTTTTTCACAGTGTACACACCATGGGAGGAATCGTCAATGAAAAATGAAATTTCTATCGGATTATTAGGCCTTGGAACGGTGGGCAGCGGAGTTGCGACAATCATTCAGCAACATCAGCAAGATTTGCATCATAAATTAGGTGCCCAAGTTTCTATTAAGAAAGTACTGGTCAGAGATACCAAAAAAGATCGGCTTTCTAGCTTAGACCCGAGTGTTTTTACAACGGATATAGATGAAATCTTAAATGATTCTTCTCTCGATATTATTGTCGAAGTGATGGGTGGCGTAGACGGCGCTAAAACAGCTATTGAAAAAGCACTCAAAGCAGGCAAGCAAGTGGTTACAGCCAATAAAGACATTATGGCAGAATTTGGCCACGAACTTCTGAAACTAGCAGATGCTGAAAAATGCGATCTTTTTTATGAGGCAAGTGTAGCAGGTGGGGTACCTATTATTCGTACATTAGAAGATGGTCTAGCTTCAGACCGTATTTCTAGTTTAATGGGAATCGTCAACGGCACAACAAACTTCATTATGACAAAAATGAAAAACGAAAATATGACATATGAAGATGCATTGGCAGAAGCTACTGCATTAGGTTATGCAGAAGCAGATCCTTCAGCGGATGTAGATGGTCTTGATGCTGCTCGCAAAATGGTTATTTTGTCTTCACTTGCATTTTCGACAGAAGTTCATTTAGATGATGTTCTTGTAAGAGGAATGAAAGAAATTCGTGATGGCGATTTAGAGTTAGCCAATAAATTTGGGTATACGATGAAGATGGTTGGATCTTCAACAAAAGATGAAGATGGCATCGAAGTTTCCGTAGAACCGATTTTTCTTGCCAACTCACATCCGCTTGCTTCAGTGAATAACGAATTCAATGCAGTATACATATACGGAGATGCTGTAGGTGAAACCATGTTATATGGACCAGGAGCGGGATCATTACCAACCGCAACGTCTGTAGTTTCTGACATTATCGCAGCTTGTCGTAACTTGCAACTTGGCGTTAACGGTAAACGGGCTCATGCAGCACAGCACGAACGTGTCATCAAACCAGAAGCAAAACGCTTTGCAAAATATTGTCACCGCTTGCTCGTAAACGACGAAGTTGGCGTGTTATCAAAAATGACGTCAATTTATAGCAAACATGGGGCAAGCATTCAATCAGTAATCCAATCACCAGCTGGAGACCAAGGAAAAGCAGAATTGGTGTTATTGACGCATCAAATTTCTAGACAGCAACATTTAGACGTTTTAAAAGAGGTAGAAGGAACGGCGAGCGTTATTAGCCATTACCGCATAGAAGGGGAGGAAACAGCATGAGATGGCAAGGACTAATCGAAGAACATAAAGAGTGGCTACCTGTTACAGAAAATACCCCTTCACTAACTTTACAAGAAGGCAATACACCGCTCGTTCATTTAGAGAAGCTTTCAAAAGAATGGGGCATTGAACTTTACGTGAAATTAGAAGGTGCCAATCCAACTGGGTCATTTAAAGACCGCGGTATGGTCATGGCAGTTGCTAAAGCAAAAGAAGAAGGCAAAACGGTATTGATATGCGCTTCAACGGGAAATACTTCTGCTTCCGCAGCGGCTTACGGCGCACGAGCAGGGATGCGTACAATTGTCGTCATTCCAGAAGGGCGCATTGCACTTGGAAAGTTAGCCCAAGCCAAAATGTACGGAGCAGAAATTCTTGAAATTAAAGGGAATTTCGATGAAGCTCTTCAAATGGTCAGAGAAGTTGGTCAAGAAGCGGGTATTGCATTAGTCAATTCCGTTAACCCCTATCGCCTAGAAGGACAAAAAACGATTGCCTTTGAAGTTATTAATCAGTTGGGACAAGTACCAGACGTTTTTGCGTTACCAGTTGGCAATGCAGGTAACATTTCAGCATCATGGAAAGGGTTCACGGAATACGCAGAGCGTACTGGCAAACAGCGTCCAATCCTTCTAGGCGTACAAGCAGCCGGAGCTGCACCAATCGTTCACAATAAAGTAGTAGAAAGCCCAGAAACTGTAGCTACTGCTATCCGCATTGGAAATCCGGCAAGCTGGCAGTTGGCACTTAATGCCCTAGATGAATCAAATGGCACAATTTTAGCGGCTACTGATGAAGAAATTTTAGAAGCTTATCAAATGTTAGCTTCGACTGAAGGAGTTTTTGCGGAACCAGCATCGTGTGCATCGATTGCCGGTATCAAGAAACAAGTCGAAAGTGGTCTTTTGGAAAAAGGATCGAAAGTAGTAGCAGTATTAACAGGAAATGGTTTGAAAGATCCTGAAACTGCTATTTCGGTTAATCAGCACAAAGCGCTACTCGTTCCAGAAGACATGGAGCAATTTTGGGAGGATTTAAAAAAAGGAGTGAAAGTATGAGTTGGAAAGAATTTTCGGTAACCGTTCCAGCTTCTACTGCCAATCTTGGCCCTGGATTTGATTCGATTGGTCTGGCATTAGATCTTCATATGTTTGTTCATGTTTCGCCATCTGCTACTTGGCAAGTTGAATACAAAGACCAAGGATACAAGCAGCTTGCAACGGGAACGGATAATTTGATTGTTGCAACTGCCCAAGCAGTTGCTGATCAATACAACCGGTCTTTGCCAACTGCAAAATTGGTCATTGATACAGAAATTCCGTTAAGTAGAGGACTTGGCAGCAGTGCTTCAGCCATTGCTGCGGGTATCGAAATTGCCGATCGATTAATCGGTTTGCAACTTTCGATGAAAGAGAAATTGAAAATCGGTACGGAAATGGAAGGGCATCCCGATAACATTTCAGCATCGCTTCTTGGTGGGTTAACCATTTCTTATTTTGACGAGGACGAGCTAGAAATTATTCATGTTCCAGAAGTTGAGATTGGCGTAGTTATTTTAGTGCCACCGACTGAATTTTTAACGTCAGAATCACGTGATCTATTGCCTGAAAATTTACCTTATAAAACGGCGATACGAGGTAGCGCTTCTGGAAACGTACTATCCGCTGCTTTAGCAAGAGGCGATTGGAAAACGGCAGGACGAATGATGCAAAAAGACGTTTTTCATGAACCTTACCGCAAAAGCAGATTTCAAGACTTTGAACAAATACAAAAAAGCTGCTTAAAGCTTGGAGTATACGGCATGGCAATAAGTGGAGCAGGACCATCGTTATTTATCGCTGTCGAAAAAGGACAAGAAAAAATGGTAGCAACTCAATTAGCAGAGAAATTCCCGCTTTATGAAAGTTTAGTAACAAAACCATCTTCTAAAGGGATTAAAATATGTGAAACAGTATTATAAAAAGCTGCTCCGAATTTCGGAGCAGCTTTTTATTTACATTAAACTTTAATCGAAATGTATTTGGTTTCAAGGAAGGCTTCTAGACCTTCTTTACCACCTTCACGTCCCACACCACTTTCTTTCATGCCACCAAATGGTGCTTGTGCAGTGGATGGTGCACCGTCGTTCCATCCGACAATGCCATAGTCAAGGTTTTCAGCGATATAAGTGCCACGCGACATGCTTTCAGTGAAAAAATAAGCAGCTAAGCCAAAGCGTGTATCATTAGCAAGTTCAACAGCTTCTTCATCTGTTTCGAAAGTCATAATCGGTGCCACCGGACCAAACGTTTCTTCGTTCATAACCAACATATCGGATGAGGCATTGGTTAGAACTGTTGGGTTATAAAAATAAGCATTGTTTTCAGTACGTCCTTCTCCGCCAACGACCACTTTAGCCCCTTTTTCAACAGCATCTTGAACGTGTTTTTCTACTTTTTCATATCCATCTTTATCTACTAAAGGACCGATTTTTACACCTTCGTCCAACCCATTACCAACTTTCAATTGGCTAGCAGCTTCACCAAGTTTTTTAGAAAACTCTTCTGCAATGCTTTGTTGAACATAAATGCGGTTACCACATACACATGTTTGTCCAGCATTGCGGAATTTCGAAGCGATAACGCCTTCGATGGCTAACTCCATATTTGCATCTTCTAAGACAATGATGGGGGCATGACCGCCTAATTCGAGAGATAAATTTAACATTGTTTCTGAAGCTTGTTTCATCAATTCTTTGCCGATTTCAGTTGATCCAGTAAAGGTAAGTTTACGAACATCGGGGTGACTAGTAAACACTTTACCAATTTTACTAGCACTTCCTGTCACTAAGTTGATGACACCTTTAGGGAATCCAGCTTCAATCGCCAATTCATACATTTTAACCGCTGTTAATGGCGTCATTTTAGCAGGTTTCGCTACAAATGTGCATCCAGCTGCAAGTGCGGGAGCCATTTTTCGAGCCATCATAGCGGCAGGGAAATTCCACGGTGTAATAGAAACAACTACTCCAACAGGTTGCTTATTGATTTGAATACGTTTACCTTCTTTACTAGCTGGAATGGTTCGCCCGTATATGCGCTTTCCTTCTTCTGCAAACCAAGAAACAAAAGAAGCGGAGTATTCAATTTCGCCAATCGCTTCTGCGAGAGGTTTTCCCATTTCTTTTGTTAAAATCTCTCCAATTTCCTCTTTATGTTCAAGTAATAGATCATGCCATTTCATGAGAAGGTCTGCACGGTGGTAAGCAGTCGTTTTTGACCACTCTGGAAAAGCTGCAGATGCTGCATCGATTGCATCTGTTGCTTCTTGCTCGCCGCCATTAGGAACGGATCCTATGACTTCACCTGTTGCAGGATTCGTAACGTCAATTTTGCCATCACCTGTATTTGACCATTCGCCATTAATATAATGTCTACCATCCATGCTTCGACATCCTCCTTTTGATTTTTGCGTATCCTAATAAATACCTCTAAATCCTCATGAATAAACGCTTACAGAAAAGATAGGATTGGTCTGTTCACAATTCCGACACAAAGAAAAAGGATTAAGAGTACTTTAAAATATGCAATATATAGGTAATGAAAGCGATTTATCTCTATTCGCACGTTAAACAAAGTTAATGTTATTTAAAAAAAGTTTAAAACTTTAATATATAAAGACTGATTGATGTGCTACTATTGCAATAGTAAAAATATTCAGCTTAAAAGCAAGACAATCGTTTAAGCTGACATAAGAAAATGGAGGAAAGAAAATGGCTCAAATGCTCGCATTATCAATTATAGTTTTCGTCTTATTTGTCGGTGAAGCAGTTTCAATTCGCACCAAAGCTTGGATACCTTCAATATTTGTCAGTGGAGTTTTATTCTTGCTCGGATATTGGACATTCTTTCCTGCTGATATTGTTACGCTTTCAGGTGTACCACCAGCTGTAGCTGTGATGCTTATTTATTTACTAATCACAAATATGGGAACGTTATTGTCTTTGCAAGAATTGAAAGATCAATGGAGAACTATTTTAATCGCATTATCTGGTATTGCCGGAATTATTGCTGCTTTATTCAGTATCGGAACTTTACTGTTTGACTATCAAACAGTGGTAGTGGCCATTCCTCCTTTAGTTGGTGGGTTAGTATCTGCTTTAATCATGTCTGAAGGTGCAGCTGCTGCCGGGTTACCAGCATTAGCTGTTTTTGCAATCGTAATATATGTTGTTCAAGGCTTTGCAGGTTATCCACTTACTTCAGTTATGCTGAAAAAAGAAGGGAAAAATCTTCTAACGAAATATAGAAATAACGAACTTACATTAAAAGAAATGCCTGCTAATCAACCAGGAACTGTTGATAAACCCGTTAAAGAACCGCGCATGTTTGCGAGGATGCCGGATAAATACAATACCGACTTTTTTAAATTTTTCCGTTTAGCTCTGGTTGGTTACTTGGCTTATTTAACTGCAACCCTGTTAACGCCCGTAGTTGAAATCAGTCCGTTTGTATTGTGTTTGTTGTTCGGCGTAATTGCTCGTAGCATTGGCTTTCTTGAGCGTCACCCGTTACAAAAAGCAAATGGTTTTGGATTTGCGATCATGGCACTTCTACTATTCATTTTCGATGGATTAAAAAATGCCACACCAAGTATGATGCTTGAAATTCTTTATCCACTCATTGGCTGTATCGTGATTGGTGTGGTGGGTATGTATATCTTTTCGTTTATCGTCGGGAAACTTCTTAAAGTCAGTAAAGAGATGGCTTTTGCCGTTTCATTGACTGCTCTGTACGGATTCCCAGCAGATTATATTATTACAGTAGAAGTAATCAATTCCTTAACAAAAGATGAAAAAGAACGCGAAGTATTAACAAGTCACATGTTACCACCAATGTTAGTGGCCGGTTTTATCACAGTTACTATTGTTTCGGTTATTTTAGCAGGCATCTTTGTCGGCTTCCTATAAGAGAAACGAATGATAAATGAAACTTGAACAACTGTTTATCGAGACAATCGGAGGGGATTAATCATGATTAACCAAACGATAAAAAAAGCGATAAAAGAGAATAGCGATGAAATGATTAGGATTCGTCGCAAGCTTCATAGCGAGCCGGAACTATCATGGGAAGAGTTTCAAACTTCTCAATTTGTTTATGATTATTTGACGGAACTTGGTATCAAAGCGCATAAAATGGAACCCACAGGTGTGGTTGCTGAGCTTCAAGGCGGCAAAGATGGTAAAACTGTTGCGCTTAGAGCGGATATGGATGCTTTGTCTGTAGAAGAACTAAATACAGACTTGGCATACAAGTCGAAAAAACTTGGCAAAATGCATGCATGCGGGCACGATGTCCATACAGCGATGCTTTTAACAGCAGCTAAAGCGCTAGTCAGTGTAAAAGAAGAGATTCCGGGAAATATACGATTTGTTTTCCAGCCTGCTGAAGAAGTGGCGACTGGCGCAAAAGCGATGGTTGACCAAGGTGCGGTAAAAGGTGTGGATAATGTGTTTGGCATTCACATTTGGTCTCAAAGTGAAACAGGGAAAATAGCTTGCAGTCCAGGTCCAGCCTTTGCTTCTGCAGATATTTTCAAAGTCCACTTTAAAGGTCAAGGAGGCCACGGTGCAATGCCTCAAGATTGTGTTGATGCAGCGATTATTGCATCGTCGTTTGTAATGAATGTACAATCTGTTGTTTCACGGACTGTAGATCCTCAACAGTCAGCCGTTGTAACAATTGGGAAAATGGTTGTAGGAACTCGCTTTAATATTATTGCTGAAAATGCAGATATTGAGGGAACGGTGCGATGCTTTGACCCTGCAACACGAGATCATATCGAAAAGCAACTTAAGATTTATGCAGATCATACAGCAGCTATCTATGGTGGTACAGCAGAAGTTGAGTATATTCGCGGAACACAAGCTGTTATAAATGGAGCAGAGAGTGCGCAGTTAGTGCAAGACGTAGCAATTGAAGCTTTCGGTGAAAATTCTCTTTATGTAGAAAAACCGACTATGGGTGGAGAAGATTTCTCGTTTTACTTAGACGAAGTTCCAGGAAGCTTTGCTTTAGTAGGTAGTGGTAATCCACAAAAAGATACACAGTGGGCACATCATCATGGCAAGTTTAATGTAGATGAAGATTCAATGGTAATAGGAGCAGAACTTTACGCACAATATGCATGGTCTTTCTTAACTAACTAACAAAAAACTAAGGAGGATATTATGCCAAAAACAAATGATAATCCATTATACGAAGAATTAATAAAAAATTATGATGTTAAACTCAGTCATTCAGGCATTAACGGAGAACGTATTGCAAAACGATTATTCGAATTGTCTCAGATTGGTTTTTCTCAAGTGGGTGGCATAAAAAGACCTGGCTTTTCCGATGAAGAAAAAGCGGCAAAAACACTGGTGAAAGAATGGATGGTAGAAGCGGGCTTACAAGTATCAGAAGACGGAGCAGGGAACGTTACAGCTCGCTTGGAAGGTTTGCAAAAAGCTCCAGCTATCGCTTCTGGTTCTCATGTAGACAGTGTTCCAAATGGCGGTAACTTTGATGGTCCTCTTGGTGTCTTATCCGCACTTGAAGTTGTGGAATCGTGGAAAGAAACAGGCTATATTCCTGATAAACCTTACGAAGTAATTATTTTTTCAGATGAAGAAGGATCACGTTTTAATAGGGGGTTAACGGGGAGTCAAGCAATGATTGGCGCTATTTCGGATGAAGAAATAGCGCAGCTTCGTGACTATAATGGAGAGACATTAGAAGAAGTATTAACTCATTATGGGAGCACACTTGAAGCTTTTAAAGCGGCTAAAAGAGATTTAACAGAATTAGAACTGTTTGTAGAAGTGCACATTGAACAAGGGAAAAAGTTGGAGCAAGCGGATCAACCAGTTGGAATCGTAAATGGTATTGCTGGTCCCGCTTGGCTTAAAGTCGTCTTTGTAGGTGAAGCTGGACATGCAGGAAATACACCCATGACTGGAAGAAAAGACTGTTTAGTAGCTGCTGCAGAATTTCTTCAATCGATTCCTGAATTTCCAAGAGCCATAAATAATACGGCAGTAGCTACAGTCGGGAAATTAGAAGTTTTCCCAAATGGAGCAAATGTTATACCAGAGAAAGTGGAAATGCTAGTTGATATTCGCGACATTAATGAAGAACCAAGAGATCTTTTAATTGATCAATTAATCGAACAAGCTGAAAAAGTCGCAATAAAACATGAGGTACATGTAACGACTAAGTTGAATACGAGGATCAAGCCCGTTCCTATTGCTAACAAGTTGCAAACTCGTCTAGCGACATCGTTAAAAAAGTTTGATATTGTCCCAACGTATATTCCAAGTGGGGCCGGTCACGATGCGATGAATCTTGGTCGCACAATTCCTGTCGCCATGCTTTTTGTCAGAAGTAAAGATGGGATTAGTCACAATCCAAAAGAGTGGTCTAGTTTAAACGATTGTGTCATGGGAATTCATGTGTTGAAAGACTTTATTGAAACTTCAATGAAACAATAACTAATCATGTTACCAATCGATAAAGAAAACAGGAAATGAATTTTTCCTGTTTTCTTTTTTTGCTGAAATGACCAATCTACCCGATTAGAGCCGTTGAATTATAACCTTAATATGGAATTTGAAATATAACTTTGGAATTATCAGTACTAAATGAAATTGTATGTATATTTTGAAATAGATAGGGTATAGGTACATTAAGTGTATGCCCCTGGGCTGCAAATTTTGGAGGTGGTTAGGTGAAAGTGAAGGAGAATCAGGTGTACAACACTATAAATGTATTTTCAGAAGAGAAAATTTTGAATGATTGCCGTGTATGCTTCTCATCAGAAACTGAAAAAATAGCAGAAGTTGGAGAAAGGTTTATCCAATACTTTGTAAAAAATGCTTCGGCAGAAGGTGTACTTTTTAAAACAATCAAAGAAATTACAACAGATATTAACATTTCACATCAAACCTTAACTAAAGTGTTAAAAATATTAGAGTCAAAAGAAATTATTTATCGAAGAAACGGAATTATTGGATTATGGAAAGAATAACGAAGCATCTCTCAAATACTTGAGGGGTGCTTTTTAGTTTCTATTTGTAAAAAAGGGAAAAAATCCAAATGCAAAGAAAAAGTCATTTATATGCTATAGTACCTATTTTTCTTATAAATGACTTTATTTTATTTGTGCCTTTAGACTAATTACTTATTTAGAAATCTAAATATTTAAAAAATATAGATAAAAGAGTAGATAGAACCACTCAAGTATGATATAAATGAACTATAATAATCTGAATTTTTAGAAATAAGAGGAAAATTAACGCTTTCGAATGAGGGGGAGAACATAATGAGTGATTTGAAAGTCATGAAACAGTTGTTAGCGGGTTATAAAAAACGAATTTCCTTTGTAATCAGTCTTACTTTTTGTTTAATGCTTACAACATTGTTCATTTTTGTTTTTTTCGTGAAACCGGAATATCAGTCTACTAGCCAATTACTAATCGGAGATGTATCCACAACTTCTCAATTAGAAATTGAAAACCAGCAGGTAGACTTTCGCGTGACAGAAGCTTACGCTACTTTTTTAAAAAGTCCAGAAGTATTGGAGAAAGTAAGAGAAAAACTAAACCTTTCAACTTCTATCGCTGATCTTCGCAAACAAGTACATGTGAGCTATACCAATAACTCTCCAGTTTTAACGGTTACTACTTTTTCTCAAAATAAACATGAGTCAAGTAATATTGCCAATACATTGGCAACAGTTTTTGAGCAAGAAGTAAAGACATCTTTACAAGTTGCTAATGTAAACGTTATTTCTCTGGCATCAGCTGAAGGAGAAAGTAGAGAGCCGAGTCAAAGTGCAATCATACTATACACACTAATAGGGACATTAATCGGATTTATCTTCAGCATTCTTTTAATGTTAGGCATCAGTGTAGTGAAAAATGTAACTAGTAGAGATAGAGAAATAGAAGAAAGAGAGCAACAATTACAAACAGTTTTCAAATGATTTTTAAGGTGAAGTAGGGGTGGAATGGATGTATGAGCTGATATCAATACAGGAGCGCAGTCGCTGGAAAAAACTACTTGATACATTACACATCACAGAAATTTACTATACAAATCAGTATTTTTTAGGGGCACTGAAGTTGGATCCAGGAGAGGCGTTGCTTTTTCATTATAAAGATGATGAAGGTGAGGTTGTTTATCCTTTTATTAAAAGACAAGTGAGCGAAGAAGAAACCACATTTTATGATGTTACAACTCCCTTTGGATATGGGGGACCTTTACTAAAAGTAGAAAACAGTCAGGCGAATTTAGCTGCAAATTTTAGAGAAGCTTTTAGGGAGTATTGTAAAAGTGAAAAAATTATTGCGGAGTATATACGTTTTCATCCATTAACAGAAAACGCTAATATTTTCCAAAGCTATTTGAATGTTTCTCCGTTATTTAATACCTACACAATTAATTTAAAAGATAAGAACAACCCTTACGAGAAAATTCAATTAAATAGTCGCAAGGAAGATCAAAACGATAAAAATTTAGTTGTCAAAAAGTTAGGGACAGTAAGGCATATGTTTGAATTTCTAGTACTGTATTATGCAGCCGCCAGAAGAAGAGAAGAAGCGGATAGCTACTACTTTTTTACAAACGATTATTTTGAAACCTTAATTAGTTCAATGGGGTCAGATCTCCATTTATTTGGTGTATATCATGAAGAAAAACTAGTTACAGCTTGTTATGTACTAGCGATGGGGGATACCATTTTTTATCATCTTGAAGGTAGTGTATCTGATGTGTATAGCGAAAATACTATGCGAATCTTATTGTTAAAAATTGCGGAGTGGGGAGAAGAAAATTATTATTCTTTTTTTCATCTAGGCGGAGACTTTCGAGGTCATGTAAAACATCACAAGCAAATAAAAAAAGAAATTGCTAATTGTGAACCTAGTAAATTTTATATCGGTCAAAAAATACATGATCAACAAACATACGACAGCTTAGTATCGGTTGAAGAGCAAGATGTGATTCGGAGATATAGAAATATTTAATCAATCCGGGGAGGGTTTATCATGAAGTATATGCAATATAAAGGTGTGGTAGAAAGAGAATATAAAAAGTCATTAAGAAAAATTATGTACGAAATTTGTGTGGTCGAAGGCTTAAATTCTTCGCTTGGCGCAAAAAAATTGGGTGTCGCGAAAGAGATTTTTGTTTTTTGGAGAAGTTTTTACCGTCTAGATCGAAACCAACAGCTATTTGATCAAACTGTGGATGATATCGATAAAATGAAGTTTTTATATTTAAATGAAGCAAAAACCATCGACTTAAAACGTCCATTGCAGCATGACCAAGAACAATCGTTAGAAGGTCTTGAGGAATTGGTTGACAGAATGGTAGAGTATTATAAGTGTGTCCATGCTGAAAGTGATGGGCTTGCGATAGATACCGGAAAGCTGCCATTGTATGAGTTTGTTCAAGAGCTTTTAAAAGATTACAAAAGCGGGCGTTTATTAATGGAAGTGGAGAGTCAAAAGAAAAAAGCACAATAGGATGGATGTAAAAATGCAAACTTTCACCGAAAAAGCATTAACTATAATAAAACAGATTCCAGCGGGGAAGATTATGACTTATGGACAAGTGGCTGCGATAGCTGGTAGTCCTCGAGCAGCAAGGCAAGTAACAAGAATCCTTCACAGTATGAGTGATAAACATAGTTTACCGTGGCATAGAATCGTCAATAAGCAAGGTCAAATTGCACTTCACGATGAAGAAGCGCGTTTTTTTCAAAGAAAATCGTTGCAGGAAGAAGGGGTAGAAGTCGATTCTAACGATCGGATTGATTTAGCGCAGTATCGGTTTGACCCTTTAATGATGATGATGGACAATACTTAATAGAACTGTCGTGGAATGAAAAGACACTAAGAATTTAAAGAGTAATGCAACTGGAGGCCAATTCGCTTATGAATTAGCCTTTTTATTTTGCTGCGTTTTTCATTTCATATTTTATTAAATTTAATCATTTATGGATGCAAAAAAAAGATGAATGAATAATTGTATACTTTGTATCTAGATCTACTATCGCTACATATTACCTTAAATTTCAAATTTAGTGGTAGTAAAAATTCAATAATGTTTATAAATTTTGAGATGCAGGGTATAGAATATAAACATGATGTATACAATTAGAGAAGAGGGAAAACATGGTGAAGAAAGATAAGCCGGTAATCGGCATAACTGCACGAGTTGAAGAAAACCAAACCTATTCGCTTGATCCAGTGTATGGACGAGCAATTTTGCGTGCAGGAGGACTGCCGTTAATAGTACCTATTGTAGATGAAGAAGATATTCCCTTACTATGCGAAAGGCTAGATGGTCTTATTGTCACCGGTGGTGGTGACATTAACCCGACATTATATGGGGAAGAGCCCCATTTAAAGCTCGGAGCTGTTTATCCAGGAAGCGATAAGTACGAAAAAGAATTGATATTAAAGTTTCTTGAGTTGGATAAGCCATTTATCGGAATGTGCCGTGGCTTGCAAATGTTCAATATTTCTTTCGGGGGTACTAATTATCAAGATTTAGAATCTCAATTTGAAGGAGAGTTGCATCAACATAAACAAAAAGCGATTCGAACTCATCGGACACATTCTGTTACTTTAGAAGATGATAGTATATTGTATGAAATTATGAAAGAGAAAAAATTCAACGTAAATTCTTTTCATCATCAAGGCGTAAAAGATGTATCGCCGCAGTTAACTGTTGCAGCTTATGCTGCAGACGGATTAGTAGAAGCATTGGAAAGTAAAAACCACCAATTTGCTATGGGGATCCAGTGGCATCCAGAAGAGTTTGCTCTTCAAGGTGATGAAGCTTCCATGAATATCTTTAATCGGTTTGTTGAAGAGTGCTTAGTAGACAAAAAACAAAATCAATAACCATAAAATAAAAAGAAGTTGCTTATATTTTAAGCAACTTCTTTTTTATTACAAAATTATGCTTTAGATGATTCGACTGACCAAGGTTCAGGAACACGAGCTTGAGCGGCAACTTCAGTGCCAGTAGACCAAGGCTCAGGAACACGAGCTTGAGCGGCAACTTCAGTGCCAGTAGACCAAGGCTCAGGAACACGAGCTTGAGCGGCAACTTCAGTGCCAGTAGACCAAGGCTCAGGAACACGAGCTTGAGCGGCAACTTCAGTGCCAGTAGACCAAGGCTCAGGAACACGAGCTTGAGCGGCAACTTCAGTGCCAGTAGACCAAGGCTCAGGAACACGAGCTTGAGCGGCAACTTCAGTGCCAGTAGACCAAGGCTCAGGAACACGAGCTTGAGCAGCAATTTCAGTGCCAGTAGACCAAGGCTCAGGAACACGAGCTTGAGCAGCAATTTCAGTTGAAGAACTATGTGTAAATGATAAAGTGCTTAATGTAAGAATTGAAAAAAATAAGATAGTAATTCCTTTTTTCATCACTTTCACTCCCTAGTATAAGATAGTTGTATTTCTATATGCTTTCCTAGCTTCAGTCAATATTTCAGCAGATTGTTTATATTTTTTCTGCTGATAGTAAACGTCACCTAGATGTTCCAAAAAGTAACCCATTTCAAAGAAGTTTTCAGTTGCTACTAAGCTAGGAAGCAATTGATGAAGAACGTAATTTTCAAATTCTTCATAGTTTTTATTCACTAAATGATCTAAACAAATAAATTCAATATAAGCTTCTTTAAATGCCTGATTTGTTGGTGAATTAATACTGATTTTTTTATTTTCAACTATATGAAGCCCTTTTTTCAACCACTTTTTAGCAACTTCATAATTTCCAAGCTCATAATTAGATTTAATTATAACACAATAACTAATTAAAATATCAGCCGGGTATTCAGGATGAATATAATTTAGTGAATTTTCAGTGTGAGCAATGGCTAGTTCATAGTTCTGGAATAAGAAATAAGCGTAGCCTATGTTATATTCTGTAGTAAATCGCAAAATATCAATTTCTAGCTTATTGCCAATGGTCAAAGCATTTTTATAATGATCCATCGACATTTTAAAATTACCGAAATGTTGGTGCGTGATTGCAATGTTCAAATGGCATTCTACGATACGTTTTGGTATAAATTCTTGTTGATAAATTTTTAATGCCATTTCGGTATACTTAAAAGCTTTTTCTGTTTCTCTGCACTTGGTGCTAGAAATTCCAATTGAATAATAGAGGTCACCAAGTTCTGAAGCTGAGATGGTGTTAGGCGCGATTTTTTCCGCCACAAGATAAGTCTTTAAAGCTTTTTCAAAATCATTGAGAATGTAATTGTAGTTACCGTTGTACTTGTGAAACAAGTAAAACTGTTCCTGATTCATAAATTCTCTGAAGCGTTCCATTTCTTTGATTTTTTCTTCTGCACTGTCAAGATCGCCAGTGATAATGAAATACCTGATTTGTTGAATAGAATACTCCAGTTCGACATCTTCATCAGCATGCAATAAAGGATGTCCTTGAATATCGTTGTACTGCTCCATGATTTCTGCTTTGTTCTGAGGGTGCAACAAAGAGTTTTTAAAGTTCTTAACAAGAACTTTTCCAATTGGATTGTCTTTAGGTGCTAAAGGTATTGCTAGTTTCTTACACAAACTTTCGAGATCTTTTAAATCTGGATCTTTAACACCACTTTCAATTTTCTTCAGCTCTCTGGGAGACAGTATGCCAGAGGAGAATTCTTCTAAACTAATTTTCTGCTTTAAACGATGGTATTTTAAACGCATTCCCGTGTCCATTACTGCTCTCCTTTCCTTCTGTAAGGGCAGTACTTCTGTCAGCCATGTAGGAGAATTGTTTTCCGTCTTCCTCGGACCATCCGAAAAGTAAGAAGAAAATAGATCGCCAAGTACGATAATAGCCGCCTCCACATCCTATATTTCGCTTTTTAAACATCTTTCATCTATGATATCATCAATTTTCAAAATAGACTGCTTTTTTATTTGGGAAACAAGCAAATTTGCAAAAAAGGGAAAATATGCTTACTCCAACAAATGTAAATTAAAAAAATGCCAAATTAGTCATTTTGTTAGGTATTTAGAAATGGTTATTGTTGGTAGATGGATAATTTTGTAATGATTTTTATCTCCTATATTTTTAGAACGATTTGTTCCTTCTAAAAAAACGAATGTCAAAGCACGTTAAAGATTGTCTACTAATGGGTAAAGATAGAATACACAGTTCTATTAAATCTATGGAGGTTTTTTATATGAGATCACACAATAATATTTTAGCAGTAGTATTTTCTGAAAATGATTTACTAGAGAAGATTAATGACTTAAAAGCTTCTGGATACAAAGAGAAGGATCTTCATATTATGGCTAAAGATACAAAGCATTTTGAGAATATTTCTGTTGAAGGTACGGATGTAGATACATTTACAGATAAATTTAAAGGGTTCGTTACAGGAGATAGTGGAGTTCGAGCAGGAGTGAAATCGTTAAAACTTTCTGAAGAAGAAACGTCACGTTACACTAGTGACCTTGCAAAAGGTGGGATCCTAATCTATGAAGATGAAGATCACAAAACGATTCTAGACGAAATTTCTAGTGAGGAGGAAGGTCTAGAGCCAAAAGACCCTAATGATCGACAAAGACAGCAATTCATCAATTCAGTCGATAATAATTTTGATGAGCAAGAAGATCGCTTTGAACGTGGAGAAACGTTTATGCAAGACGCAACTTTAGTTAAAGAAGAGCATCATCACTCTTTTACAACAGAGGAAAAACCTGAAATTCAAAAAGCTAGAGGTGGCTCTAGCGAAGCTGAAAAACATAGTCAAAATGATAAGAAATATAAATAAGTTGATACTGGTAATAGGGTAAAAACAATATACATTCTTCAGACAGGTTTTAGTGTGAAAGATAGAAGGGTAAGTAAAAGTAATTGAGTATACGGGAGGTATGAACAATGAAGTCAGGAAACCACGAATTTGAAATTGTTTATAGCAAATCAGAAATGGAAGAGATGTTACAAACTTTCAAGGCAAAAGGATATCAACAAAAAGATATACATGTGTTGGCTAATGACAAAGAAATTGTAGAGTCTGCTGGAAATGCAGGAGTCTATGCGGATCAAGCAAACTCTTTTTCCAATCGCTTTAAATCTTTTTTAACTGGAAAAGATATCGTTAGAAGAGAGTTGGATCGTTTTAATTTGAGTAAAGATAGAACAGATGAGTATGAACGTAAAATCGAAAAAGGGGGAGTTCTTTTATATACAGATGGGGATGCGGCGACGTCTGAAGATGAACATTTCTCTTCTTTAGACGATACTTATTCGCCCGCGTATTTAGAATCAGAGACTCCCGAATCAAGTTCTAGCTCTCAACGTACGCAAGAACATCATGATCCGGATGAAATATATGCACGTGAAGTTTCTAGGGAAGATCAGCATGCTCGTGCGGCTCAAAATAATCGTTATCAAGATTCTCGTTTGAAAGGTGATGAAATTCACCCTACTGGTGGGTTGAAAAAAGAGGAAGCAACTATTGAAAAAAAAGAAATGGATCACGAGCCAGGCCTTCAAGATGGAGACAACGTAGGCGATGTGAATCGTCGACAAGGTGAATCTTCACCTGGAGTTGATCCAAACTTAGGACCTGCTCCATTCGATAGAAATCACAAGGAGATAGAGAACGAACAAGAAGGATATTCTAGTGATCATCGAGAGATAGAAAGAAAAAAAGATAGTGATAACACGACCCCGCCCACACCAAGGTTATTTTAAAACAAAAAAGTTCCCGACATAGGTCGGGAACTTTTTTGTTTTATTTACTTATCGAACGAGCTATTATAATTCCTATTAAAGTTGTGATGACTGCAGGGAAAATCCAGCCGATTCCTTGCTCGAAGAGAGGGAGGAACTGGAAAATAGAATCTAGCTGTTCGAAAGCTATTCCTGACGAGCGCAATGCATCGAATATACTGATGATTGCTGTAGTAGAAAGAGCCAGGATGTAAACAAAAGGTTTACGGTGAAAACTATGATCAATGAACGACAACATGACAAGAACAATGGCTACTGGATAAATAGCCAACAAAACAGGCAAGGAAACAGCAATTAATTGGGTTAAGCCTATATTTGCGATAAACGCAGAAAAAATAGCGAAAAATAACACATAAGTCATGTAGGAAATTTTCGGAAATAATTTAAATGAAAACTGTGCGGTAGCGGAAACTAACCCAATAGAAGTTGTCAAACAAGCAAAAGTGATTGCTGCAGATAAAATAATTCCACCGATTTCCCCATAAAGAACGCGAGAGGCCGCAGCAATGATGATACCGCCATTGTCTTGTAGACCGATAGCATCTACACTTGTCGCGCCAATATAACTTAAGGACAAATATACGGTAGATAAACCGATAGCCGCTATAAATCCAGCATATGCTGTCGTTTTTAAAATAATTCGAGTATCTGTAACGCCTTTACTTCGAATAGATTGAATAATAACAATTCCAAATACTAAAGCAGCTATAGCATCCATAGTAAGATAACCTTGTAAAAAGCTTTCAAAAAAAGCTTCAGTATCGTAACTTCCAACCGGTGAATTGATAGAACCCATTGGTGTTAGAAAGCTTTTAATAGCAAGCATGCTAATAACAGCGATTAACAGGGGGGTTAAAATTTTACCAATTCTATCAACAAGTTTTGTAGGATTCATCGCAAACAAAACAGTGATTGTAAAGAAAACGATTGTGAAAATTGATAATGGCCAAAAAGATTCAGTTAGGGAAGCTGGCAAGAAGGGAGCTGTCCCAATTTCATAGGCCACTGTTGCGGTTCGGGGAATTCCAAAGAAAGGGCCGATGGCTAAATATACTATCAATGTAAAGACGATTCCGAAAACAGGATGAACACGTCCTGCAATTGACTGCAAATCTCCACCTGCTTTAGCGATGGCTAAAATGCCAAGTAAAGGGAGGCCGACACCAGTTAACAAAAAGCCAAAGATGGCTAAGATTAATTGATCGCCCGCAAGTTGTCCTAAATAAGGGGGGAAAATAATATTACCAGCACCTAAAAACAGGGCGAAAAGCATGAGTCCTAATGTTAATGTATCTATTTTTGTAAGCGCATTCTTTTTCATTGTAAGCTCCTCTGAAAATAACATGTATACACGGTTACTTATTATAACAGAGTGATTTAATATTTGAAAACTTTAAAAAACATAAAATAAAAGCTCGGCTAAAGAGCCGAGCTTTTATTATTTTTCATTATTATTTTTAAAATCTCCAATTTTATCTTGAACACTGCCTTTAGCTTTGTCCATTTTACCTTCTGCTTGTTTATCAGGGTCATTCGTAGCATTTCCGACTTGATCTTTAATCTCGCCTTTGCCTTTGTTCACAGCACCTTTTAGTTTGTCTGAAAAGCCGTTATTATCACTCATTAATGATTCCTCCTTCAATTTTTATAGCTGTTATTACAATAGCCAACTAATGTAATAACTAAACATCAAAAGACTATTTTGATGTTAATTGAAGGCTTAATAAAGTTTTTGTAGCGGTATTTTTCACTGTAATGCATAAATCTTCATTACTTAACCTTACTAAAGTGCGGAGAGGAGTATGAATGTTTGAAGCGACACCCGATCTGACTTCAGCATGCTGGTCCATAGATAAGTCCACAAGTAAGCCTTGACAAGTAATAGTCTTTGCAAGATCTGCACGCGACTGATAATCCATTTTCAATACAGCAGCTTCATCCCAAGGTGTCCACACCTTTTTCAGTGAGTAATTTAGTAGCGTGTCATCCATATGGCTTACACTCCTAATCAAATAATGAGAAAATTATTATTGTCAATTTAATATATCACATATTTACCGAAAAAGTAATTAAATTTACTTATATATCATAATTATTAATAGGTAATATTACTTTTTTTGACTTTTTATAAAGTGTAGTATTTTGGAATAGGATCTTTTAGAATGTTTAAGCAGTAAATTTGTTTAGTAAAAAGAGAAACGGGTAGAAACTTTATACAATAGATGAACGTCCTATAGTCAGTAGGACTATAGGAAAATACAGAGCATAAGCAGGTTTTGCTTTATTTCTTGCGCAGTCGTGCTATAATGTCAATGAATAAGTATGTGTAAAATGCAAAAGTTATTTTAAGGAGGGAAGACATGCTATACCTCATGATGGTCTTGGCATTTATCGCTTCGATTGTGCTAACACCGATTGTTAAACGCATTGCCTTTCGCGTAGGAGCAGTCGACCGACCAAATTATCGAAAAGTTCATGCGAGAATTATGCCGCGCTTAGGCGGATTGGCCATTTTCGGGTCGTTTTTAATCGCATATTTTATATTAAAACCTCAAGATCCGATTTCTAATGCTATTGAAACCTCATTTATACCGATTGAAACTGCAATAATTTTAGGTGCTTTATTAATTATTATTACAGGTGTACTAGATGATATGTACGAAATTAGTGCCAAAGCAAAATTAATAGGGCAACTTGTTGCTGCTGGAATTGTTGTCGTTGGTGGGGGGCTCGAAATATCTTTCATCAATTTACCTTTTGGTGGCGTTTTGGATTTCGGTTACTTTAGCATTCCTTTAACAATTCTCTGGATTGTCGGTATTACCAACGCAATCAATTTGATTGATGGTCTTGATGGATTGGCAGCGGGTGTATCAACAGTTGCTTTGCTAACTTTAGCAGCTATGGCATTTATAATGGGTGACATTTATGTTATGTCAATGGCAGCACTGTTAGCAGCTAGTACATCAGGGTTTTTAGTTTATAATTTCCACCCTGCTAAAATCTTTATGGGTGACACAGGTGCATTGTTTTTAGGGTTTATGATTTCAGTTTTAGCCTTGATGGGCTTTAAAAACGTTACAGTTGTAGCGTTAATCATTCCGATTATTATGTTAGGCGTGCCGATTTCCGATACATTTTTTGCGATCGTTCGTCGTGTTCGAGAGAAAAAATCGATTTCGGAAGCTGATAAATCACATTTGCATCACTGTTTGTTAAACATTGGGTTTTCTCATAGTCAAACAGTGTTAATCATTTATGGAATTGCAGCTTTGTTTGGATTGGCAGCTCTTTTGTTTTCTCAATCCACTTTATGGGGAGGAATATTGCTAATTAGTGTCATGTTACTAGCAATTGAACTTTTTGTAGAAGTAGTTGGATTGGCAGGAAAGAATTACCGTCCATTGTTAAATTTAGTTCGACTAATAGGTAAGTGAAGAGAGAGGATGAAGCAATTGCTTCATCCTCTCTTTTTGATGGCAAAATAGAAGAAAGTTTTGTGGATGTGTTTTAATTAGAAGGCTATGTTATCGAACTCTGTTGATTTTGAAGTCAATCAAAGGGACTTCCAAATTTAAGAAGCCCCCTCTATAAATTACCTGCCTGCATATTTCCCGTCTCTGATGGCTTTTCGATATTGGCCATCTTTTTCTTTAATGGCAATTGCTTCTTCCGTACTAATTCCTGTTATTGAAAAATACTTTGTCCCTTTTTCATATTCATTGGAGAAATTTCCCGCATAGGAACCTTCCATATCAGAATAAAGCGTGACTTGTCCAATCTCTTCATCTACTTCTTGCACATATTCATTGCCTATTTGGTAAATATAATCATCCCATACAACGAATGAATAGGCCCAGTCAGCGGATGACGTATCGGCATTTTCTACTGAACAACCTGCCATAAAGAACAAAGCAACCAAAAAAGAGATAAGTAAATATGAGTGTTTTCTTTTCAAACGGATTCCCCCTCAACATCTATATTTTATATTGGTACGTACGGAGTGCCTGATAAGTTTCAGTAACTGGAAATAAGCAGCTCTCAATCATCATCTTAGATACTGTCCCTGAATTATTTCGATGTTTTATGGCATCTAGAAACTGAAACCAGCTCAAATAATGGTCGAGGTATTTCGTCGCCACACCATTGAAACGTTTCATCCAGTTCTTGAGCCTTCCGTGGTAACTGTTCACATTTTGAATATGATAGAGTCCTTTAACCCGTTCCTTACCATCTGATTTAAATGCATAGTGGTTCATTCCTTTTTCTTTGGCATAAGTTTTGAAAGCTCGCCACGCATCTGTGCATAGAACGTTTTCGGAAGTCAGCTTAGCGCCAATCGCCTGGTGAAGCCGAGTCTTCAGAATACGTCCTTCACCGATAACCCGTGAATACGTAGATTTTTGACGGTCTCTGGCTACGAGTACGCATATCTGTTCATGGCTAATACCGCGGAATTGCGAAGAACCTCCCCGCTTACGAGGTTTCCGTCCTTGAATTCCGCGCTTGCCCTTTTCAGAGTACAGAAAATAGGTCTCATCCATTTCAACAATTCCTGCAAACTTCTCGAAATCCATCTGTTCTAGAGCGGAAAGAAGCTTATGGCGCCAGTAGAACAAAGTGACATGGTGGACATCGAGTTTCTCCGCTGCTTTGCGAAGCGTCTCGCCATCAATCATGCATCGAACGAAGTCGAACCATTTATCAGGCTTATGAGTGCGATAGAGCGGGGTATTGGTGACATCAGTGAAGGTCTTTAAACAATCTTTGCATCGGTAGCGTTGGCGGTTCATTTTCTTTAGACCTACTTTTACAACATACTTACCGAATCGGACAGATAGATTGGACTGGCAGTGCGGACAGGTATAGCCGCCCTTGTGTTTTAGGTCTCGAATCTCCTCAAATAAAGGCTCTTGCGGTGAAAGCGGTGTGACAGACTGGGTCAAGAATTGTATTAGCCGATGCATATCTTTATTCGATAGTTTTTTGACTTCCTGCATAACTTCTTTCAATGCCATGTCTTTCACCCACTTCCATCTTTTTATACTCATTTTTAGAACAAATGTTCTAAAAATTCAATGAGTACTTAAAAAACAACAGAGTTATTTAACATAGCCAATTAGAAAAAAACACCACAGTTTTCACTGTGGTGTTTCACTTTTTTCTGTTTGAAAATCGGCAAGTTCTAAATCTGTTTCTGATTGTGTCAAATTAGATGTGTCAGCTTTTAATCCAAGATGACTTTGCAAAATATCTTGTATTTCGGTTAACGATTCTTCTTTTAGTTTGTAATAATAAATTCCGGTAGACATATCATCATACCCATCCAGCGTGATCGTTTCGACGTCTGGTTTACCATTTTTAGCATATTCAAACAGTGAACTTATGTTTTTGAAAGTCAAATCTGTTTTCATGTTATCGCCGACTGCTTCAAATACGTCTCCATATTTGGTGATAGAGCCCGCTGATACCGCTCGATTCATGATTGATTCTAATATCATTTGTTGGCGTTTCCCACGCTCAATATCGTTATCGTAATGACGAGTTCTTGCTAGTGCAAGAGCCTCACTACCGTTAAGGAATTGAATTCCTTCTTTTAATTCAACGGCATTTTGCGAATCATTTTCATCTTGCTCGATAATATCATAAGGCACTTCAACTTTAATGCCTCCGAGTGCGTCAATCACTTCAATAAATGCATCGAAATTCATGCGCAGGTAGTAATCAACTGGAACTTCTAATAGGTTTTCGACACTTTCGATAGTAGAGCTAGGACCGTTATATGCGTAGGCATGAGTAATTTTATCTTCTCTTCCGCTATCAGGAATAAAGGTGTAAGTGTCACGCGGGATGCTTACCAGTTTGATTGATTTATCTTCGTTGTTTAAAGTGGCTAGTACTAATGCATCGGAACGGATATTGTTGGTGCTTTGATTGCGCTCTGCGCTATCATCCACTCCTATAAAAAGAATGGAGATATTGTCTGTAAGTGGCTCGATGTCTTCATTGATATTGCCAGCGGGTTCATAGGCTGTATCTACAGCCGTTTCTGCTTTCTTAATTAAGTATATTCCATATGCTGAAACACAAATAAGTAAGGAAACGGCTAAAGTAGCAATTATTACAAGAATGGTCCTTTTCTGATCATTTTTGGTTTTCCGATAATATTTCCGGTTCATGTAAATTGCTCCTCTATGGATTATGGGCCAACCGACTAATTAGTTCGGATTAATCCAATCTTATAATGAATACTGTGTGTGTTTGTAGATATTTTGGCTATGGAGAATATTTCATTTTTCTGTGCTTTTGATATTATACAGTGATTTTTAGTATGCGTAAATGAAAAGAATTTAAGATAGATTAAATTCGAGAAACTGGCTATCCACAGTGGTAATTTGTGCTTGACCATTTGTCAGTCCGTTTATCCAGTCAATAAATTCAGTTTCTCTGTCAACTGGAACGTAAATATAAAGGTCTACACCTTCTGTGTATTCTATGCGATCAAGGGGGAATGGCGATTGCCGGATTTCGTTTTCAAGTTTTCCAAGCCATGTGTAATCAATAGATGTTTTCATTAAAAAATGTAATCGTCTATCTACAATTCCCGCGGCAGTTAAAGCAGCAGATACAGCTTTTCCATAAGCTCGAATTAAGCCACCACTACCTAGTTTGATGCCCCCATAATAGCGGGTAACGACAACGACAGTATCTTTTAAGCCTTGTTTTTTTAAAACTTCAAGCATGGGAAAGCCAGCAGTTCCACTTGGTTCTCCGTCATCATTTGCCTTTTGAATTGAGTCATGTTCGCCAATCATGTAAGCTGAACAATTGTGAGTAGCTGTTTTATGAAGGAGTTTAATCGAATCGATAAACTCAATAGCTTGCTGTTCGGTTTCTGCCCGTGCAACATGACCAATAAACCTAGATTTTTGGATAAGTATTTCTGCACTGCCAGAATCACCTACAGTTGTGTAATTTTCTCGCAATTTAACTCCTCCTGTTGTAAAATGAAATCAGATAATTTGTAATGTATATTTAACATGGACTTGCGTATATAGTGATATACTTATTACAACCGACAAGGTATAAAGAAGCAAGACTCATACCTAGACACAGTCAGTATAGCTAAGGCGGGTTTGAAATGGCAAAGAAAATCGGTGGAAACATACCTGATTCTATTTTTAATGCAATGTTAGAGGGCATGGAACAGGCAAAACAAGATATTTTCGTCATTAGTGAAGAAAGTCGCCAAAGTTATGAAGAGATGAAAAATGAACTAGAAGATGTCCGCGTGGAAATTTCAACTATTGTTGAAGCTGGAGATCTTTTAGAAGAAAAGACGCGAGCAGCGCGAAGGCGTTTAGCAGAAGTATCTCAATTTTTTAGTTCTTTTACTGAAAGCGAAGTTCGTCAAGTATACGAACAGGCAAATAATCTTCAAGTCGAATTATCTGTGAATCGTAATGAAGAAAAAAAATGTCGTCAACGACGAGATAAGTTACAGCGTCGCCTTCAAATTTTACTTCAAACGATTGAACGAGCTGAAAGCCTAGTCAACCAAATCAATGTCGCTAGCAGTTATTTAGTTTCAGATTATGAGGATGTTGACGAAGCAATCGATAAGAATAAGACAATTCAAGATTATAGTCTCCGTATCATCGAAGTGCAAGAGGAAGAAAGAAAACGTTTATCTAGAGAAATTCATGATGGACCTGCTCAAATGATGGCGAACGTTCTACTTCGTTCAGATTTGATTGAAAGAACCTATCGTGAAAAAGGTCCTGAACCTGCTTTTCAAGAAATTACTTCATTAAAAGAAATGGTAAGACAGGCACTTACTGAAGTAAGGAGAATCATTTATGATTTACGCCCCATGACCCTCGATGATCTCGGGCTAGTTCCTACTTTGAAAAAGTACATGGATACAATTGAAGAATACAATAAAGGGGTTGTATTGAAATTTCTTTCGAGTGGAAAAGAAGAAAGGTTGCCTAATACTTACGAAACGACTATTTTTCGTCTTGTCCAAGAAGGAATATCAAACGCAATCCGCCACGGTAAGTCAAACGACATTACGGTAGAAATGAAATGGTTAAAAAACCAAGTGCAAATTATGGTTTCAGATAATGGTATAGGTTTTGATCAAGGGATTGTGAAAAATCAATCGTTTGGGTTAACAGGTATGAGAGAACGGGTTGAACTAGTCGAAGGCAGCTTGACCATCAATTCTTCACCTGGTAACGGAACAATTTTAATGTTTCATATACCTTTTAAAAAGGGTATGTAAGATAGGGTATTCGAGGAGGACGACATAATGACAAAAATAATTATCATTGACGATCACCAACTATTCCGTGAAGGTGTAAAAAGAATTTTAGATTTTGAAAGTTCGTTTGAAGTCGTTGCCGAAGGTGGAGATGGTGGCGAAGTCATTAAATTATATGAAGAAAACAGACCAGATGTGGTATTAATGGATATTAATATGCCACAAAAAAATGGTGTAGAAGCTACAGCTGAATTGATTTCTCAATTTCCTGATGCAAAAGTCATTATGCTGTCCATTCACGATGATGAATCGTATGTAACGCATGCGCTGAAAACCGGAGCTTTAGGTTATATGCTTAAAGAAATGGATGCAGATGCGATTATTCAAGCGATCAAAGTAGTAGCAAAAGGCGGATCTTATTTACACCCTAAAGTTACACGCAACTTAGTAATGGAATTCCGTCGTTTAAGTGAACGTGAAAATAAAGGTTCTTTCCATCAAACGGAAATTCGCCGTCCATATCACCTTTTGACAAAGCGTGAAAGTGAAGTTCTACAATTGTTGACAGATGGTCAAAGCAATCGCGTAATTGGTGAAACGTTGTTTATCTCTGAAAAAACAGTTAAAAACCATGTATCAAGCATCTTGCAAAAAATGCAAGTAAATGACCGGACTCAAGCAGTTGTAACTGCTATCAAAAATGGTTGGGTTGAAGTAAGATAATAAAAAAAGAGGAAGCTGCTATTATGCAGCTTCCTCTTTTTTGTTCTCGCTTTTCGGAGCTAAACGGCTGCTTCCGCTTTTCATTGTCTAGGCTCCGGTGCCCAGCTCCTCGGGTCGTAAGCCATCCCAACTGTGCGGCAAAGAGCGCCGCTTCGTTGGACTGTCTTATGCCAGTCGGAGCTACATGGGCACCTCCGCTTTTCTTATTGTCTAGCTCCAGCAGCCAGCTCCTCGGGTCGTAAGTCGCTCTGGCTGTGTGGCAAAACCACGCCACTTCGCCAGTTCGCCTTACGCCGGTCGAAGCTAAACGGCTGCTACCGCTTTTCATTGTCTAGGCTCCGGTGCCCAGTTCCTCTGGTCATAAGCCATCCCAACTGTGCGGCAAAGAGCGCCGCTTCGTTGGACTGTCTTATGCCGGTCGGAGCTACATGGGCACCTCCGCTTTTCTTATAACCGGTCGTAGCAGTATTGGTAGATAGCTGCTGTTGCGAGGCAATCACCTAATGCATCGTGGGCGTCGTGTTCGAGCTTTAAGAAGGCGGTTAAAGTAGTTAATTTGTGATTAGGTGTTTGTGTAATCGCTTTTCTCGCCAATTTGACTGTATCGATTACGGTGTATTCAGGAATTGGTATGATGTCCTCGAGTGCATAAAGAAAGCCCATATCGAAAGGTGCATTATGCGCAATGATCGGCAAATCCCCGATAAAATCAATCAACTCATGGGCAACTTCTTCAATAACAGGTGAGTCTGCCACGTCTTTGTTGGTGATACCCGTAATTCGAGTAATCGTATTTGAAATTGGGCATTGGGGATTTACCATCAAATACATCGTTTCCTCCCGTTCGTGATTCATGTATTTTACAGCACCAATTTGAATTATTTTATCGCTTCCTGGACGTAACCCGGTAGTTTCAAAATCCAAAACCACGTAATTTTCTACTTTTTGCATACTCGATTTGTATTTTTTTGGTCGAGCAGGTTGTTTACGGCTCCACTGGGGACGGGTTTCTTTCATTTTTTGTTCTAAAATTTGTCGTGCATCTCTTTTTTCCATGTGAGCCCCTCCTTTATTTCTACATACTAGTGTATCGCAAATCTGAAAAAAATTCTGTTTTGACAGATGACACAGTTTCTTCATTGTATTCACCACCCTCGTATGGCAAAATGAAGCGCAGGAGGAGTGCGTAATGAAAAAAATGATAATAGCAGTAGGCTTTATTTTGACCCTAGCTGCCTGTTCAAATTCTGAAGAACCTTCAGTTAATGAAAACACGGTCGAAGATGGTAATGCAACTAGCGAAAACAATGCAGTTAACCATGGTATTGAAGAAAAAGACGATAAAAAAGAAGATATTGGTTTTACCGTAGATGAGCAAGGTAATATTATTGCGGCAGATGTTCCTGAAGAACCAGCTAGTCAATTATTAGCGGCCTATAAAGAATATATAGCGGCATTCAATTCAGAAGACATTGATCGCTACATGAGTACGATTGCGCAAGACCCTGAGGGATTTAATCGTGAGGAAGACAAAATAGCTTTAGAACAAGCTTTTGAGGCTTATGATAGTGTGTACGAAACAAGCGATGAAACCATTGTGAAATATGAAGAAAATCGTGCAGAAGTTTTTGCTTCACTGAATGTGAAGATGAAAGCTGCAAATTCCAATGATGCTGTTGAGCAATCGGCTCGTCAAGTAGTCGTTTTTAAAAAGGAAAACGATGAATGGAAAGTAAGCGGTGTTCATCTAGTAGGCAACCAATAAAAAAATTCCCGCATAATGTGGGAATTTTTTTATTTCGTCTTTTTATTTATGTCTTTTCTATGTCAATTTTTGATAAACTAGCAGAGGAGGCTGATTTATTTATGAAAACAGCAATTGTAACGGATAGTACGTCATATTTACCTAAAGAAACGCTAGAGCTGCTCGATATCCATACGGTTTCGCTAGAAGTCATTTTTGGAAACGAGTCTTTTAAAGAAGCGGATTTAACAGAGGAAGAATTTTATCGAAAAGCTAGAGAGGAATTTCCAAAAACTTCTCAGCCACCAATAGGAGAGTTCGTAGAATTGTACGACCAGCTTTCAGCTAACCACGACGAAATTGTGGCGATTCATTTATCAAGTGGTATTAGTGGAACGTATGCAGGCTCTATACAGGCAGCCGAAATGGTGGATGGGGTAAAAGTTTATTCGTTTGATTCGGAGCTGACTTGTGCATTGCAAGGGTTTTATGCAGTGAAGGCAGCTGAGATGGCCAGAGATGGAGCAGGTGCTCAAGCGATTTTAGCCGAACTACACGAAATGAAAAAAACATTGCGTGCGTACTTTATGGTTGAAGATTTGAAACATTTGCAACGCGGTGGACGCTTGTCCAGTGCTCAAGCTTTAGTTGGAGGCATGTTGCAAATCAAACCCATTTTACATTTCGAAAATAAAATCATAGTGCCATTTGAAAAAATTCGAACGCGTAAAAAAGCAATGAATCGCATTGTGGAATTATTAAAAGATGCAAGTAAAGGTGACAAAAAGCTAAAAGCCACAATTATTCACGCAAATCGACTAGAAGAAGCAAAACAGTGGGAAAAAGAATTGGAAATGACTTGTCCTCTAGTGGATTTTGAAATTTCTTGTTTTGGACCAGTTATTGGTACGCATTTAGGAGAAGGAGCAATGGGTCTTGGTTGGGTAGAAAAATAAAACCTGCTGAGGCTTTTTCTCAATCGAAAGGTGGTTACAAATGACGCAATTAGAAGAGTTTTTAACGGGCAGAATATGGCTTAGACAGTTTATCCCATTTCCGAACGAACAAGTAGATCAGGCAATATCAATTGGGGCGATTTCTGTTCGTTGTGGAATACGAGATGGTAAACAATGTACAAGGTGTCTTGAAAAATCACCTGAAAAAATAATTGCTTTTTCCTGTGATGCGTGTCAGAAATTGTGTTATTACTGTCGGCATTGTATCAAAATGGGGCGCATCAGTTCTTGTACCGAATTAATTACATGGGCGCTTCCCACAACACTTCCTCTTCAAAGCCATTCATTTAATTGGACTGGCAACTTAACTCTCCTACAACAAAGAGCCTCACAAGAAGTCCAAAAAAGCATTTCACAAAAAAATGACCATCTTATTTATGCCGTATGCGGAGCTGGTAAAACAGAATTATTATTTCCGCCTATTTTTGAAGCATTAAAGAAAGGCATGCGTGTTTGTCTGGCGGCTCCTCGAACAGACGTAGTATTAGAATTGACCCCAAGATTGCGTGCGGTGTTTCCAAGTACAATAATCCACAGTTTATATGGTAATGCGCCCGAAGAAAAAGGATTTGCGCAGCTAGTAATTGCGACCACGCATCAATTGTATCGTTTTGAAAATGCTTTTGATGTCATGATCGTCGACGAGGCAGATGCGTTTCCTTATTCTTATGATCTTGCACTAAAAAGAGCTGTGGTAAAAGCGAAGAAAAAAGATGCTCCCATTGTTTACGTTTCAGCAACACCTTCAAAATTACTCTTAAAGCAAGTCTCTCAAGTATCACAAATATTTAAGCGGTTTCATGGGCACCCATTACCAATTCCCACATTCCAATCTTTGTGGGGGTTTGAAAAAGTATTTGCGAAAGGCCAGATTCCTAAAAAATTAGCTGATTGGGTAGGTGAAAAAATAGAAAATCACGAACCGTTTCTGCTGTTTTTTCCCACAATTGAATTGATCGAACTTGCAATTGTTGTATTCAAACAAAAATATCCAGCCATTGAAGCGATACATTCACAAGATGAAAATCGAAAAGAAAAAGTTATGAAACTGCGAAAAGGTGAGATTCCTGGCGTCTTGACATCGACAATCTTAGAGCGGGGGATTACGATTCCCAACGTACAAGTTGCGGTAGTTGGCGCAGACCAACCGATTTTTGACGCAGCTGCTTTGATTCAAATTTCCGGACGTGTAGGCAGATCTAGTAAATACCCAGATGGCGAAATCATCTTTTTTCATGATGGCATAACGCGTCAAATGGACAAAGCCAAAAAAAAGATTATTTCCTACAACGGGGGATTGTAGCATGGAATGTTATTTATGTGATCGGGAAATTCCACTTCAAGTGACTTGGCGAGGTATCTTTTTTAACGAACGAGAAGAAGTTGTTTGTTTTAAGTGCCAAACTAAATTTGAACGGGTAAAGGCAGGTTGTCCAATTTGCAATGCGGTAGGAGATGCGAAATGTCCTGATTGTTGGGACTGGGAAGAAACAGAATATGCAGGGCTGATTGATTCTGGGAGAAGTTTGTATCACTATAATCCCGCCATGAAAGAGTACTTGCACCGATATAAATTTTTGCAAGATGTAGTACTCTCAGAAGTTTTTTCAACTATAATACATGCAGAATTGCGAAATGAAAAATCAGTGATTGTACCTATCCCAATGAATGAAGAAAAGCTAAAAGCACGAACGTTTTCACAAGTCGATCGGTTACTTGATGCTGCTTCTATCCCTTATACCCATCTTCTTGAAAAAAACGAAGTGAGTCTTGGGGGAAAATCAAAAATGGAAAGACTTGCGTTACAAGATGTTTTTTGGTGGAATGGAAAACCTGTTCCAGAAAAAATATTGTTATTTGATGATTTGTATACGACCGGAACGACATTGCGTATAGCAGCTAAAGTATTAAAGGAAAAAGGTGCTAAAACCATTAAAATCTTAACACTTATACGTGCTTAATCATGAACTTATAAATAGAAAAGATTAGGAGTGACGGTTATGTTTTATAAACGAGCAGAAAGTTTTCGTTACACATTTGGGGCACCACCAGAAATAAAGTTGATGGTCATGGATTCCACTGGGAATCTGACAATTTATTGTCTATTACTCGATATTTCTCCGAAAGGGGCAAAACTTTTTTCGGAAAAAGAGTTAGAGTTAACAACAGAAATTGTGAGTTTGAAATTTATCTTAAATCACGAAAAAATTACCGCAGAAGCGAAGATAGTGTGGAAGCATTGCTATGAGTCAGGCTGGTTATACGGGGTGGACTTCGAGCGTAACCCCGTTAAGGAATTACTCATTTCTACTGAAATCAGAGAGTTAAAGGAAGTAGAATTACATTAAAAACCCGGCCAATGCCGGGTTTTTTAATTATTATTAAATTTTTTCTTCCGCCTGTCGGAGCTTACTGGCTGCTTTTGCATTTCTTATTGTCCAGCTTCAGCAGCCAACTCCTCGGGTCGGAAGCCAATCCAACTGTGCGGCAAAGAGCGCCGCTTCGTTGGACTAGCTTCCGCCTGTCGGAGCTTAACGGCTGCTTTTGCATTTCTTTAGTGCTCGTAAATCATTTTTCTTGTCATGCCACCATCGATGTTTAAGCATTCGCCACTAATAAACGAATTTTGAGGGTTGCTCAAAAATAAGCACGCACGCGCAACGTCGGCGGGTTCTCCGACACGCCCACTCCAATGTTGTTGGTGGTCGATGTCTCGTAAGTCTTCGGTTTCTCCCGTATGAATCCAGCCGGGTGCTATTGAGTTGACGCGAATTCCTTGTTCACTGAACGTTGCAGCTAACGAATGAGTCAGCGCATAAATTCCGCCTTTTGATGCTGAATAGGTTTCTGTATTAGGTTCCGACATAAATGCCCGTGTTGAAGTCATGTTGATGATCGAACGGATGTCCTCCGTCATATAACGCGCTGCTTCTCGACTACATATAAAGACGCTTTTTAAATTAGTGTTCAACACGTGGTCCCATTCTGTCTCGTCTACTTCCCAAATAGATTTGAATTTTGAGATCCCCGCATTATTGATGAGGGCATGGATAGCGCCATAATCCTCGTGTATCTGCTTGAATACGGATATAACTTCATCAAAGTTTCCCACATCGCATTTACGATACTCCACGCTTGTCATATCAATGGTTTCAATATCCAAGCCAATTACGCGAGCCCCTTCAGCAGCAAAATGTGTTGCGATACTTTTCCCGATGCCATGAGACGCACCTGTAACGATAATGGTTTTATTAGTGAACATTTGCTTCAACTCCTTATGCTCTTAGTTTACCTTCAAAAATGTTTTTAAAACTTTTTTTGTTTTAAGAAGGAGAGTAGAGGGAAAGTATAGAATTGTATAGATAGCACAATAGAAGGAGGAGTTAATATGTTGCAATTCAACATTAGAGGCGAAAATATCGAGGTAACTCCCGCAATAAGAGACCATATCGAAAAGAAAATAGAAAAAATCGAGAGATATTTCACAGACGGTGCAAATGCTACCGCGATGGTCAATTTAAAAACTTATAACCACAGCCAAACTAAAGTAGAAGTTACAATACCTATGAAAAATCTAACATTACGTGCAGAGGAACGACATGATGATCTGTACGCGGCTATAGATTTAATCGTTAGCAAGTTAGAGCGTCAAATTCGTAAGTACAAAACAAAAGTGAACCGCAAGTTCCGCGATCGCGATGGAATGGGCGTTTCGTTCGCAGTTGCTGAAAATGACACACGTCATCAAAGCGATTCAGACGAAGAAGATTTCACAATTGTTCGCACAAAGCAGTTCGATTTAAAACCAATGGATGAAGAAGAAGCGGTATTGCAGATGAATATGCTTGGTCATTCATTCTTCGTCTTCACAGATGCAGAATCGAATGAAACAAACATTGTCTACAAACGTAAAGATGGAAGTTACGGACTAATCGAAACTTCGGCACAATAAAATAAGAATTGGATTAGTTCAATTCCAAACAAAACGAAAGCCTCTCGATTAGAGAGGCTTTCGTTTTGTTTTGGTTTAAAAGTAAGCGGTAAACCGCTGTATGCCTTACTCCATTATTTGCACCGTTTTCTACGCAGTGTTAAAATAAATAGTGAGAATTTTTTAGAACTGTTTGATTTGGATTCAGTGTATTGTTAATTAGTAAAGCTTGATAGAATACTATAAAAGCTAAAGCGATCATCCGGTAGTTAAATACCGGCGGACACTTGCGCAAGGAGCGGTATAGATATGTTGGGAGTATTAAATAAAGTATTTGACCCGAATAAACGGGATTTAAAACGATTAGAAAAAACGGCAGATCGAGTTGAAGCTTTAGCAGCAGATTTTGCAGCGTTAACCGATGAGGCATTAAAAACAAAAACAGAAGAATTTATTGCAAGACACGCAAAAGGCGAATCATTAAACGATTTACTGCCAGAAGCATTCGCCACAATTCGTGAAGCAGCTAAGCGTGTTCTTGGCATGTATCCATTCCGAGTGCAAATTATGGGTGCAGCTTCTCTTCACGAAGGAAATATTTCAGAAATGAAAACAGGTGAAGGTAAAACCTTAACGTCCACTTTGGCTGTATATTTAAATGCCATCAGTAAAAAAGGCGTCCACGTCGTAACGGTCAACGAATATTTAGCTAGCCGTGATGCTTTGGAAATGGGTCAACTGTATGAATGGCTTGGATTAACTGTTGGATTAAACTTAAACAGTTTGACGAAAGAAGAAAAGCGAGCAGCATATCAAGCTGACGTAACCTATAGCACAAATAACGAATTAGGCTTTGATTACTTGCGGGATAACATGGTGTTGTACAAAGAAGACATGGTACAACGTCCATTAAATTATGCCGTAATTGATGAAGTCGATTCTATTTTAATCGATGAAGCGCGTACGCCACTTATTATTTCAGGGCAAGCTGCAAAAGCTGCTCAATTGTATCAACAGTCGAATGCATTCGCTCGTTTGCTGACAAAAGATACAGATTACACGTATGATGAAACAACTAAAGGTGTAGTTTTAACAGAAGAAGGCATCGAAAAGGTCGAAAAAGCATTTGGTATCGACAATCTTTTTGATATTAGCCATGTTCGTTTAAATCACACGATCAATCAATCGTTAAAAGCATACGTGACGATGAGCAAAGACGTAGACTATATTGTCCAAGACGGAGAAGTGGTCATTGTCGATCAATTTACAGGTCGTTTGATGAAAGGTCGTCGTTATTCTGATGGACTTCACCAAGCAATTGAAGCTAAAGAAGGCTTAGAAATCCAAAATGAATCGATGACAATGGCGACGATTACGTTCCAAAACTTTTTCCGTATGTACGATAAGTTATCAGGTATGACCGGTACTGCGAAAACAGAGGAAGAAGAATTCCGTAATATTTACAATATGTATGTCATTGTTATTCCAACAAACAAACCAATTATTCGAGAAGACCATGTCGATTTGATTTATTCGACAACTGCTGGAAAATACAAAGCAGTTGGAGATGATATTGCAGCTCGTCATGCGAAAGGACAACCGGTGTTAGTTGGTACAGTTGCCATTGAAACTTCTGAAATCATTTCTGAGTATTTGACGAAAAAAGGCATTAAACATTCTGTATTGAATGCGAAAAACCATGCGCATGAAGCAGAGATTATTTTAAATGCTGGTCAAAAAGGCGCTGTGACGATTGCAACCAATATGGCTGGTCGTGGTACTGACATTAAACTAGGTGAAGGCGTGATTGAAGCCGGTGGTCTTGCAGTTATCGGTACAGAACGTCACGAGTCGAGACGTATTGATAATCAGTTACGTGGTCGTTCAGGACGTCAAGGAGACCCGGGTGTTACGCAATTTTATCTATCTCTTGAAGATGATTTAATGCGTCGCTTTGGTTCAGATGCTATGCGTACGATGATGGGCAAACTCGGCATGGACGATTCACAACCATTGCAATCGAAAATGGTCACACGTTCTGTTGAATCAGCGCAAAAACGAGTGGAAGGTAATAACTTCGATGCTCGTAAACGTTTGCTTCAATACGACGATGTTCTCCGTCAACAACGAGAAATTATTTACAAAGAACGTATGGAAGTGCTGAATACCGATAATATGCGTTCATTGGTTGAAAACATGCTTCATAGTTCAATCGAGCGTATGGTTTATACGCATACTTCACAAGAAAAGCAAGAAGACTGGCATTTAAAAACACTTTCTGAGACGATTGCAGCAAATCTTCTACCGGAAGATACAGTGACTGAAGCGGATCTTCAAGGGAAGTCTCAAGAAGAGCTTATTGCTTTTATTAAAGAAACTGTGACTACGCGTTATGATGAAAAAGAACAAGAAATGACACCAGAGCGGATGCGTGAATTTGAAAAGGTTGTTTTGCTTCGTTCAATTGATACGAAGTGGATTGACCATATTGATGCTATGGACCAATTGCGTCAAGGAATTCATTTGCGTGCTTATGGACAAAACGATCCTCTACGCGAGTACCAAAATGAAGGCTTCGCAATGTTCGAAGCAATGGTTGAAGCCATTGAAGAAGACGTCGCGAAGTATTCGATGAAAGCTGAAATCCGCAATAACCTTGAGCGTGAGGAAGTTGCAAAAGGTCAGGCGGTTAATCCGAAAGAAGATGGACCGGCGCCTAAACAGAAAAAAGCACCTGTTCGCAAGGAAATGGAAGTTGGAAGAAACGACCTATGCCCATGCGGTAGTGGCAAAAAGTATAAAAATTGCCACGGGACAGCTTCATAAGAATGTGTGAAAAGACCGAAGAGCATTTGCTCTTCGGTGTTATTTTGAGGAGGAACATATGATGGAATTAGCAGACATCCGTAACGAGCTCGACAAATCAGCCAATAAACTGGCGGACTTTAGGGGGTCTCTTTGACTTAGAAAACAAAGAGTCTCGCATACAAGAATTAGACGAAATGATGCTTGATCCTGATTTTTGGAACAACCAAGAAACCGCTCAAACAGTTATTTCAGAATTAAATGGATTAAAAGAAATTGTTAATGCTTACTATAGCTTTATGGAAACACAAGAAAACATGGAAATGTCTTTAGAGTTGTTGAGAGAAGAAGATGACGAAGATTTGCATGAAGATGTAGATAAAGACATGAAGCAGTTTATTTCGGATTTAGCCGATTATGAACTAACGATGTTATTAAGTGAACCATACGATAAAAACAATGCAATTTTAGAATTACATCCAGGCGCAGGTGGTACAGAATCTCAAGACTGGTGTTCGATGTTGCTGCGTATGTATACACGTTGGGCAGAAAAACGTGGATTCAAAGTTGAAACTTTGGATTACTTAGCAGGAGACGAAGCTGGAGTTAAATCAGTAACGCTTGGAATTCGTGGCCATAATGCCTACGGCTATTTAAAAGCCGAAAAAGGTGTTCACCGCTTGGTTCGGATTTCACCTTTCGACTCTTCTGGTCGCCGTCATACTTCATTTGTTTCATGCGAAGTAATGCCGGAATTCACAGGAGAAATTGAAATCGATATTCGTACGGAAGATTTGAAAATTGATACGTACCGTGCAAGTGGAGCGGGAGGACAGCATATCAATACGACAGATTCTGCTGTTCGAATTACGCATGCACCAACAGGAGCAGTTGTTACATGTCAGCAGGAACGTTCACAGATTAAAAACCGTGAGAAAGCAATGCAAATGTTAAAAGCAAAATTATATGCATTGAAAATTGAAGAAGAAGAAGCACGTCTTCTTGAAATTCGTGGCGAGCAAAAGGAAATTGGTTGGGGAAGTCAAATTCGTTCTTATGTATTCCACCCTTATTCAATGGTCAAAGATCACCGTACCAACTTTGAAACAGGCAATTTAGGCGCAGTTATGGACGGCGATATTGATGGGTTCATTAATTCTTTATTGCGCTCTAAAATGGAATAATCAAGAGCTGTTACGTATAGTTATGCTTAACAAAGCGGTCCAAAAGCGCATATGCTTTAGGGCCGTTTTTAATTTTTGCTTTATCCCGATGAAGTTCACAAAGTCCTAGGTGTTTGGTATACTCTGACAGGGTTTAGTCCAACAGAAGAAAAGAGGAAGAAAATAGATGACGAAAAAAAATCGACGGATTCGTAGAGATCCGCATCCAATGCTGACACTCTTTATCGACTATGCGAGTGTAATTATTGGTTCAGCAATTGTAGCTATTTCTTTTAACGTGTTACTATTGCCAAATGAAGTTGCTTCTGGAGGCGTTAGTGGGATTAGTACGATATTAAAAAGCGTTTTAGACTGGAGACCGGCATTTGTCCAATGGGCATTTAATATTCCGCTATTCATTGCAGGTTTAATTTTACTTGGTAAGAATTTCGGCATTAAAACAGCGGTAGGAACAGTGTTTTTACCTTTTGTCGTGTTTCTAACAGAATCGTGGGAGCCTTGGACGCGTGATCCGTTGCTTGGTGCCTTATTCGGCGGGATTATGGTCGGTCTTGGACTAGGCATCGTCTTTCGTGGGAAAGCATCAACAGGCGGAACAGATTTAGCCGCACAAATCATCACGAAGTTTACAGGCTTAACGTTAGGGACAAGCGTTGCATTGATTGATGGCTTTATCGTTTTAAGCGCAGCATTGGTTTTTGATATTGAAAAAGGACTGTATGCGTTAATCGGTTTATACGTTACAACTAAAACGATCGATCTTGTTCAAGTCGGCTTTGGTCAATCGAAACTGGTTTATATCATTACAAACAAACAAAAAGAAATTCGGGATGCTATCTATGATGAAGTTGATCGCGGCGTTACAGAATTGACTGCAACAGGAGGGTATTCTGGAACGGAAAAGCCTTTATTGATGGTTGTTATTCCTCAGACAGAATTTTCACGCCTCAAGCAATTGGTTAAGTTTATTGATCCTGCGGCATTTGTTATCGTGTCGGATGCGTCTGAAGTGTTGGGGGAAGGTTTTAAAAGACCTTAACTTTGGTATACTCTAATAGACATAAGATAAAATATTAGAGGAGGTCACCAAATGAAAAAGCAATTGATGACGATTCTATTCGGTGCAGCGCTTGTACTTGGCGCTTGCGGCGGAGAAGATACGACAGAACCTGAACCAACACCCGAGGATAACGGAGGAGAAACCACTGAAATTGATGCGGAACAAGTGGTTCAACAAAATTGTATTTCTTGTCACGGTGAAAACTTAGAAGGTGCTGGCAACTTCCCGTCGTTAAATGATGTAGGATCTCGCTTATCACAAGATGAGATTCGTATGGTCATTGAAAATGGTCAAGGGGCGATGCCTGCTGGAATTATCGAAGGTGACGAAGCAGACGCGGTAGCGGAGTACTTAGCAAACATGAAATAAACCTGCAAACTAGCAGGTTTATTTTTTTGTTAATTTTCCTGCAAATAAATACTTTTTTAACTTTTAAGTGTATTAATATGTCAATTTCGTGAACAATATTAGCTTTAATTTGTTATCATTATCTAGTTCAGTATATTCAAATTGAATTTTAAATGATACAGAAATGTAATAAAAATTTTGAGTTAAGGTGTTATAATAGGTGTGCTGCAAAAATCAATGGAAATAATTTTGGCAAAAGCCAATTTATATTAGGTGGGTAATAAAAGATGATTCAGATGAAGAATGTTTACAAAAAGTATCCGAACGGAATTGTCGCCTTGAACGGTCTTAACGTTGAAATCGAACAAGGGGAATTTGTATATATTGTAGGACCAAGTGGTGCAGGGAAATCGACATTTATCAAAATGATGTATCGTGAAGAGCGACCATCTTCTGGTCAAATGTTTGTAGATGATATTGACATCGCTACTTTAAAAAATCGAAAAGTTCCAATGTTACGTCGTCAAATGGGCGTGGTCTTTCAAGATTTTAAATTGCTAACAAAGCTAAATGTTTACGAAAATGTAGCATTTGCGTTAGAAGTAATTGAAGAAAAGCCAGCAGATATTAAACGACGTGTTATGGAAGTGCTGGATTTGGTCGGATTAAAACATAAAGCGAAAATGTTCCCGACAGAATTATCCGGTGGTGAGCAACAACGCGTATCGATCGCTCGGTCTATTGTAAATATGCCGAAAGTGATGATTGCGGATGAGCCAACAGGAAATCTAGATCCAGAAACCGCATGGGATATTATGGATTTGTTTGAGCGTATCAATAAGGCAGGCACAACCATTATTATGGCAACACACAACCAACAAATCGTTAATACGCTTAGACATCGCGTGATCGCAATCGAAGGCGGATTAATTGTTCGTGATGTAGTTGGAGGTGATTACGGTTATGAAGCCTAGAACATTAGTACGCCATATTAAGGAAAGTTTTAAAAGTATTGGCCGTAATAGCTGGATGACATTTGCATCTGTCAGTGCAGTTACAGTAACGTTATTGTTGGTAGGGGTATTTGTTCTCATAATGATGAACTTAAACAAAGTTGCCGACGATCTCGAAAATGATGTGGAAATCAAAGTATTTGTTTCATTAGATGTAAGTGAAGAAACAGTATCTGGTTTAGAAACGCAAATTAACGAAATACCAGGTGTTGAATCGACAACTTTTTCAACAAAAGAAGAAGAATTAACAGACTTGGTTCTTGATTTTGGTGAAGAACTAAGCTTATTTGAACAAAGTAATCCATTGTTTGATGTGTTTTACGTAAAGGCATTAGATCCGCAGCAAACTAAAAATGTCGCTAAAGAAATTGCGACTTTTGAAAATATCGAAAATGTAAAATACGGTGAAGGTAAAATTGAGAAACTATTCAACTTCTTGAATGCAGGAAGAAACGTAGGGCTCATTTTGATTTTAGCGTTATTGTTTACAGCTATGTTCTTAATCTCTAATACAATTCGTATCACGATTGTTGCTAGACGTCGTGAAATCGAGATTATGAAATTAGTTGGTGCTACCAACTGGTTTGTTCGCATTCCATTTATTTTGGAAGGCATGTGGCTTGGGATATTGGGATCTCTTATTCCAATCGGTCTTGTGGCGTTATTGTATAAAAAAATCACTGAATTTGCACAACCTCGTTTGAGTGGAGAACTGATTCAGTTGTTAGATTATGCTCCATTTATCTATCAAGTAAGTGCCTTGATTTTATTGATGGGTGTATTTATCGGCGTATGGGGAAGCTTTATGTCCATCAGAAAATTTTTACGTGTATAATGTAGCTTTAAAGTTTAGAGCAGTCGACATAAAAGTGTCGGCTGTTTTTTCATTTCTATCTAGACTGTCACATTTTTAAATAAACTTAGTGGAATAAACTATCCGATTTATCGTATGATAAAAGTTGAATGGAGTGGAAACAGATGCCCAAGAAGATTATCGGCTTAGTAATACTTGCTGTTATGATAGCAATTGTCATAATAGGTGCCGTTAAAAACAACACATCAGAATCTGAAGTGCTCACTAATATGGCTCTTGGCAGTGATGTAGACTTTTTGCCAACTGAAGAAGGATTGGCAAAAGGCGAAAAAGCGCCGGATTTTCAATTAACAACTCTAGATGGGGAAGTAGTGACCTTATCAGATTATCAAGGGAAAAAAGTAATATTGAATTTTTGGGCGACATGGTGTCCACCATGCCGAGCAGAAATGCCTCACATGCAAACTTATTTTGAAGAACAAGCTGAAGAGGCGAACGTTGTCATCTTAGCGGTTAATCTAACAACTGAAGACAAAGGACTTAAAAATATAGAGAATTTTGTTGAGGAATTTGAATTGGAGTTTTCAATTCCGATGGATGAAAAAGGGGCTGTAGGTTCCACTTACCAAGCAGTGTCTATTCCAACTACGTACATGATCGATACAAAAGGACGCATTCAAAACAAAATCGTAGGACCGATGGATGAGCCTATGATGGAGCAACTAGTTAAAGAAATGGAATAGGGGATGAAAAGATGACAACAATCGAAACGAAATCAGTACATACCGCAACAATGAAAGAACGGACGATTCAATCGAAAGTCATGCCGCTTTACCAAACTTCTGCTTTTTCTTTTTCGTCTCTTGAAGAGCTTGAAGGCTATTATGAAGGGAACGGGACTTATTTGTATTCACGCACAGCAAATCCGAATACAGATGCTTTAGGGCAAACTGTAGCTGATTTGGAAAAAGCGCCAAAAGGGGTTTCGGCCTCTTCGGGAACTTCAGCGATTTTAGCTGGGATTTTATCGGTTGTAAAAGCAGGCGATCATGTTCTAGCTGCTCAAGATGTGTATGGAGGAACGTTTCATCTGCTAAAAGAAGAACTTACATTAATGGGAATTGAAGTTCATTTTGCTGATTTCTCGGATATCACAGAAGTTGAACGAATTTTAATCGACATTCCTGAAGTGAAATTAGTATTTAGTGAGTCGATTACGAATCCATTTTTACGTCTTGAAAATATGGAAGCTCTTTTGGAATTGAAAAAACAATACGGAGTTCGAATTATGATTGATAATACTTTTGCTACACCATACACAATGACTCCTTATACGCTTGGAGCAGATTTAGTTGCTCATAGTGCAACAAAGTATCTTGGTGGCCACAGCGATGTTACAGCGGGTGTTTTGGTTGGCGATACGGAGTTGATCGCTATTGCTGAAAAGCGAGTGGTGAATTTAGGATTGAATTTGAGTCCATTTGAAGCATGGTTAACGATTCGTGGGATTAAAACTTTGGCTTTGCGAATGAAAAAACAAACTGAAAATGCACAAGCAATTGCGACATTTTTAGAAGATAAGGCACGTGTTTGGTATCCAGGCGTCGGAGCTATTGTCTCGTTTGAAGTGCCTAAAACCGTTGATGTGTCAAAATTCTTTTCATCACTTGGGTGGATTAAAATAGTGCCAACATTAGCGGGCGTGGAAACTACCGTTTCTTATCCATATGGAACTTCTCACAGAGCGCTTTCAGCAGAGGAAAAAGAAAAAGTTGGTGTCACGCGACAAGTAGTTCGACTGTCAGCAGGGATTGAAGGAACAGAGGATATTTTAAAACAATTAGGTGCCGCATTCGTTTAACTGAAAAAGAAATGCAGAAAGCCGGTTTTCTTTGTTACAATGAGAAGTAACGTCAATTGCCGGTGATAGGATGGTGTAAGTAAAGTGATAATGGATTTAATGTTAGCGATAGGTAAGTTTTTTGTAAATCCCGTGTTATACATTGCATTGCTTGCTGCAGTGTTGTTAGGGTATTATCGAGTGAAAAAAGAACGGAAAATTTTTAGAATTCGTATTGTTTACGGATTGACTGAGTTTAAACGTTTGATCAAAGATGCTTGGTTGTATGCGCTTGGCCTTTCGATATTGTTTGCAGGAATTGGCTTGGTTGTACCCATGGATTGGTTGATTGCTTTAAGCATCGTTTCCGTGTTGTTTATGGCAACGACTTTTTATCAAGCGGGGTCATTTATTTATTTGGCTACAGCGGCTGTAGGACTTAGCTGGTTGTTTTATGCCAATAACTGGACCTTGAATTTTGGATTAGTTACATTCGAAGGAACAGAAATTGCTTATCAATGGTTGATCCCTGTTGCCTTAATCGCAGGAGCATTAGTTTTTGTAGAAGGTAAAATGATTGATAAAGCAGCAGCACAAGCGGGCTCTCCTCGGTTACATAAATCAGGACGTGGCCTAAAAGCCGCAGCTTATATTTCAAAACGTTTATGGCTATTGCCGATCTTGTTGGTGGTGCCAGGTTCGTTACTAGATTCGTATGCGCCGTACTGGCCACAGCTGCCGATTGGTGAATCGAACTTTTCGTTAATCCTGTTCCCTGTCGTCTTCGGATTTGTAGGTCGTTCACAACGTACTTTACCAGTTTACCTTTACCCAGTAGTTGGAAAAGCTGTTACTACGTTAGGAGTCAGCATTGTTGTTGTAGGTTTAGCTGCATTATTGTGGCAGCCACTAGCAGCTGTTGCATTAGTGGGTGGAGTAATTGGCCGTATAGTGATTGCTGTTCACTTCGCCTTAAAAGAGCGCAGCGGTAATTATGCAGTAACTCCTCAACCGCAAGGTGTTATGATTGTGGATGTTTTACCAGGATCTCCTGCCGACAAAATGGGCTTATTGCGTGGCGAAGTAATTCGCAAAGTAAACGGTATTGCCATTGCGAATGAATCTGAATTGTATGAAGCGATTCAAGTAAATGCTGCTCATTGTCGTTTAGAAGTACTGGATCATAATTTGGAAGTGCGTTTACGTCAACATGTTATTTTCCGTCATGATCACCACCGTCTCGGACTATTAGTGGTCAATTAAGGAGCTAAATTAATGGAATCAATGGTAACAAAATTTGTCCTGTCTCTTTTAGTACCAGGATTACTCGTCATCTTGTTTACAAGAGTCACATTTAATCATATCGTCGCATTAATTTTGACCGTTGCTTTAATGGCAGCCGCTGTTTATGCAGGATATACCCATACTTGGTTATTATTTGTCGCAAATGCAGCTTCTCTTACAGCAGGATTTTGGTATTCGACAAAAATGTTTAATCGTAGAAAAAAAGCCGAAGCTCATGAAAATGAGTAACGGCTTTTTTTGTGTCTATTTTTAAAAAAATCCACTAAAGATGGCAAGTACAGCAATCGAACCTAAAACGACAATCATTACATTCGCTCCAGCGATCGCAATAACAAATGCAGCAGCAGCACCCACTACCCCAAACCAAATATTTTCTTGAATAAAAAAGACTGCAGGAAAAATTAACGCGCCTAATACGGCATAAGGAATATTGCGTAATACGCTTTGAACCGCTTCAGGCAACTCTCGCCCTTCTAAAAATGTCAGCGGAATAGCACGCGGGATATACGTTACCATCGCCATACCAAGGATCATCCACCAATACCAAGAACTCATGATTTTCTCCCACCTTTCCTAGAAATCCATTCAATGAAAACGGCCGATGCTAAAGTAGACACCATGATGGCCCAACCAGTTGACAACCATTCTGTGAAGTAAAAAAGAGAATTGATCACTCCGGCAATTAGAGCCAAACTGACAACTTTACGATTGCCGCGCATCGATGGAACCAATAAGCCTATGAACATCGCATAAAGCGCAACAGACATGGCAGCTTGAAGAAACTGGGGAAGATTTGCTCCAATCAAATGTCCAATCGATGTAAATACGACCCAGCTCCCATAAGCAATAATAATTACGCCAGCAGCAAAAGTGGTGGTGAGTTTATGGTCTTTTTGTGTAGCCAAAACAGAGAACGTTTCATCGGTTATTCCAAAAGCATATAAAGCTTTTTTCCATCTGGCATCCGGCACCATTTTTTCATTGAGGGAAGCAGTCATAAGAAAATGCCGAATATTGACAACAAATGTATTTAAAACAATGACAATAGGTGCTACACCAGCCGTAATTAGTGACAATGCAATATACTGTGCGGCACCTGCAAAAACAAAAATACTCATGGCTGTAGCTTCGAGTAAAGAGAGGCCAGTCGTTTTTGCTAGCAAGCCAAAGGTTAATGCTATAGGGAAATAACCGATTGCAATGCTGGTTCCTGCCTTTAATCCGGCAGAAAACTCACGTCCGTTCATTCTTTTCGCTCCTTATGTATAAGTATTTCCTTTTCCAAACTCTTTGAAAGAGTGTAAAGTAATTATAATAGCATATCACAAAAACTTTTTAGTTTGGTATGGAATATAGAAAAATTAAACAATTCAAAGGACTGAGCTTATGACGGATTTTTTTTCAATGGAAAATATTGTTGAGTTGACACAATCCTACAAGGCTTTTGGTCCGTTGATCGGATTCCTCTTGCCCTTTATCGAAGCTTTTTTACCCTTCTTGCCTTTATTTGTATTTGTTTTTGCCAATGCAACGGCATACGGGTTATGGTTAGGATTTTTACTTTCTTGGGGCGGATCAGTAGTTGGCGCATACGCTGTATTTTTACTAGTACGTAAATATGGCAGAGCCCGATTTATGAACTTCATGACACGTCATGACAAAGTCCAGAAGCTGATTCATTGGGTAGAGCGAAATGGCTTTGGCCCATTATTTTTATTGCTTTGCTTGCCTTTTACTCCGTCCGCTCTTGTAAACTTAGTTGCGGGCTTATCAAATATTCGTAAATATTATTATTTGTTAACAGTAATGGCAGGGAAACTGGTAATGGTATTTACGATTTCTTTTGTCGGATACGATTTGCGTGCGCTTTTTACACAACCGATTCGAACAGCAATTGTTATTTTAGTTATTGTTCTATTGTATGTAATCGGGAAAATTTTTGAGAATCGTTTACACAAAAAAGTAGAAGAAGACTTCCGTTTGGCCGGTGAAGAACGCAAAAGAAAGAAATAATTTCAAAGGTGTTATTAGCATATAAAAGTAGAAAATTGTATAATAAGAACAAATGTTCTTAGTGGAGGAGTGATCATGTGTCATTACGCATTGTTTATGGCAGGGCAGGAGCGGGGAAAACTCGTTTTGTTCAAGAAGAAATCGTAGATGAGTTAAAGCGACAAGCAGATGGGGATCCGATATTCCTTATCGTACCGGACCAAATGTCTTTTTCTACTGAATATCGACTAGCTGCGGCATACAATATGAATGGCATGATTCGCGCACAAGCAGTAACATTTAAGCGATTGGCTTGGCGGGTACTTCAAGAAGTTGGTGGGATAAGTAGGAGAGAAGTAGATACTTTTGGTTACCGAATGTTAATTCGAAGCCTGCTCGAAGATCATCGAGAGGAATTCCAATTATTTCGAAGAGCTGCAGGCAAAAGAGGATTTACCGATCAAATCGAGCAATTGGTGAAAGAATTTGCACGTTATTGTGTAGATTGTGGAGAATTAAATGCCATCCGTTCTTCATTAAGTGAGGCGGGGGCACCAAAAACTTTGCTCGACAAAGCAGGGGACCTGGAGTTAATCCTGACAGAAATTGAAGACCGTTTAGGAAAAGTGTTTGTGGATTCTGAAGGTCATTTAGCGCTACTAAGCGAGAAAATCCCCCATTCTGAGTTGATCAAATCGTCGACAATTTACATCGATGGTTTTGTTACATTTACAGCAAGAGAATATGAAATTCTTTTTGAATTAATGAAGCAAGCGAAATCAGTAACCATAGCATTGCCAATGGATAACCAAACCGATCCAAATGACGAGCAAACTTTATTCTATCAGTCTGCTAATACCGCACGCAGGTTAACTGAACAAGCTGCAAAAGAGGGAATCGAAATTGAAAATTCGGTTCACTTAGCTTTGCCGCGTCGTTTTATGAATCCAGAGCTTGAACATATTGAACGTCATTTTGATGATTTCCCAACAAGGAAAATACAAGGGAAGAACGCTGTCTCTTTAGTGGAAGCATCAAATAGAAGAGCTGAAATGCATGCAGTAGCCCGAGCAATAAGAGAACAAGTAAGAAATGGCTTTCGTTACAATGAAATTGCTATTCTCTACAGACAACCTGAAATTTATGATGAATTGATCAATACCATTTTCCCACAATACGAAATTCCGTATTTTATTAGTCAGAAAAAGTCCATGCTTCATCATCCATTAATTGAATTTAGTCGTTCGGTTCTTGAATCAGTGGTTTCTAATTATTCCTATGAAGCAATTTTTCGAGCTGTCAAAACAGATTTATTCTTTCCGCAAGGTCCTGCTACAAAATGGCGGGAAAGAAGCGATTTACTAGAGAATTTTGTTATTGCCAATGGAATTTACGGTGAACGTTGGTTTGATGAAAAACGTTGGTTTTATAAAAAATACCGCGGCTTGGAATTTCATACATCGATACAAACAGATGAAGAACTAGCGGCACAAGTAGAGCTTCATGCAGTACGTGATTTAATAAGAGAACCTTTAGCCCAGTTAAAAGAACAACTAAAACTGAGTAAAACAGGGCGAGATATAGCAGAGTCGTTGTTTCTTTTTATAGAAAAAATGGATGTCTATGCAAAAATTCAAGATATACGAGAACGAGAAGAAAGTGAACATCGCTTACTAGCCGCAACAGAGCACGAGCAGGCTTGGAACCAATGGGTTGGCGTATTAGATCAATTTGTATTAATGTTTGGCGACAAAAAAGTGGATTTGCCAACAGCTGTAAAAATTTTAGACGAAGGATTTGAGACGTTAGAGTTTTCACGTATTCCGCCTTCGTTAGATCAAGTGATGGTATCAAAAATCGATTTGGCTCGTTTAATGGATATAAAGTCGGTTTTTGTTGTCGGAGCTAATGACGGTGTCTTGCCAAAGCGTATCGAGCAGGAAGGGTTATTAACAGACACAGACCGTGAATGGTTTGCTCAAATTGGCTTTGAGTTGGCGCCTACTTCGAAAATGCGTTTAATGGACGAGACCTATATGGTATATCGTGCTTTTACATCAGCGTCTGATTTATTAACTGTTTCGTTTCCAATCGCAGATGAAGAAGGAAAAGCCTTGTTGCCTTCTCTTTATATTCAAAAATTAAAAGATATGTTGGCAATTGAAACAATTCCGGCAGTTATTGATCCGGAAGAACTTGTGGATGCATCGGCTATGGATTACATTTCGCATCCGAGAGCGAGTTTAGCATACTTAACTTCGCAAATACGCGGTGGTGAATTATCAGCAGAGTGGCGTGCGGTTTATCACTATTATGAGGACGATCCGTTTTGGTCTTCTATTATTAAACGCATCTTATCGCCAATCAAACCAAATAAAGCAGATCCTCTTCGTGAGGCTATTGCAGAACCGTTGTATGGAACACCTATCTCTTCTAGCGTATCTAGGGTAGAAACGTATTATGGCTGTCCATTTGCACATTATGTAGCTTATGGTTTACGTCTCGAAGAAAGAAGCCAATACAAATTAGCAGCTCCTGCAATGGGGGATCTTTTCCATGCGGCGATTAAATGGATATCAGATGAAGTGTTACGATTAGGGGTATCATGGTCTTCGCTAACCCAAACTCAATGCCGTAACTTAGCGAAAGAAGCGATCGATCAACTTTCTCCTTATTTCGTTAATCATATCTTAATCAGTTCGCATCGCTATCGCTATATACAACATAAACTAGAAGGTATTATTCGCCAAACCGCGTATATGCTCAGCAAGCATGCTAAAGTTTCGGGGTTTGTACCGATTGCACTAGAAGTTGGATTTGGACCAAAAGAGACGATTCCGCCTCTGGAAATTTCTTTAGATCGAGGACGCAAGATGAACGTGCGAGGTCGTATTGATCGAATCGATTCTACTGAAATTCAGGGCAAACCTTATTTGCGTATTGTCGATTACAAATCTTCTAAACAAGGGCTTGATCTAAGCAACGTTTATCACGGTCTTTCTTTGCAAACCTTTACGTATTTAGATGTGGCGTTAACCCATTCTGAACGTTGGTTAGGTGAAGAAGCAGAACCAGCTGGTGTGCTGTATTTTCATATGCACAATCCGATGTTAAAGCTGACGAAATTGCTGACAGCTGAAGAATTAGATGAAGAAATGGCAAAATCCTTTAAGATGAATGGTTTAGTCGTTGAAGATCCCGAAGTGATTGAAGCAATGGATAACCAAATTGATGGTTATTCTAATGTCATTCCGGTAAGACTTAACAAAAGTGGTACGGTGTCTGCATCTCAATCCAAAACAGTGATGAAAGACGATATGCAAGCTGTCCGCCGCTTTGTACGAAACAAGCATCAAAATGCAGGAAATGGCATCTTAGAAGGCGATACAAGTATTACGCCCTATAAGATGAAAGAAGATACACCTTGTCAATTTTGCTCTTATCGCTCAGTGTGCCAATTCGACCCAGCAGACCCAGACCAAAGCTACCGAAAACTAACCCCTTTATCTCCGGATAAAGCTGTGGAATTGATCAGAAAGGAGACCGCTGCAAATGATACCGAAAAAACCAATTGATGCTACTTGGACTGATGAACAATGGATGGCTATATGGGCAAAAGGACAAGATATGTTGGTATCAGCAGCAGCAGGATCAGGCAAAACAGCTGTGCTAATCAACCGTATGATAGAAAAAGTATTAGCTGAAGACGATCCAATCTCTGTCGATGAATTATTAGTTGTTACGTTTACTAATGCTTCGGCTGCTGAAATGCGCCACCGAATGTCAAATGCATTAGAAAAAGCGGTTGCAGATAATCCGGAATCGACACATTTACGTAAACAATTACGTTTAATCAACAAAGCTCAAATTTCTACGCTGCATTCGTTTTGTTTACAAGTCGTCAAACAATACGCGTATTTGCTTGAAATTGACCCAGGCTTTAGAATTGCAGGAGATACAGAAGCCGCTCTTTTGCGGGATGATGTCTTAGAAGCAGTGCTTGAATCAGCATACGAAGGTGAAGGAGCAGATGCAGTTTACCGTTTGGCAGATAGTTTCACTTCGGATCGCAGTGATCAAGCGATGGAAGTGTTATTAAGCAAGCTATATGATTATTCGCGCGTGCACCCGAATCCACAAGAATGGTTGCAACAAGTACTTAATTTATACAATGTCCCAACAGATGCCACAATTGACGAATTACCATTTATCGACGACTTAAAACTAACGATACGTCACGCTTTAGAAGAAGCGCTGCAATTAGCTGATCAAGGCCTTCAAATAGCTCATGCCCCAGAAGGACCTGTCGTACTAGAAAGCACGTTCAGAACCGATACTGAAGTAATCCGAACGGCAATTGCAGCATTGGAAAATTCATGGGAGAGCTTATATGCTTTCTCAAAATCATTTAAATGGGAAAAAGCTGCAAGTATTCGCAAAGATTCTTGTGATCCAGTTTTAGCTGAAGAAGCAAAAGCGCGGCGCAATGATGTGAAGAAAATTGTTAGTGGATTGTTTGACGCTTATTTTACTCGTTCACCAAAGCGCTTATTAGAAGAGATGAGAGAAATGGCACCGTTGATGAAAACTTTAGTCGAATTGACGCAGCTTTTTGCGGATCAATACAAAGCACTTAAAATTGATCGAGCATTAGTTGATTTTTCCGATTTAGAGCATTATGCTCTAGAAATCTTAATGATAGAAGGCAAACCTTCACCTATTGCAAAAGAATATCAAGATCGCTTTAAAGAAGTTTTAGTAGATGAATATCAAGATACCAACCTTTTGCAAGAGACAATCCTTAACTTAGTAAAATCAGGCGATGAACAAAACGGCAACTTATTTATGGTGGGCGATGTGAAACAATCGATTTATCGTTTCCGCCTTGCTGAACCTATGTTATTTCTAGGGAAATATTCACGGTTTAGACACGATGCTGAAAACACTGGGTTGCGTATTGATTTAAATGCGAATTTCAGAAGTCGCAAAGAAATTTTAGATGGCACCAACTATATTTTTTCGCAAATCATGGGAGAACGAGTTGGAGAAATTGACTATGATGAAGCGGCTGCATTAAAAGCGAAAGCGCCTTATCCAGAACAACAAACTCCGATTGAATTGACATTAATCCATGAACCAGAAACTGAAGAAGAATCAGAAGACGAGGATTTGGCAAAGTCACAATGGGAAGCACGATTTATCACTAAAAAAATTACCGAATTGATGGAAAGTGAAACAATGGTGAATGATCCGTGGTCACAAAAACAACGACCGCTTGAATATCGGGATATTGTTGTTTTAATGCGTTCGATGACATGGTCAGGAGACTTTGTGGATGAATTTAAAATGGCTGGAATTCCATTGTATGCGGAATTGACAGGTGGCTATTTTGAAGCGCTTGAAGTGATGATTATGCTGAATACGCTACGCGTTATAGATAACCCTTACCAAGACATTCCGCTCGCTTCAGTTTTACGTGCACCGTTTATTGGATTGAAGGAAAATGAATTGGCCGAAATTCGTTTAGCAGCACCTCAAGCTTCTTTTTATGAAGCAGTCAAAACTTTTATGCGTGCAGGAACAGGAATAGATCCAGCTGCGGCTGAAAAACTGCGCCGGTTTGTCCTGCAGTTAGAAGGTTGGCGGAATTTGGCGCGTCGAGGTTCACTAGCAGAACTGATTTGGCAAGTTTATTTGGATACCAATTATTATGAAATGGTTGGTGCTATGACAAATGGCAAACAACGAAAAGCTAATTTGCGCGCGTTACATGACCGTGCACTCGAATATGAAAAAACTTCTTTTCGTGGATTGTTCCGTTTTCTTCGTTTTATCGACCGGATGCGAGAACGTGGCGATGATTTAGGAACAGCTAAATCACTTAGTGAAAAAGAAAATGTCGTGCGTCTCATGACGGTACACAAGTCAAAAGGTCTCGAGTTTCCAGTGGTCTTTTTTGCAGGCACGGGCCGAGCTTTTAATGAGATGGATTTTAAAAAATCTTATTTGTTTGATCAAGATTACGGCTTGGCTGTTAAAGCGGTAAATCCTGATACCCGAATCGAATACACATCACTGCCATTTCTAGCTGTTCGAGAGATGAAACAATTGCAGATGAAAGCAGAAGAAATGCGCGTTTTATATGTAGCAATGACACGAGCAAAAGAAAGGCTGTATTTAACGGCTTCTGTAAAAGATATCGAAAAGCTTTTAGAGAAATGGAAAATGGCGACAAATGATGTGCGTTTACCAGATTTTATGCGGTCTCGTGCAAAAGGGTATTTAGACTGGATAGGTCCAGCTGTAGCAAGACACCCCGATGCAGAAAAGCAACTGAATGTAACGGGACATTTTCTTGATCACACGTCTCGTTTTCACATTGATATCGTCGAGTCTCAATCGCTGCTTCCCGCAATAGTAAATATGGAAGAATTGCTTAAAGAAGATGAGTTGTCGGATGATTACCAACAACAAGTCAATGATCGTTTTAATTATCAATATCCTCATCAGCAAGCTGTTGAAAAACGCTCGAAACAGTCTGTAACTGAAATGAAGCGATTGCAAATGTTGCAACGTCTTGATGAGCCGGAGTCCTTTATTCAGACAGTAAAGCCCGAACGGAAAATGTTGCTACACCGCCCCAATTTCATGATGGACAAACGTTTATCCGGAGCTGATATTGGGACCGCAGTCCATGCAGTGATGCAACATATTCCGTTGGATCGTACATTAACTAGCAACGAAATAAAAGAGTTTATCGAAACATTAGTTGGCATGGAGATTTTGTCCTCAGATGAGGGCAAAGCGGTCAAAATAGAAGAACTTGAACGTTTTTATGCAAGTAAAACAGCTGCACGTCTTAGAGCTGCAACAAACATAAAAAAAGAAGTGCCTTTTACTTATGCAAAAAAAGATGCAGATGGGGACCATCAAATTATCCAAGGGATTGTTGATTGTTTGTTTGAAGAAGAAGACGGCTGGGTGTTGCTAGATTACAAAACGGATCGCGTAACACAGATTAGTGACGTGAAAAACGAAATGTCGGAACGATATAGTGTTCAGTTAACTGTCTATCAAGAAGCGGTTGAATCGATATTGAAAATATCAGTCAAAGAACGTTTGCTGTACTTGTTTGCAGCTAATCAAGAAGTGAATATTTAGGAGGATTATTTTGAACTTACAGCCGGTTTCCACCAATGAACGAATAAAAGCGATTGACTTGATGAGAGGATTTTCGCTTTTAGGTATCTTACTTATTAATATGCTGGCTTTCCATTCACCTCTATCCTATATCGACCCTTACAAATGGTTTAACGGGAGTGTTAATGAAGAGATCTATTTGGTGATTGATATTTTCATCCAGGCTAGTTTCTATCCTTTGTTTGCGATGTTGTTTGGCTACGGTTTAGCTATGCAGTATATGCGGGCAGAAGCTATAGGACGACCTTTTATGCCACTTGCATTCAAGCGACTGACGGTACTCTTGTTATTTGGCGTAATTCACGCTTTTCTTATTTGGTATGGTGATATTTTAATCACTTATGCAGTAATGGGCTTTTTATTAATCGGTTTGATACGATTGCCTTCTAGTTGGCTTATGAGTTTTGGCGCAGTCATTTATATGGTGCCTCACTTGTTAATGCAAGCGATTTTGTTTATCGCAGCAACGGCAGATCCGAATACTTATGTAGGGTATATGGAAATTGAAAGTTCGATTCAATCCTATCAAACGGGAAACTTTGCAGAGATTTTCAGTCAGCGATTGGCTGATTGGTCTTATAGCAACAATTTAGTTCGCTATGTGTTCTTGATTTTTACCATTCTGCCTTTTCTTATGTTTGGAGCAGCAGCAGCAAAATGGCGCCTAATCGAACGCACAAAGGAAAAACAAACTCTTTGGATCGTGTTAGCGATTATTCCGTTGTTAATTGGTCTAGTATTAAAAAGTACACCTTATGTATTTGGCACAAACTACGCTTTTGTTTATTTACAAGATATATTCGGGGGGCCACTTGTAGCAATCGGTTATGCAGCGGTAATAGCATTAACGGTTCAAAATCAACGGTTGCAAAAATTGTTTTCACCAATTGCTAAAGTAGGTCGCATGTCATTAACGACTTATATAACCCAATCGATTTTAGCTACCTTTATTTTTTATTCGTATGGATTAGGTTTATATGGAAAAGTTGATTTGTTAACAGGGTCTTTGATTGCTTTTGGTATTTTTGTCGTGCAGATAATATTTGCAGAACTTTGGTTTGAAAAATTTTCGCGTGGCCCACTCGAAATTCTCTGGAGAAAGTGGACTTACGGAAATAATTTCGAAAAAACTAACAATTCAAAACCCTGAATGTGTATAATGAATTCAATCACAGAAAAGGAGTGTTTGACGAATGAAGCTGTTATCATTTCGCTACGAAGGAAAAGAAGGATTCGGACCAAAAGTTAAAAAGGAAGAAGCTGTTTGGGATTTAGTTGCGATTCAACAGCAATTAGAGGTCTTGCCAGCGTTCCCTACACAATTAATAGAAGGAATTCCACAAGGAATGGAGTTTGTCGAACAAATTCGTAAATTGACGGAAGCCGCTGTCCAATCTGACCGCTCTGAAGAATTCAAACACTCATTTGCAGAAATTGAATGGTTAGCTCCAATTTCAAAAACACCAAAAAATATTATTGCAATTGGCAAAAATTACGCAGATCATGCGAAAGAAATGGGCGGCGAAGCACCTACCGATTTAGTGGTTTTCACAAAAGCTTCTACTAGCATCTCCGCAGATGGTGAAACGGTTTCTGTTCATAGCGATGTGACCGACTCGTATGACTACGAAGGTGAATTGGCTGTTGTCATCGGAAAAGCGGGTCATAAAATACCAAAACAAATGGCTTATGATTATGTGTTTGGTTATACGATTGCCAATGATTTGACGGCGCGCGATTTACAGGCAAAGCATCAGCAATATTTCCTTGGAAAAAGCTTGGCTGGTTCATGCCCAGTAGGTCCATACATTGTCACAAAAGACGAAATTCCACAATCACAAAATTTGTCTATAGTCACAAAAGTAAATGATGAAATCCGTCAAAATGGCAATACCGAAAACATGATTCGTCGCGTCGATGAACTGATTGCAGAAGTATCAAAATATGTAGCATTAGAACCAGGCGATATTTTGCTTACGGGTACACCTGCTGGAGTCGGCAAAGGTTTCACTCCGCCGAAGTTTTTAAAAGCAGGCGATACAGTAAAAGTATCGATTGAGTCAATCGGCACGCTCGTCACACATTTGTCATAGGGTTATAGCCCTTTTAACTGTCCCAGTTGTGCTAAACTAGAGAGGACATTATTAGAAGAGGTGAGATCTTGAGTATTTTAACAGACACTACACATTTACACATTACGACATGGGTTGTTTCTGTCATTTTGTTCTTAGTTGCAGCATTTATGCAACGCGATAGCAAAGGACGGAAGATTGTGCATATGGTATTAAGATTGTTCTATGTCTTAATCATCATTACGGGCTTAACATTATTTATCGAATGGTCTTCTGCTGACCCTATGCTTTATGGCATTAAGTTCTTATTAGGCGTATTGACTATTGGAATGATGGAGATGGTCTTAGTTCGTTCGAAAAAACAAAAATCGGTTACGATGTTCTGGGCATTGTTTGCAGTTTTCTTATTTGCAACAATGTTTATCGGATTCATGTTACCGGTGGGGATGGATTTCTTTTAAGCAAGCAGGCAGGTGCAACGCGCACCTGTCTTTTTCTTTGTCAATTTTCACAGTTTAGACGAAACTCAAGCAAGTTGCTGGGAAAACCTTAACTTTACATGGCAGTAAAAGCAGGAGTTTGATAAAATGAACCGGGTAGAACGCAAGGGCGACCTCATTGAAGGAGGATATCAGATTGAAAGCAAAATGGATTTCAAGCGTAATCACAACAGTGTTGCTGTTGGCAATTGTTCAACCAGCATACGCGGAAAAAGAGTATGAATTAAAAGATGAACTTATTTATGATGTATTAGTCGACCGTTATTTTAACAAAAAAATCGATAATGATTATGAAGTAAATGCATTAGACCCTACAGCTTTTAACGGGGGCGATTTTGATGGGATGGCTAGTGAACTTTTGTTTGTAAAAGACATGGGCTTTACGGCTCTTTCAATAGGCTCAGTATTTTCAACGGAAACGTACGATGGAAAGAAAGTGTTGGACTATACAGAGTTTGAGCGTCACTTTGGCACAAAAGAAGAATTTCAAACATTGGTAGAAGAAATTCATGATCAGGATATGAAAGTGATTGTAGATATTCCAACTCAACAAGTAAGTACCAATCATGTGTGGGCAGATGAAAACCCTCAATGGTTTACAGAAAATGAGGATGGCAGTTTAGCGTTAGACACTTCAAATTCAGAAGTTCAACAAGCATTAATCACCATATTCACAGAATTCAATGAAACATATGAAGTGGATGGTTTCCGACTGCAAGATGCAGATAAAGTAAACCCGCAATTTGTACGTGATTTTTCGAAAGCGATGAAAGACATTCATCCGAGTTATATTTTAAGTGATCGGGAGATGGAAGAAACAGCTGGATTTGATGCTGTTGTTATTCCTGGTATCGAAGAAACATTGCGTTCGGCGTATAAAAGTTTCGACCAAGATTTGACTGGGATTAAGACGATTATGAAGCAAAGTGAAAATCAGCTGATCCAAGTAGATTCATTGTTAGGTTCTCGTTTTACGTCAGACATTGTAAATGAAAAGGGGTTTCCGCCCACACGTTGGAAATTGTTGTTAACGCAATTACTAACAATGCCAGGAATTCCAGTAATTCAATACGGATCAGAATCAGCAATGAATGGCGTAACGCCTTCTGAATCGCATCAAATTTTAAATATGGCTGTAGACAAAGAATTGGTTGACCATATTACGAATTTAACCTCTTTGCGTAATTCATCAGAAGCTTTACGAACGGGAAAAATAGAAGTTTTGCATGATGAAGACGGCTGGCTCGTTTACAAACGTTCAAATGATGAAGAAGCATGGGTTATCGCTATTAACAATTCTTCAGCGACTAAAACCATTAACTTGTCAGCTGATGTGGTTGGCCAAAATCAGCAATTGCGAGGCTTGTTTGAAAGTGATATTGTTCGACAAGAAGATGACGGAGAGTATCGTGTGACGCAAGACCGTGAAATTGCGGAGGTTTTTCATGTCACAGAAGAAACAAAACTTAACGCAGCTTATATCGCAACATTAGCTATTATGTATGTCGTGTTTATGCTTTTCCTCTGGGTTGTGTGGAGAAAAGGCAAACAACGTAAAGCAGATGCCGCAAAACAAAAAACAACTGACCAAACATAAAACAGGAAGAAAAAGCAAACTGCTTTTTCTTCCTGTTTTTTATTGATCGTTAATGGCTTTATAGCCAACCATATTAATTGGATCTTTTGGTGATGAATAAGGAGGCGCATAGCAAAGCTCTAACGCCTGCAAATCATCAATCGTTAAGCCCCCGTATATAGCTGTGACGATAACATCGATACGTTTATCGACGCCTTTTCCACCGATACATTGAGCACCTAAAATTTTTCTCGTATGTGGATTATAATGTACTTTTAACGTGATTTTAGAATGGTCGGGATAATAGCCAGCATTTGAAATGCCATGATGCGTAATTGTAGCCGATTCTAACTTTTTGTCTTTGATCGTTTTTTCATTTAATCCCGTCATAGCAGCAGTTAATGAAAAAATCTTTAAGACAGAAGTTCCAAGTAATCCTTTTTTCGCTATTTTATCTCCTAAGATGTGGCGTGCCGCAATAAATGCTTGTCGATGGGCAGGAGAAGCGAGTGGTACTCTTTTTGGATCTCCCGTCACCATATCAAAGTTTTCAGAAGCATCGCCAATCGCATAAATCGAAGGGTCATCTGTTTGCATAAATTCATTGGTTTGAATTCCACCGGTCTCCCCAATTTTTAACCCAGCTTTTACAGCCAGTTCAGTGTTAGGTCTCAACCCGACACTCATAATAATAAAGTCAGCCTGCAACTCAATGCCATTCGATAATGTAATTGTTTTGCCTTCGGTTTTTATCATCTCTGTACCAGTAAGTAGTTTTACGTCTTGTAGAGCCAATTCTTTTTCAATCATTAGCGAAATATCAGTGTCTAAAATAGACATAATAGCAGGTGATCGATGAACGAGCGATACGTCCAATCCGAGGTTTTTTAGGTTTTCTGCCATTTCAAGCCCGATAAATCCACCACCTGATACAACGCAACTTTTTGGTTTTTCGTTTTTGATAAAACGGTCAATCCGTTGCATGTCTTCAAAATTACGTAAAGTAAATACTTTAGAAGAATGGATTCCCTCGATTTTAGGCATTATAGCAGAACCACCAGGCGCTAATATTAAAGCATCATATGATTCTTCGAATTGTTCTCCGGTTTCCAAATTGTGCACAATAACTTTTTTAGCATCTCTATCGATTTCTTTCACTTCGTGTCTTAACTTAACATCGATATCGCGTTTTTTCTTAAACTTCTCTGGATTTGTTAAAACAATTGACTGTTCGTCTTCGATTACATCCCCAATGACATAGGGCGTTCCGCATGCTGCATAGGACATCGTTGAATCTCGGTCAAAAACAACTACTTGGACATCCGGATTGTAAAATCGAAGTTGACCCGCAGCTGTTGCGCCTCCGCCGACAGCACCTATAATGACTATTTTTTTCACCGTCTAATCAGCTCCTATTCGATCTTATTAAGGAAAAATAAAGCCAATGTGCCCGGTCCAGTATGTGCAGCAATAACAGAACCAATCATATGAACTTCAATATCTTTAGGGTTAAAGTGTTGCTTGATTTCCTGTTTCAAGATGGTAGCAAATTCCTCGTCATCGCCATGACTAATGGCAATGGTTTGTTGATCTAATTGGCTACCACGTTCTTGCATCAATTCAATCATGCGTTTAACAACTTTTTTACGTCCACGCAATTTCTCAATAGGCACTAGTCTTCCTTCTTCTACATGAAGCAATGGTTTGATGTTTAATAATCCACCAACAAATGCGCTGCCTTTGGAAATTCGACCGCCTTTAGCCATATAGTCCAAATCTTCCACGGTAAAGAGACTTTCTAAATGGTCAGCCATAAAACGAACTTTCTCTAGAATCGTTTCAAGAGAATGACCGGCAGTGCGCAGTTTTACAGCTTCTTTTACTAACAAACCGTATCCAAGTGAAGCCGCTTTAGAATCGAGTATTGTCAGTTTTAAATCTGGGTAATCTTCACGTACTTGGTCTGCTACCATTACCGCTGTGCTATAAGTACCTGACAACTCAGATGAGAACGCAATATAAAAACCTTCCTCATTTGCGATGGCTAGTTGTTCAAAGGCCTTAAGCATTTCTTCAGGTGACACTTGCGACGTTTTAGGATGATTGCCAGCACGAATTGCATCAAATACTTTAATAGATTGAATCCCGCGAATATCTTCATAATCTTGTTCTCCGATATGTACGCGCAATGGAAATAAAACTACGTCTTCGTTTTCAAAAAATTCTTTTGGTAAATCAGATGCGCTATCAGCAAATAACCTCATAACCAAACCTCCTTTTAATAGTTACAGCTTCAACCGGTCGATTAATAATTCAGCAATGCCATCTTCATTATTAGTTAAAGTGATTTCATTGGCAATATTTTTTAAAGGCGAAATGGCGTTCCCCATAGCGACACCAACGCCTGCAAAATCAATCATCTCTAAATCATTATCTTCATCGCCAAAAGCGATGATGTTTTCTCTGTCAATGCCAAGAGATTTTGAAACGCGATCTAACCCTACAGCCTTACTCATACCGCTTTTTACAATTTCGATCACATGCCAAGGAGCTCCCCAACGACGGTGGTCAATAACTTCAGCGTGAACGGAAGACAAGTGGTCATGAATTTCCTGTACGCGTTCATACGGGGCGTGGATTAAAATAGAAGTTGGATCAGTTTTCAAGTAGTTACGCAAATCGCCCGTTGTAATGGATGGATCTCCAAATCTGAAGATGTCCATAAGTTGTTCGTCATGTTGATGGACATACACATCATCCAACACCTCGGCAACAATGTTATGGAAGTTATAATTGTACATAGACTCTACCACTTCGTGAACAACACCTAAATCGATTGGTGTATGATGCATGCCCCAGTGCTGATCAGTAGGGTGATGAACAAACGCACCGTTAAAATTAACGATTGGCGTTGTTAACCCCAATTCATTATAATAAGTTTCACTTGAGCGGTATGGTCTACCGGTAGCAATCATCACCTCGTGTCCTGCTTCCATTGCTTTATTTAAAGTGAGTTTTGTTTTAGTTGAGATGATCTTTTCATCTGTTAATAAGGTTCCATCTAAATCTAGAACGATTAAATGTTTCTTCATATAAATAGCCGTCTCCTTTCTATCTCTTACTAGTGTAGCGATAGAGCAAGGGGTACGTCAAAAAAATTGGCAATTTTGGCGTTTATTTAAGGGCGAAGAATTGGGGTTTGCTGGATAACTGGAAGATTGGTACGATTGGAAGAGAAGGAAGTGAGTCAAATTGAAGGTACAACGACAAATTTGGGGGCATATCCCGTTGCTTCATATCACGCCAGACCAAGACGAGCAATCTGCATTGCCAACGGTTGTTTTTTTTCATGGGCATATGAGTGCAAAAGAGCATAATTTGCACTACGCCTATCAATTAGCTGAAAAGGGACTCCGAGTCATTTTGCCAGATGCTCATCTTCATGGAGAACGAAGCGAAGGGTTAGATGATGTTCAAATTAGTTTGCGATTTTGGGAAATTGTGCTAACTTCAATCGAAGAATTGGCCTTTTTACACGAAGAGTTACATAAGCAAAACTTAGTAGTAGGAGAAGTAGGAGTAGGTGGCACATCGATGGGTGGCATTACTACAATGGGAGCTATGACAGTTTATCCATGGATTCAAGCAGCTGCAGTTATGATGGGTGCAGGAAATTATGTGGAGTTGGCTCAAGCCCAAATGTCGCAATACGAATCGAGAGGCTTCCAATTGCCAATTAGTGAAGAAGAAAGAGAAAAGATGCTTACGACTTTAGCGATGTTTGATAGTGTTAAGCATCAATCAAAATTTAATAACCGTCCAATTTATTTTTGGCATGGCGAACAAGATGTTACTGTCCCTTTTGAGCCAACATATCGCTTGTTTAAAGAACTTAAAAAACAATACGAGACTGTACCAGAAAAAATTGTCTTTCGTCGTGAACGAGAAGCAGGACACGCAGTAAGTCGAGCTGGTATGCTTGAGGCAACCGATTGGTTTGTTAAGCATTTAGCCGAGTAATCGTGTCAATTCCATTTTCAGATGAAATTTGTTAAGATGGTTGTAATAGTAAAGGGAGGGATTTTGAATGGATCAAGATATGAAAGATAGCATGATGGGTGCATTAGAAACTGTAATCGATCCCGAATTAGGAATTGACATCGTCAATTTAGGGCTTATTTATGATGTAATGTTGTCTGAAGACGGCTTTGCAGTAGTTACGATGACATTAACGTCAATGGGATGCCCAATGGGACCTCAAATCGTACAAATGGTAAAAACCGCATTATATGAGCTACCAGAAGTAGAAGAAGTCGATGTAAAAATCGTATGGCAGCCAGTATGGGGCAAAGAACATATGTCACGCTATGCTAAAATGGCACTTGGCGTTCGATAAGCAATAAAAAAATCTCACTGGAATTTATTCCAGTGAGATTTTTTTATGGATTCATTTTCCGTATTAAGGGTTAAATTTGTAAGAAATGGTGAACCTAAATAATTGCTATATCTTAAAAAATTGACTATAATCTAATTAGTCAAAGATAGTCAAACTTTTTAAAAAGGAGAGGTTGTTATGGTTCAATTCCAGGGAAATACAGAACAAAAATCCCCGTTAGAGCAGTATGGCCGTAATATGGTCGAACAAGCACAATCGGGGAAAATGGATCCTGTCATTGGTCGAGACCAAGAAATTCGTAATGTCATTCGAATTTTGTCACGAAAAACAAAAAACAATCCGGTATTAATCGGAGAACCAGGTGTTGGTAAAACAGCAATTGTTGAAGGTCTAGCGCAGCGTATTGTTCGTAATGATGTTCCAGAAGGATTGAAGAACCGGACAATATACGAACTCGACATGAGTGCGTTAATTGCAGGCGCAAAATACCGTGGGGAATTTGAGGAACGTTTAAAAGCCGTCTTAAAACAAGTAAAAGATAGCGAAGGGCAAATCATCTTATTTATTGATGAAATCCACACCATTGTTGGAGCGGGAAAAACAGAAGGCGCTATGGATGCAGGGAATATGCTGAAACCAATGCTTGCTCGTGGAGAGTTGTATTGTATTGGGGCAACGACATTAGATGAGTACCGCATGCATATTGAAAAAGATCCGGCTTTAGAACGTCGCTTTCAACAAGTTATGGTGCGCGAGCCTTCAGTAGAAGATACCGTTTCGATTTTACGTGGCTTGAAAGAGCGTTTTGAGTTGCATCATGCCGTTCGCATTCATGACCGTGCGATTGTCGCAGCGGCAGCTATGTCAGATCGCTATATCACAGAGCGTTTTTTGCCAGATAAAGCAATTGACTTAATAGATGAAGCCTGTGCGATGATTCGTACTGAAATTGATTCGATGCCACAAGAGCTTGACGAAGTAACGCGTCGTTTATTGCAATTGGAAATTGAAGAACAAGCGTTGATGAAAGAAAAAGACGAAGCGAGTAAAATGCGATTAGAAACGTTGCAAAAAGAAATCACAGAACTACGTGAGTCTACAACAGACATGAAGAAACAATGGACAGAAGAAAAAGAGTCCTTGAAAAAAATTCAACAAAAACGTGAGCAATTAGATCAGTTCCGTAGACAACTAGAAGATGCGGAAAACAAATACGACTTAAACGCAGCCGCTGTGTTGCAACATGGCAAAATTCCAGCGCTCGAAAAAGAGTTGATGGCGTTAGAAGCAAGCTTGGAAAATGAAGATGCTGAGCGGTTGTTGCGTGAAGAAGTAACAGAAGAAGAAATTGCTGGTATTGTCGCACGTTGGACAGGAATTCCTGTAACAAAATTAGTAGAAGGTGAACGTGAAAAACTATTGCGTCTTGGCGACACTTTAAAAGAACGTGTTATTGGTCAAGATAAAGCAGTAGAGCTTGTAACTGAAGCTGTATGGAGAGCGCGAGCAGGTATTAAAGACGAAAGAAAACCAATTGGTTCATTTATTTTCCTTGGGCCAACAGGTGTCGGTAAGACGGAATTAGCAAAATCACTTGCTGCCAATTTGTTTGACTCAGAAGATCATTTTATCCGAATCGATATGTCCGAGTATATGGAAAAACATAGTGTGTCGCGTCTAGTCGGTGCACCACCAGGATATATTGGCTACGAAGAAGGCGGACAATTAACAGAAGCAGTACGTCGCAATCCATACTCTGTAGTCTTACTCGATGAAATCGAAAAAGCACATCCAGACGTTGCCAATATTCTATTGCAAATTTTGGATGATGGTCGTATTACAGACAGTCAAGGTCGTTTAGTTAACTTCTCTAACACAGTGGTCATTATGACTTCAAATATTGGTTCTACTTATATCAGTGATACAAGTAGTGAACATGATGTAGAAGACATTGTCATGAGAGAATTACGCAAACACTTTAAACCAGAGTTGTTAAACCGTATCGACGATATTGTCATCTTCCATGCATTGAATAATGACCATTTTTATGGCATTGCTAAAAAGATGATCGGAGAACTAGCAGTGCGTATGGGTCAACAACAAATTAAATTGTCGGTTGATGATTCAGTGATCAACTACATTGTTGAAGCTGGAACGGACCCAGTATTTGGTGCACGCCCGTTAAAACGATTTATTCAACGCAAAATCGAAACCGATATTGCTCGTGAATTAATCAAAGGTGGGATCGTATCCAATACAGAACTAGAACTAACCATGGGGGAAAACAATCAAATTCTCATCAATAAAAAAGAAGCGTAAACCGGATTTCCGGTTTACGCTTCTTTTTGTTATTAATGTTTTTCAGGAGTCGGTTCGTTCGGAATAACAGCTGCGATTACGAAGATTAAAATTGAAACTCCGATTGAAATGTAAACGCCCATCATAAAGTCGAAATGTACGTTCTGAACAGCACTTACCACATAGTTGACCAATGAAATTAATAAGAATGACCATAAAAACGTTCCAATATATTGCATCTAGTTTCACCTCTACATAGAATATCTAGGTTAATCATAGCACAAGCCTCAACAGACAGAAAGAAAGATTATAGAGAATGAAGATAATTTGTCGTAAATATGTCAGTTAGTTGAAATTGAATAGTAGATGGCGTATTATTAATACCAGGTACTAATAGATGATGATAATTGAAATGAGGGATATAAAATGAATGCTGGAATAATCGGTATGGGTAGATGTTTACCAGAAGAAAGATTGACTAATTTTCAATTAGAGCAGCGTATGGATACGAACGACGAGTGGATTCGTACAATGACAGGCATAGAAGAACGCCGGATTGCAAAAGACGAACAAGACACTTCTGACATGGCACGTCAAGCGGCAAAAAAAGCGATTGAAGATGCGGATATTGATCCTGCTGAGATTGGCTTAATCTTAGTGGCAACAGTTACTCCTGACCAGCCTTTTCCATCAATGGCTTGTGTAATTCAACAAGAAATTGGAGCAGTTAATGCAGCGGCGATGGATGTCTCAGCAGCATGTGCAGGTTTTATATATGGAGTTGTCACAGCAAAACAATTTATCGAGTCTGATGTTTATAAATATGTTCTTGTCGTTGGGGTTGAGAAGTTATCGAAAATCACCAATTGGGAAGATCGCAACACAGCCGTTCTTTTCGGAGACGGTGCAGGAGCTGCAGTGGTCGGCAAAGTGTCAGAAGGACGCGGCATTTTATCATTTGAACTCGGTGCGGATGGCCGAGGCGGCAAACACCTTTACCAAGACGAACACCTCGTTATGAATGGGCGTGAGGTTTTTAAATTCGCAGTACGTCAAATGGGTGAGTCGGCTATAAACGTGATCGAAAAAGCTGGATTACAAAAAGAAGACGTTGATTTTCTTATCCCCCATCAGGCGAATATTCGTATAATGGAAGCCTCTAGAGAACGTCTAGGGTTACCAATTGAAAAAATGTCGAAAACGATTCATAAATATGGCAACACTTCAGCGGCATCTATTCCCATTTCTCTTGTCGAAGATATAGAAGAGGGACGTGTCAAAGACGACGATGTGATTGTAATGGTTGGATTTGGTGGCGGTTTAACATGGGGCGCGATTGCAATGAAGTGGGGCAAATAATTAGCTATGCGAAAGGAAGAAGATAGAATGGAAAATCGCCGAGTAGTTATTACAGGCATTGGCGCAGTTACGCCTTTAGGCAATAACATTGAAACAACATGGGAAGCGATCAAAAACGGTAAATCCGGAGTGGGTCCGTTAACAAGAGTAGATGCAGATTTGTATTCTGCAAAAGTTGCTGCTGAAGTAAAAGACTTTTCGATAGAAGAATATATTGAAAAAAAAGAAGCACGTAAAATGGATCGTTTTACGCAGTATGCGCTGGCTGCTTCAATTATGGCAATGAAAGACGCCAATTTGGAACTAGATGAAAAAACAGCTTTGCGTACAGGAGTTTGGATCGGATCAGGTATTGGTGGCATGGAAACAATTGAAAAACAAATGGATGTTTTGAATACAAGAGGACCACGTCGTATTAGTCCTTTCTTGATTCCAATGATTATTCCGGATATGGCATCCGGACAAGTATCAATTTATTTTGGTGCAAAAGCAATCAATTCATGTTCAGTTACAGCTTGTGCTTCAGGTACAAATTCTATAGGTGACGCTTTTAAAGTAATTCAGCGTGGAGATGCAGATGCCATGATTTCAGGTGGAGCAGAAGCACCAATAACACAATTATCTGTAGCTGGATTTACAGCTAATACCGCATTGTCTACAAATGCAGATGCAGCTACAGCTTCTCGTCCGTTTGATAAAAATCGTGATGGTTTTGTTATTGCGGAAGGCGCTGGGATTGTAATTCTTGAAGAATATGAATTTGCAAAAGCACGTGGCGCTAAAATTTATGCAGAAATCGTTGGTTACGGTTCTACTGGAGATGCGTATCATATTACAGCTCCTGCTGAGGGTGGAGAAGGTGCAGCTCGTGCAATGGAACAAGCGATTGAAGATGCTGGAGTAGAAAAAACAGACATTGGCTATATTAATGCACACGGCACAAGTACAGCTTATAACGATTTATACGAAACTATGGCTGTGAAAACAGTATTTGGTGAACATGCCTACAAATTAGGGATGAGTTCGACGAAATCTATGACTGGTCACTTGCTTGGTGCTGCTGGTGGAATAGAAGCAATTTTCACTGCATTAGCTTTAAAAGAAGGCATTATGCCTCCGACAACAAATTATGAAACACCAGATGAACAATGCGATTTAGATTACGTTCCAAATGAAGCGCGTAAAGCAGACTTTAGTTTTGCGATGAGTAACTCGCTTGGCTTTGGTGGACATAATGCTTCACTTGTATTCAAGAAAATTTAATATCTTAAACAAAAATGACGCTGTGCAAAACTATTGCACAGCGTCATTTTTGTTTGGATAGGTATAATAATAGGTAAAATAACCAAAATTTTATAGAAAATTGAAAAAAACTGTCGATTCTTTAAATTGTTATGCTATTCTAAATATAATGAAATATCGATATATGTACAATAGCATTAAAAATCTTTAGAGTCGACTAGAATTTTGGATCCTAGTCTAACAAGAGGTTTACTAATTAGGATGTGGCAGCACAAGTTCGTTTAGTAAGAACAAAATGTTTTATTTTAAGGAGGATCATTGTGAATGATGTTTTGCTTGAAATCAAAAATCTGAAAACTTCCTTTAGAATCAAAGACGATTATTATGCGGCAGTCGATGATGTTTCGTTGAATGTTAGAAAAAACGAGGTATTAGCGATTGTTGGCGAATCGGGATCTGGAAAAAGTGCATTTGCATTTTCTATTATGGGTCTTCATACAAGAGCCAAAATTGAGGGGGAAATCAATTACAAAGGCAATAATTTAGTTGCTGCAAATGCGAATGAAATGAAACAGTTGCGTGGGCGTGAAATGGGGATGATCTTCCAAGATGCACTTTCTGCCCTCAATCCACTTATGGTTGTGGGAGCACAAATCGATGAAGCCATTTTCCTTCACAATCCCAGAAGTTCTAAAAGTTCACGAAAAAAACAAGTGATTAATCTACTGAACCAAGTAGGTATTCCGCGACCTGAAAAAACGTATTATCAATACCCGCATGAATTATCAGGCGGCATGCGTCAGCGTATTGTTATTGCAATGGCAATTTCAAACCAACCTGAACTATTAATTGCTGACGAGCCGACGACAGCATTAGATGTAACAATTCAGTCGCAAATTTTAGACTTGATCAAAGAATTAAAAGATACCATGAATGCCGGCATTATCCTGATAACACATGATTTAGGAGTAGTCGCTGAGATGGCTGACCGAGTAGCAGTGATGTATGCAGGACAAATCGTCGAGATTGCAGATATTTACACATTGATGGAAAATCCCCAACATCCATATACACGCTCGCTCTTAAATTCAATTCCGACATTGGCAGAAGTAAAGTCAGATCTTCATGTTATTCAAGGAGTCGTACCCTCACTTCAAAAGTTGCCAAGAACAGGATGTCGTTTTGCTAGCCGTATTCCTTGGATAGATGATTCGGCACACGAAGCATCACCTGAACTACACGAAATTAGCCATGGCCATTTTGTGCGTTGCACATGCTATAAAGACTTTTACTTCCCAGAAAAAGCCAAGGAGGAGCGCAATTATGTCGCTAATTGAAGTTGAAAATCTGAAAGTCCACTTTCCTATTCGTGGCGGTATTTTTCAAACCGTGAAAGATCATGTTCGAGCAGTGGATGGCGTCTCATTTTCGATTGAACAAGGTCAAACGTATGGGCTAGTTGGCGAATCTGGATCTGGAAAAACAACAACAGGTCGTGCGATTATCGGCTTAAATGATATTACTTCAGGAAAAGTACTATTTGAAGGCAGAGACTTGGCAACGGTCAGTAGAAAAGAGTATATCGACGTACGAAAAGATATACAAATGATTTTTCAAGATCCCTTTTCCTCATTGAATCCTAAAAAGAGAGTAGTGGATATTGTAGCTGAACCACTTCGTAATTATGAAAAACTTTCTGCCAAAGAAGAACGCATACGCGTTCAAGAACTGATGGAATTAGTAGGTCTTAGTCCAGAAGCCATCTACAAATATCCGCATGAATTTTCTGGAGGACAGCGGCAACGAATCGGTATTGCCCGGGCAATTGCATTAAAGCCTAAATTGATCATTGCCGATGAACCTGTTTCAGCGTTAGATGTATCTGTTCAAGCTCAAGTGTTGAATTTCATGCGTGAAATTCAAAAAGAACTGAATTTAACGTATTTATTTATTAGTCATGATTTAGGTATTATTCGTCACATGTGTGATCATATTGGAATTATGTACAAAGGGCGTTATGTGGAGCATGGTACCGCTGAAGAGATTTTTACTAATCCGCAGCATATCTATACAAAACGTTTAATCGCAGCGATTCCAGACAGTGATCCGCGTAACCGTGAAAAGCATTACGCCAACCGCAAATTGGTGAAGGCTGAATACGACAGACTAGAAAAAGACTTTTTTGATGAAGAAGGTTTGCCTTTCTCCTTAAAAGCAATATCAGCTACTCACCAAGTAGCATTGGGAGAGGGAGGTTAATGGTATGTGGAAATTAATAGTACGCAGAACACTTATTACCATCCCACAAATTATTGTTTTAAGCCTTTTAGTATTTATTTTAGCTCAAGCAATGCCAGGGGATGCATTAACTGGATTAATTGACCCGAGTATTGACCCAGCCACAATCGAAGCTATGAGAGAACGCCTCGGATTGAATAATCCTTGGTACGTACAGTATATGGACTGGATTAAAGGCGTTATGCAAGGGGATTTTGGTCAGTCGTTTCGCTTTAAAATGCCTGTATCTGATTTAATCGGAGCTCGAATGATTAATACGTTATGGCTATCATTAGCGACATTGATCTTAACGTATTTGATCGCTATTCCTTTAGGAATTATTAGTGGACGTTTTAACGATACTTGGTTAGACCGCGCAATTACAGGTTATACGTATATTGGCTTTGCGGCACCGTTGTTTATTTTTGCTTTGGTAATGTTATTTGTTTTTGGTTTCCAATTAGGTTGGTTTCCGACAAGTGGTAGTGTCACACCAGGCACAACACCAGGTACATTTGAATATTTTATCAGCAAAGTAAATCATTTATTATTACCAGCATTATCGATGGCGCTGATAACGACTGTTTCGACAGTCCAGTATTTGAGAAGTGAGATCATTGATACAAAACAAAAAGATTTTATCGTAACAGCTCGAGCAAAAGGAGCATCCGAATCACGCGTTTATAATCGTCACGTTTTGCGGAATTCTTTGCTTCCCATTGCAGCTTTTTTTGGTTATGAAATAACGGGATTGATCGGCGGGACGATATTCATTGAGAACATTTTTGGCTATCCAGGAATGGGCGAATTGTTCCTGTCTTCTATCAGCTTGCGTGATTACAGTGTAATGACCGCGCTTGTTCTATTATTTGGACTTGCAGCAATCATTGGAGCGTTATTATCCGATATCATCTTAAGTTTAGTAGATCCACGTATTCGAATTAAATAATAAATGATAATTTTGAGGTGTAAATATGAGACTTGATAAAGACAGTGGAACACAAATCCCTGATGTGGATCTCGGTAAAAGCCCATCTGGATTTAGTATATTACTTAGAGAATTAATACGAGATAAAGTTGCATTTGTTTCGCTATTGTTCTTATTTCTCATTATTGTTGGTGTATTTGGTACATCGATTGTTCTCGATCAAGACGAAATCATCAAAGTTGATTTGTTTGCTCTTTATGAAGCGCCTTCTTCGATGTATTGGTTAGGTACCGACTACGGCGGCCGTGATATATTTGGGCAATTAATCATAGGAACACGTAATTCTTTAGCTATCGGTATTTTGATCACTTTGCTGACAGGAATTATCGGTATATTGATCGGACTTGTTTCTGGATATTATGGAGGCACTGTCGATAATATCTTTATGCGTTTTGTCGATTTTTTCATGGTATTGCCAACTTTAATGATTGTAATTGCGTTTGTAACGGCTGTACCTGGATATAGCATTGTTTCGTTTTCCTTAATAATGACAGCGTTCTTATGGATGGGAATCGCCCGTCTCATACGTTCTAAAGCATTGCAGGAAAAAGAATTGGATTATGTAAAAGCATCTAAAACTTTAGGGACATCCAATTTTAAAATTATGTTTTTCCAAGTGCTTCCGAATTTAAGTTCAATCATCATCGTTACGATGACATTAAATTTGGCAGCCAACATTGGCATTGAATCAGGCCTTTCTTTTTTAGGGTTTGGTTTTCCTGAATCGACACCAAGTTTAGGAACCTTGATTAGTTACGCACGTAATCCTCAAACTTTGGAGTTAAGATGGTGGATTTGGTTACCTGCATCAATTCTCATATTAGTATTGATGCTTAGTATAAATAACGTCGGGCAAGCTTTAAAACGCGCTACCGATGCCCGGCAGCGAAGAGGGTAACAATATAGGGGAAGAAGGGGGATCAAAGTCTGGTTACGGTTACGAAAAATATTTTTTAAGTGTGCAAACAGCAATTATTATATTCATCACTAGAGGGGGAAACAGAGAATGGGGAAGAGTAACAAGTCTAAAGTATTGATCTTGTCTTTAGCATTGCTATTAGCAGCGTGTAGCGGTGACGATGAAGCCACTAAAGATAGCGGCGGAAAAAAAGACTCAGACGGAAAACAGGAACAAAAAGATGACGGACTGTATTCAATTGAAGACTTTAGCAATGTAAAGACAAACGAAGGCGAAGCCATCGATGGTGGGAACATTACATTTGGTCTAGTATCGGATACAGTATTTGAAGGAACATTAAACTGGAACTTCTATTCTGGAGCACCAGATGCAGAAATCTTAAACTGGTTTGATGAAGGTTTGTTAACTTGGGATGAAAACTATGTGTACACAAACGATGGAGCTGCAACATACGAAGTTTCTGAAGATGGACGCACATTCACATTTAAAATTGGCGACAATGTTAATTGGCATGACGGTGAACCCGTTACTGCGGAAGACTGGTTGTTTGCTCATGAAGTAATTGGTAACTCTGAATATGACGGTCCTCGTTACAATTCAGATTTCACAAACATTGAAGGTATGGAAGAATACAATAGCGGTAAAGCAGATACTATTTCAGGTATCGAAGTTGTGGATGAAAAAACGTTGAAAATTACGTACATCGAATCAACACCATCTCTACTAACAGGAAGCGTGTGGTCATATCCACTTGCTAAGCATATTTTTGGAGATATGGCAGTAGCTGATATTTCTTCTTCTCCAGAAGTACGTGAAAATCCTATTGGTTTTGGTCCATTTAAAGTAGAAAGCATTGTTCCAGGAGAATCTGTAACATTAACTAAAAACGAAGATTACTGGCGCGGAGCACCTAATCTGGATGGCGTAACAATTAAAGTCATCAGCAGCTCTACAGTAGTTCAAGAGCTAGAAACAGGTGGAGTAGACTTGATTAGTGAATTCCCAGTGGATCAATTCCCTGATAACGCAGATATGTCTAACGTAGAATTTTTAGGTGCAGTTGATCGTGCCTACACGTATATCGGCTTTAAACTTGGAACTTGGGATGCAGAAAAAAATCGTGTTAACTACAACCCAGAAGCGAAAATGGGTGATGTAGAACTTCGTAAAGCAATGTGGCATGCTGTAGATAATACAGCTGTTGGCGAACGTTTCTATAATGGATTACGCTGGAATGCAACAACATTGATTCCGCCGTCACACCCTGAATTCCATGATGATACGAATGAAGGAAGAGCGTATGACCCAGAAGTAGCGAAAACACTACTGGATGACGCTGGCTATGCAGATACAGATGGTGATGGAATCCGAGAAGATCCGGAAGGCAACCCATTAGAAATTAACTTCATTTCTATGACGGGTGGCGACACAGCTGAACCATTAGCACAATATTACGTTCAGTCTTGGGAAGCAGTTGGCTTGAAAGTGAATTTGGAAATGCTTGAATTCAACACATTCTATGACCGTGTTGGTAACGGTGGAGAAGATAACCCAGATGTGGATGTGTACCAAGCAGCTTGGGGCGTTGGAATTGACGTAGATCCTTCAGGGCTTTACGGAGCAGATGCTCTATACAACTTCCCACGTTGGGAAAATGAAGAAAATGAACGCTTGCTAAAAGAAGGTCGTTCAGAAGAAGCATTTGACTTAGCGTTCCGTCAAGATGTTTATAACGAATGGCAACAATTAATGGTAGATGAAGTACCAGTATTCCCAACTTTATACCGTGCAGTATTGAGTCCTGTTAACGACCGTGTATTAAATTACGCGATTGGTGATGGAACTGAAATTTACTTGTCTGACCTTGCTGTAAGCCAAGATTCACCGGTTACTGCAGAATAATAATCCAAATAGAAAAGGAGCTGCGATTTTCGCAGCTCCTTTTTTTACTTTCTTTTTCGGCCAAGACCCATTGCATTTTCCATTTTTTTAAGTGTTTTATTGGCCAGAAAATTCGCTTTCTCGGCCCCTGCATCTAAAATGACATCTAATTCATCCGAATCTAGTAATGCTTTATAACGCTCTTGAATAGGTGCTAAATGGTGAATTACTGCTTGTGCTACCGAAGACTTAAAGTCACCATAGCCCGAACCTTCGTATTTTGAAACTAAGTTATCGATACTTTCACCAGTCAATGCCGCTTCGATTGTTAATAGATTGGCTACTCCAGGCTTATTAACCGGATCATAACGAACGATTCCTTCAGAATCTGTTACAGCGCTCTTAATCTTCTTTTCAATAGTTTTCAAATCATCTAGTAACGTAATAATTGCTTTTTTGTTCGGATCAGATTTGCTCATTTTTTTGGTAGGGTCTTGCAGAGACATAATTCGCGCACCATTTTTAGGGATGCGAATGTCAGGGATGGTAAAAATGTCGTTGTATTTTCGGTTAAAGCGTTCTGCTAAATCACGTGTAAGCTCGATATGTTGCTTTTGGTCATCTCCAACTGGCACGATATCAGTTTGGTACAATAAAATATCACCTGCCATTAAAGGTGGATACGTTAATAGTCCTGCTAAGACAGAAGCATTTTTAGCGGATTTATCTTTGTATTGTGTCATGCGTTCGAGTTCACCGATAGTCGAAACGCATTGCAACATCCAACCGGCTTGTGCATGCGCTGGAACTTCTGATTGGATAAACAACGTTACTTTTTCTGGATCAATTCCAACTGCAAGGTAAAGCGCGGCCAAAGCTTTAATGTTTTTTCGTAATTCCAATCGATCTTGGGGCATTGTAATGGCATGTTGATCGACAATGCAGAAGATACAATCATATTCATCTTGCAACTCAGTAAATTGCTTGAAAGCACCTATGTAATTTCCGAGTGTAACCGTACCGGTAGGCTGAACGCCTGAAAAAATTTTCTTCTTCATCTTTATTCCTCCTCAAATTAAAAAAACACAGCACACATCCCTAATAAAAGGGACGAATGATGTGTTTTCCGCGGTACCACCCTAGTTGCCGTCGCCGGCCGCTCTTCTTCATAACGTGAAGATCACGGAATCGGCTACTGTACGTTCGCCAATTCAGCTCCAAAGTCCATTCAATGCAGCACTCCATCTGTTTTCACCAACCACAGACTCTCTATTATAGAAGGAACTGCATTTACTCTTCTTTATCATTGCCCGTTTTATATTCTATTATTATAATACACAACCGATTTCGTAAGCAATATTAGTTGCTATAAATGGCTAAACAAATCAACATAATCAGTAACGTAATGGTTCCGATAATCAGTAAATAGGAACTAGAGAAACCTAATGCTTCAGAAGGAGGACGCATCTCATCATCTTCTATAGTAGACTTCATTTTGAAAGCTTTTCTCATACTGATGGTAAATATGTCAAAAACTCCCGTACGGATGACAAAAACCCATAAACCTAAAAAAAGTAAAATACCACCATAAACAAATGAATTGTTTATATATGATAATAAGGTGAGGCCATCTGTTCGTAAAAGTGCAGTTAAGACGATCAATAGCTGAATAATTAATAATGAAATAATCATTTTTTTCAAGTTGTGCACCTCAATTCTTATCAATTGTAGAAGAAATTCTAAAAAAAATCAAAAAAAAATTCATTTATCGTAGACGCCGGAAACGCTTACAAATCCAACATTCTAGCGATTTCATGTAATGTTAATGTAACGCAATTGTTACAAGAGTGTAAAAATTAGCAAAAAAGTTCTGTACAAGAAAAAAATATTATGTATAATTAGCTATGTACCAATTTTTCAGAAAATTCGAGGGGGTCAATTTAGTGAAGAATAGTAAGATTTTTTGGCTACTAAGCCTAGTACTAGTTCTAAGTGCTTTTCTAGCTGCATGTGGCGGCAATGATGATGAAGACACTGGAACTGAAAAACCAGAAGGAAACGAAACTGCTGGGGAACCAGACGCAGATCAAGTTCTTAACTTAATGGAAAGCGCTGAAATTCCAACTATGGATATTTCTTTAGCTGAAGATGCAGTTGCGTTTAACATTTTCAATAATGTTAACGAAGGTCTATTCCGTTTAAACAAAGAAAATGTTGCTGAACCAGCACTTGCAGATGGTGAACCTACTGTCAGTGAAGATGGATTAACTTACACGTTCAAATTGCGTGATTCTAACTGGTCAGATGGTACTCCAGTTACTGCTAACGATTTTGTATACTCTTGGCAACGTTCAATTGATCCTGCTACAGGTTCTCCATACGGAGCTTACATGATGGCTGGTTCGATTGTTAATGCTACTGAAATTGCTGCAGGAGAAATGGAACCAACTGAACTTGGAGTTACTGCTGTAGACGATAACACTCTAGAAGTACAATTAGAGCGTCCAGTACCTTACTTTATGTCTTTAATGTCATTCCCAACTTTCTACCCACAGAACGAAGCTTTCATTTCTGAAAAAGGCGATGCATACGCTTCTAACTCTGATAACTTAATCTTCAACGGACCTTTCACATTAACTGATTGGGACGGAACTGGTTTAACTTGGAAAATGCAGAAAAACCCAGAATACTGGGATGCTGAAACAGTTAAACTTGAAACAATCAACGTAGACGTTGTAAAAGAGCCTGCTACTGCAGTTAACCTTTACAACTCTGGTGAAAAAGATCGCGCTGGCTTAGCTGGTGAATTTGCAAGACAATATGCAAATGATGAAAACTTAGTAACTGACTTAGAACCAACTCTTTTCTACTTCAAGCTTAACCAAGAACGTAATGGCGAGAAGAATGCACTTGCTAACGTACACATCCGTAAAGCAATTGCACAAGGCTTCAACAAGCAAGATCTAGTAGACGTAGTATTAGCTAACGGTTCACTACCAGCTAACTACTTAGTACCAACTGAGTTTTCTTTTGACGAAAACAATGCTGACTTCCGTGATGTTAACGGAGACCTAATTGAGTTTAACGCAGAAGAAGCTGCAGAACATTGGGCTATGGGTCTTGAAGAATTAGGAGTAGAAGAAGTTACACTTGAAATCTTAGGTGGCGACACTGAAACTGCTAAAAACATGGACGCATACTTGAAAGATCAACTTGAAACTAACCTTGAAGGTTTAACTATCAACCTTAAAGCTGTACCTTTCGGAGTTCGTTTAGAACTTGACGAAGCTCAGGACTATGACATCCAAACTGCTGGATGGGGACCTGATTACCAGGATCCTATGACATTCATTGATTTGTTTGTTACTGGATCTGCTCAAAACAAAATGTCTTACTCGAACTCAGAGTATGATGCTTTAGTTGAATCTGCTAAAGGCGAACTAGCAACAGATCCAGCTGGACGTTGGGAAGCAATGGCGAAAGCTGAGAAAATCCTATTAGCTGACGATGCTGCTATCGCACCAATTTATCAGCGTGGAGCTATGGCTCTTCAACAACCATATGTAAATGACATTATCAAACACCCATTCGGTGGAGATTTCTCTTACAAATGGGCATACATTTCGGGCAAATAATAATTTAATCCCGCTACTGTAAAAACAAAATAGAAAGAGAGTATATCGCATATTTAGATTGATATACTCTCTTTTCTAATGCAAAGGAATTAACCGAAAATTGACCATTTTCTGCTAACTCACGAATGTTGCAAGTACGAAGTCTGATAGGCTAAACTTGTTTAATAGAATTATTTTTGGAGGTGCACTATGGCGAAGTATATAGGCAAACGTTTAATTTATATGATCATCACTTTGGCATTGATTGCTACATTTACTTTTTTCTTAATGAAAATCTTACCAGGTTCCCCCGTCGCTTCCGCAGATAAATTATCTCCAGAACAAAGGGCAGTCGTTGAAGCAAGATACGGATTGGATAAACCACTTCCAATGCAATATTTCGACTATATGTTTGGTTTAGTACAAGGTGATTTAGGAATATCCATTAACCAATTTAAAGGTGCGGATGTTACAGATGTCATTTTAAGCCGAATGGGTCCTTCAGCTCAAATAGGTTTCCAAGGAATGGTGCTAGGTACTGTATTAGGGATTCTTTTGGGAATGATTGCTGCGTTAAGGCAAAATACTTGGATTGACTATACGAGTACTTTTGTTGCGATTGTCGGAATATCGATTCCTTCATTCGTTTTCGCATCATTACTGCAGTATTGGTTCGGTTTAAAATGGGATTTGTTCCCGGTAGCTTTATGGAAAGATGGTTTTATGTCAAGTGTCCTACCATCTGTTGCATTAGCAATGTTCCCACTTGCTACAGCAGCCCGCTTTATCCGAACTGAAATGATTGAAGTTCTTGGATCTGATTACATTACTTTAGCAAAAGCTAAAGGTGCAAGTGGCTCTGAAATTGCATTTAAACATGCATTTCGTAATGCATTGATTCCGTTAATCACAGTACTAGGGCCAATGGCTGTAGCGATTCTTACAGGATCTTTAGTTGTTGAACAAATTTTCGCAATACCAGGTATCGGGGAACAATTTGTTAAATCGATTATGGTAAATGATTTTGCCATCATTATGGGGACTACTATATTCTTCTCAGTATTCCTAATTGTAATTATCTTGTTAGTAGATATTTTATATGGTGTCATTGATCCCCGTATCCGTCTTTCAGGAGGTAAAAATTAATGACTCAGAAAATTGATAAAATCCCAGAACTGCCAAAAGGGTCGTTTGAGCGAATTACGTTGGACGCTAAGCAAGCTGAACGTATTACAAAGCCTAGCGTTAGCTTTTGGCAGGATGCTTGGTATCGAATTCGTAAAAACAAAGGTGCTTTGCTTAGCTTAATCTTATTCGGGCTAATCGTAATTATGTCATTTTTAGGACCAGTTATCAGTCCTTATGAGCCAAATGCGCAAACTATTACTCACGCCAACTTACCGCCAAAAGTTCCTGGTATTGAAAAGTTAGGAATTCTCAATGGTGTTGGAACATTGGGCGGAGAAAAAGTTGACTTGTATGAATTGAAAAATGTTGAAGTTAATTATTGGTTTGGAACAGATGGCCTTGGACGCGATATGTTCTCACGTGTTTGGAAAGGAACTCAAGTGTCCTTATTTATTGCCTTTGTAGCAGCTGCTATCGACATGCTTATTGGGGTAATTTATGGAGGCGTTTCAGGTTACTTTGGTGGACGCGTGGATGATATTATGCAGCGTATCGTTGAAATTTTAACGGGTATTCCAAACTTAGTAGTAGTTATTCTCTTTATCTTAATCATGGACCCAGGGATACTGGCCATCATTATAGCCTTAACCATCACTGGCTGGACGGGAATGTCCCGAGTTGTTCGTGGTCAAGTTCTTAAATACAAGAGCCAAGAATTCGTTTTGGCAGCTCGTACACTAGGAGCAAGTGATAGCCGCATTATTTGGAAGCATTTAATGCCTAACGTTTTAGGAGTAATCATCATCAATACGATGTTTACGATTCCAAGTGCAATTTTCTTCGAAGCTTTCTTAAGCTTTATCGGATTGGGGCTTCAAGCGCCAGATGCATCACTTGGAACATTGATTAACGATGGGTATGCATTAATTCAATTTGCGCCACATATTTTAGCATTCCCGGCCATTTTGTTGAGTTTAATCATGATTGCATTTAACTTGATTGGTGATGGACTTCGTGATGCCCTCGATCCGAAGATGAAAGATTAAGGAGGAAAGTTAAAAATGGAGAAAATTTTAGAAGTAAAAGACCTTGAACTTTCCTTTAACACCCAAGCTGGGGAAGTTAAAGCGATACGTGGGGTTAACTTTGATTTAAATAAAGGTGAAACTTTGGCAATCGTTGGCGAGTCGGGATCAGGGAAATCTGTTACGACTAAATCCATTATGCGTTTGCTGCCAGAACAATCAGCAGAGTTTAAAAATGGTGAAATTTTATTTGGTGGTCGTGATTTGACTAAGTTGAGCGACAAAGAAATGCAAAAAATTCGCGGAAAAGAAATTTCGATGATTTTCCAAGATCCTATGACTTCTTTGAACCCAACAATGCCAATTGGTCGACAGTTAACAGAGCCGTTATTAAAGCACCAAAAAATAAGCAAAACTGAAGCGAAAAAAGTAGCGATTGATTTGCTGCGTTTAGTTGGTATGCCAAAGCCTGAATTGCGTATGAAGCAATACCCACACCAATTCTCAGGTGGTCAGCGTCAACGTATTGTAATTGCTATCTCATTAGCTTGTAATCCGAAAATTTTGATTGCAGATGAACCTACAACTGCACTTGATGTTACGATTCAAGCACAAATTCTTGAATTGATGAAAGACTTGCAGAAAAAAATCGATACTTCTATTATTTTCATCACCCATGATCTTGGTGTAGTGGCGAACGTTGCTGATCGTGTAGCGGTTATGTACGGCGGCAAAATTGTGGAAATTGGAACAGTTGATGAAGTGTTTTACAATCCGCAACATCCTTATACGTGGGGCTTATTAAGTTCAATGCCTTCATTAGATACAGAAGATGCTAAATTATACGCAATTCCTGGAACTCCTCCTGATTTATTGGATCCACCAAAAGGAGATGCCTTTGCACTTCGTAGTGAATATGCACTTAAAATCGATATGGAGCAAAACCCTCCATTCTTTAAAGTTAGCGAGACGCACTCGGCTGCAACGTGGTTATTGCATCCAGATGCTCCTCAAGTAGAACCACCGTTGTCTGTTATTGAACGCATGAAGAAATTCCCAGGAAGCAGATATTATGAAGGGGGCGCGGTATAATGGCTGAGAAATTACTCGAGATTAAAAACCTAAAACAATATTTCAATATCGGTAAAGCAAATGAAGTCCGCGCAGTAGATGATATTAGCTTCGATATTTACAGAGGAGAAACTTTAGGTTTGGTTGGCGAGTCAGGTTGTGGGAAATCTACAACAGGCCGTTCAATTATCCGTTTATACGATGCAACAGATGGCGATGTTTTCTATGAAGGTGAAAATGTTCATGGAAAAAAATCGAAAAAAGATTTGAAAAAGTTCAATCGCAAGATGCAAATGATTTTCCAAGATCCTTATGCGTCTCTTAATCAGCGCATGAAAGTTATGGATATTATCGCAGAAGGCATTGATATTCATGGCCTAGCGAAAGATCAAACAGAGCGCAAAAAGATGGTTTATGACTTGTTGGAAACAGTTGGGTTAAACAAAGAACACGCAAACCGTTACCCACATGAATTCTCAGGTGGGCAACGCCAGCGTCTTGGAATTGCACGTGCTTTGGCAGTAGATCCTGATTTTATTATTGCTGATGAGCCGATCTCTGCATTAGATGTTTCGATTCAAGCGCAGGTAGTAAACTTACTGAAAGAACTTCAAGTTGAAAAAGGATTAACATTCTTATTTATCGCGCATGATTTATCGATGGTTAAATATATTTCTGATCGTATCGGAGTGATGTATTTTGGTAAATTGGTTGAGCTAGCTCCTGCAGAAGAGTTATACAACAATCCGTTGCATCCGTATACGCAATCATTGTTGTCTGCGATTCCTCTTCCAGATCCAAACTATGAACGCAATCGGATTCGTAAATCATACGATCCTGCCGTACATGAATATACTAAAGCTGACGATGTTCGAATGAGAGAAATTAGTCCTGGCCATTTTGTTCAATGTTCAGAGCGTGAACTTGAATCGATTAAAGCAGCTGCAGTAACTAAATAACAAAAACGATGTCCTTTTGGGCATCGTTTTTTGTTTTAAATATATTTTTTTTAGAGCAATTAGTTTACTTTAAGTAGTCAGAAAAATGATAGAATGGAAGAACAATGGATAACATCAAGCAATTGGATTATTAACCCATAACTACCTGGTGAAAAATGCGATGGATAAAGTTGAAAAAGGGGTGCGGAAAATGATGACAACGCGTAAATGGCTAGCTATTTGTGCAGTAAGTATTGGTTTGGCAAGTGCTGGAAACGTATATGCAGCCGAAAAAGAAAAAACACCTGACTTTACACCGCGTACTTACCATACAGTTCAATTCGACTCACAAGTGCTAGCATCATCTGGCTTGTTTAAATTTGATTCAGGACTTAAATTCACTTATCCAGATGCTGTTCGTGGAATTTTCGTTACAGCTCATTCTGCTGGAGGAGAACGATTCGATTCGCTAATCAATCTTATAGAGACAACAGACTTAAATGCAATGGTTATTGATATAAAAGAAGATTTAGGACACTTGACGTACATACCTGATGAGGATTCTTCGTTGGCAAAGTTAGAGATTGGTCAAAGGCTGATAAAGGATCCAAGAGAAATGCTAGAAAAATTAGAAGGAAAAGAGATCTATCCGATCGCACGCGTCGTTGTATTTAAAGATACCGTCTTAGCGGAAAGTCGACATGACTTAACCTTTATGGACGGCGATCAAGTGTGGAAAAATAACCGCGGCGAATCATTTGTAAATCCGTTTCTTAAAGAAGTATGGGATTATAATGTTCAGATTGCTATTGAAGCGGCAAAGCTCGGGTTTAAAGAAATTCAATTTGACTATGTTCGCTTTCCAGAAGGATTTGAGCATCGTGCAGAGGATTTGAGTTACTCATTTGGTGAATATGAAAACTCTCAAGCTGACTCTGTACAGAGAAGAGTAGAAGCAGTAACAGACTTTGTTGCGTATGCAAAAGAGCAATTAGAGCCTTATGGGGTAGAAGTATCAGTTGATATATTTGGCTACGCTGCGACATTACCAGAAGCCCCTGGCATAGGACAAAACTTTTCAAAGATATCGGAAAATGTTGATGTTATTTCATCGATGATTTATCCAAGTCATTGGACGTCATATTTTGGTATTGCAAAGCCGGATTTAGAACCTTATCAATTAGTAAGTGAATATGCAAAAGTAGAAAATAAAGTTTTAGGTGCATTAAAAAACCCACCTGTTTCAAGACCTTGGCTACAAGACTTTACAGCAAGTTATTTAGGGGCAGGCAATTATAAGCGGTATGGAAAAGCGGAAGTAGAAGCGCAGATTAAAGCTTTAAATGAGCAAGGGATAAAAGAATTTCTTCTTTGGAACGCAGGAAACTCTTATTCAAAAGGTGTAGACTATACACCTTGATCTCTGTTAGAGCCCAATGAGTATTTCTTTATAAAAATTTCGTTATTACGAAACTTTTCTGTTTTTCAAACGTAGTATATTAGTGTAAAGCATATTTTCAAAAAGATTTTGTAAATGAGAATAAAAAAGTATAGTTTGGAAGTTTGCGACAGCTTTAAATGGGGTAAATTTATTATGTAGCAGTAAATATATAATGAATATATAGTCAAATTGTGACAAAAAGCTTGTAAATTAAAATTTTTATGAAGATACACTATTAAATCAACTACATCCGTTGTATAATGAATGTAGAGCCTCTAAACTATAATGATTCTAAATTGGAAAATGAATTACATTAAATTTTCATGAATCCGAAAGGAAGTGCTCCACTATGATGGTTACACTATTTACTTCTCCGAGCTGCACATCTTGCAGAAAAGCAAAAGCTTGGCTTGAGGAACACGACATTCCATATACAGAACGCAATATTTTTTCTGAGCCACTAACTATTAGTGAAATCAAAGAAATCTTACGTATGACTGAAGACGGTACAGATGAAATTATCTCTACTCGTTCTAAAATATTCCAAAAATTGAATGTAGATGTTGAAAGTTTACCACTTCAGCGTTTATATGAGCTAATCCAAGAACACCCTGGATTGCTACGCCGTCCGATTATCATGGATGAAAAGCGTCTACAGGTCGGGTACAATGAGGATGAGATTCGTCGATTCCTACCGCGTAAAGTTAGAGCTTATCAGTTGCTTGAAGCTCAGCGAATGGTAAACTAACAATAATCACACTAGCTGTCCGGTCTTTATGGTATTTCATAAGAGATCTCGGGCAGCTTTTCTTTATATTAAATTAGTTGCATTTATCAGTTAAGTACATTAAACTCTATGTACTTGCAATCGAGTAAGATAATAGGCATAAACTTTTTCTTTAGTTATAAATAAAGTTATACTAGTTAGAAGTAACATAGCACGGCTCTGAGTAATGTTCTCTTAGTCCAAACCGTAAAGGAGAGGTGTAAAATGGAAATAGAACGCATAAACGATAACACAGTTAAATTTTACATTTCCTATCTCGACGTTGAAGAGCGAGGGTTTAGCCGTGACGAAATCTGGTTTAACAGAGATAAAAGTGAAGAGCTTTTTTGGGAAATGATGGATGAAGTAAACGAAGAAGCCGATTTCGTAATGGAAGGTCCGCTGTGGATCCAAGTCCAAGCAATGGAAAAGGGTCTTGAGGTTACTGTGACACGCGCTCAACTAACAAAAGATGGGCAAAAGCTAGACTTGCCTGATGATATAGAAGAACGTCGTAAAATGTTTGCTAGTGAAGACACGGAGACAGCAGAATTTGATGAATTTGAACCTGTCTTCGATGAACCTGAAGTAAAAAAACTTGAGTACACGTTTGTTTTTTCAGAAGTGGAAGAATTGTTGCCGATTGCACGTCGTTTAATTTATGTGCCAATTGAGTCTTCAGTCTACCATTTCGAAAATAAATACTACTTGCACACTAGTTTTGATGAAGTCCTTCACTCAGAAGAAGACATTAAAAATAATGTCAGTATTATCTCTGAGTACTTGCGTTCATCTCCAGTGACGATTCATCGACTTGAAGAATACGGAAATCCTGTTTTTAAAGAAGATGCACTCGCAAATATCCTTCATTATTTCGGCTAAGATCTCCTTATTGGAGATCTTTTTTTTATTGCCAAAATCCTTTGTTTTTCATAAACTGAAAAAAAGGAGAGTGATTTGTATATTAGTCGCAACAACGACACGGCAACAGTTGTTTTGTTTAACTGGACAGTACTCGCGAAAGGAGTTGCTTGAAATTCGTCTGCAGGAACAATTTTTCTGCCCCACTTGTCATGCTCCACTGCTTTTGAAAGTTGGAAAGGTCAATATCCCTCATTTTGCCCACAAAACTCTTTCAAACTGCCAGCATTTCAGTGAACCAGAATCCTCTTTACATCTACATGGAAAACTTCTTCTTTATCAATTCTTCAACCAATTGAACTTCAAAGCTGAATTAGAAAAATATTTATCGAAAGTTCGTCAGCGCGCAGATGTATTAGTCGACGAACGGTATGCCATTGAGTTTCAATGCAGCCCGATACCTGTTTCGCAGCTACTACAACGCTCTAAAGGTTATCAACAACTCAGTATATCTCCTATTTGGTTAAAGGGCTTAAAAGAGCCTTGTCTTGAAGGAATAGGACTATTACATCTTAAGGTACATGAAGTGGCTATGATGCAATACGCTGGTCAACTTCCGTATATCTTATTATTTTGCCCGCCGGATAATCGGTTTTATTATTATTCGAACTTGTTTTACGTCAGTTCAAGTAGGTGGGTAGGAAAAACCAAGTCACTTTCGGCAACAAAACAAATTTTCCCGTTTGCACGGCCAAAGCCTTTATCCAAAGAAGAGTTTAATCTCGTAATGGGAATTTTTTATCAGGCCAAAAAACAGTATGTTCGCAGTCAATTATATGCAGGCAATCGAGTTGGGAATTTATATTGTCGGTTGTGTTATGAATTGTGTTTAGATGCTACAAATCCCCCTAACTTATTCGGTGTTCCATTAGTAGGTGCGGATTGTTTTAAACAGCCTGCTGTTTTATGGCAGTTGCTCGTAGTGGAAGCTTATGAAAAAGGAATTGGCGTCGATTGGTTGATTCAAACTGGGAAATTAACTTTGAGAGAGTCGGAAAAAGAGCAGCAAGCAATAACTCTTACAGCGGATTATCTTACTTTATATTTGAAATACAAAGATGACGCATTAAATAATTCCAATATTTTGGATATTCTCTATGATAACTATTGCAAAAACGTGAGAAAATTGAGAAAATAAGATGTAGTTCGTTTCCCGAAAGAACGGGATAGAGGAGGAAATTAGATGGCTGAGAAAGTATTAACAAGAGAAGAAGTTCCAACAGAATTGACTTGGAGATTAGAAGATATATTTGAATCTGATGAACTTTGGGAAAAAGAGTTTGCAGAAGTGTCAGCTCTTAGTAACAAAGCAGAATCATTCCAAGGAACGTTAGGCGATAGTGCGGAAGCGCTATACAAAGGAATGGTTTACCGTGATGAATTGACAGAGCGTTTAAGACGTCTTTATACGTATTCGCATATGCGTTACGACCAAGATACAACTAATTCTAAATATCAAGCATTAGATAGCCGGATTAAATCATTGTTTGCAAAAGTATCAGCTGGGCTGTCATTTATGACACCAGAAATTTTAGCGATTGAAGAATCTGTATTAAATGACTATGTAGAAAAGCATGAAGGGTTGAGTTTATATAAGCAAGCTCTTGAAGAATTGAATTCAATGCGTCCGCATGTTTTGCCAGCAGAGCAAGAATCTTTGTTAGCGCAAATGTCAGAAGTAAGTCGCGCATCTTCAGAAACGTTTGGTATGTTAAATAATGCCGATCTTGAATTCCCAGAAATCGAAGATGAGTCAGGGGAAAAAGTGCAAATTACACATGGTAATTATATTCGTTTCCTTGAAGGTAAGGACCGCCGTGTTCGTGAAGATGCATTTAAAGCTGTTTATGCAACATACGGCAAATTCCGCAATACGTTTGCTTCCACTTTGTCAGGTAATATCAAAAAAGATAATGTCAGTGCACGAATTCGTAAATTTGAATCGGCACGTCAAGCAGCCTTAGCTGATGATCATATTCCAGAAGCGGTTTATGACAATTTAGTGGAAACCGTGAATAATAATCTTCACTTATTGCACCGCTATTCAGCTTTACGCAAAGAAGTACTTGGACTTGATAAAGTTCATATGTGGGATTTACACACGCCGTTGGTTAAAGAAGTGAAAATGGACATGCCATATGAAAAAGCGACAGGGGTCATGCTTAATGGCCTTGAAGCGTTAGGTGAAGAGTATGTAGGGATTGTTAAAGAAGGCATCGACAATCGCTGGGTAGATGTAAAAGAAAACAAAGGTAAGCGTAGTGGAGCTTATTCATCAGGTGCATATGGTACCAACCCGTATATTTTGATGAACTGGCAAGACAACGTAGATAATTTGTATACATTAGCGCATGAATTTGGACATAGCGTTCATAGTTACTACACACGCAAAAATCAGCCATATGTGTATGGCGATTACTCAATCTTTGTAGCAGAAGTAGCCTCTACTACAAACGAAGCTTTATTAAATGAGTACATGGTGAAGTCTACTGACGACGACCAAGAGCGTATTTACTTATTAAACCACTGGCTAGATGGTTTCCGTGGAACAGTGTTCCGTCAGACGATGTTTGCAGAATTTGAACATTTGATCCATAAAATGGACCAAGATGGCGAAGCGTTAACGGCAGACCGTCTCACAGAAGTTTATTATGAATTAAACCAAAAATATTACGGACCTGATGTAGTATCCGATGAGGAAATTGGCATGGAGTGGGCGCGAATTCCACACTTCTACTATAATTATTACGTCTTCCAATATGCAACAGGGTTTAGTGCTGCGACAGCACTTAGCAAAGGTATCCTTGAAGAAGGGCAACCTGCAGTCGACCGGTATATCAATGAATTTTTAAAAGCTGGAAGCTCAGATTATCCGATTGAAGTGTTGAAAAAAGCAGGTGTCGACATGACTCAGTCGAAAGCAGTCGAGGAAGCGTGCATGGTATTTGAACAAAAATTAAATGAACTTGAAAAGCTTTTATTGAATAAATAAAGCTAACAAAAAAGCAACAGCCTTATGAGGTTGTTGCTTTTTTGTTATTTTAAAATAATGTCTTGCTGTTTCTCGATAAGAGAGAAATAGGCAATTATGACGAATTTGTGAAACCGCTTGTGAATTATTGATTTAACTATTATTCCGTGATAAGATTACGTTGTGAAATAAATCACATACAAACATACACCCCTTTGTTTGAGCGTGAACATTTCTCCCATCCCCTTTGTGTAATATAGAAAGGCGCCTTCCGGACGTGGAAGGCGCCTTTCACTTTTTCTAAAATAAATCGCGTGATTCTCCTAGTTAATGGATATACTGTCCAGTTGAGCATGAATACTGTCCGAATCGTAGAAATACAGTCGAAATCACATACAATACTGTCCGAATCCAAAAAATACTGTCGAAACCTAATTTGACATCTCCATAAGCTACAAAAAAATAACCTATCTCCCAAAAGTGGGAGATAGGTTATTTCACTTTCCATAAAGTTTCTGTTGGCATTGAGATGCGCTCTAGTTTTTGTTGCAATACTTGTTTTTTTAGTTCACACTCTGCTGTTTGTTCCGAAATATTATATATAGAAGCAATTTCTCTAGTAGCCATCGTCGTATATTTAGTGAAAAGGTCATTTAGAGGAGGCGGGGTTTGACGATTCAAGCTTTCTTCTCCCATCATCTCCTGTAAAATTGTTTGGTATACATCGTATGAATAAAGTCCAGATACTTTTACCCCTTCGTCTTCAATGCATTCATTGAAAAAGACAATGCTCGGCACTTCGTTGATCTCCATTTCACGGGTAATCTGTAAATCGCATTGGAACGCTTTTGCGGTATGTACAGAATGGAAGTCCGATTTAAACTCTTCCTGATCAAGTTCTGCCTCTTCCGCAATTTCCAACAAAACGCTGTAAGAAGAAACATCTTTTGATTGGAGAAATAAATGTTCTTGTAATTTGTGCAAGAAACGATTTCCTGAACGTTTTCCTTGAAGTTCTGCTGCTTTGATAGCGACAGAAGGCAACACAGGATGGGTCAAGTTTTCCGTGTCGATATTTGCAGATAAAAAGTTTTTATTTAAATTGGCTAATTGTGTGCTTAACACAATTCGCATCGAAAAATAATGTCCATATTCAATTTGTAACTTCCGAATAACTCCTTGCAGCTCCCAGCAGTCTGGGTTCAAGGGATCTACGAAAACATACAGTTCCATAGGCTTAAAAGTATTCACAGGTTCGTGAACTTCTTCGACCAAATCTAAGTTGTTCACTCCAACTCCTCCTCACTATCAGACTCATTGACCATGTGATGGGCAGTTAAAACGAGTCGGTTGTATAAGGTTTCACGGAATTTCCCGCTTAGTCCTACTTCATCCATTGCTTCACTCATGCACTCTAACCAAGCCTGGGCTCTAGCTGGGGTGATGGAGAATGGATTATGTCTTGCTCTTAGTCTCGGATGACCATGTTCTTCTGAATAAATATTCGGGCCACCTAAATATTGAGTTAAAAACTGTTTTTGTTTACGGGCGGTTTCTGAAAGGTCATTTGGAAAAATAGGCTGCAGCTTTGGATGTGCCGCTACGCGAGCATAAAATGCGTCGACTAACTGTGATAATGTTTCCGCACCAATCTCATCGTACGGAATAATCGGTTTTCCAGTCATCATCGTGTCTCCTTTGCTTTAGCTGTAAATACATTCTACCAACGGATCCCGAATATCTCAAACAAATCGATTGATGACATGGGAAAAATAGGATAAAAAATTATTGGTCTTTAGTAGAATTCAGAGCAGAATTCATAAAACGTGCTATTTTTTTATTTGCTGGACGTTCTGGAATTTCTTGTTCTTTTAAGAAATTTAAAAATTGGTGACGCCCAATTTTTTCATCAGAAACTTCAAATTCCAATTCAAAGTCTTCTTGTCCGTTGTATTCCGAATGATCGAGTACTAATAATCCATCCAGAAAATCAAATTCTACGCGATGAGTTGTTAATGTTCCAATCAGATTTAACTGTGCGGGCAACACATCTAGTGTTCGAAGAGCTTGCGCCACTTCATTTGCATCAAAGCTTTTTAATGTGAGCATCTGTTGTGCTTGCTCTTTAGTTAATGGATCCGTGATTTCGTAATGACCCACAGGAGCGGGTATTTTTAATGTGCATTCAAATTGTTCATTTTTATTGCGGATCCGGAGTGCACTGAGCTGCTCTTTTAACCGGAAATCAGCCGTATCAAAATAATGATTGTGCTGCGTTACAGGACCTTGATGGTAATCCGTAAAGTCTTCAAGTAAACGGCTATATTCTTCTCGTGTCAGCATGTTTTTAAATTCGATTTCGAGTTCTTTTGTCATTGGAAGCACCTCTCTAGTAATTTCATTATCGGATAGTTTAGTGCAAACTGCAACGAATGACAGAGCTGTGGTAAAATATCATTATTAAGAAGCCAGAAAGGAAGGTTCGATTTGCATAAATTTGTGGCAGTAAAAAGAACTGAAATTACGGAGAATGAAATTGAGTTTATCATTGAAGAAAGTGAACCAACAGAAGCACTTGAGGCATCTGGTCAAATGCTTACAGATTCAGATAACCAAGCGTTTGTTTACTTGTTGGACACAGGAACAGATTATATATATGTTCAGTTTGCAATACATACATGGTCGGCAATGACCAAAGCGCTAGAATTGAAAAATGTTCCGCTTTTGAAATGGGGCAAACAAATTATGCCACTCGCAGAGTTTCACGAGGAGCTATTAATGCTCGTGGAAAACATAGAAGGCAACGACAATTACGGTGAAAAGTTCCGTACTGCTGTAGAGCAAACATTTCATGAGGCACTTGCTTCACGATCTTAATAGTAGTGAGGAGGACTTGAGATGGGTCAATGGAATCGTTTTTTAGCGCCATATAAAGAAGCAGTGGACGAATTAAAAGTGAAATTTAAAGGGATGCGCAGTCAGTTCGAAAATGAAAATACAAATTCGCCAATTGAGTTTGTTACTGGACGCGTTAAACCTTTGGCTAGTATTTACGATAAAACATTAGAAAAAGGCATTCCATTTGAACCTTCTGAGAAATTGGCTCATCAGTTACAAGACATCGCTGGAATTCGCATGATGTGTCAGTTTGTAGGGGATATTGAAACTGTCGTTGGTTTGTTAAGGCAACGAAAAGATTTGCGGATTATCGAAGAAAAAGATTATATTTCGAATGAAAAACAAAGTGGTTATCGTTCGTATCATGTCATTGTCGAGTATCCAGTTCAAACAATTAATGGCGAGCAATTGATTTTAGCTGAAATTCAAATACGTACATTAGCGATGAATTTTTGGGCGTCAATTGAGCATTCCTTGAATTACAAATATAAAGGTGTTTTTCCAGAAGAGATAAAAAATCGACTGCAACGTGCTGCGGAAGCGGCATTCCAATTAGACGAAGAAATGTCGCAAATACGGGACGAAATTCAAGAAGCACAAGCTTATTTCACTGAGTTTAAAGAATCACCTGGAACGCATTTTCGAAGCGATAGAGAGGGAGGTCGAGCGGAACGATGAAATTTTATATCATCTCGAGAACGGACAAATTATCCAATGAATTGATGGCTACTGCCAAGGATTACCTAGAGGATTTTGGCATGGAATGGAACGAGGAATCTCCAGATGTTGTGTTATCGATTGGCGGGGACGGAACTTTACTTCATGCTTTTCATAAATACAGTGAAAAACTAGCCGATGTTGCCTTTGTTGGGATTCATACAGGCCACCTTGGATTTTATGCTGATTGGAAACCAATCGAAATTGAAAAATTAGTTTTGTCTATCGCTAAAAAAGAATATGAAGTAATTGAATATCCGTTATTAGAAGTGAGTATCCATTACCAAAACTTAGACGATCCGGCGGTGTATTTAGCTTTAAATGAGTCTACTGTAAAATCGCCTGACGTAACATTAGTAATGGATGTCTTTTTAAACGAAAGTCATTTCGAACGCTTTAGAGGAGACGGATTGTGTATGTCAACTCCTTCAGGTAGTACCGCTTATAACAAAGCGTTAGGGGGCGCCATTATTCATCCCTCATTGCAAGCTATGCAGTTAACAGAGATGGCATCGATAAACAACCGGGTTTTCCGAACAGTGGGATCGCCATTAGTTTTGCCTGCTCATCACAGATGCGCCTTACGACCAGTGAAAGCGCCTGATTTCATGGTAACTGTGGACCACTTGCAATTGCTTCATAAAGATGTAAAGTCGATCGAATACAGAGTGGCTGATGAAAAAGTTCGTTTTGCTCGTTTCCGTGCATTCCCATTCTGGGAACGCGTCCACGATTCATTTATCGATAGCGAGCTTTCAGAGTGAACGATATGAAACCTTTTCAATTAACATATACCGCTGAACATTCAGGTTTGCTTCGTGAGGCGTTAGGAGCTTGGGGTATCTCAAAACGGACGCTAGCTTCTGTTAAATATGGCGGTGGTCAGATTTTAGTCAATGATCAAGAAGTGACGGTTAGGCATGTCCTAGAAAAAGGCGATGCTGTAACCGTTATTTTTCCGAATGAAGAACATGGCAAAGGCTTGCTTGCAGAAGATGGTTACCTAGACATTGTTTACGAAGATGAAGTGCTACTTATCGTAGAAAAACCACCGTTGCAAAATACCATTCCATCTCGTGAGCATCCTTTTGGAAGCTTAGCGAATATTGTAGCGAAACACTTTAATGACCATGGCATTCCTTCAACTTTGCATATCGCTACTCGACTTGACCGCGATACTTCTGGACTTGTTTGCATAGCAAAAAACCGCCACATTCACCATATGATCTCTCAGCAGCAGCAAGAGAAAAAGATGAAACGGCGGTACGAGGCATTAGTTCATGGGCAAATTGATAAAACTGAATTTACGATAACGGCTCCAATCGGCCGGAAAAATACGAGCATTATCGAACGGGAAGTGCGTGAAGACGGCCAATTTGCTGAAACAGAAGTGCGTGTACTCCAAAACTTGCAAGGCTATGCACACGTTAGCTTGCAATTGAATACAGGAAGAACGCATCAAATTCGCGTTCATTTGGCTCATATTGGCCATCCTTTAGTTGGGGACGATTTGTATGGTGGAAAACGAGATTTAGTAAATCGTCAAGCACTCCATTGTACCGAAATCGAGTTAATTCATCCGGTTTCGGGAGAACCGCTCATTTTCCATTCTTCATTAAATCACGATATGCACTCTTTGCTTTAATCGTAAACGTAAAAGCGGTCAGGTTGATACGGTTGTAGAGAAGAAACGGATACGATGTTTTTTTCAGGATAACGAAAAGCACTAAGGGCACCACCGAAAACACAACCGGTATCAATATTGACAGTATTGTTGATAAAATAAGGCTTTTCAGTGGGGGTATGACCATATACGACCCACTTATGTCCTTTATAAGATTTGGCCCAGTTACGCCGAACAGGTCGGCCATCAGAATGGAATTTTCCGGTGATATCACCATACAAGACGAATACTGCAATGCCTTTGCTCAATGGCTTACCAATCATTTCGGCCTTTAAACCAGCATGAGCAATGATTAAATCATTGTCAAACTGTTGGTAATGCGGAAGTTGCTCATAAAAATGGAGATAGCGTTTTTTGAATTGTAGTTTTTCTAAAGAAGGCAGTTGTTCCCATTCAGCTACAGTTTGTTCTAGCCCGTGAGCCAATTGAACAGGATGTCCTTTGAAAAAACGGTACAGTTTATTGCAATGATTGCCGGGCGAATAGTAAAGGCTATGTTCATCTTGTAATGCAAACAGTAAGCGCAAAACATTCAATGATTCAGGACCGCGGTCCATTGCATCACCAACAAAAGCGAGTTTCCTGTTTTCAGGATGAACGAAAATGGAGCCTTGTTGTTGATAGCCTAAACGTTCGATGAGCAGTAGCAATTCTTGGTAACAGCCGTGAATATCCCCGATAATATCAAATTTCATCTTACACACCTCTTTGTTTTAAAAATTCACTATACATAACGATGGTGTAGCGTTTAGACTACTATAGCAAGCATAGAAGATCTTCGAAAGGAGGGAGTATACATGATGGAAGAAAAAGTAGTACGTGATGAAGAGTTAAACGAAGCTCTATTTGCTGAGTTACTTATCCGCGGTGACGTCAAAGATTTCCGTGAAGAATTTTTATCGCACCATCCATACGACCAAGCAAGTTTTTACGAAAAGGCTAATTCCGATACAAGGCAATTGCTGTATCAGTATCTCTCTCCTAAAGAGATGGCGGATCTATTTGAAGCGATTGAATTAGATGATGACGATTACGAAGATTTGTTCCGAGAAATGGACGCGCGTTATGCTGCAGACTTACTGTCTTATATGTATACAGATGACGCGGTTGATGTTTTAAATGAGTTGAATAAAGAACAAGTAGCAAGTTATTTGACCATCATGGACAAAGATTCAGCACGTCAAATAAAAGATTTGCTCCATTACGAGGAATATACAGCGGGATCGATTATGACGACAGAATTTGTCGCAATTCCGAAAAACTCGACTGTTCGTTCGGCAATGAATATTCTCCGAAACGCTGCACCCAATGCCGAAACCATCTATTATGTGTTTGTTGTGGATGATGAAAAGAAACTTTCAGGTATTGTCACGTTGAGAGATTTAATCCTTGCAGAAGAAGATACATTGATTAGTGCCATCATGAACGAGCGAGTAGTTAGTGTTTCCGTTAGTGAAGACCAAGAAGAAGTAGCTCGCATGATTAAAGATTATGATTTTCTAGCTTTACCGGTTGTGGATTTTCAACAGCATTTGTTAGGAATTATCACGGTCGATGATATTATTGACGTACTAGAAGAAGAGGCATCTGATGATTACTCGAAACTCGCAGCCGTATCTGACATGGATACGTTTGATAAAAGTTCGTTAACTGCTGCTAAAAAGCGACTCCCTTGGTTAATTTTGCTGACGTTTTTAGGGATGTTAACGGCAAACTTAATGGGGATGTTTGAAGCTACTTTAGACCAAGTAGCGTTATTAGCTGTTTTTATCCCACTTATTGCAGGGATGGCTGGTAATAGTGGAACGCAAGCTTTAGCAGTAGCAGTTCGAGGGATTGCGACAGGTGACATTGAAGAAGAGAGTAAAATGAAATTATTGTTCCGTGAAGCGGGTACGGGTCTTATTACCGGTATTGTTTGTGGAATAGTTGTTGTGGGATTGGTTTACTTTTGGAAAGGTGAATTATTAATTGGAATGCTAGTTGGGACGGCCGTTACGAGTTCTATTTTTGTTGCCACATTAGCAGGCTCGTTTATTCCGTTAGTTATTCATCGCATGAAGATTGACCCGGCTGTCGCATCTGGACCTTTTATCACAACGTTAAACGATATTATTTCAATTTTAATCTATTTAGGTTTAGCTACGACATTTTTAGGGCGTCTTTAGAAAAGTGCAAATTGCACTTTTCTTTTTTATGAGGTATTATTAGTACCAGGTAATAACAACAGACGCAGGAGGAATGGACATGTCAATATCATTAAAAGGAAAGACTTTTGTCATTATGGGAGTAGCAAACAAACGGAGTATCGCTTGGGGAATCGCACGTTCGTTAGATCAATCGGGAGCAAACTTAATTTTTACATACGCAGGAGAGCGCTTTGAAAAATCTGTGCGGGATTTAGTTGCTACTCTAGAAGGCAATCATGAGTTGATCTTGCCTTGTGATGTTACAAATGATGAAGCAGTAGCTACATGCTTTACAACAATTAAAGAAGAAGTGGGAACAATCCACGGACTGGCACATTGTATCGCTTTTGCAAAAGGCGAAGAATTGGCAGGCGATTTTTCAGATACGTCACGAGATGGCTTTTTGTTAGCACATAATATTAGTGCCTATTCATTAACGAATATCGCCAAAAATGCAAAGCCATTGATGGCAGAAGGTGGCAGTATTGTTGCATTAACGTATATTGGCGGGGAACGCGTTATGCCAAACTACAATGTCATGGGTGTGGCGAAAGCTTCTCTTGAAATGTCGGTACGTTATTTAGCGGCAGACCTTGGTAAGCATAATATTCGTGTGAACGCGATTTCTTCAGGCCCGATTCGCACATTATCTTCAAAAGGTGTGAGTGATTTCAATTCAATTTTGCATGAAATTGAAGAAAAAGCACCACTACGTCGCAACACAACTCCTGAAGAAGTTGGCGATACAGCTGCATTCTTGTTTAGTGATATGTCTCGCGGAATTACAGGCGAAACCATTCACGTTGATAGTGGGTTCCATATTTTATAAAAACGAAAAAGCAGATCAACCGATTTATCGGTTGATCTGCTTTTGTGTTATTCGACTGTTACGGCTTTTTCCATCGATTTATGAGGAATACCGGCGTCCATAAATTCGTCTGATGTAACTTCGTAGCCAAGTTTTTCATAAAAGGCAAGAGCATGAGTTTGCGCATTCAATTTAAGTCTGAAAATCCCATTAGACTGAGCATACTCCTCCATCCCATTCATCATCATGACGCCTATATGCTGCCCTCGATATTCAGGAAGAACGCATACACGCTCCACTTTTCCAAGACCGACTTCTACTTCGCGAATACGGCCGGCAGCAATTGGTTGTTCAAGTTGATAAGCGATAAAGTGAATCGCATCGTCATCATGTTCATCCATTTCAATATGGAGAGGGACACGTTGCTCTTCTACGAATACTTTTCTGCGAACATCAAAGGCTTGTTCTTTTTCCAATTGATTTTCAGCTATCTTCACTGTAAACACTTACTGATCATCTCCCGTTAAACGGAATGTCTCGTACACTGTCCATGAACCGTCTTCCAGTTGGTAAAGTAGATGGATGCGGTCAATAATTTCTTCGTGGTCGATGCCGACCATTTTCAATTGGCCATAAACATCAGCGTGCTCTGTATCAGACAGTTTTTGTCCGATAGTGATATGAGGTACGAATGAATGTTTTGGCATTCCACCGAAAAAGTCAGAATGCAAATCTTCGTGTAAAGCCTCGATATCTTCGTTCGGTTCTACTTTAAAGTACAAAGTGGTGTTAACCGGAGAAAATGTGCTAACGCGAGTTGCATGTAATTTAAAAGGTTTATGGCGCTTTGCAATGTTTTGCATCTCTTCTGCCATAGCCTTAACATCAGCTGCATCCACCTCAAATGGATCTTTTAATGTCATGTGAGGAGTGATCAATTCATAATGCGGGTCATAACGTTTGCGATACGAGTTGGCGATGTCTTGTAATTTTTTTGAAGGGAAAGCTGCTACTCCATATTTCATCTAAACGACCTCCTTGTCTATAATAACCATCTGAATATTTTACTCCCTTGGAGCATCCTAAGCTTTTACATGCCGAAGTTTTGAATAAGGGCACGTCTTAAATCAGGTTGCCAATGCTTCCAAGTGTGGTCTCCTTCAAATTCTTCATAAAAGACCGAAAACCCTTTATTTTTCATTAAATTATTTAATTGGCGATTTGGCTCGAGAAAGTCTGCAGTTTTGCCAGACCCTAGTTTTACAGCTGTTTCTTCTTTTCCGATAACGTGATAAACCGTAAACGAGTTAGCCGAGTTAAAAGCTTCTACTGCAGTCAGCATTTCCATGCCAACTTTCGGTGATTGAAGAATCACACGCCCAAAAATATTCGGATACTTTAAAGCAGCCATTAATGAGGCGGTTGCTGCTAAAGAATCTCCAATCAAAGCACGCCCCATACCTACTTGATAGGTTGGGTACTTTTCGTCTAGGAAAGGTACCAATTCATGCGCTAGAAAACGTAAGTAGGCACTGTGCTGTTCACCAGTAGGCTCATATTTTCGATTTCGGTCTTCTACACTCTTGTATGGAACGCCGACAACAATAATGTTCTCGATTTCGCGATTTTCCAATAACTCATCGACAACTCGAGGAATTCGTCCTAATTGAAAATAATCTTTTCCATCAGAAGCGATGACCAGCGTGTATTTATATAAGGGCGAAAAATTGGCAGGAAGATAGACGAGCAATTGCATGTCTTCTTGAAGTTCCTTGCTGTAGATGGATAAGTCCTCTACCTTTCCAGTAGTCATTTATATGCCTCCTCTAGTGTTTTATAAGAAAATTGTACCATAATGAATGTTCAAGGTATAATGGAAAGAGAACACCAATAATTAGAGGGAAGGGGTTTTTGACATGGATGGTGCAAAGTTCCAAGTTCATTCTGACGACGTTAGAAAAGCGACACATGAAGCATTAGAAAGAAGAGGCGTAACAAATGAAGACATAGCCAAAATCGTTTTGGATATGCAACTCCCTTACAATGAAGGGCTTAAAATCGAACATTGTTTGGAATCAGTGGAAAGTGTTTTACGTAAACGTGAAATGCAACACGCCCTATTAGTAGGGATTGAACTCGATGAATTAGCAGAACAGGGGAAGTTATCCCGTCCGCTTCAACAAATTATCGGGTCGGATGAAGGGTTGTTCGGCGTTGATGAAATGATTGGATTAGGTGCGGTGTTAACTTATGGCAGTATCGCAGTTACAACCTTTGGTCATTTAGATAAAAATAAAACTGGCATTATTCATGAACTAGATACAAAATATGGCGATCATGTTCACACTTTTTTAGATGATTTGGTAGCTAGTATCGCTGCTTGTGCATCAGCTCGTATTGCCCATCGTACGCGCGATCTTGAAGAGCAAGGTAGGACGTTTGAAGATTTGGCTCCAGAAGAGACGACACCTGAAACACATGTAGAAGGTGCAGAAACGTAAAGAAGTATTCTAAATGTTCTTTCTGTAAGCGGTTGTATTTGCAAAATACATTGAAACTAGCTAGAAAGGAATGGTATTATAAAGTTGAAACATCGTAGGTTATTAGAGAAAAGGGAGGTCACTTTATGTTGAACAAGAAATTTGGTTTATTTGCTGCAGTAACTCTTGCAGGATCTGTATTTTTAGCAGGTTGCGGAGATGACACAGCAACAGAAGGCGAAGGCGGAGGATCTTCAGATCCAGAATTCCTTAGCATTCTAACTGGTGGAACAACAGGAACGTACTATCCACTAGGTGGCGCAATGGCCAACATCATTGAAACTGAAACAGGCTTGGATACAACTGCTGAAGTTTCACAAGCATCTGCTGCGAACATGACTGCACTGGCTGATGGAGATGCACAAATTGCATTTGTCCAAACAGATACAGCATTTTACGCATCTGAAGGATCAAATATGTTTGAAGGCGAAGTAATCGATACAGTTTCTGCTATCGGTGCACTTTATCCGGAAACGATTCAATTAGTAACAACTTCAAATTCAGGAATTGCTTCATTTGATGATTTAGCAGGTAAGAAAATCTCAGTTGGTGCACCTGGATCAGGAACTTATATTAACGCAGAACAATTGTTAGAAATTCATGGTATGACAATGGATGATATCGATGCACAAAACCTTGACTTCGGTGAGTCACAAGAAAGCTTGCAGTCAGGTCAAATTGACGCAGCATTTATCACTGCTGGTACTCCGACAGGCGCAGTTGAAAGCCTTGGCGCTACTTCAGACGTAGTGATCGTACCTGTAGAAAAAGACAAAGCTGATGAATTGATCGCGAAATATCCTTACTATGCGCATGATACTGTGCCATCTGGTATTTATGGATTAACTGAAGAAGTTCCAACAGTTTCAGTTTTAGCGATGTTAGTTGTACAAAACGATCTTTCAGAAGATCTTGTATACAACATTACAAAAGCAATCTATGAAAACACAGATCAAATTCAGCATGCAAAAGCAGAATTTATTAAATCAGAAACGGCTCTTGATGGAATCGGTATTGATATCCACCCTGGAGCGCAAAAATATTTTGACGAAGTAAATTAATTGAATGAGCGAGTAACTGACGATAAAGCGCAAGCTTGTCGTCAGTTATTTATTTTTTAGATGGAGGAGAATAGATTATGCGGTTTAACCGGATACAACAAATTCTTCTTTTAATGATTGCCCTCATCTTAATCAGCTCCTTAATCGCATTCACCCCTTCCCAAAAATATTATGTGTTTATCGATAATGAGACTGAAGACATTGCGGCATATATGCCGGTAGAAAGCCGGTTTTTTCAAATCATATATACCCATTCGATTCACTTATCAGAAGTTATTGAAAGCTACAAAATAACAGGAAACGATCAGTTGATGATGACAGAGCTTGAATACGAAGATTTTAATATCGGTATGCCTTCAAATGCAGGAGAAGGCGAGACCTTTGTCGAAAGGGATGGTAAATACTTTATCAAGAATATGACAAGAGAAATCCCGGAGTTTCGTTTATTTGTTGGGGATGTAGATGCGAACTTGTCATTCAAAACTAAAGGGCACCGGATCGATTTAAAAAAGACACTTGAAAGAGGAAAGTCGTACACGTTTCGAGTAGAAAATGTATCCCTTTTTCAACTAAGAAAAGGAGTGAAAATTGATGAGCGATAAGTTACCTCCAGAAGAGCGCACGCAACAAAAGCTTCCGCCAGAGGACGAGTCTTACATCTCAGAAGAAAAGCAAAAGGAAATTTTACAGAAATACGATCCTGAATCCAATACGCGAGATTTAAGCGGAATGATTAAACATGTGGTCTTTTTTGGATTATTAGCTTTTTCCTTGTTCCAACTCTATACTGCCATTTTCGGACAGTATACTGCGTATATTCAGCGGTCGATTCACTTAGGATTTGCCTTATCCTTAATTTTCCTGTTATTCCCAGCTCGTAAACGTAAAGGAGCTCGTCATAAAGTTGCTTGGTATGATTATATTCTGGCATTATTATCAGTTGGAGTAGCTGCTTATTGGCCAATCATGTATGACGATTTAGTATTCCGTCTTGGGCGCGTTACTGAATTAGATTTAATAGTTGGTATTTTAGCCGTCCTTCTAACATTAGAAGCGACAAGGCGAGCTGTTGGTATGCCAATTACCATTATTGCTAGTTTGTTTTTAACTTATGCCTTTTTCGGACCTTACTTCCCAGGCTTCTTGCGTCACAGAGGCCAGGATTTAGAATCACTTGTTCAACTGATGTTCTATACAACAGATGGTGTGCTCGGAACACCAATCGGCGTTTCGGCTACTTTTATATTCACCTTCTTGTTATTTGGATCATTTTTAGTCAAAACAGGAGTAGGCCAATATTTTAATGATTTGGCCGTATCATTAGCCGGGAATTTAGTTGGGGGACCAGCAAAAGTAGCGATTTTCTCAAGTGCCCTGCAAGGGACGATTTCTGGGAGCTCGGTTGCTAACGTTGTAACTTCAGGTTCTTACACAATTCCGATGATGAAAAAGTTAGGTTATAAGAAAGAATTTGCCGGAGGGGTAGAAGCAGCAGCCTCTACAGGTGGACAATTAATGCCACCAATTATGGGAGCAGCAGCCTTCTTGATGGTAGAATTTATCGGAGGCGTGACTTATTGGGAAATTGCCAAAGCGGCAACGATACCAGCGCTTTTGTATTTTACAGGTGTTTGGATTATGACCCACTTTGAAGCGAAACGTATTGGCTTGAAAGGGCTTTCCCCAGAAGAAATGCCGGATCGTAAAGAAGTATTGAAAAAAATCTACTTACTTTCGCCAATTGTTGCCATCATCGTCTTTTTATTGATTGGTGTGCCAACAATGCAAGCAGCACTTTACGGAATTTTACTGACGATATTTGTAAGTGCTTTTAATAAAGAAACACGCTTGAACTTTAAAGATATGATTTTAGCTTTAGTTGATGGTGCAAGAACGGCATTAGCGGTCGCAGCAGCAACTGCAGCAGCCGGGATTATTGTCGGGGTCGTTGTGAAGACTGGACTTGGTTTAAGTTTGGCAAACGGATTGGTTTCAGCATCAGGCGGAAATGTCTTGTTAACTTTATTCTTCACGATGTTAGCAGCGATTGTCCTAGGTATGGGATCACCGACAACTGCCAACTATGTTATTACGTCTACTATCGCAGCACCAGCTATTATTACGCTGTTAATGTTAGATGAGCCAGTTGGAGCAGCAGTCCCACTTGTGGTCGCATTATCTGCCCATTTGTTTGTTTTCTATTTTGGTATTATTGCCGATATCACACCACCTGTTGCACTTGCAGCATTTGCCGCGTCAGGTATTTCAGGCGGCGAGCCAATACGAACTGGTTTTACTGCAGCTAAATTAGCAGCAGCAGCCTTTATCATTCCGTATATGTTCGTTTTATCTCCGTCGTTGTTAATGATTGATACGACTTGGCCAGAATTGATCTGGGTATTGATTACCGCGTTATCCGGGATGGTAGCAATTGGTGCCGGATTGATCGGGTATTGGTATCGTAAGCTTAACTGGTTCGAACGCATTATCACATTTGCAACTGGATTAGCTTTAATTTATCCAGAAGGCATGACTGATATTATTGGAGCCGTGTTATTTCTTATCTTGTTTGGTATCCAATGGATGGCACGTGATAAAAAACCTAGTAAAACAGCAGAAGTATAAACTAAAAAGAAACCGGTCAGGCACTAGCCTGACCGGTTTCTTTTTGCGTTCTTTTCCTTTTCCTTAAATAAACGAAAAAAGCCATCACTCGAAAGTGATGACTTTTTCAAAGCAAACTTTGTTCCTAAAGCTTGCAGTGGGTTTGGCACCCAATAATTCTTACTGATTGTTGAAATCTCATAAGAATGATGGATGTCGAACTTGTTACTAGATTCATCATATCTTGTTCACCGGAAAATGTAAAGTTGTTAGAAATTTTGGCGAATAGAGAAAAATTTGCTGATACCTATGTTATAGATTTTTTATTTTTTCAAAAAGGATTGCCGAGTAGGAAAACGTGGTATAAGATAAGAACAAACGTTCCCTTTTGAGAGGTGAGTATGATGAAGAAGCAGGAACTACCGAAAGCTTCTATCTTCTGCATCGATATGTGCGGCTTTTACGCGAGTGTTTCGGCGGTTGAGCTTGGACTGGACCCTCTAGAAGTTTGTCTTGCAGTTGTCGGGAATCAGGAACGAAAAGGCAGTGTAGTACTAGCAGCATCGCCAATGATGAAAAAACGTTTTGGTGTTAGGACAGGTACGCGGCTGTTTGAAATTCCAAATCATCAAGATATTTTATTAGTAGAGCCGAAAATGAAATTGTATTTGCAAAAATCTATGGCGATTACAGAATTGTTGGCAAGTTATGCGCCGAAAGAATCGATTCATATTTACAGTGTTGACGAAAGTTTTATCGAACTGACCGGTACCGAGAAACTATGGGGACCACCCGAATCTACTATGCGCCGTATTCAGCAAGAATTATTAGACTCTTTTAAACTGCCATCCTCAGTGGGCGGAGGGCCAAATATGTTGTTGGCGAAGTTAGCATTGGATTTAGAAGGGAAAAATACAGGGTTTGCTTATTGGGGCTATAGCGATGTTCCGAAGAAATTGTGGCCAGTCCAACCACTGAGTCGAATGTGGGGGATCGGATCTCGAACAGAGAAAACCTTAAACACTATGGGCATTTTTTCAGTGGGAGATTTAGCGTGTACCGACGTTTCTGTTCTAGAAAAACAATTTGGTATTATGGGCAATCAACTCTATCAACATGCAAATGGCATCGATCTTTCGGATATGGGATCACCCTTAGTCGAAGGCCAAATTAGCTATGGCAAAGGACAGATTTTGTATAGAGACTACATAGAAGAACAAGACATCATGACCATTATTCTAGAGATGTGTGAGGACGTCGCAATGCGAACACGGCAAGCTCGACGTGCAGGGCGAACTATCCATTTGAGTATTGCCTATAGCAAGACAGCGTTTGGAGGAGGGTTTTCCCGTTCGCGGTCTATAGACGAAGCTACGAATGACACCATGGAGATGTACCGTGTTTGTCAAAGTCTTTTCAGAGAGCATTTCCAACACAAACCGGTACGGCAAATTTCACTGGCTATTAGCAATTTAGAAGAAGAATCATCTATGCAGCTCAGTTTGTTTGATGAAAAAAAGTTTGAAAACAGACAACTTGGAGAAGCGATGGACACAATTCGAAAACGCTATGGCTATTCAGCAATCTACCGTGGCATATCTGCTACGCAAGCAGGTACTGCCATCGCCCGAACCAAGTTAATCGGCGGACACAATAAAGAGTAAAGGGGATGGGTCGAGTGAAACACAATAAATATTTAAAAGTCGTAGGAGACGTTAAAGATCGCGGGCGTATTAAGTGGACCGCGTTAATGTTGCCAGAGCATGTCGAAATGATTCGAGAATGGTACGCAAAAGATGAACTAGTAGCAAAGCCACAGTTAACTGAAGATGACTTACAGCTACTCCAAGAAGAACTGGATATTGCATTAAAGCGCCAATGTGAAGTGGTACTCAAAAACTGGGAGGAAGGGGTGGTTTATGAGTATAGAGGGACGATTGAAGGCATCGATGCAAGAAGTCGCATCCTTATTTGTAAAGAAGGAGAAAAAAGACATAGGCTGCCGATAGATCGCGTGGTTTCGATTGTGATGGTTGAGTAGCAAGCTATAACTACAATATTCAAGGCGTTGCGGTTTAGAGCAAAGATACTCCGGTAACGCAAGTCTCAATTAATAGCTTCTTAGCTCACTTTTACGAGAAAGTAGAAGAGTGGAGATGTAGTTTAAACTCATTTTTAGTAGGCGAGAAAAAGAGTGCTCTTTAAATTTCAAAACTAGAAGTTATCTTTAATAAATTCACTGCCTAAAGTATTCTGAAAATTAAGATTATTTATTGACTATTAATTAGCGAACCAGTAATCTGACATTGAGTATAATAAATACACAATAAGGAGGAAGGTATATGATTAATTCGGTTGAAGGAAAGAACTTTAAAGTAACCCCTTTGTTTCACTATATCCAAAGGCAAGCAGAAGCAGCTAGTCTATATGTTCATTGGGCAAACGCCAAAGAAACATTACAACTTTTTGAGAATGAAGAGTCTTTAAGGTTAGGGAAACGCTATATCGGAGCTATTCAATATGAAGGAAGTAATAAACATTTAGAAAAAGAACCCGATAAAGTGAGTCTTCGGTTTAAGAGAAGCAATCTTGCAGATTATTTGAGAGAAAATCTAGAAAAGGTCACAACATTTCGGCGTGATAAAAATATAGGGCCAGCCATAAATACTTCAGCCGAGTCTATTGCCTTTAAATTTCACAGGTTAGAAAAAGATGAGGAAGAAACTATTAAGGAAATTTTTTCTGTAGTAGAAAAGCATTATTCATCAGAATAAGTCGTCAATTCTATGTGCGCATTTTCTTTGCCCCAGCTGCAATGTGGTGTTGTCACTGAAAGTGAGAAAAATTCGAGTTATTTTCCAAATCCAAGAAAAGTTAAATCATTTTATTAGTAACGCTCGTCTTTTGCTGAAAAATAGACATAAAAAACTCCTCATTCTGAACTTTACAGAATGAGGAGTTTTGTATTTCACTCGAAAAACGAGTAAAGTACAACGTAATAATCAATGGTCTGTACTGGGATCGAACCAGTGACCCCTTCGATGTCAACGAAGTGCTCTCCCGCTGAGCTAACAGACCTCAATTTCCAGGACAAATTTAATTATAGCTCGTCCGTAGAAAAAGTCAATACTAATGAAAAGAGAGAAAAAGCCCTTTCAGTCTACTGTCCAACGCCTCTAAATCCTGCATCCTGTGCATCTTGTTCAGAGCAAAACCATTCTTCTGGATTGGTTTGTTCGTAGGAAGAATCACTTGGTAAATGGTAGATTTTATTGCCGTTACGGTTAATATTTCCTTTAATATTGCATTCATCTGGTTGTTGTCCAGCAGAAGGGGACGTATTAGCAGCTGGTTCTTGTCCGTATGCATCTGCATTGAATCCGCGGTCGGTTGAGTAATTTTCGTATTGCCAAATGCCAACTTTATTTTCTTTCGCAAGTTGTTCTGCTTGTTCGAATTGCTCAAGGTAACGTGTGTTTGGCGGGAATACGTATGCGACTCGAGCCAATCCCACTCTAATCATTTGTTCTTGAACGCTTTCGCCATCCACATAAATATAAGCAAGCAATCGATCATAATCATCAAAGCGGTCGCCAACATCAAACTCGATAGAAACGTCACCTGATTCAATAATTCGTTTGTTTTCTTCCGTAGCATCTTTACCAAGCGGTTGTTCGCCTAAGCGCGGATGATTGGTTTCCGGTGTATCCATCAATAAGTAACGAACAGTTACTTCTTCGCCCTCATATATAATTTTAATGGTATCGCCATCAATGACTTGTGTTACTTCCACATCTATTTGATCGGTTGTGTTGGGTGTATCAATGGATTCGACCATTCCGCAGCCTGATAAAAAAAACAAAGCTAGTAATATGACTTTTAGTTTCATTGCAACCCCTGCTTTCGTTCTTTCATTATACGAACAATCGACTAGCCTGGCAATCGACTCTATTGCATAATAAAACGCCTCTTTCAATCAATAATTGAAAAGGCGTTGCTATGTAGGTAAGTGATAAATTGGGGTTAGTCTCATCAATTAAAGTGCAGACTCCGAAGGTACTTGGGTTTCCGTGTAATACAGAAGAGATTCTTCGGTTACATTTTCTAACTTTTCCTTATTGACCCCTACTTCTAATTCACCTGTGAAAATAGGTTCCCACCATTTTGCCTGTTCATTCATAAAAGTTCCTCCCTCGAAATTGTAATGGTATTGTTTGACTATTCTATACCCCTAAAGGTTACACTAATAAACAAACATTGTGAAAAAGCCGAAAAGCTTTAAAGGAGAGATAATGGATGATTTCAATTGGCATCATTGGAGCGGGAATTATAGGAGAACGTATTATAAAACAACTGCAACAAGAGGAAAGTCGCGTAGAAATAAAAATCGTTTACGATGAACAAACTGAACGACTTACAGAAATTAGCCAAACCTATGGAATTCCGATGGCGAAATCTGTCGAAGATGTCCTTCATTCGGATATAAATTGGGTGTATATTGCGACGCCACCCGCGTTCCATGCAGAAATTGCGGAGCTGGCGGCGAGTGCAGGGATTAATATATTGTGTGAAAAACCATTAGCCCATAATGTGGAAGCTGGCGAATCGATGGTAGCATCCGTGCAAAACAATCGAGTACAAACGGCGATGCATTTTCCATTAATGTATAAACCGGTCATTCGTGAAATGTCCAAGCGTATTAAAACCGGACACATTGGGAAAGTTGTTCGCATTGAACTTCAAACTTTTTTCCCAGACTGGCCAAGACTGTGGCAGCAAAATCCATGGATTGGTTCGAGAAATCAAGGCGGGTTTGTTCGTGAAGTTTTTCCTCACTATTTTCAATTAATGAACCGATTGTTTGGTGAATTATCCTTTACTTCCCATCACATTACTTATCCAGAACAAGCAGATAAATGTGAAACAGGGATGATTGCACATGGACTCACTGAAGACCAAATTCCGTTTCTATTGACGGGAATTAGTAACATCGGTCAAAAAGAGTTATTGCAGTTTAAAGTGTATGGCGAACAAGGGGTGTTAACGTTGGAAAATTGGACAACCCTTTACGAGTCGGTAAAAGGAGAAGACCGTCAATTGATTAGCGATTTCAAAGACGTGCCTTCGCTTTTTGACGAAATGAACGAGCAATCGACGTTGTTAGTTAATTTTAAAGAAGGGTTAATTGTTCAGCGCTATATTGATCATTTATTAATGGACTAGGTATTGGCAAACAGAAAATAATCGGAGTCATTAGCTTAGCGTATCAACTGGCTTGATGGGTATAATGAAGAAACTTAGAGGAGGTTGGACAATGAATTTTACTGCAACTGATGTAGACCGCATGATTGAAGAACAACAAGCATATTTTTATACAGGTGATACAAAACCAGCAGCTTTTCGAATTGAACAATTATATCGCTTAAAAAGCGTTATCCAATCTCATGCAACTGATATAATCGATGCCTTGAAAAAAGACTTAGGCAAAAGTGAGTTTGAAGCCTATGCCACAGAAGTCGGTTTTGTGCTTGATAGCATCAGCACAATGGCAAAAAACTTAGAAGACTGGATGAAACCAGAGCAAGTTAAAACACCACTTCACTTGCAACCAGCAAAAAGCTTTGTTATACACGAACCGTATGGCTCTGTATTGATCATTGGGCCATTTAATTATCCATTCCAGTTAGTGATGGAACCGTTAATTGGCGCTATTATTGGTGGGAATTGTGCAATTGTGAAGCCATCTGAAGCAACGCCAAATGTAGCAAAAGTAATTCGAACAATTATTGAAGAAGCATTTCCTTCTTACTACATTCGTGTAGTTGAAGGCGAACGGGAAGAAGTAACAGCATTGATCCATGCGCCATTTGATTATATTTTCTTCACAGGCAGTGTCAATGTCGGGAAAGTCATTATGAAAGCAGCATCAGAGCGTTTAACTCCGATTACTCTAGAGCTTGGTGGGAAAAGTCCGGCAATTGTCGACCAAACGGCAGATCTCGATTTGGCTGTAAAACGTATTGCCTGGGGTAAATTGATGAATACAGGCCAAACATGTGTGGCACCGGATTATATTTGTGTCCACGAATCGGTTAAAGATGAATTTATAAAAAAATTAACGAAAACGATTCAAAACTTTTATGGCAAAGACGCACAACAAAGTCCGGATTATGGACGCATCGTTAACACGCAGCATTTTGATCGTTTAGCAGAAATTGTCCAAAAAGAAGCCAACCAAGTTGTTTATGGGGGCAAGATGGACCGCGCTGACTTGTATATCGAACCCGTTTTATTAGATCGAGTAGGATGGGATAGTCCTTCAATGGAAGATGAAATTTTCGGACCGATTTTACCTATTATTAGCTATACCGATTTACCGTTATTGCTGCGCCAAATTCGCAAACTGCCTAAACCGTTGTCGGCATATTTCTTCTCAGAAAATGACCGCGCAACGCAATTTTTCTTAGAGCAATTGCCATTCGGTGGTGGTTGTATTAACGATACGGTCTCTCATGTGGGGAGTGCTTACTTGCCATTTGGCGGGGTCGGTACATCTGGGATAAATTCTTATCACGGAAAATCTAGTTTTGAAACCTTTACACATGCCAAGTCCATTTTGAAAAAATCTACTAAATTGTCAACCAATATTCTTTTTCCGCCTTATAAAAACAAAGCGAAATGGATAAAAACAGTCCTGAAATAAACGTCCTACGGATTGTTTTTAGGAAGAGTAATTTGTGCCAAGTGTACAAAAAAAGAAAGCGAGCAACTGCTTAGTTGCTCGCTTTTTCTATGTTACCCAGTTTGCTTTAAAAGAATTTTAGCCACTGTGCCAATCCCTTTAGAGCTTGAAATGGAGAGCTTGCCTTTGTGCTCTTGAATGATTTTTTGAGAAACAATTAATCCTAATCCTGTACCGCTTGCTTTCGTGGTATAAAAAGGTTCGAAAATCTCATTCAATTCTTTTTCCGAAAGGCCTTTTCCGGTATCTTCAAAAGAAATGGAGAACATGTCATTGTCTTCAGTTTTTAAAGCAACCCGTACTTCTCCTGGTCGATGCATAGATTCTACAGCATTTTTTAATAGATTAATGAAAACTTGTTTTAAATGATGCTCTTCTCCATTTAACTGAAAATCTTTTTCCCAGTCTTTTATCAAAGTGATGCCATTCATATTCAACTCGGAACTAAATAATAGAAGAATGTCATCTAACGCTTTTTGGACACTAAAGACTTTCAATGTTGCAGCTTGAGGTTTGGCCAACACCAAAAATTCACTAATGATCAAGTTGATTCGGTCTAACTCTGACTGAATCAGCTCCGTATACTCTGGGAAGGGATGTTTTGAATCATGATGCATCATCTGGATAAAACCGGAGATCACTGTCATCGGATTTCTAATTTCATGGGCAACACCGGCCGCAATTTCACCAGCAAGCTTTAGTTTTTCAGTTTGAACAATTAGCTTTTCGGCTTCTTTTTGATAACTAATATCACGTGAAATCATGGAAGTTGCAATTATTTTTTCGGAATCATCAAGAATAGGCGACAACGTAATCTGTGCAAAAAAGCGACTGCCATCTTTCCGGGCTTCTTCAGTTTCTAAAAGGGAGTAACTTTTTCCTCTGCGAACTTGTTGTGCACGCATTTTAACAGCTAGTGCATTTTCAAGCGGATAAAAAGGCAAAGTTTGGCCGATGCATTCTTCGGAAGTCCAGCCGTATAATTCTTCAAAAGCCGGATTGACCGCAATGATTTTTTCTTCTGAATCGAAAACGGCAATAGCATCTTTTGCTGTTTCAAAAAACAATTGCAAATAACCTTCTTTTGATAATAACGCCTTTTCCATTGATGCATTTTTGGTCTCTAATTGTTTCCAATAATGGCTAAAGTAAAGACTGTGAAGCAATGTAAGGAAAAACACACTGGAAGTAAAAACAACAATGGATAATTGAATATAAGAAAGCGAAGCTCCTGGCACAAAGCGATCGTATATGGTGAGAAATAACACAAATTCAATCGCTGTTACGAGTCCTAGAAATAAGAGAGGTTTTGTTTCATTGTATAAAGCACATATAATAATAGGGACAACAAAATAAACAAGCGTAATCGGAGCAAAAGATTCGAAATTCAAAATGAATATGTACAAATTCATGGCAAAAAGAATCGCGTATTGCAACGTACGCTCATTTGCTTTAGTGATGAGTAACAGCAACAAAAAATAAGAAGAAATTCCAAAAAGTGGAGAAACGATAGCGGCGTTACTATCTACTATTTGATTGAGCAGAAAGTGAAAAATACTTAGGGCTCCATATATATGGATAAATAATTGACTTCTTTTACGATTGATAAGCTTGCTTTCCATTAGACACCTCGGTATTTTTAAGAATGTAATTTAAACGAATAAGCTGCGTTTAGTAGTAAACGCCTGTTTTTGTTAAAAGATAAGTTCGAAAACACATAGAAACATAGTTTTGAGTTCAACTTATACTATAATACTATAAGTCAGGACTGTGCGAACATCTATGATTTTGATATGATTATAAGATCGAGGAGTGATAATGATGACTTATCAATGGAATCAAAACGAAACGGTCGATTTATTAAAAGAATTAGTGGAAATTCCAAGCCCATCGGGATATACAATGGACGTCATGTCAAAAATCAGTGCATTATTGACACAGTGGAATGTTGAATATAAAACGACTCACAAAGGGGCTGTAATTGCGACGATCCCTGGAGAAAATCAAGAGCAACATCGGTTATTAACGGCACATGTCGATACACTTGGCGCAATGGTAAAAGAAATTAAACCAAGCGGTCGATTAAAATTATCTTTAGTAGGCGGTTTTAAATTTAATGCTATCGAAGGTGAAAATTGCCTAATACATAAAGCGGACGGCTCAACAGTTTCAGGAACGATTTTGTTGCATCAAACAACTGTTCACGTTTATAAAGATGCAGGTACGGCAGAACGCAATGCAGATAATATGGAAGTACGGTTAGATGAGAAAGCCTTTTCTAAAGATGACGTGCGTAGTCTAGGGATCGAAGTGGGAGATTTTGTTTCGTTTCAGCCAAGATTTGAAGCAACTTCGTCTGGATATGTTAAATCCCGTCATTTAGACGATAAAGCCAGTACCGCTTTAGTTCTTCAATTAGTTAAACATTTGAGTGAAACCAAAGAGCAATTGCCATACACCACTCATTTTTATATTTCCAATAATGAAGAAATTGGCTACGGTGGAAACGCAAGTATCCCACTCGAAACCCAAGAATACATTGCGGTTGATATGGGCGCTATTGGAGACGGACAAGAATCAGACGAATATACCGTTTCCATTTGTGCAAAAGATTCAAGCGGTCCTTATCATTACGGTTTGACTCGTCACTTGATTGCTTTAGCGCAAACGAATTCCATTGACTATAAAGTAGACATTTATCCATATTACGGTTCGGATGCATCAGCTGCGATTAGTGCAGGGCATGATATTAAGCACGCCTTGTTTGGTCCTGGAATTGAAGCTTCCCATTCGTATGAACGTACGCATATCGATTCCTTAAAAGCGGCGGCAGCATTGCTCTATGCATATGTATTGTCTCCATTGGTTTCATAAGAGTTAGGAGAGGATTTCATGAACAGCAAAGAATTATTAGCGTCAATTCCTTATAAACAAATTAAAGGAGAGTTACCAGAACATATTGAGCATTTAACAATTGACTCTCGTGATATAAAAGCAAATTCGGCTTTTATTTGTATCAAAGGTTATACAGTCGATGGCCACGATTTTGCGCAACAAGCAGCAAATCAAGGAGCAACACTCATTATTACTGAAAAACCAATGACGATTGACAATGCGACGGTAGTGGAAGTTGAAAGCACCTCGCGAACACTCGGACTTTTAGCGACTAAATTTTACGATTATCCATCTAAGCTTTTGCATATGATTGGAGTTACCGGAACTAATGGCAAGACGAGTGTAGCAGGTATTTTGCATTCAATGTTAATGGAGTTGGGCGAAAAGTCAGCGTTGACAGGAACAATTGGTTTTAATTTAAATGGACAATTGCATCCATCAGCAAATACAACAAACGATGTCCTAACAACTCAACAAATGATTGCACGTGCACGAGACGAAGATTGTTCGCATATGACAATGGAAGTTTCATCGCACGGGTTAGTTTTAGGGCGTCTAGCTGGTGTGGAATTTGATACCGCTATTTTTACTAATTTGACGCACGATCATTTGGATTTCCATGGAACGATGGAAGAGTATGGACATGCCAAAGCTCTGTTATTTTCACAACTCGGGCAAGATCTGGCCAATCAAAAGCAAGCAATTTTAAATGCTGATGATCCGTGGTCTAAAGAACTCGCAAAAATGACGCCTCATCCGGTATACACTTACGGCATTCAAAACGATGCCCAGTTTCAGGCAAAAGACATTCAATTGATGCATACGGGCACAAACTTTACATTGACTTGTGTAGAAGGTGAATTCCCCGTAACAATGAAACTGCTTGGTGAGTTTAATGTTTCGAATGCGCTCGCCTCAATTGCAGCTTTGTATGCAGAAGGATACAAGCTTGACGAAATTTTGAAAGCACTCGCGACAATTGCACCTGTAGAAGGACGTATGCAGAAAGTTGAAGTCGAAGCGCCTATATCGATTTTTATCGATTATGCTCATACCCCTGATGCAATCGAAAAAGCAATTGACGCCGTTCAAGATTTTAAAAAGAACCGGATTATTTTCTTAGTGGGTACAGGTGGCAACCGTGATAAAACGAAGCGTCCAATTATGGCTGAAAAAGCCTCGATTGCAGATTACGTTGTTTTAACAACCGATGATCCACGCGATGAAGCGTATGACAGTATTTTAGGTGATTTGGAATTAGGCATGACCCATAGCAATTTCGCATGCATTGGTGATCGTGCAAAAGCAGTAGAGCATGCCATAGAGCAAGCTGAAGTTGGTGACATTATCATCCTTGCTGGAAAAGGGCATGAAGACTACCAAATCGTGGGGAATACGAAGTACCCACACAGTGATAAAGAAATTGCGATACAACAAGCGTTGAAAAAGTTTCAGTAAAAAGGAGCCTATAATGGCTTCTTTTTTCTGTAGACATTAAAATTCCTTGTTTTTTTCAGTCCCCTTCTCTAATATGAAGAGAGTAGATTAAAGGAGCGTATAAACATGTCAGACCAATTAAAGAATGAAATTCAAAATAGAAGAACCTTCGCCATCATCTCCCACCCAGATGCTGGTAAAACGACGTTAACTGAAAAATTATTGTTATTTGGTGGAGCTATTCGTGATGCCGGAACAGTAAAAGGGAAAAAAAGCGGCAAGTTCGCTACTTCCGATTGGATGGAAATTGAAAAACAACGCGGAATTTCTGTAACTTCTTCCGTTATGCAATTCGACTATGATGGTCATCGCGTCAACATTTTAGACACACCTGGACACCAAGATTTCAGTGAAGATACGTATCGTACCTTAATGGCAGTAGACAGCGCAGTGATGATTATTGATGTGGCTAAAGGGATTGAAGCGCAAACTGTCAAACTATTTAAAGTATGTAAAATGCGCGGTATACCAATTTTTACGTTCATCAATAAAATGGACCGTCAAGGAAAAGAGCCATTAGAGTTAATGGAAGAACTTGAAGAAGTTCTTGGCATTCAATCATATGCAATGAATTGGCCAATCGGGATGGGGAAAGAATTCCTCGGAATTTATGACCGTTTTAACAAACGTGTTGAACCTTTCCGTTCAGAAGGAGAACGTTTCCTTGACTTAGATGAAAACGGTCGATTGATCGCAGACCATGAAATGAAAAAAACATCTTATTACACGCAAGCAATGGATGATATTGATTTGTTGGACGAGGCAGGCAATGAGTTTTCATTTGACCGTGTCAAAAAAGGTGAATTGACGCCTGTGTTCTTTGGTAGTGCATTGGCTAATTTTGGTGTAGAAACATTCCTTGAAACGTATTTGCAATTTGCACCACCACCGCAACCACGTATTACGCAAGAGGAAGAAATCATTGATCCAACGGAAATGCCGTTTTCAGGATTTATCTTTAAAATCCAAGCGAATATGAATCCAGCTCACCGCGATCGTATCGCTTTTGTCCGCATCGTATCAGGTAAATTTGAGCGTGGAATGAACGTGACGTTAGCGCGTACAGGAAAAAATATTAAGTTATCTCAGACCACGCAATTTTTAGCGGATGATCGTGAAATGGTTAGTGAAGCAGTAGCGGGCGACATCATCGGTTTGCATGATGTAGGGAATTATCAAATCGGAGATACGATTACGAGCGGGAAGAAATTCCAATTCGAAAGTTTGCCACAGTTTACGCCAGAACTATTTGTAAAAGTAACGGCCAAAAATGTCATGAAACAAAAACATTTCCATAAAGGGATTCTTCAATTGGTACAAGAAGGTGCCATTCAATACTACAAAACATTGCATTTAGAAGAAGTGATTCTTGGTGCAGTCGGTCAACTTCAGTTTGAAGTGTTCGAACACCGGATGAAAAACGAATACAATGTAGATGTGCGTATGGAGCCAGTAGGCAATAAAATCGCTCGTTGGATTGAAAATGAAGAAGATGTGAAAGAATCGATGTCAAGCGGACGTTCAATGCTTGTGCGTGATCGTTTTGATAACTATGTATTCTTATTTGAGAACGAGTTTGCAACACGCTGGTTCCAAGATAAAAATCCAGACATTCGTTTATACAGTCTTTTATAGAAGTGAATACCTGTTTAGGCAGGTTTCAACTGCAGACAAATTCGATTTATTCGAGTTGTCTGCAGTTTTTTCTTTTTTGAAAAGTGTCAGAAGAGTGAACACACTCTATTAAATTTGCGGTTGTAGGAAATTTTTCTTATGATTAAAGAACAAAGTAAAGAGAGGGTTTGAAAAAAATGAAAATAAGTGATTTTTCCATAAAACGGCCTGTCTTTACCATCGTCATTATGTTTTTAGTAATCATTTTAGGTATTGTCTCATTTACACGAATTCCGATTACGTTAATTCCAGAACTAAACCCACCTATAGGTGTGGTAGTCACAAATTATCCAGGGGCTAGTCCTACAGAAGTAAGTGAAAAAATTACAAAGCCTTTAGAGGCAAATTTAGCAACGTTACCCGGCATTAAATCGATTCAGTCGAATAGCCAAGAAGGATCAAATTTTATCCTTTTAGAATTTGATTGGTCAACCGATATTGATGATGTCCAGCCGGATATTGCGCAACGAATCGATCAAACGCCGATACCTGATGATGCGAATGATCCGCGCTTTTTAAAATTTGACCCAGCGCAATTCCCGATTTTGCAACTGTCATTACGCTCAAGCAATCCAGATGCAGACGTACGCGTAATTGCAGAAGAATTGGAAACCGAACTCCGCCAAACAGAAGGAGTTGCAAGTGTAAACATTTCAGGTTCTTTAATAGAAGAAATTCAAATCGAATTAGATCAAGCAGCACTTGAAGAACGTGGCTTGCAACAATCAGATGTTGTGCAACTCATCCAAGCGAATAATATTTCACTTCCTGGAGAACCCATTGAAACAGAAGATGGTCGTAACTTAACTACGCGCATCATTAGTACGTTAACCAGCGTAGAAGAGATTCGAGATTTAGTTTTAACGATCGATCCATTAGAAGGGGATAACATAACAATTGGCGATGTTGCGACAGTAGACATTAGTGAACGTGAAAGTAATAGTGAAACAAGAACAAACGAAGAGCCTGCGGTATTGTTATCAGCTCTTCAAGAGTCTCAAGCCAACACAGCAGAGGTTTCAGATGCTTTCCAAAACCGACTTGATGAACTGTTAAGTGAAGATCGTTTTGAAGGAGTACAAGCAGATATTCTGTTTGACCAAGGTGACTATGTCAAACTTGCAATTGGCAATATTGGTCGGACATTAGTTCTTGGTGGAATCTTTGCAATGCTTGTTCTTTTCTACTTCTTACGAGGTATTAAAAGTCCAATTATTATTGGAGTTGCGATTCCATATTCAGTTATTGTGACATTTGTTCTGATGTTTTTTGCAGATTTCGCTTTAAATATTTTAACGCTAGGTGCACTAGCATTAGGAATCGGAATGCTTGTAGATAATGCGATTGTTGTTATTGAAAATATTGAACGACATTTGGCTATGGGGAAAAATGCTAAAAAAGCGGCATCAGAAGGTGCCAAAGAAGTGTCAGGTGCGATTATCGCGTCTACGCTTACGACCGTAGCTGTTTTTATCCCGGTTATTTTCATATCAGGGTTAATTGGAGAGATTTTCTTTGAATTTGCCCTAACAATATCGTTTAGTCTTTTTGCTTCTTTGGCCGTTGCTTTAACTGTTATTCCTATGATGGCTTCTAGAATGTTAGGGAAAACGGGGAGTAAGCCGAAGATCCAAAAAGACACGTCAAGGAGTGTTAAAGCTTTCGAAAGGTCTGTTGTTTGGGCTCTACGAAATCGCATTATAGTATTGTTTACAGCGCTAGTGCTATTGATTGTTGGTGCTTTTGGCGTTATGCAAGTGGGTACAGAGTTTATCCCGGCTACAGATGAAGGATTTGTCAGTGTTTCAGTCGAGCTTGAAAACGGATCTTCTAGAACAGCTACAAACGAAGTTGTTGATTTGATAGAAGACGAATTAAAACAAGAAGAAGATGTTGATGTGTACGTTAGTTTGGTTGGATCAACACAACAAGGACAAGCACAAGGCTCTGCACAAGCGAACGTCGCTGAGATTTATGTGAAGTTAATTGACTTAGCAGATCGCGATCGTTCCATCTTTGAATTCGTGGATGACGTGCAGCCACGAATTCGGGAAACTGTTGGAGAACGTGCATTAGTCAGCTTTGACTTGCAAACAGCTGCAGGCTCTTCGCCGAACAATTTATCTTTCACTGTTACAGATACAAACCGGTTACGATTAGACAAAGCAGTTGTTGATATTGAAGAAGCTTTAACAAAACTTCCAGAAGTAACAGAGCTCACAAATGACCGCCAAGAAACTATTGATGAAATTCAGATGACGATTAACCGCGAAGCAGCAACTGAATATGGTTTACCGCCGGTTCAGATAGCTCAAGCGGTTAACAACATCACACGAGGTGTTCTTGCGAGTCAAGTATTGACAGAAGATGATGAAGTTTTAAGCGTTTATGTGGCATATGAAGAAGGGGAACGAAATAGTCTTGAAAAGCTTCGTGCTTTATCTCTTCGAACACCTTCAGGAGAATTTGTGGAACTTCAAGAATTGGCTGATATTGAAGTTGCACAAGGACCTGTCAGTATTCAACGAGTAGATCAGGCAGATAGTGTGTCCTTTACGCTACAATATCAATCGAGTATTACACTCGGTGATATGTCTGACCAAGTAGATGAAGAACTTGAAGCTTTAGATTTAGACGACGGTACGATGGTTTCATTTGGTGGGGATCGTGAACTACTCGATAACTCGATTAATGATATGTCTTTGGCGGTTTTACTAGCAATTGTGCTTGTCTATATCGCCATGGCTGCACAGTTCGAATCGTTTAAATATCCACTTGTTATTATGTTTACTGTTCCTCTAATGGCGATTGGGGTAGCAATTGCGCTGTTTATCACTCAAACTCCAGTCAGTATAACAGCCGTTATTGGATTGCTTGTTCTAGTCGGTATAGTTGTAAACAATGGGATTGTCTTGGTGGATTACATCAATCAGCGGAAAGAAGATGGCATGGGTTCTTATGATGCTATTGTCACCTCGGTTCATGATCGCCGCCGTCCAATTTTAATGACAGCTTTAACAACTATCCTTGGGTTACTGCCTTTAGCAATTGGGATAGGCGAAGGCACTGAAATCAATCAACCCATGGGAATAACGGTTATTGGGGGATTAATTAGTGCCACACTGTTGTCACTTTATGTTGTTCCAATTGTTTATAGTTTACTGGACGGACAAACAAGAAGAATGAATAAAAAGTAAGCCTTCGGGTTTACTTTTTTCTTTTGCTGTAAATTACCAGAAAATTTAGTATGATGAATAAAAAGGGGATGAAGTTATGGAAGAAATCGTGTTTACCGGATTTCCTGGGTTTATTGCCAGTCAATTAATATACCAGCATGCTCTTCAACATGAAATGATTTCTGCCATTATTTTACCATCCGAACGAGAAAAAGCAGAAACAGAAGCTAAACGGATTGAAAAAGAAACCAATTGTCGTGCGATTAAATTGATTGAAGGCGATATTACTCAGCTTGGATTAGCCATAAGCAACAAAGACCAAGAATATTTCAAAGAAAAAACAGTGACCTTTTGGCATTTAGCAGCCATTTATGATTTGGCAGTCCCAAGAGATCTCGCATGGAAAGTAAATGTTGAAGGAACCCGTCATGTTAATGAATTTGTTTCAAATTTACAAAATGTAAAACGGTATGTTTATTTTAGTACGGCCTATGTAGCAGGTAATAGAGAAGGTGTTATTTACGAAAGTGAATTAGAAAGACCAGCTGCTTTTAAAAACTTCTATGAAGAAACCAAGTTTGAAGCAGAACTACTTGTAGATGAACTAAAGAAATCACTACCAATCACCATTATTCGACCAGGCATTGTTCGAGGACATTCGCTTACAGGCAAAACCATCAAATTTGACGGACCTTATTTTTTCTTGAATTTAATTGATCGGGTTAAAATTTTGCCGTTTATTCCGTTTGTTGGACGGTCGACATCTTATATTAATGTGGTACCGATTGATTATATATTAGAGGCTTCTATGTACCTTAGTAAATTAGATGCAGCAGCTGGTCAAACTGTTCATTTAACAGATCCCGATCCCCACCCTGTAGAAGAAGTATATCGGAATATGGTCCAGTTAATGACAGGGAAACAGCCAAAAGGGCGTTTGCCACATCGTTTAGCAAAAGTTTCTTTATCGATTGCCCCAATCAGAAAAGCATTGGGGGTTGAAATTGAAACCTTGGATTATTTGACGTGGACGGCAGATTTCGATACAGAAAATGCAGAGCGCCTACTAGCAAACAGTAACATTCAGTGTGCCGATTTTTTAGAGACGATGCCTGCAATGGTGGAGTTTTACAATGTACATAAAAATGACAAAAACTTTCAAATCCTAATTCGTTAAACTATGACATGAATTGAAAAGATGCTATACTAACATTACAACTCAATACACTTTGACTTTCAGTCAAGGGGGAGTAGCTATAGGGAAACCTATTTCACAGTCGTCAATACATGGTTAGTAGCCATCGGTTGTGATAGCAAACGAAATTTGCTTAGCGAGACCTTTGCCTTTATTTAGGCAAGGGTCTTTTTTGTTGGCAAAAAACAGGAGGAGAAAGCAGAATGGAAGCAGTATTATTGGAATACGCTTGGGTTTTACTCGTTTTAGTAGGACTTGAAGGGTTATTGGCTGCAGATAATGCAGTAGTTATGGCAGTAATGGTTAAACACTTACCAAAAGCACAACAGAAAAAAGCGTTATTTTATGGGTTAGTAGGAGCATTTGTTTTCCGTTTTGCAGCGTTATTTATGATTACACTGCTGGTTAACATTTGGCAGATTCAAGCACTTGGTGCAGCGTATCTATTGTTTATTTCGATTAAGAGTATATATGACCAGCGCAAAGGCGATACAGATGAAAGTTTAGAAGGCATGGACGAAAAGCCGAAGAAAAAAGGTTCTGGCTTCTGGATGACTGTTTTAAAAGTTGAATTAGCAGATATTGCTTTTGCGATCGACTCAATGTTAGCAGCTGTAGCGTTAGCAGTTACATTGCCGCATTTAGATGTTTTTGGTATGAAAGATATTGGTGGGATTAACTCAGGTCAGTTTATGGTGATGTTAGCTGGTGGTTTAATCGGTGTTATCATCATGCGATTTGCTGCACATAAATTTGTACAATTGCTTGAGAAATATCCACAACTTGAAACAGCAGCATTTGTTATTGTGGGTTGGGTCGGAGTGAAGTTATTGGTTATGACTTTATCTCACGAAAATGTTGGCATTTTGCCTCATGACTTCCCACACTCTACACCATGGACTTTGGTCTTCTGGTCAGTATTGCTTGGAATTGTTGTTGTAGGTGGAGTTTTAGGAGTAAAGCAAAACAAAGAACAAGCGAAAGAACAGGAAGCAAAATAAGGATTTACTTGAAAAAGTAGAATCGAAAAAAGGTGCATTGAATCTAATTCAATGCACCTTTTTCTATGGGGAAAATAAAATAAGTAAATACGGACAAAAGAACCGTTTTAAAAGCGAATAATGGAAGGTAAAGAAAAACATGCCTCTTTTAAATCTAGTTCCGCAAAGTTACAATCTAATAGGTGGTGACTTTGAAAAGGGGTGAATGGTGTGCTTTTAGCTTCATTAGGCTGGAAATTGGGACGAATTGAAAAACCTGATGCTGAAACAATGGTATTACAGGTACAAGCTGGTGATGAGCAGGTATTGCACGATTTGCTATCCTATTACTCACCATTTATGAGAAAAACAGCATCGCAAGTGTGTAAACGATATATCGATGATCATGACGATGAATATAGCGTTGCCTTAGCAGCATTTAATGAAGCAATACATAAATTCGATCAACATAATAATGCATCATTCTTAACCTTTGCACATATGGTTATTCGTAGACGCATAATCGATTTTATACGCAAAGAAAGCAGGCGTGATGAGTTTAGCCATGATTTTATGCCCGCATCAGAGTCAGAAGAGCATAATGGTATCGCAGATCATGCAGCAACTATTGCTTACAGTAGCGAACAAGAAAATCATAAGAGAAGCGAAGAAATAGCACGGTACGAAGAAATATTACAAGAATATAATTTGTCGTTTCAAATACTGGTTAAAGTTTCTCCTGCTCATCTAGATGCCCGTGTCACAGCGATTCAAATCGCTCAATTAGTGGCGGAAACAGATGAGTACAAACAATATTTATTAGATAAGAAGAAATTGCCTATTAAAGAAATTGAAAAGCTAGTAAAGGTATCTCGTAAAACAATTGAACGAAATCGAAAGTACATAATTGCAATGGCCTTACTACAGATGAGTGACTTGTATTACTTAAAAGATTATTTGAAAGGGCGGTTAAACTGATGTACAAACAATCTGGAATTTGCATAAAATCAAAAGATAATCGCTCAATATTTTTACTGAAAAATGGTCAATTTGTAAAAGGGACTCCTGTAGGCAACCCTTTAAAAGGAGAAGAAGTGCTATTTTATCCGGATGAAAAAAGGTCAGTTAGCAGCATGCTACCGACAATGGCTCCAATAACAGCTGCTATTGCCATGATGGTCTTGTTTATGTCATCAGTAGTATTTCCTGCTGAAGAAGCGTATGGCTATGTTCAAGTACAAGTTAATCCAGGGGTTGAACTAGGGATAAACGAGGAATATGAAGTAGTGTCTGTCCGCCAGTTAAATAGCGATGGCCATGAGTTGATTCATCAGCTAGGAGACTGGGAAAACAATTCCCTTCAAACCGTGTTAAATCGTGTTCTTGAATTAGCTGTGACTGATCAGACAAGAAACGTCACAATAACTGCGGTCGAAGAAGATGGAAAAGAATTTGATCAAACTATAAGAAAAGTTGTATTAAGCCTTTCCCTAGAAATTGAAAACGATTTAGTAGCAATTCAAATGAAAGAAGCCACAAAAGAACAATGGCGGGATGCGAAAAAAGAGCAAGTGCCTGTTGGCCAAATGATTAAAAAATCTGTGACAGTAAAAAACCAAGTAGAACCAAAAGAACAATTATTAGAACAAGATAAGATGCCGGTATCTACACTACAAGTTAAGGAACAACACAGTTCAAAAGAAAAAAACAGCATAAAAAAACCAAAAGAAGAAACTGAAAAACGTAAAGAAACATCCGATCTTCCCGAAGAGAAAAAAGAGGATAAGTCACTAAAAGAAAAGCAGCAACAAAAAACACCAACGCAAAAAAGTAATGCCAAAGAGTCATCTACCGCCCCTAATAATGCACCTGTAGCGAAACCTGAGAAAGAAATAAAACCAACAAAGACCGATCCAAAAGATAAGCTTATTAAGAAAGAAGAGAAAAAGGTAGAGAAGCAAGAGAAGCAAGAGAAGCAAGAAGAAAAGGTAGAGAAAAAAGTAGAAAAGATAGAAGAAAAGATAGAAGGAAAAGTAGAAAAAAAGATAGAGAAAAATAGTAAAGACGTTAAAAAAGAAAAAATGAAAACCGATTCTGTTAAGGGTAATCACTCAATTAACAAAGAAGAAAATCATGATAAAAGAATAAAAGACGAAAAAGATCACAAGAACAAAAGTGAAGGGAAATAGGTGCTAATAACACAAAAACTGTTTTCTATAACACAGAAAGCTTATAACAAGAGGCTGATTTTATGCTAAGTTCAATCAATAATCAGTCTCTAGTAGAGCATAAAAACGAGAAAGCGAAAATCTAAGTTAAATAGATTTTCGATTTCTCTTTCTTTTTGTCAATTCTTTTCATAGAATGAGGAGAGAGTATAACACTGAAGGGAATCCATGTCTTATGAATAAATCATTTCAAAAAGTACGGAATTTAACACCTGCACAGGCGATTGTTTCGTATTATTTTGTGGCAATTGCTGTTTCCTTCTTATTACTAAGGTTACCGAATGTCCATAAACCGGGAATGACCATTCCTTTAATCGATAGCTTGTTTACTGCAGTAAGTGCTGTAAGTGTAACAGGTTTAACGGTAATTAACGTTGTTGATACGTATACGGTCTTTGGTATTCTTGTTCTAATGACCGTTTTGCAGCTAGGTGGCATTGGTATCATGTCGATTGGTACATTTATCTGGCTTCTTTTTGGTAAGCGTATCGGGTTGCGTGAACGTCAGTTAATCATGGTCGATCATAATCAGTCGAGTATGTCTGGGGTCGTCAAACTAATACGAGAAATTGTGAAAATTATGTTGTTAATAGAAGCGGTCGGTGCACTGGTGCTGACAATTTACTTTACACAGTATTTCCCGACATTCCAAGAAGCTTTACTCCATGGTGTCTTTGGCTCAATAACAGCTACGACTAACGGAGGATTCGACATAACTGGGGAATCATTAGTGCCCTATTTCAATGACTATTTTGTTCAAATCATAAATATGATTCTGATCATTCTAGGTGCTATCGGATTTCCAGTTTTAATCGAAGTAAAAGAATTTATCTCCAACAAGCAAAAATACTTCCGATTTTCTTTGTTCACGAAAATTACGACGAGTATCTTTGCCGTTTTATTAGCTGTTGGAGCTATTGGTATCTTTTTATTGGAATCGGTCAGAGCATTTAAAGGCATGACCTGGCATGAATCACTATTTGCTTCACTTTTTCATTCCGTTTCATCGCGTTCAGGTGGGTTAGTGACCGTCGACATCACACAATTTAGTGATGCTACAAATGCTTTTATGAGTGCATTAATGTTTGTGGGTGCATCTCCAAGTTCTGCAGGAGGGGGCATTCGTACCACAACTTTTGCGATTGCGATTTTATTTTTGATTAATTTTGCGCGTGGGAAAAATACAATTCAAATATTTAACCGTGAAATTGAATTGATCGATGTTTTCCGTTCGTTTGCGGTTATCTTTTTGGCATTCTTTATAGTTTTTGCCGCTACTTTGGCTTTGCTTATCACGGAGCCTGCAGCTACAATTGTTGAAATAATATTTGAAATCACTTCTGCTTTTGGAACATGTGGAATGTCGTTAGGAATCACAAGTGACTTGTCAGATGTTGGGAAAGTTATTATAATGGCATTAATGTTTGTAGGGCGTGTAGGATTAATCTCCTTCTTATTCACCATTGGCGGTAAAACAGATCCGACAAAATTCCATTATCCAAAAGAACGCGTAATTATTGGGTAACCTGAAAAGCTATTATTTTTGTGAAAAAAGAACTATAATTAGTGTAATACAATTTTAGCAGTAGAAAGAGTGAGCCAAATGGACGAAGATATTAAACAATCGTTAAAATTATTTATCGTGCTATCACGCGCACATAAAGCCATCACTGAACAAACAAACCAATTTTTTCAAGCAAGTGGAGTTAACCCAACTGAATTTGCTGTTTTAGAATTGTTGTACCATAAAGGGAAACAACCGCTACAAAAAATTGGTGGAAAAATTCTTTTAGCCAGTGGTTCTATTACTTATGTAATCGATAAGCTTGAAAAACGAGGGTATATCACACGTGTAAACAGCCCAAGCGATCGTCGAATCACATATGCTGAAATATCGGAGTCAGGCAAGGAATTCATGGCGGAAATCTTCCCGCAACATGAAAAAAAGTTACATGAATTGACTGAAGCGTTATCAAGTGAAGAAAAAGACCAAGCCATCGAATTGATGAAAAAGCTTGGCTTATCGATTAAAGATTTATCATACTGACTCAAAAAAACCTTCCGAAATTTCGGAAGGTTTTTTATTGCTTTAAATCATATATACTATTGAATTGCTTTAATCGTTTTACTCATAGCAATAAAGTCATCAGTAGCATTAACTGAGCTGTCGTCAAAAATAGTTAGGCGTACAATAAGATTTTCTAATTCATAGACAATCCCGGTAACCGCGCCTTCAGCACTTGGAATGGTATATGCTACAGACTGCATAGCATTATTATGATCAAAATCAGTGACTTCAACAGGCTCTTGATCGGGGTTTACAGCAGCCAAAGTTTCTTTCATTGTATTTACTACAAAGTCATAGTCGGCTTCAGCAAGTGGGAATGTTTCCACACGCGTAAATACAGCTGTGTTATCTGCTACATACAACACATCTTTATTTGGTTCTTCTGCAGTGAGTTCATATCCATCTTGTACATAAAGTTCGTAATTTTGTCCATCGCTTTGTGTTAGCGTTCCTGCTGGTTCTGTCGATTCACCTTCATCAGGAGTTGACTGTTCTTCTGCAGGTGCTTGTTCTGTCGATTCAACAGGCTCAGTCACTTCATCTTCTTCCTGAGATAGACAAGCTGTGAGCAACAAACTAACCACCATAACGGATGACAATAAAAATAAGTTCTTTTTCATAAAAAAATTCCTCCCTAGCTGGTTTGTCTATTAGACGTCTAAGCGGGAGGAATGTTTCACTTTATATAGATAGTGGCATAATCAAAAACAACAAAACAATCATGACCAAATGAGCGACGATAATGACTGGTAAGCTTTTTTTCCATTCATAAAGAAACCCTAGAATCAAGCTGACAACAATACCAGCTAAAGCACCAAACCAAAACCCACCCAGTGCTAGCGCTAATCCAAATAAAAGGGAACTAGTTAGAATGGCGATAGGTGTAGAGACATATTGCTTTAGCTTTTGTTGTACTAAGCCTCTCCAAAAAATCTCTTCACCTGGTACGATGATAAACATCAGCAGTAAATAGTGCCAAATTGATACAGGGGAAAATCTAGAAAGAAACGTTTCAATCGAGCCGGCTACGTCAAGCGGGGTCAAAAGAAATAATTGATAACCAGCGAAAAAGATTCCGTATAAAAGTGTACCAAAAATTATACCGTAAACCAATAATTTCCATGTGGCAAGCTCATCGAAAATTTTAACGAATATGATAGCGAGAGACATAAGAATCAGCGTCGCAAATGTGTACATATACCAAAAAATCGCAGTATTTTCAAAGGCTAAATTATACAAAAAGAAAGCCAAGGGCAGCATCAAGATCAACGGATGCTGCTTTAAAAAGTTAATCATGTAAATCCTCCTAAATTCAAAGCCATGGAGACTTTATTGACAAAGATGTCTAAGTTGTTTTCTTGCTGTATACTATTGCCTAGAACAGGTTTTTAGACTGTTTATAGTCGTTTCGTATACTTTTTGAGCGTCAATATTTATCATCCGTTTAGTATTATAACAGAATAGCTTATCAAAACTAAGGCAAAAGGAGAACAATTCATGACTGATTACAACCAGCAACTAGAAGATTTGAAAAATGGCGTTATTGAATCCATCACCATTGAAAAAGAAGACTTTTTAGAATTTCGTACAGTTTTGATTGCACGTGAGGATTTTAAACACTTTCGTGGGACGGCTTACCATCATGGCACGACTGTTTATACTTATACGGTAGAGCCATCAAAATAGGAAGCGGGGAGAATAGGTGGAGAATTTAACGCAAGTTAAAGCACAATTAAATCGTTTGGTCGTGGGCAGGGAAAAAGAAATAGACTTTATGCTAATCGCTTTGATTCAAGGGGGGCATGTATTGCTTGAGAGTGTACCGGGTTCAGGTAAGACATGGATGGCGAAAGCATTTGCGGGATCATTTGCAGGTCAGTTTCAACGAATCCAATTTACACCAGATGTTTTGCCGTCAGACGTGACAGGCATTCGTTTTTTTAATCCAAAAACGCAAGAGTTTGAATTGCGGGCAGGCCCCGTACAAACAAATTTATTACTGGCTGATGAAATCAACCGCGCTACTCCAAGGACCCAGTCGAGTCTTTTAGAATCGATGGAAGAAAAACAAGCGACCATCGATGGAGATACGCTTCAATTACCAAACCCGTTTATCGTTATTGCAACTCAAAATCCTGTCGAATCTCAACAAGGAACCTTTCCGCTACCTGCGGCACAACTCGACCGCTTTTTGTTCCGGTTAGAGATCGGTTATCCAACCTATGAAGAAGAACTGTCGATTATCCGAAATTTTCGTGATAACGTCTCCCACAAGAAAGAAATTTTGCCAGTTGCGTCAGTGAAAGATGTCCAACAGTGGCATCTAGATGCAGGGCAAGTAGCTGTACATGAAGACATTGAAACATATATTCTGTCACTAGTGCGAGCGACGCGTGAACATCCGTCGATCGAACTTGGTTTAAGTTCTAGGGCGGCTTTAGCACTTGTTCATGCAGCGCAAGGTAAAGCATTTCTTGAAGGCCGAGATTTTGTTACGCCAGATGACGTCAAATACATATTAGAACCGGTGGCAGTCCATCGTTTACTGTTAACTGCTGAAGGAATGCTTGTTCAGGAGTCGGCTGCGATTTTACAAGAAATCGTAAATTCACTTTCTTCTCCGGTAGAGGCATTTTAAATGCTATGGATGCGCCATGAAGATGACTTGAAAAACATGAAATGGGTATTGGGATTTTTATTTGTTTTGTTTTTTATGGCTATGGTGTTTTTGCAGTTTACTGCGGCGGCGGTCATTATTTTTGTTACAACAATAGTGGGTCTGCAAATATATTATTTAAATCAAGTGGGAAAAAAATTGGTTTTTCAAAACCAGCGTCTGCGAAAACGTGTGCTGTATGATGGGGTTTCAACTTGGCAACTAGCTTTCAAAAATGGAGGCTTGCCAATTTGGGGTGGTCAATTGAAAATTTGGTTTCATCATGCAGTGGAACCAACAGAAGAGCAGCAGATAAGTACTGGAGATTTAATAGAACTTGAACTGCCTTTTACAATTGGTCATAACGAAAGCATCGAAATAGAGGTGCCTGTCACAGGAAAAAAAAGAGGAATCTCTCGCATTTCGAAAATGGAAGTGCTCATTCCTCAACCATTTGGAGAAGGCAGTGTGACCTTAGCGTATCAGCCTAGAATTTTGCATGAGCAACTCGTGTTTCCAAAGCTCCAGAAGTATCCTTTTGGGTATACCCCGTCTCCACAAAAGCCAGGCGAATTCAATTTAAAGCACTCATTGTTTGATGACGCCTTTCAACCAATCGGGACGCGTGATTATGTCTTAACAGATCAATTCAACCAAATTCACTGGAAAGCCAGCGTGAGAATGCAAAATTACCAAACAAAAATTTTTTCGCAAGTAGCAAATGAAACGATGCTTTTTGCATTGAATGTTTCTTCACATTATGGCACTATTCCTAATTTAGAAAAACGAATTGAAGAACTGGCTTCGTATATCGAGAATTGTTTTATTACAGGTGTGCCTTATGCGTTAGCAGTTAATATTCGTTCAGCGGGAAAGATGCCGTATTTGTATTTGTCTGCAGGACAAGGGCAAAAGCAGCGTCAACAAGCATTGGAGCTGCTCTCGGTCATTTCTAAAAACAATGCAACCTTGGCTTTTAGCAATATGTTAGGGCATTTGGACATCCATACGGAATTGCCTTACACCACATACCTATTAACCGATAAGCCAGAAGACGCTCTTCATTTTATTGAAAAGTGGAGAAAACAAACTCAGTTGACGGTTTTACCAAGTAGAAAGGAACGTGATCTGGCATGATTTCCCGCTTTGTCTCGTTTCGCTATTTTATGCTTGATGCTTTTATCGTTTCCTTAATGCTTGTTTTCGTTGAACAGCCAATCGTTTGGCGATGGATAGCAATTGCTTTAGTCGTTTCAGGAAGTGCTTATTTATTATTTTCGATCTATTCTTATCGGTTAGTAGTTGGAATTGGGATTTCTTTTCTTGCTACGCTTATGATGTGGTTTGTAGGAGTCCCATTATGGCTCGCGCTCTTTTTAGGTATGCTCATCATTTATATGCTCCATGGAAGGTATTCAAGCTTTTACAATGAGATTAGTAACGATCATCATTTTTTGGTAAAGTTTGTTGTGGTTTTCAGCGTTTGCTGGATTCTTCTTTTACTAAATCCTGAAGAACAGTCAGCTCAGTTGCTTTTTTCCATTGTTCCCGTAGCTATCCTGTTTTATGCTGTTTCTCAAGTGACTTACCTATACAGCCGTTTTAAATCAAATGGTGCGCGATTATCTCAAGGAGCGAGTGCATTGCTTGTTGCTTTTAGCTTGGCTAGTGGTGCAGCGATTGCTACATTGTTTATCGCTGATGAAGTACGTCGCGGAATAGGCTGGGGTGTTGGCGGAGCCATTCCTCTCTTGTTTTGGCCGCTTGCTCTTTTAATGGAGAGAATCACAAAGTTTTTGTCAGGCTTGTCGACAGAAGAAGAAATGCAAGAAACCATAGACAAGTTGGGACCAGAAGAGAAAATGGCGCAAAGCGATCAGCCAGTATATGAAGCGGTGGTAACAGATTATCCGGTAGAAATATTGCTAGGGCTTGTCATTTTTGGGTGCTTGATTGTACTCATTTTGTGGCTGAGAAAAACAAAGCCACAATTACAAGAACCGATACAAGAAAATAGCACTAGCATCCAGAGAACTCGTCATCAATTAACAGAACCGGTTGTATCAACTGCGACAAAATCGTTAGAGTATCGAATGGATTTGCATCAAATAAGGGAAGCTTTTCGCGAACTTGAAAAATCCGCTAACGAACAAAAGTTAGGAAGAAGAGATTACGAAACGGTCCGGGAGTGGGTAGGTCGGATGAAGTGGGACGTATCTGATGCTTTCTACAACACATATGACCAAATTCGGTATGGTGATAAACAGTTGCCAGAATCACAAGTTGTCCAATTTAAAAAAGATATCCAAAAAATAAAAAATGATTATTTAAAAGAATATGTTTAAAGTCATTTCAAGAGGGGGATAGTATACTTGAACACAGCAACATTCTCATTTCCCCCTTTTGTGGTCGGTCCGTTTACGGGTCGGCTTCTTTTTTGTGTTTTTTTAAGGCAATGCAGTTTTATCATCTCTTTACTAGCGTTTTTATTTCTAATAAGTGTATATCTAGAAGAATTTTGCTAGACTATAGATGAAACTAAAAGGGGGATATACATATGAAACTGGGATTTATCGGAACGGGTGTCATGGGGAATAGCTTAGTCAAACATTTGCTCGACGCTCAGCATGAAGTTTCTATTTATACACGCACTGCTCAAAAAGCAGGAAATTTAGTAGAAGCCGGTGCAGTACTTGTTGATTCACCGCAGAAAGTAGCTGAAACTAGTGAAGTAATTTTTACAATGGTTGGTTATCCTTCTGATGTAGAACAAGTATATTTCGGTGAAAATGGTTTATTAGAAAATGCAAATAAAGGAACAATTCTTGTAGACATGACAACTTCGCAGCCACAATTGGCTCAACGAATTTTTGAAGTAGCTACTGAAAAAGAGCTTCACGCATTGGATGCTCCTGTATCTGGAGGAGATATCGGTGCCAAAAATGGTGTCTTATCCATTATGATTGGTGGCGAAAAAGAAGTTTACAAGAAAATCTTGCCTATTCTTAACTTATTCGGTGAAAATATAGTATTCCAAGGTCCCGCAGGTTCAGGACAGCACACCAAAATGTGTAACCAAATTAACATTGCGAGTAACATGATTGGTGTTTGCGAGTCGATTATTTACGCGAAAAAAGCAGGTTTAGACCCAGAGCGGGTACTGCGATCGATTTCTTCAGGTGCAGCCGGTTCATGGTCATTATCTAACTTAGCGCCAAAAATGATCAACGAAGATTTCCGACCAGGTTTTTACATAAAACACTTTATTAAAGATATGAAGATTGCAGCGCAAGAAGCGGAGAACTGGGGATTAGATTTACCAGGGCTTCGTATGTCGCTCAGCATGTATGAAAAAGTTGCAGCACAAGGAAATGAAGAAAATGGTACACAAGCTTTAATTGAACATTATAAAGCATAAAAACAGCCGAAAACCATTAATGGTTTTCGGCTGTTTTTATACTTAATCAAAATAAGATTTTTTTGGAGAATAAAAACGATCAATTTGTCTTGGTTGATAAGTTTTAGAGAAACTAGATGTTGTCGATTCTTTTTTATGTGGTTCCAATCCGGTTAACGTCCGCAATATCTCTTTTGCCACTTTTAAATTCATGCGACTTGGTGGATTTCGATAAGTATCATCCAAGTGACCTAAATGTTCAAGTGAGGCAAAATCTTCTTTTTTCGGGAGCATGTGAAAATAATAATTGCCGCATTTGACGAGGACGGAAGATTGTTGTTGACTTTTCTGGGGGTTTTTACTGAAGTGTAAACCAAGTTTTAATGCACGCTGTTTTTCAATCATCAAATTTAATGCTTCTTTTTTAAGTGCATATAAATATTGATTGTCGGGAGCGGTTTTTGCGTGCCGATTAACTGTGAAAATGGCTTGTGCGATATCTGAATCTGATTTTGCAGTTGGCATGGACTCATTCCTTTCATCCAATTTAGTGGTAGTTCGATATTATCATATCAAAATTTCCAGACACTGTATACCAAAGGACTGTATCTAATAGAAGGAAAAGTCATAATCTTTGTAGAACTCTATTAGTGAAGGTGAGAACGCCTGACCGAAGTATTGGCAGGTGAAAATCATTAATCTAACTACAGAGTCGATAAGGGGGATGTTTGTATGTTTACAGATCAAACGATTATTGTTACTGGTGGATCAAGTGGTATGGGACTCTATATGGCTAAAAAATTTGCTTCTGAAGGAGCAAATGTGGTGATAACTGGACGAGATATGGAAAAACTCAACGAAGCTGTGAAAACGATTACAGGAGAACGGGGTTCAGTAGAAGTGTTTCAAATGGATGTCCGGGAACCTGAACATGCTAAGGCAATGGTCAAATTCGCTCATGAAAAATTTGGAAGAGTGGATGGTTTAGTCAACAATGCGGCAGGGAACTTTATTGTTCATGCAGAAAAACTTTCGCCGAACGGATGGAAATCGGTAATTGATATTGTATTGAATGGTACATTTTTCTGTTCGCATGCAGTCGGAAATTATTGGATTGAAAATGGTACAAAAGGCAACATCATTAATATGCTTGCCACATATGCTTGGAATGCAGGTGCTGGAGTTGCTCACTCGGCAGCGGCGAAAGCAGGCGTCATGTCATTAACTCGAACACTTGCGGTTGAATGGGGAACGCAGTTTGGTATACGAGTGAACGGGATTGCTCCTGGGCCAATCGAACGAACAGGAGGCGCAGAAAAACTGTGGGAATCCGAGAAAGCAGCGAAGCGAACGTTAGAATCGATTCCGCTAGGCAGACTTGGGAAACCGGAAGAAGTAGCTGAACTTGCAGCTTTTATCATGTCTGAAAAAGCCTCGTATATGAATGGCGAAATTGTCACTTTAGACGGTGGACAATGGCTAAATAAATTTCCTTTTTAAGTAAGTTATAGGGAGATTTAAATAGTTTCGAGCATGCCAATGTGTTATGATGAACCTAAAAGGTGGCATTTAATACAGGCGTTGTAAAAGGAGTAGAGTACATGATTTCATTACCAAGCAAAGATTTTCTTGATACACCGATCGAAGACTATATCATCTCTTCCGAGAAAGTTGCACATGTTCAAATAGGTAATAGTGCAGAACATGCACTACTTGTTTTGACGAAGACAGGTTATTCCGCTATACCGGTTCTGGATTCAAAATATCGCTTTCGCGGCCTGATTAATGCACAACGAATAACTGATGCAATTCTTGGTTTGGACCATATAGAATACGAACGGCTTTCTGATATCCGCGTGGAAGATATTATGGAAAAAGATCTTCCTTTGATCCACATTAATGAGCGTTTTCAAAAAGCGCTAGATATGGTCATTAACCAAAATTTTCTTTGCATTGTTGATGATGAGGAAATGTTTATGGGAATCTTGACACGGCGTGTTGTATTAAAACAACTGAAAAAGCAACTGTATCAATTGAAAAAATAAATGTAGAGAAGGTCTCGTCTTAGAGGCCTTTTTTATGCTTAAAAAAGATGGAGCTTCATGCTTATAACGGTTCAAACACTGGCGCCCGGATTCTAGAAGTATAAGTCAACTTGGCTTCTGCTGATAAAATCTATAAAGGCGTTTTTGTTTTTCTTATACCGAGTTGAAAAGAGGTTTGTTTAATGGAAAAAACGAAAAGGCCGTTAGTTCTAGCTTCTGTTATGTTGGCGATGTTTGTCAGTGCTGTCGAAGCCACGATTGTTTCAACGGCTATGCCTAGTATTGCAGCTGAATTAGGAGGTTTTTCACAATACAGCTGGGTGTTCTCGGCCTATTTACTAATGAGTACGATAACCGTCTTACTGTACGGTAAACTATCAGATATATTTGGTCGTAAACGCATATTTACGATTGGAATGCTATTATTTTTACTTGGTTCTTTATTATGTGGCTTGTCCACATCAATGGATGAATTGATAATTTACCGCTTTGTTCAAGGTCTCGGAGCGGGCGCGGTTATGCCTATCGCCACCACAATTGTCGGGGATATATATACGAGAGAAGAACGTGCAAAAATCCAAGGTTATTTGTCGAGTGTGTGGGGAATTTCAGCTGTTACCGGGCCAGCTATTGGTGGTGTACTAGTTGTAACCATCGGTTGGGAATATGTGTTTTGGGTGAATTTGCCTCTTGGGATTTTATCTTTACTAGGCGTTCTATTGTTTTTAAAAGAACCTGTAAATCATAAAACACCTGTAATCGATTATAAAGGTGCAGTTTTGTTAATGGTCGCCTTGTCTAGTTTATTGTATTTGCTTGTAGAAGGCGGTGTATCATTTAGTTGGCTATCTATGCAATCGTTAATTTTATTCTTATCGAGCAGTTTGCTTATCGTATTTTTCGTATTAGTAGAGCGTAAAGCTGTCGATCCAATTATGCCTTTTGAAATTTGGCGCAATAAAACCATTCTGTATGCGAATCTTGTTTCGTTAGCTACAGGAGTTATTTTAATTGGAATCTCGAGTTATTTGCCGACTTATGTAACTGGGGTCATGGAGCAGCCTGCTGCAATTGCTGGGTTTACGTTAACCGCTATGTCGATCGGTTGGCCACTTGCCGCATTTTTTTCGGGAAGATTATTGCTGAAAATTGGATATTTTAAAACCTCATTAGCTGGCGGGGTTTCCCTCGTGCTGGGAACATTGCTATTTGTCACGATGCAACCTAGCTTTGGTCCTTTATGGGCAGCGATGTCTAGTTTTGCTATTGGTATTGGAATGGGACTAACTAGTACAGCATTTATTGTTTCGATTCAAGCGGCCGTTTCTTATGAACAGCGGGGGGCAGCTACGGCTTCAAATATGTTCATGCGAAACTTAGGCAGTACGATTGGTGTGGCGTTACTCGGAAGCATTTTGAACAGTTCGCTTCTGCGGTATTTTGCTGAAAACGGCCAAAATTATACATTAAGTTCAATCAATGATTTATTGAGTAAAAATACTCGTGTCGAGATGCCAATCGAAGTGTTAAGGTTTCTTCAGCAGGCATTAGCAGAGTCGCTTCAAATCGTGTATTTAGTAACCGCATTTTTCGCGGTGCTTAGCCTGGTATTGATTTTGGGACTTCGTGGTCAAAAAGGGGTGAAGGGTCATGTCAAATGAAGAATTAGTCATTAAAGTGTTGGCAGAAGAAGGAAATATGAGAAAAGCTGCCGAACGACTATTTTTATCGCAACCGGCTTTGTCGCAACGTCTTCAAACTATTGAAAAAGACTGGGGTCAGCAATTGTTTATTCGTTCTCAAAAAGGCCTCTCACCGACACCTGCTGGAGAATTGGTCATCCAATATGCCAATGAAACAATTCAGCGAAAAGAAGAAGTGTTTGAAGTGTTACATACCTTGACCTCAAAAGTGCACGGAACGTTAAAAATTGCATGTGCCACGATTATTGGTCAAAACTGGCTACCAAAAGTATTAAAAGATTTTGTTACACTTTATCCAGAAGCGAAAATTCAACTGATTACCGGCTGGAGCTCGGAAATTGTTCGAGCCCTTTACGACGGTGAGGCTCATATTGGAATTGTTCGTGGCCATACAGACTGGAAGGGACCAAAATTGCATTTGTTCAAAGATACGTTGTATTTAGTGGACAAAGAAATTCGGTCACTTGAAGAGCTTCTTCAAACAGAACGACCATTTATCCAATTTAAAAGTGATTCGACGTATTATGAAGAAATTCAGCAATGGTGGCAAAAACATTTTGCTTCTAACCCTAAACGTCAAATAACAGTTGATCAAATAGAAACGTGTAAACAAATGGCGGTAAACGGAATTGGTTATGCCATCTTGCCATCTATTACGTTAACAGGCAATGAAGACGTGCACATGATGCCATTAACAAATAACGAAGAAGAATTAGAATTAACGCGTGATACGTGGTTAATTGGTTATGAGTCGGCGTTTCAACTACGACAAGTAGAAGCTTTTGTGGCTATAGTCGAAAAACATGCCACTTTATTAAGGTGAAGTGGATGAATTTTTATGCTAAATCAGATATAATAACAACATCACATAACAGAAAGAGGTTTTTATTGATGAAACAAATGGATGCAAATGAAATTATTTCGTACATACAGAATGCTAAGAAATCGACGCCTGTAAAAGTTTACATAAAAGGACAAGGTGTTGCTGATTTAGATTATGGTACAGATTCAAAAGTATTCGGAGAAGGCAATTCAGTAACTGTATTTGGCGAATGGTCAGATATTCAATCAGCATTAGAAGCAAATGCTTCTGTCATTGAAGATTCTGTGGTGGAAAATGATCGCAGAAATTCAGCTATTCCTATGTTAGATATGAAAAACATCAACAGCCGTATTGAACCGGGTGCATTTATCCGGGAAAATGTTGAAATCGGCAATAACTGTATCATCATGATGGGTGCTGTGATCAACATTGGTTCTGTTATTGGAGATGGTACGATGATTGATATGGGCGTTATTATGGGCGGCCGTGCAACTGTCGGGAAAAATTGTCACATCGGAGCAGGCGCAGTACTTGCAGGCGTAATCGAGCCAGCATCAGCTACTCCAGTTATTGTTGAAGATGACGTAATGATCGGTGCTAATGCAGTCGTTCTTGAAGGAGTTCGCATTGGGAAAGGTGCAGTTGTGGCAGCAGGCGCAATTGTTATCGAAGATGTACCTGAAAACTCAGTAGTGGGCGGAACTCCAGCGCGAGTATTGAAATTGATGGATGCAAAAACTCGTTCAAAAACAGAAATCAAGCACGAATTAAGACAGCTATAATCGGTGAATCCAATGGAATTAGTGAAAATTAGAAGAGCTTTGCATCAAATTCCGGAGATTGGTTTTCAAGAAGTAAAAACGCAAGCCTATTTAATGGACATTATTTCTCAGTTTTCGCAAGAGCGATTAGAAATAGTGAAATGGCGTACTGGCATCGCAGTTAAAGTGTTAGGTGAAAATCCGACCAAGCTAATTGGTTGGAGAACAGACATAGATGCTTTGCCAATCCCAGAAGAAACAGGACTAGAGTTTCAATCGACTCATCCAGGCTTTATGCATGCTTGCGGTCACGATGTGCACATGACAATCGCTGTTGGTTTGTTAGAAAAGCTAGTTGAAAAGCCGATTAAAGATGATGTCGTTATTTTATTCCAACCAGCTGAAGAAGGTCCGGGAGGCGCATTGCCTTTTCGGGAATGGTTGAAAAATGAAAAACCTGATTTTCTGCCGGATATGATTGCTGCGTTGCACATTGCACCAGAACTACCTGTAGGCACTGTGGGTACCCGACCAGGATTATTGTTTGCGAATACGTCTGAGTTGTTTATTGATCTTCATGGCAAAGGGGGACACGCGGCTTTTCCTCATCTAACAGAAGACATGGCGGTTGCTGCGGCTTCATTGCTTATGCAATTACAAACGATTGTTAGTCGAAACGTGAACCCAATGGATTCAGCTGTTCTAACAATTGGTAAGCTTAGCGCGGGCACGGTACAAAACATTATTGCTGAACATGCGCGTCTAGAAGGAACGATTCGTACACTGAACAGTGAATCGATGAGCCAGATGAAAAAGCGGATTGAAGCAATATGTCGTGCAGTAGAAGAAGCATACAATTGTCGAGTTAGTATCGATTACGGTTCGAGTTATCTTGAAGTGAATAATGATCAAGAGTTAGCTGAGCAATTTTTGTCGTATGCAAGTCAAGTACCGACTATTAAAGCTATACGAAGTGAAGCAGCCATGACTGGGGAAGACTTTGGTTATTTTACGGAGCAACTTCCAGGAGTGATGTTCTGGGCGGGTGTGAATTCTTCTTATGGTTTGCACCACGCAAAGTTAAACCCAGATGAACAAATCCTAACTTTCATGCCAGATTTTCTACATGGTTTCTTTTTAACACTATAAGAGCAGACAGCTGAGGCTGTCTGCTCTTATTTTGTGGAAAAATTTAAATAGCTTTTGTTATGAGAATATGGAACTATTTTGAATTCGCAGCGTACTAATAAAGAGACGAGTAAAAGGGGGATCAACATGTATAGACGATTGCTGGCATTTTTTGCTTTTGCATTGCTAATTAGTTTTTTTATCGTGCCACAACCATCTTTAGCGGCACCACAAATCACAGTAGATTCAAGTGCCGGTTTTCAAAACAAAGTAAAATATGAAAAAGGCTTGCCGCTACAATTTACGATAACTAATGACGGGTCAGCGTTCTCTGGCGATTTAGTACTTAGTTTTTCAGAAACTTATAACCTTGGAGCCGGGATGGCGATACCCATCGAACTTGCTGAAGGAGAAACAAAGTCACTACAAGTCGCAGTTTCTGGGTTAACAGATACTTACTATTCTGGAGGAACAGGCGACCAAAATATTTTCTTATTTGAAGGTGGATGGAAAGACGGAAAATCTATTGCGTTTAAAGGAAGTAAAAAGATACAGCCTTCCAATTATTCACCTATGTCCTTATTTGTGGCAACATTAACAGACAATCAAGACCGCTTATTGCCTTTAAAACAACTTGCGATACCAAATACCGAAGGAGTGGAAGTATTTCATTTAAATCAATTAAAGAATTTCACATTGCCTACTGAAGCCCAAGCTTGGGACATGATTGACTTTCTTGTTATTGATGAATTTGCCTACAGTGACTTACCCAAACCTACACAACAAGCTATTTTGCTATGGCTTCAGCAAGGTGGACACGTCATTACGGGATCTTCGAGTAATATAGAAGCAGAACTCGGAAATTTGAGTGAGCATTTGCCTTTAAATTTAGCAGAATCAACAGAAATGACAATTCCAGGACTTGAAAAATCCATCCCTGTGATTCAAGCAACTGCTAAAGAAGGAGCAGTCGTTAAACTGCAAAAAGACGGCCAAGTTCTGGCGGCCTCCCAGTCTGTTGGATCTGGTAGTTTGACGCAACTGAGTTTTTCACTTGGTGATGAAACCGTTTCCGGCCAAAAAGGTTATAGTCAAGTGATTTCGAATTTTTTTCCGTCATCCGTAGCCAACTATAATGCGATGGGTGGGCAATCAATTCTCGATTACATGACGTATGAAGTTGGAAGTGTTAACGAACTATTTGATAGCTTTGAAGTGTCAAAACCATTCATTATTACGATTATCGTGCTATATATTTTATTAATTGTCCCTATTCTATATATCGTACTTAAGAAAAAAGACAAACGTGAATATGCGTGGTTTATCATTCCGATGATTGCATTACTGACTTCAATTGGCTTATTCGCATTTGGGGCAAAAGATCGCATTGGTAACCCGCAAATTCAGCAAACTGGATTTTTTGAAGTAGATGCGGATAGTGGATTAAAAGGTTATTACGTCTATTCATTACTTTCAAATCGCGGAGGAAATTATGAATTTACAGCTCCATCATCTACTACCATGACACATCGCTTAGCTAGTGAATTTTCATCCACACAGCCATATTTATCGGCCATGTTGGAAAAAGGAGCTGCAAGCAACCAAATGACGTTGCGTGATATGCGTTATTGGTCTGTGGGTTCAATTATGGGTCAATCATATATTGAAAATAGTGGGGACTTCAGTATTGATTTGGAGGTCGCAAATGAAAAAATTACCGGAACCATTCAAAATAATTTTCCATTTGCAGTCGAAAGTGTTTCGATTTGGACTGGCACACGTCTTATAGACATAGGCAAGTTGAACCCGGGAGAAGAGTTAGTGGTTGATGAAACAGTACAATCGGCCATTTTGTCACCAGCTGCTCCAATCGGTCAGTCTTATAGTTATCAGCCGATCGCGAATTTAAAAGAGTTAGAAAAAGCGCGTCGTCAATCACTACTTGTAACGTCTTATGAACAATTGTCACAAAATGGAAAAACTCCCTATGTAATTGCATATACTCAAGATGCTATTGTTCCAATTACCCTTGAAAACCAACGGGCATCTGTAGAATCTGTTCATCTTATAGCCCAAAGTTTTAAACCGAAATTGAGCTTAAGTGGTGCGATTACGTTAAATACTGATGTATTTTCGATGAATCTCGCATCCGCTAATAACAACGGCTATTTTGAAAACGTATCGGATGATCCTTATATGTACTACTTAGAACCGGGAGAATATGAACTTACTTATGCACTGCCAGAAGATGTGGAGCTAAAAAAAGCTGATTGGGATGAATTAGCAGTGACCAAGTCTGCGACAAATTTAACTGTTAGTATATTCAATTATGAAAGTGAAGATTATGAGGAAATTACCGAGTCTAATCAAAAATTCACTGACAATGCTAAAAATTATTTGAATGCAGAAGGCACTATTAAACTTAAATTAAACATGACTGAAAATAATTCTGGAATTCCCGAAGTGATTGTACCAAAAGTTAAATTGAAAGGAGTGATTGCTCCGTGATTGAAACAATCGGATTGACAAAAAAATACGGTTCTTTCTACGCACTTCAGGATTTGAATTTAGTGGTAGAAGATAGCACAGTTTTTGGTTTTGTTGGCGCAAACGGAGCAGGGAAATCAACAACTTTTTCGATTTTAGCCACACTGCTTCAACCAACAGCTGGAGATGCATTTATCAACGGCGTGAGCGTTACTAAAAATCCTCAAGAAGTTCGTAAACAAATTGGCTATGTACCAGATTTCTTTGGGGTGTATGATCAATTAAAAACGGATGAGTATTTGGATTTTTACGGTGCAAGTTACGGCATTAAACCAAAAGAACGTGAGGTGTTAATTCCAAAGCTTTTGGAGTTAGTCAATTTAGAGAACAAGCGATATGAATATGTCGATTTATTATCACGCGGGATGAAGCAACGACTATGTCTAGCACGTGCATTAATTCACGATCCAAAAATACTAATTTTAGATGAACCGGCATCAGGACTAGATCCACGTGCGCGAGTAGAAATGAGAGATATATTAAGAGAGTTAAAAGCCATGGGGAAAACCATTTTGATTTCTTCTCACATTCTTCCGGAACTTGCGGAGATGTGTGACAGTATTGGGGTTATTGATAACGGTAAATTGATTGCACAAGGATCCGTTGCTGATATTCAAGCCCAATTGCAAAGTGAAAAAGTGCTTCGCGTTAAAATAGTAGGAGATATGCAAGCAGTTATTGCATTTTTTGAAATGGACCCATTTGTTTCTCAGCTTGTAGAATTGCAAGGTAAAAATACCCTTCAGTTTTTCTATCGCGGGAGTGAAGAAGATCAACTGCAATTGTTGCAACGCGCAATTCAACAAAAATTGCCGATTCTTTCTTTTTCTGAAGAAGAAACAGATTTGGAAGATGTCTTCATGGCAATTACAAAAGGAGTGGAAATTGGATGAAAACCCTATTTACCAATCCTGTACTAGTTAAAGAGCTTAAATTGCGTTTCCGCAACTTGAAAAGTTTTACAGGTATTTTGTTTTACTTAATCGCGATGAGTGTATTTGTTTTTGGTTTTATCTTTCTAGCTACATCTTTAACTGGAAATGGTTTTTTCCGTCCAGATGAAAGTTTCATGCTATTTAGTATGATGACGTATATTCAATTAGGATTGATTTTATTTATTACGCCCGCCTTAACAGCAGGTACGATTAGTACAGAACGTGAAAAACAAACGTTGAATATATTGCTAACCACGTCGCAAACATCATTCCAAATCATATTTGGGAAAATGACGTCATCGATTGCATTTTTGTTGTTGATGATTGTGTCTGGTTTACCTATTTACAGTTTAGTTTTCTTATACGGAGGCGTTTCCCCGAGCCAATTATTATATATTTTCCTGTTTTATATGCTGACTTTGCTCGCAATCGCGAGCATTGGGGTCATGTTCTCAACGTTAATCAGAAAAACCATTGTTGCAATTATTGCCACTTATGGAGCAATGATTTTTCTTGCGGGTGTCACGGCATTCTTTTTATTAATCTCTGTTCAAGTTTCTCAAATGGGCATGACTTCGCCGCAGACAACTATGTCGCCAATAGCTCATTTTTGGGCAACGATTAACCCACCGGCAGTGTTGTTGACTTTATTACAGCCACCGATGGAAGAACAATTGCAAACAGTGACGTTGGTACCTATCCCATTATGGATTGGTTACACTATTTTTTATGTATTACTAACAGCTGGAAGTTTATTGTTAGCTGTAAAAAAATTACGCGTAAATATGAATAAATACAAATAAGGAGGGATTCTCATGAACAATCGTGATATTCGTAACTATGTTAAAAAAGTAGAGCGTATTTTGAAGATGCTTCATATCGGACGTAGTTTTCAGTTTGCTTTGTTTGCAGGATTATTGTTTGCTGTAGCTTTGCTTTTCGTATCACGATTGTTCGTCCTTCCTTATTATGAATTTTATGCATATGCAGCAGGAACAACCGTATTAGTTGGTTGGCTGTTATTGTCTTTAAAAGGACTTCCAACTGAGCAGCAAGCAGTACAAGAATTAGATCGCTTCACTCCGCACAATCAATTATTGACGGTGTGGAAACTAACAGAACACAATAAACTGTCAGAAGAGCTGACTTACAAAACGGCTCAAAATATTCCATATAGCTATCAACTGTTTCGAAAAGAACGCAAAGTGTGGCTACGTCCTAAATGGTTGATAGGTGCTGTAATCAGTGCTGCTTTCATGCTCTTGCTTTTAGTGTTTCCAAGCAATTTGCAAAATCAAGCAAATGATGTGGAAAAAGAACTTGAATTAGTAGAAGAGCTTAAAAAAGAAATTGATGATATTAAAAAACAAGCAGAATCAGAAATGGTAAAAAAAGAATTAGAAGCATTAAAAGCTGCCATAGCAGAAAAAGAAAATCCGGAAGCGGTTTTAAAAGAAATTGTGAAAAAACAAAAAGAGTTGGAATTGAAAAACCGGCGGTTAGCAGAAGACAACAATACTGAAGCTAAAAAAACGAGTGAGGATATAGAAAAAGCAGCCGATCAATTAGCTGAACAAGCAGGAAAGACACAAACGACTTTAAGCAATATGGGAAAACCTGTAGCATTTCCGTTGCAACAAACAATTGCTAATCGTGAACAATCGAACGAAAGCAAAAGAAATGGTACTAGTGAGGGTGAGTCGTCTGAAACTACTGGTGAATCAGGTGGTAGTGGACAAGCCTCAGAAACAGGAGAGAACAAATCAACAGGTGAATCAGATTCAGAAAATAGCGAAGCTCAAGGCGAGGGGCAAAGTCAGGGACAAAGCCAGGGGCAAAGTCAGGGACAAAGCCAGGGGCAAAGTCAGGGACAAAGCCAGGGGCAAAGTCAGGGACAAGGTCAGGGACAAGGTCAGGGACAAGGTCAAGGCCAGGGACAAGGTCAAGGTCAAGGCCAAGGTGGCAGTGGAGCTGGGACAGGTAAAGGTAGCCGCGATTTATTGACGGTACCTTCTCGAATCGGTGGCCAAGGGCAAACGACAGTTGATAGTGGAGAAGTTGGTGAAGGCGAAGCTGTTGGCGAGCAAACTGGAACTGTATCTGCAACAAAAGGAACCGTCCGACCCTATGCAGATGTAGTAGGAGATTACTCTACATCGTATTTCTCAAGCGCAGATCGTCTACAATTGCCACCTGATTTACAAATTATTGTAGAACAATACTTTACAGATATAGAAACCGATAAATAGAAAAGAGGGTTTTCATGACATACACTACCGAACAATTTACAGAGATGAGTCAATTGCTTCAAGAAGTAAAAACGGAAATAGGGCGTTTTATCGTCGGACAAGAAAGTGCAGTTGAGTTTTCTTTGTATGCCATTTTAGCAGATGGCCATGCCTTACTCGAAGGGCTACCAGGTCTTGGTAAAACAATGTTGATACGAACTATATCGGATGTTCTTGATTTGTCGTTTTCTAGAATTCAGTTTACACCCGATTTAATGCCTTCAGATATTACCGGAACTAGCCTGATTGAACGAGACGCACAAGGGCGCCAGCAATTTACGTTTAGAGAAGGGCCGATCTTTCATCAAATGGTATTAGCGGATGAAATTAACCGCGCAACTCCTAAAACTCAAAGTGCGCTTTTGGAGGCAATGGGAGAAAAAACGGTGACGATTCTAGGAGATACAAAAGAAATGGCATGCCCATTTTTTGTTTTGGCTACTCAAAATCCTATTGAGATGGAAGGAACTTACCCATTGCCTGAAGCCCAAATGGACCGTTTTGTATGTAAAATTCTTGTTTCTTATCCAAGTCGCAATGAACTTGCTGAAATTAGTCGGCGAACAACAGGTGCACAATCCATTAACCTCAGCAAAAAAATGAATACCGCTAGTTTAATCGAGGCACAACAGATGGTGAAAGAAGTATTGATGGCAGAAGACATTTTAATGGTCGCTGTCGACATTATTCAAAACACGCATCCTGAGCATTCAGAACATCAAGAAATTCAACAATTTGTTCAATATGGCAGCGGTCCTCGTGGATTACAAAGCTTGATCCGCTTAGCTAAAGCACGCGCGCTAATGGAAGGACGTTATCACGTATCAATTGGTGATTTAAAACATGTGGCAAAACCGGTATTGCGCCATCGTTTGTTGTTAAATTACGAAGCAGAAGCCATTGGCAAACAAGCAGACGAATTGATCGACAAAGTGCTGAGCACAGCAGGTAAAGGCGTTTTGAAATGACCTTATTAAACCTGCCAGCTGATTGGGGTTCACGTCTCAGCCGCTACGCCATAGGGACAAAAGCAAAAATTAGGGGGCATCATAAAGGATCTCACCGCTCGATGCGCTTTGGTAGTTCGCTAGATTTCTCTGATTTTCGGGAATACCATGCGGGAGATGATGTACGGCATATTGATTGGAACGTTTACGCACGGACTGAAAAAGTTTACATTAAACGCTTTTTAGATGAACAAGAAATGCGTATTCACATTTTGCTAGATAGCTCGAAATCGATGAACAATAAATGGCTGTTTGCTAAGCAAATGGTGTTTTCACTTGGGCTAATGGTATTAGGAAGCGATGACCGATTAACGGTTTCTGCTGGACTAAAAGAAGTCGTCCCTTTTCGGAAAAAAGGAAAGTCAGCTAAAAAATTGCTGGAGCATTTTATTTCAACAATACCAAATCCTCAAAGTTTGTCGTTTGCCAAGCAAGCAAGTTTTCATGCAGCAAAAGATTCTACAGTCTTATTTATTGTCTCAGATGGGTTGGATCCGTTAGAAGACTGGAACTTGTTTTTTAGACAAGCTCCAGCCTATGCGCATGATATTCGGTTTATTCATATGAATACAGAAGAAGAGCGGGTGCCTTCTTATAAAGGAGATCTTCGCTTTATCGATGAAGAAACGCAACAAGTGACGAGTGTGACGGTTACAGAAGAAGCGCTTCGTGCCTATCAAAAACAAAGCAAGCTTCATAGCAAAGGCTTGGAATCACTTTGTCGAACTTACGGAATCGCATACATGCCATTACGTGTAGAAGATGGCATCGAGCAAGTATTGTTTCATCAAATGATACGGAAAAATTGGATCGGATGAGGTGAAGCGGCATGGGAGCATCAAATTGGGGAATGATCTGGACAGCGGTTATGCCGCTAGCCGTTATTCTCTATTATTTCTTTAGAAAAAAATACAAAGACCAGCAGGTATCTTCAACGTTATTCTGGCAAGAGCGTATGAAAGAAATGCAAGCTTCTCCTTATTTAAAAAAATTGCAGCATCATCTTTTGTTTTATCTCCAATTGGCGGCGCTGCTCTTTTGTGTATTGGCGCTAATCGAACCTTTTAGTGAATCAGAAACTTTAGCAGGCAATGACTTCATTTTTGTAGTAGATACGTCAGCAACGATGCTTGCAGGATCTCCCTCTCATTTTGTAAAGCACCAACAAGAAATGAAAAACCTAGCTGCTCAAGCAGGTGGAAAACCAGTCACCATCGTGACAACGGGTATCAGTCCGAAAGTCATCATTCGTAATGAGCAAGATCTACAAAAAGTTGAAAAAGCCATCGATCAATTAGCGGTCAACTATGAAAGCGCTGAAATCGAGCAAACGATATTATTTGCGGACACATTGGCGGTCAATGACTCCACCATTATTCACATATTTACAGATAGTTTAGAGCGTTCTGTACTCATCAATAAAACCGGACAAAGCTATCACGTCCATGGTTTTACAGAAACCTTGCGCAATGTCTCAATTCGTCAATTTGGTCTTTCTAAAACGGAAAGTGGTACACGTGGAATAGTTCAGGTAGTAAATAATAGCAAAGAAACTATACCTGCGACCATACGATTGACAAGTGACAGTGTGGAAAAAAGAATTGATGTGGAACTTGCAGCTTCTGAAGAACTGTTGGTGCCGTTTGAAGATTTACCAAATAAACAGTTGTGGCAAGCAACAGTAGAAGTGGCAGATAACTATTCAGCTGACAACACGATGGCAACTTATGTAGCGCCTCCTGTTGATGCAGTCGTGATTGATTCAGCGCTACATGAATTAATCGCAAGTGGTTTTCGTTCATTGTCTTTAGATGTTGCATTGTCAGATTCGAGTCAACTGCAGCCCGATTCAGGAATACCAATTGTAACAAATCAGCGTGATGTACTTGAAGGGCCAACGCCAATCTTGCTGTTTGGTCGTAATGACGAAAAGTCATTTGAAGTAGTAGGGCAAATCGAAACAAAAGCACATCCGCTTTTCACATACGCTACTTTAGATGAGATATATGTATCACAACTATATCCTCCTCTTGAAGGATATGAAACAATCGCAACGATTGATGACCATCCGTTTATTCAAGTTTCTCCCAAAGGAGATATTGTGGTATTGACAGATGTCCAGTTGACCGACTGGCCATTATCTCCATCATTTCCGTTATTTTTATGGAGTGCGATGGAAAGTTTAGCTGGAGATGCAGAATTTCTCGGATATTTTCAACCCAATGAACACCGGTCTGTGTCGCTAGCTTCGAAAACAGGAGAATGGGAAATCTTTCGGGATGGCACGTATAGTCATTCTTACATAGAAGGAAGTGGCCCGTTCGTCGCGCCTGCCGAGCCTGGCATTTATCAAGTAGTGGGTGATGACAAAGAAATGACGATGATTGTTCAGCTAAGCTCACAAGAAAAGACACTTTCTGCTGGTTCGACTTATAAAATGGGGCAAGCGGAGGCCATGCAAGATAAGGTTCGCTTTTCTTTTGTGCCGTTTTTAATCGGATTGATTTTACTGTTAGTTGTTGGAGAATGGGAGGTGTACCGTCGTGGAATTACAACTCGGTAATCCAATTTGGCTCCTATTGCTGCTTCCTGCCATCTTCTATTTTGGCTGGTTTGCTGTTAGAAATTTTCGTGCGAGCACTAAGTTAGTAAAAGTTGTTTTTTTACTTAGAGCTACGGCGGTCGCTTTACTAATTTTTGCTTTAGCCACTCCGTCGCTATTTAGTCCGGTAAAAGAAGAGCAAGTTATTTTCTTATTGGACCGATCTGCATCCCTTGAAGGACTTCAAACAGAGATGGCAGCAGCAATAGAAGATGCATTAAAGGCAAAAAAAGAGTACCAGTCAGTGGCAGTTTATACGTTTGCAGAAGATTTCCAAAGTCTCTTGCCGATGACCAAAAATCCACAAACCTTACCAGCAGAAGTAAGCCTTAGTCAAACTAGCAACACCAATATCGCACGTGCGTTGGAGCTCGCTTCAAACAGTGGAGATACCGACTTAGCCACACGGTTAGTAATTTTAACCGATGGCAATGAAACGCAATCATCTGCAATTGAAAGTTTAAATCGCTTACAGTCTGACCGACTTCAAGTAGACATATGGCCGATCGAACACATTACTAAAAACGATATGGCGATTAGTCGCTTTGAAACACCGTCTCGAGCATTTTTAGGAGAAGCTCAATCTTTTACAATTGCTGTAGACTCAGATAGCCAAGCTGATGCAAAGCTAATTTTTTCTGCAAATGATCGAGATTTAGCTGTTCAAGAAATCGAAGTGCTTGAAGGTCAAAATGTATATAATTATTCCTACCCCGCGAATACTGAAGGGCTTCAAAAATATGAAGTGCGTTTAGAGACGGAAAAAGACACATATCTTGAAAACAACTCATTGTACAGCATTACAGAAGTTGCTGGAAATCCAGAAGTTCTAGTTGTGAATGGTGGCGAACCGAGTCCAATTCCTGCATTGTTAGACACGGGGAATTTACGGGTAACAGAACTCACTTCAACACAATTGCCAAGCAGTTTATCTGCTATGCTCCGCTACGACTCTATTATTTTTGATAATGTATCCGGAACAGCTATAGGCGAGCAGCAAATGGCGATTATCGAACAAGCTGTAAGACAGTTTGGTGTGGGCTTTATGATGGTAGGCGGCGATCAAAGTTTTGGTCTGGGTGGTTATTTCAAAACACCAATCGAACGCTTATTGCCTGTAGAAATGGAAGTGAAAGGCAAGCACGAATTGCCTTCGCTTGGGTTAATGATTGTTATGGATCGTTCAGGAAGTATGATGGGCATGAAAATCGAACTCGCGAAAGAAGCAGCTGCGCGCTCAGTTGAACTTTTGCGTTCTGATGATACCTTAGGAGTCATTGCTTTTGACGATCAACCGTGGGAGATATTGCCGACTGGTAAAGTTGATGATCCGAAAAAAGCTGTAGAGAAAATTTTAAGCATTACACCCGGTGGAGGTACTGAAATTTATCGGTCGTTGGAACAGGCATATACAGAACTTGAGGATCTGGAATTGCAACGAAAACATATTATTTTGTTAACCGATGGCCAATCGTCGACTTCAAACGACTATGACGCATTGATCGAAAACGGCAAAGAGCATAATATTACGTTATCGACCGTATCTATTGGTCAAGACGCAGACAGGAATTTGCTCGAACAATTAGCGGGTACTGGTAGCGGAAGGTTTTACGATGTAACAGATGCCACGACGATTCCCGCGATTTTATCAAGAGAAACCATTATGATGTCGCGAACTTATATTGTCGACAAACCGTTTTACCCAATTGTTTATGAAAGCAAATGGAATAGTTTGTTTGCAGAAGGTGTTCCACAATTAAATACGTATATTGCAACAACAGCAAAAAACACAGCGTCCGTTGCTCTTGAAAGTGAAGAGGAAGATCCTATACTTGCAAGTTGGAACTATGGACTCGGCAAAACAATTGCCTATACATCAGGAAGCGGAGCATGGAGTGGAGATTTTCAAAGCTGGTCGAACTGGTCTGCCTTTTGGAATCGAAGCACTGCTGAGTTATTGCCGTCATTTGAAGAAATTCCTTTTTCAGTAGCTCGAAAAGAACAAGGTATTTATTCAATTGAAGACCCTACCAATAGCTCAGCAATTTTGACAGTTGCGGCAGTTGATGAACAAGGTAACGAAATTCCGCTGCAAACAGAACCTGTAGCTCCGGGAAAAGTAAATGTGAAAATGGATGCATCACCAGGATTGGTCTTTTTTAGCATTAGCAATGAAACAGGGGCAGCTTATAAAACAGCTCTGACCATTCCTTATGGCGATGAATACAAAATTACAAAGGCAAACATGCCATTAATGACGACGTTGACTGAGCGTACAGGTGGACAGCTATTAGATACACTTGATGGTTCGTTCCGTGAGATGTCTTACACAAGTGGCTCGATTCGCTCGATTCAGTTGGTGCTCCTGTTTGGTGCAATGCTCTTATTTTTTATCGACATCACGTTCAGACGCTTCGGGTTAATTAAGCCAATAGTAAAATCGAAAACTTTAAAAGAAGAAACTGCTTCCCCTGTAGCAATCGATCAATTAATAAAAGCAAAAAAGAAAAAATAGCGCTCTTTATCTGCTGTTTTATTGCTTCAACTAAAAAAGTAGCTCAGACCAATAAGGTTTGAGCTACTTTTTTGTCTACTTCTTAACTCCGGCTTGTAGCCAAAAGCTGTTGTTTTCTCATAGACCATGTGTTGGCGATAAAGAAACAAGTAATTAAGATGGCTGTACCTAAAATATAAGGATAGCTCATGTCGATATCGAAAAGTATTCCTGCAAGTGCAGGACCAATCATATTTCCAAGGCTCATGTAAGCGTTGTTCATACCAGCTGCAAACCCTTGTTCATCGCCTGCTAATTTCGAAATCAACGTATTGATAGCAGGACGGAGTAAGGAAGCAGCGGTGAAAAATACTGCAGATACTAAAAGAATTGCCCAGAAAGAGCTAACAAACAAAATACCAATCATACCAGCAGCAGAGATTAAGAGATTGACAAGAATAACTTTCATCTCGCCGAAACGCTTGAAAAGTTTATCAACCACAAAGGTTTGCACAACAACTCCGACAAATCCACCAACTGTGATTAATACCGCAATTTCTTTTGGTGTAAATCCAAATTTCTTATCCGCATACAAAGCAATCGTCGATTGGAAGTTGGATAAACCAAATGCGAAAATAAACATAACCAATAACATGACAAAGTAGGGTGTATAAGTAGATCTTTTCATCTGTTGAAGCAGGTTTTCAGACTTCTCGTCAGCTGCTTGTATAGTAGGGGCTACATTTGGTAGCACCGCAAACGAGATAAAAGCAGCAATCAAGGCTACAACAGTTGCGATATAAAATGGAAATTGAATGCTAACTTCTGCTAAAAATCCACCAATACCAGGGCCGATCATAAAGCCAAGAGACATTGATGCGCCAAGAAGACCCATACCTTTACCACGCTCTTCAAATGAGGTGATGTCGGCGACAAATGCCATCATTGGAGGGATTAAAAAAGCAGCACCCAATCCACTAAAAAAGCGAGCAACGTACAGCATCCATAAATGTGTAGCGATGCCAAAAGCCAACTGTGATAATCCAAAGACAATCAATCCTAAAATAATCAGCTTTTTACGGCCGTGCTTATCCGAAAGCTTACCAGAAAGAGGCGAGAATAAGAATTGTGCTAAGGCAAATGTAGCAATTAAGGTGCCAAGAGCCTGACCAGCTACTCCAAATGTATCCAAATAGGCTGGCATAATGGGAATGATTAATCCAATACCGCTCATCGCAATGAACATATTAAACATAAGTACATAAAGTGCAAATTTATTCGATCTTACGGCCATAAAGAGACCTTCTTTCGTATTTATTTCGCCTTACTAAATTTTAGCTTCTAGAATCTACATACTATACCTTAATTTCTGCGAAAAAAACAGATAAATGCTCTGGCTATTTATTTTTTAGGTGCTTTCTAAATTTTATTGAATTTCATTTGAACGAACCTTAAAGAAGGTTATTCGAATACACTTTTTAACTATTAAGTATCTAGATTCATCAATTAAACAGTGTCATCTATTTCAAATCGAAAATTATTTAAAATAAAGGATTGTTATCTATTGCAATTTACCAGAAGTTTTTACTATTATAGAGAAAGTGTGAAATTACAATAAGATGAAAAGAATGATAAGATAGCTATAAGTTGACGAATATATTTTATGAGATGATTTACTTTTGTCATTTAACCAACTTGCACCTATAGCAAAAAGTAGCTGAATTTCTTTTTAAGTAGAGAACAGTAAAAGAACTAATAACGATTTCTACAGCTCAACTCATATAGTAATTGCATATAAATGATGCAAACAGTTTGACCAAAACTCTAGGAGTGATAAATGTGAATGGAAAAATGAATTTCTTCCTTGATCCTAAAAATCGAGTTATTCAAAAACCTTCGATTATGAATTACAAACAAGACCAACAAGGGTTATATCTTGTTGCTAATAAGCGCTTCATCAACTGGATGGATGTTCATACGTATTGCCATACTTGCTTGGACGCATTAACATTTGATGATGAGTTTGATGCAAGTTATTGCGCTAGTTGTAACGAATGGCGAGAAGAACCTTGCACTGACATTAGCTGTGAATATTGTGAAAACCGTCCAAAACGCCCATTAGACCCCCGCCGATAAGCGGGGTTTTTTAATAGTTAGATAGCTTTGAAACAATTGGGTATAAGAATTTCAAAAAATCGACAAGCAAAGATTTAGTACGGATGATATATGGTAAAATAAAGCGACTAGAACATTTGGAGGATGAATATGAAAAAGGAATTTGTAGTCATTGGACTTGGCCGTTTTGGCGGTAGTATTGTACGCGAATTAATCGAACAAGATGCAGATGTTATGGCAATCGATAAAGATTCTGAGCGAGTAGATGAATTTTCGTCTATTGCTACACAAGCGGTAGTAGCGGATACAACGGATGAGTCTGTGTTAAAGTCATTAGGCATTCGGAACTTTGAACACGTTATTGTAGCAATCGGCGAAAACATTCAAGCGAGTATATTAACAACTTTGATGTTAAAAGAAATTGGTGTGAAAAAAATTACGGTAAAAGCGCAAAATGACTATCACGCTAAAGTATTAAGTAAAATTGGTGCAGATAAAGTGGTTCACCCTGAGCGGGATATGGGCATACGAATAGCGCATAATATCTTATCGAACAACGTACTGGATTACTTAGAGCTTTCTGATGAACACTCAATTATGGAGATTAAAGCAAATCAAAAACTAGCTGGGTATACATTAATCGGACTTGATATTCGTGCACGTTACGGGATAAACATCGTAGCAATCAAAAGGGGAGAAGATATTATTGTTTCTCCACAAGCAGATATGGAAATTGAACAAGAAGACATCTTGATTATCATCGGATCGGATGCAGATATTAATCGCTTTGAGAAAAAAATGATGAATTAGTAAAACCCTGTAGCAGATATTCATCTGCTACAGGGTTTTTGCATGAAAAAAGGTGTAAAGGAGATATTCCCTTACACCTAACTGTTTTTTATTAAACTTCCATAATGACCGGCAAAATCATTGGGCGCCGTTTTGTTTTCTCGTATAAATACGGTCCAAGCACATCTGAGATATCATTTTTCAATTCTGCCCAGTCAGTATTTTTACTGTGAATTTTTTTGTTTAAATGGCGATTTAGCATTTGTTGTGCTTCATAAATCATAGTACCTGATTCGCGCATGTAAACAAATCCACGCGAAATGATGTCAGGACCCGAAACCATTTTATTCTTTTCCATATCCACACTAACAACCACGATAACTAAACCTTCTTCAGAAAGAACGCGGCGATCACGTAATACGATATTGCCGATGTCACCGATTCCGCTGCCATCGATGTAAACATCGCCAGAAGGAATACGCCCTGCAATAGATGCTTCATCTTGACCTAAAGCAAGAACCTCGCCATTTTCCATGATGAACGTATTTTCCATCGGAACATCACATTCAACAGCTAATCCTGCATGTGTTTTTAACATACGGAATTCACCATGAATTGGCATAAAGTATTTAGGTTTGATCAAACGCAACATCAATTTATTTTCAGGTTCTGAACCGTGACCGGATGTATGGATATTATTAAGTGATCCGTGAATAACATCTGCTCCAGCGCGGAACAACAAATTGATCGTGCGGTTAACGCTGCTCGTGTTACCCGGAATTGGAGAAGACGAGAAGACAACCGTATCGTTTGGTTGGATTTGAATTTGACGGTGTGTACCGCTAGCAATTCTTGAAAGAGCTGCCATCGGTTCACCCTGTGAACCTGTACAAAGAATTAACACTTCGTTTGCAGGTAAACGGTTTAAGGTTTGTGTATCTACAAACGCATCTTCTGGCGCGTTAATATAGCCTAACTCACGACCAATTGTCATGGCATTATCCATACTACGTCCAAAAACAGCAATTTTACGACCTTGTGCAACTGCTTCGTCAGTCACTTGTTGCAAACGATAAATATTCGATGCGAAGGTAGCAAAAATTAAACGACCATCAACTTTTCTCATAATATCTTTAATCGATTCGCCGACTTTACGTTCAGACATTGTAAACTCAGGAACTTCTGCATTAGTACTGTCAGAAAGAAGGCATAAAACGCCTTCACTACCGATTTGAGCCATTTTCAATAAGTTAGCAGGCTCGCCAACAGGCGTGAAATCAAATTTGAAATCGCCTGTGTGCACAATGTTACCAGGTGGTGTTTTAACCACAACACCAAAAGCATCAGGAATACTGTGTGTTGTACTAAAAAAACTAACAGCAGTTTTGCGGAATTTGATGATGTCGTCTTCGCCGATTTCAGTCATTTTCGTTTGGCGCAATAAACCGTGTTCTTCTAACTTTTTACGTAATAAACCTAGCGCTAATTTTCCGCCATAAACAGGAATGTTAATTTTTTTAAGTAAATAGGGAATACCGCCGATGTGATCTTCATGGCCGTGTGTAATAAAAAGACCTTTAATCTTATCAACGTTTTTTACTAAGTATGTGTAATCCGGAATAACGTAATCGATTCCGAGCAAATCGTCTTCCGGAAATTTAATGCCGGCATCAATAAGGATAATCTCATCCTGAAATTGGACACCATACGTATTTTTGCCGATTTCACCCAGTCCGCCGAGTGCAAATACAGCTGTTTGATCATTTTTAACAAATTTCATTGTTATTCGATGCTCTCAACTTCGTAATTTTGGCTCGACTGTTCATACTCTAGATGGTTTCCTTCAAGTAATTGAACAAGTTCAATATTGTAATTGCGGTCTTTTAGGTGGTGTCGGACTTCGCGCTCGGATGCTGCTTCCACATAAAGGCTTTGTGTGTTCTCACGAACAGGTACTTCGAATCGGTTTTCTTGGTAATATACTTTAAAAATCATAGTTTGCTCTCCTTTTTCCACGCTCAAATAAATGCACTTCCTTTATATTATCATGACATTAGACTAAAATAAAGAATAGCCCTCCTTATTTATACAGAAGGGCTAAAACGTTTATGCTATTTTCTTTTTATTCATGATGCCATTGAGTTGTCTGAGAAGTTTTCTCTTCAAACGTTTCAGCATGGCTAATCACTCCTCAAAGCAATTATAACTCTTTTTCAGATAATTGCAAAGAATTGAGAACGCTGAATTGCCCACTAATTACATAAGAATGGAGATTTAACTATGCCTAAATTATTATTGCTAGATATTGATGGAACGCTATTAGACTCACACAAGAAACTTCCGGATTCTGCAAAAAAAGCATTGCAACAAGCTCGTTTAAATGGCCATGATTTGGCAATCGCTACGGGTAGAGGACCTTTTATGATTAACAAGATTTTGGAGGAACTCGAAATTGATACATACATTACATTTAATGGTCAGTATATTTCGCACAAAGGTGAAACAGTTCATAAAGAAGCAATCGATACAGAAATGTTAAAAGAAATTTACGCGTATGCTGAGCAACAAAATCATCCGCTGGTTTTCATGAATGAAGAAAAAATGATTTCTTCTATTGATTATCACCCAGATATTGATGAAAGCATTCAGACGTTAAAAATTCCACATCCTGAAACGGAGAAAGGTTTTCATCTAGATAATGAAATTTATCAGGCGCTCGTTTTTTGTGAAAAAGAAGAAGAACAGCAGTATCATGATATATTCAAAGAAGTTGATTTTGTGCGTTGGCATCGTGTTTCTTGTGATATCACACCTAAAGGAGGAACAAAAGCCAGTGGGATTAACCATTTGATCAAAGCAACTGGACATGCCATTGAAGACACAATTGCATTTGGCGATGGCTTGAATGATCTTTTAATGATGGAAGTAGCCGGATTTAGTGTTGCAATGGAAAATGGGCACGAAGAAACAAAAAAACGTGCATCATATATAACCGATCACGTAGATAATGATGGCCTAGCTAAAGCGTTCAAACACTTGAAATTGATATAACAAAAAAGAGACTCAGCTTATTCAGCTGAGTCTCTTTCAATTGGAATGGCATTTTCAATTTCAGCAAAGGGGTTTTTCGAATCAATGTGATCAAAGAACATCACGCCGTTCAAATGATCCAATTCGTGTTGAAATGCGATAGCAGGAAGACCTTTTAAACGCATTTTAATTTCTTCGCCGTCAAAATTTAGGGCTTTGATCGTTATGCGTGCATATCTAGGCACGTAACCAGGAACTGCACGATCCACAGATAAACAACCTTCGCCGGCTGCTAAATAAGTTTTTTCAACCGAATGACTAACAATTTTAGGATTGAACACAACAAGGCTGAGATTTTCACCTGTACTATTATCAAAATGCAAAGCGAAAATTCGTTTTGCCTGATTTACTTGTGGGGCTGCAATTCCAACACCTGGACGTAAATCGTATTTTTCTGCTAATTCATCATCCTGACTATTTACTACATATTCTAAAAGGTCTTCACCTAGCTTACGGTCTTCTTCAGAAAGTGGGAATTTCACTTCTTCTGCCCGTTCTCTTAGCGTAGGATGACCCTCACGTATAATGTCTTTCATTCGTATCAAGTGGTTTCATCCTTTCAAATGACTTGCTCTACAAACTAGTATAACGTAAATCAGTCTTTTTGAAAAAAGAAAAAGCCGACAGATGGTGTTGTCTTTTACATGGGCACAGACTATAGTTAATTCATGGGAAATAAGGGGTGAATTAGATGAAAAAAACAAGTATAGCGCTAAGCTTTTCTATCCTGATTTTGTTGAGTGCTTGTACCGATTCAGGAATTCGCGGAGATTTGGATCAAGTGCTCAATGACACGTTCGAGGCCGAAGAAGAATATCGCAAAGTTCAGGACGACTTGGAAAAGAGAGAAAAAGCAGAACAGGAACTGTTTGCAGATATTATGGCTTTGACTCAAGAAGAACAAGATAAAGTAGCAGAACAAGCTCAAGAAGCGCTTGATTCGGCGGATGAACGTTTAGCGTTTTTGAAAATTGAAAAAGAATCGATGCAGTTGGCTGAAGAAAAGTTAGCTGAAATGGATCAAGTAATTGAGGATGCTGAAGATGAATCGGTAAAATCAGATGTACAGGCACTAAAAGCTAAAATGCAAGAGCGTTTTACAGCTCATGCTGATTTTGTAGTAGCCTATGAAAAACTAGTAGGTCATCAAAAGGAATTGTATGAAATGCTGAAAGACGAAGAAAGTAAACTGCAAACGCTCCAAGAACAAGCTACAGAAGTAAATGAGCAAAATAATGTGGTGCAACAAGCGGTTACAAAATTTAATGATTTAACGAAACAGGTTAACGAATTAAAAGATAACACATTGGAAAAACTGACTGACAGCTAGTAAAAAGCAGCCCGAAAGGCTGCTTTTTCTGTGCTATAAAAGATTCGTTAGTGTTTAACTGTATTATAATACAGAGGTTAATTCAGACTGATACAGTTAAAAAAGCCGGAATATTCTTTGTATTGATATCGTACGAAAATGTCAGGTTCTCTATGATTGACCGAGTTATTATCGTAACGTATACTGAATAGGAATGCGAAATTGTATCATAAATTGTATGAAATTATTTTAATACAGATAAAAAGGAGAGTTGCTTTTATGGCTGCGAAAAAATCACAGCAGTTCGATCCAGTAGAAACGCTTAATGCAATCGAAGAAAAGTTTGAAATGGTTCAGATTTTGAATGAAGAAGGCGAAATCGTTAATAAAGAGGCAGACCCGAAACTATCAGATGAAGAACTAACAGAATTGATGAATCGTATGGTGTACACACGTATTCTCGATCAACGTTCAATTTCTTTAAACCGTCAAGGACGTCTTGGTTTTTATGCTCCTACGGCAGGACAAGAAGCTTCTCAATTGGCATCTCATTTTGCATTGACAAAAGAAGACTTTATTTTGCCAGGTTACCGTGATGTTCCACAATTGATTTGGCACGGTTGGCCACTGCACCAAGCATTCTTGTTCTCTCGTGGACATTTCATGGGGAACCAAATGCCTGAAGGATTGAATATTTTGCCGCCACAAATCATCATTGGTGCACAAATTATTCAAGCAGCAGGAGTTGCACTTGGTATGCAAAAACGTAAAAAAGAATCTGTTGCAGTTACTTACACAGGTGACGGCGGTTCATCACAAGGCGATTTCTATGAAGGACTAAACTTTGCAGGCGCATTCCGTGCACCGGCTATTTTCATTGTGCAAAATAACCAGTACGCGATTTCAACGCCTCGTGAACTTCAAACTTCAGCGAAAACAATTGCTCAAAAAGCAGTTGCAGCCGGAATCCCAGGCGTACTTGTAGATGGAATGGATCCATTAGCGGTATACGCGGTAACGCGTGATGCTCGTGAGCGCGCAGTTAAAGGCGATGGGCCAACTTTAATCGAAACACTTTGCTATCGTTATGGACCGCATACAATGGCTGGAGATGACCCAACTCGCTACCGTACTTCTGATATCGACAGCGAATGGGAAAAGAAAGATCCGCTTGTTCGTTTCCGTAAATACCTGGAAGCAAAAGGCATTTGGGATGAAGCAAAAGAAAATGAAGTAATCGATAAAGCTAAAGAAGAAATTAAAGCAGCAATTAAAAAAGCTGACGGCGCTCCAAAACAAAAAGTATCAGATCTATTAGAGCTTATGTACGAAGAAGTGCCGTTTAATGTTCAGGAACAATTGGATATTTATAAAGCAAAGGAGTCGAAGTAAGCCATGGCACAATTAACAATGATCCAAGCAATTACCGACGCTCTGAAAACAGAGATGAAGAACGATGAAAACGTTCTTGTTTTCGGTGAAGATGTAGGAAATAACGGCGGTGTATTCCGCGCAACTGAAGGTCTACAAAAAGAATTCGGTGAAGACCGCGTTTTTGATACACCTTTAGCTGAGTCAGGTATTGGCGGTTTGGCCATTGGTTTGGCTTTGCAAGGATACCGTCCAGTTCCAGAAATTCAGTTTTTCGGATTTGTTTTTGAAGTAATGGATTCTATTAGCGGCCAAATGGCGCGTATGCGTTACCGTAGTGGCGGAACTTTAACTTCTCCTGTGACAATCCGTTCGCCATTTGGCGGCGGTGTTCATACACCTGAAATGCATGCAGATTCTCTAGAAGGATTAATGGCAGCTCAGCCAGGATTAAAAGTAGTTATTCCTTCTACACCATATGATGCTAAAGGCTTATTGATTTCATCAATTCGCGATAACGATCCCGTTATTTTCCTAGAGCACATGAAACTATACCGTTCATTCCGTCAAGAAGTACCTGAAGAAGAATACACAATTCCTTTAGGCAAAGCTGATGTAAAACGTGAAGGTAAAGATTTAACGATTATTGCATACGGTGCAATGGTACAAGAAAGTATCAAAGCAGCAGAACAACTTGAAAAAGAAAACTATTCGGTTGAAGTGGTCGATCTTCGTACGATCCAACCGCTTGATATTGAAACAATTATTGCTTCAGTTGAAAAAACTGGTCGCGCAATGGTCGTTCAAGAAGCTCAAAAACAAGCTGGAATTGCAGCGAGCGTGGTAGCTGAAATTACAGATCGTGCAATCCTTAGCTTAGAAGCACCTGTTCTTCGTGTGACGGCGCCAGACTCAATCTTCCCGTTCTCACAAGCAGAAGAAGTTTGGTTACCAAATTCGAAGGATATACTAGAAACAGCGAAAAAAGTACTTACGTTTTAATTAGACAGAACCGAAAGGGTGATATGCATGGCTTTTGAATTTCGTTTGCCGGATATCGGAGAAGGTATCCATGAAGGTGAAATCGTAAAATGGTTCGTAAAAGCAGGAGATACAATTGAAGAAGACGATATTCTTGTCGAAGTGCAAAATGATAAGGCAGTAGTCGAAATTCCTTCACCAGTTTCAGGAACAGTTGAAGAAGTATTGGTAGAAGAAGGAACTGTTGCGGTAGTAGGCGATGTATTAGTTCGCATTGATGCACCCGACGCTGAAGAAATGAGTTTCAAAGGCGGGCACAGCGACAAAAAAGAAGCTGAGCCTGAAGAAAAAGAAGAAACTGAAGAGCAAGTTCAATCAGGTACAGCTGAATCTGGCGAAGATGTGGATAAAGCACCTGCGAAAGAAGACGCACCAAAAGAAGAAACTGGTGCTGGTGAACAGGTTAAAGATACAAAAGAATCTGACCCGAATGCTCGCGTTATTTCAATGCCATCCGTTCGCAAATTTGCGCGCGACAACGATGTTGATATTAAACAAGTGACTGGATCAGGTAATAATGGTCGTGTTTTAAAAGAAGACGTAGAAGCCTTCATGAATGGTGATCAAAAAGCGCCAGCATCTGAAGCTCCTGAAGCGTCACAAGAAACAACAGAAGAAAGCACTGAAAAAGCAGCAGCGCCAAAAGCGGCAGCAGCTCCTGAAGGTGAATTCCCTGAAACACGTGAGAAAATGTCTGGAATTCGCAAAGCAATTGCGAAAGCAATGGTTCATTCGAAACATACTGCTCCTCATGTAACGCTAATGGATGAAGTGGATGTTACTGAACTTGTCGCACATCGCAAAAAGTTCAAAGACATTGCTGCAGAAAAAGAAATTAAGTTGACTTATTTACCATATGTAGTAAAAGCGTTAGTAAGTACATTGCGTGAATTCCCAGCTTTAAACACATCATTTGATGATGAAACAAGCGAAGTGATTCAAAAGCATTATTTCAATATCGGAATTGCTGCGGATACAGAAAAAGGGTTGATGGTTCCTGTTATTAAAAATGCAGACCGTAAATCGGTATTCGCAATTTCTGATGAAATTAATGGCTTAGCTACAAAAGCGCGCGATGGTAAACTATCAGCTGCTGAAATGAAAGGCGCATCATGCTCGATTACAAATATCGGTTCTGCCGGTGGACAATGGTTTACACCAGTTATCAACCACCCAGAAGTAGCGATTCTTGGAATTGGCCGCATTGCGGAAAAACCTGTAATTAAAAATGGTGAAATTGTAGCAGCACCTGTGTTAGCATTGTCATTGAGCTTTGATCATAGAATGATCGATGGCGCAACAGCGCAGCACGCATTAAATCATATTAAACGTTTATTAAGTGAACCTGAATTACTATTAATGGAGGCGTAAAACTTATGGTAGTAGGAGATTTCCCGATCGAAACAGACACGCTCGTAATTGGCTCTGGTCCTGGTGGTTATGTTGCAGCTATTCGTGCAGCACAAACTGGTCAAAAAGTAACAATCGTTGAAAAAGAATATATTGGTGGCGTTTGTTTAAACGTTGGTTGTATCCCTTCTAAAGCGATGATTTCTGTTGGACACCGTTTTGAAGAAGCTCAACACTCAGATGATATGGGTATTGTGGCGAAAGAAGTTTCAATCAACTTTGAAAAAGCACAAGCATTCAAAGATGGCGTCGTTAAGAAATTAACGGGCGGAGTTGAATCCCTTCTAAAAGGAAACAAAGTTGAAATTATACGCGGTGAAGCTTATTTCGTAGACGAAAACACAGTTCGTATTATGGATGAAGATTCAGCACAAACGTACAAATTCAAAAACGCTATTATTGCTACAGGATCTCGTCCTGTTGAAATTCCAACTTTCAAATTCACAGACCGTGTTATCAATTCTACGGGAGCGTTAGCTCTTAAAGAAATCCCAGGCAAATTGATTGTTATTGGTGGGGGCTATATCGGTACTGAGCTTGGAACTGCGTATGCGAACCTTGGATCTGAAGTAACAATTCTTGAAGGCGCACCAGACATCCTTGCTGGATTTGAAAAACAAATGACGTCAATTGTTAAAAAAGGATTGAAGAAAAAAGGCGTTGAAGTCATCACAAAAGCATCTGCTAAAGGTGTAGAAGAAACTGATTCTGGCGTTACAGTAACATACGAAGCAGGCGGAGAAGAAAAAACGCTTGAAGCAGATTATGTTCTTGTAACAGTTGGCCGTCGTCCAAACACAGACGAAATGGGTCTTGAAGAATTAAACTTAAACATGTCTGACCGTGGCTTGATTGAAGTTGATAAGCAATGCCGTACAAATATCCCGAATATCTATGCAATCGGTGATGTTGTAGCTGGTTTGCAATTGGCTCATAAAGCTTCTTACGAAGGCAAAATTGCTGCTGAAGCAATCGCTGGCGAAAAATCTGAAGTTGATTATTTAGCAATTCCAGCGGTTTGCTTTACAGATCCTGAACTTGCAAGCGTCGGTTTAACTGAAGAGCAAGCAAAAACTGAAGGATTTGAAGTAACAGCTGCTAAGTTCCCATTCGGAGCTAACGGCCGTGCACTGGCACTTAACGCTTCTGAAGGGTTTGTGAAACTTGTTTCACGTAAATCTGACGGCTTGTTGTTAGGTGGACAAATTGTTGGAGCTGGCGCATCAGATATGATCGCTGAGATCGGACTTGCTATCGAAGCAGGCATGACTGTGGAAGATATCGCAATGACAATCCACGCTCACCCAACACTTGCTGAAATTACGATGGAAGCTGCAGAAGTAGCTCTTGGAACACCAATTCACATCATCAAGTAAATTATGAAGGAGCCGCATCTGCGGCTTCTTTTTTTTTGGAACAAACTGAGTTCTCATGGTAAGATTTGTTTATTGAAGGGGTGTTTTGAAATGATACATAAAAAATGGATAATGATTGCTGCAATGTCTCTTTTCCTAACAGCATGTGGAGAAGAAACAAATACATCCTCGGGCGAAGAGGAAAAAACAGAAGAGGTAGAAAAAAATACAGAAACAAAAGTGCAAGGTGAAAAAGAAGAAGAAATAGAAGAAGAAATAGAAGAAGAAATAGAAGAAGCAAAAGAAGTTGAAGAAGTAAAAGAAGTAGAAGAGCAGGTCACGGAACCTCAATACAAAGTCAATTCAGCAAATTGGTCTGTGCAGCCTATGGCAGATGCAGATAAGAAAGTAGTGCTCGTGACAATTGATGACGCACCAGACAAGCATTCAATAGAAATGGCAGAGACTTTGAAAAGCCAAGGGGTTCCCGCTATATTTTTTGTGAATGGTCATTTTTTAGCGACTGATGAAAAAAAACAACAACTAAAAAAAATACATGAAATGGGTTTTGCAATTGGGAATCACACATACAGCCATCAAGATTTAAAAGGATTAACGGAACAACAACAACAACAAGAAATTTTAAAAGTAAGTGCCCTGATAGAAGAAGTTACAGGTGAAAAACCCAAGTTTTTCCGTGCACCATTTGGTTCTAATACAGATTTTAGTAAGCAGTTAGTGGCAGAAGAAAAAATGGTATTGATGAACTGGACATACGGTTATGATTGGGAAAAACAATATCAAAATGCAGAAACTTTAACAGATATTATGGTGAATACAGAGTATTTAAATAATGGAGCTAATTTACTGATGCACGATCGTGACTGGACAGTTGAAGCGTTGCCAGGAATTCTTCAAGGGTTAGAAGATAAAGGTTATGGATTTGTAGATCCAAAAGAAATTGAAGGAATGTAAAAAAACGATTCACAGAAAAATTCTGTGAATCGTTTTTAATATAAAGTATAGTGTTTTGCCTGTCGAATCTACATGGCTGCTTCCACTTTTCATGTCTAGTTGCAAGTGCCTAACTCCTCGGGACATAAGTCAACCCAGCTGCGTGGCAAAGAACGCCACACTGCCGGGTTGACTTGTGCCTGTCGGAGCTGACCAGGCACTTTCACTTTTCTTAACTACCTAATAGCTTGTTGTTCTTTTATTACGCGTAGCATTTGTAGGGTGTCGTCTTCTGGTCCTTGTACTGGTAAACCAGCAGCTACGTTCATGTGAATATAGTTAATATTTTCTTCCGTGATAATTTCTCCAGGAATGAAAATGGGAATACCTGGCGGATAAACCATAATAAATTCTGCGGAAATGCGTCCCACAGCGTCATTGATCGAAATAACTTCCGTCGTTGCATAAAAAGCATCTCGTGGCGTCATTGCAAGTCTAGGGATGTCTGGAATCATGACAACAGGTTCAACAACTGCAGCATCGCTATCTAATGTTTCGCTCATGCGTTGAAGAGCGTTGATCAGTAGATTGACTTCTTTGCGGCTGTCGCCAAGTGTGACCAAACAAAGAATGTTGTATAAGTCGGAAAGTTCGATTTCAATATTTGCGTTTTCTCTTAGCCATTCTTCGGCTTGATGCCCCGTAATGCCCAAGTTTTTAACGCTTATTAATAATTTTGTCGGATCCATATCAAAAGTGGCCGACGAATGTAACACTTCTTTCCCCACACAATACAAATGAGGAATCTTGTTAATTCGTTTGCGTGCATCTTGAGCCAAACGAATAGTCCGGTCAATCAAATCAAACCCGTGAACGGCTAATTGGCGACGTGCTGTGTCTAGAGAAGCCAATATCGGATATGAAGTTGAAGTTGTGGTTAACATCGATAAGGTAGACTGTACGCGTTTTGGTGATACGAGACCTTCACGCACGTTTAATACAGAACTTTGTGTCATTGAACCACCGAGTTTATGAACAGAAGTTGCGGCCATATCTGCACCTGCTGCCATTGCAGAAACAGGCAGAGACTTGTGAAAATGAATATGAACGCCATGTGCTTCATCAACTAAAACTGGTACATTGCGATCGTGCGCAATATCAACAATCCGTTTTAAATCAGCAGCTACGCCGAAATAAGTCGGATTAATAACCAATACGGCTTTAGCGTCTGGATATTCAACCAATGCTTTTTCGACAGCTTCTGCTGAAATTCCATGTGAAATACCAAGTTCCGTATCTACTTCTGGGTGAATAAAGATTGGGATTGCTCCAGCAAAAACAATCGCAGACATAATTGATTTATGAACATTTCTTGGAACCAAAATTTTATCGTTTGGTCCGACAACGCTTAGGATCATCGTCATAATTGCGCCACTTGTACCTTGTACAGAAAAAAATGTATGATCTGCACCAAAAGCTTTGGCAGCTAGTTCTTGTGCTTCTCTAATGGCACCTTTTGGAGAATGTAAGTCGTCCAAAGGTGCAATATTGATCAAATCAATGGAAAGAATGTTATCGCCAACAAATTCCCGAAATGCAGGATCGACGCCTTGTCCTTTTTTATGACCAGGAATATGAAATTGAATCGGGTGCCGATTTCGATGCTTTAAAAGTGCATCAAATAACGGAGTTTCTAATTGAGACAATGATAAGCCCACCTCACTAAATAAAATGAAAACAAAAAGAATTATAGCATGATGTACCCTACTATAGTATAAATAAAAGGATTTTCCAATATGGAAGCGAATACATTTGGTATAGAGAGAAAAGGAGTGAGTGAATGGAGTTCAAAACAAAGGTAACGGAGCTACTTGGAATCCGCTATCCGATCATCCAAGGAGGCTTAGCCTATTTAGCTTATGCAGAACTAGCCGCTGCTGTTTCAAATGCAGGTGGCCTTGGGCAGATTACAGCGATGAGCCTATCTACACCGGAAGAATTGAGAATGGAAATCCAAAAAGTTAGAAAGTTAACAGACAAGCCTTTTGGCGTTAATTTTGCGATTGGTGAACACGGTCGGGCATTTTCACATATGCTCGAGGTGGCAATTGAAGAAAAAGTGCCAGTGGTTTCCATGACTGGAGGGAACCCAACTCCTATATTTGAACAACTAAAAGGAACCGATATTAAAAAATTGGTTCTCGTCGCTGCTAGAAGACAAGCTGAAAAAGCGGAAAGTCTCGGTGCTGATGCAGTAATGGTTGTCGGGCAAGAAGGGGGCGGACATTTAGGACGTGATGATATCGGCACAATGGTGCTAATTCCTCAAGTAGTCGATGCTGTGAAGATTCCTGTTATTGCTTCAGGTGGAATTGGGGATGGACGAGGATGGATGGCAGCGCATGCATTAGGTGCAGAAGGAATTGAAATGGGTACACGTTTTATAGCTACAAAAGAATGTGTTCATGCATCTAATGCCTATAAACAGCAATTAGTCGATAGCTCGGAGAACGATACAGTTATTATTAAACGCAGTATAGGCGCGCCTGCAAGAACTTTGCAAAATAGCTGGACGGACAAGATTTTGGAAATCGAAAGTCAAACGCCTACTTATGAAGCTTTAAAAGAATATATTAGTGGTGAAGCCAACAAGCGTTTCATCTATAATGGAGATAAAGACCAAGGTTTTGGCTGGGCTGGACAAGTAACAGGACTGATTAAAAATGTGCCGACAGTTCAAGAGTTGATTGCAGGCATGGTCAAGCAAGCGGAAGAAATCCGTGAAAAATGGTCAATCATTAGATGAAAAGAGGGATGAAAAATGGATTATTCTTATCCATTTTCTATTGAATGGTCAACGGAAGAAATCATTGACGTTGTCAGTTTTTTTGAAGCAATTGAAATGGCCTATGAAAATGGCATCAATAGACAAGAGTTGTTAACGCGGTACCGTAAATTCAAGCAAGTAGTTCCTGCTATATCTGAAGAAAAAACGTATTTTCGTGAATTTGAAGAAGAAAGCGGCTATGCGAGTTTTCCGGTGATTAAAGAGATGAAAGCTGGAACCGATGATCAAAAGATCAAATTGAAAAAGAAGTAAGAAAAAAGAACCTGTAGCTTCAACGGCTAACAGGTTTTTTTGTGGATTGAAGCAAGGTTTGGTAAACAGGTAACAAAGCTTCGAATGTTTCTTCAGCAAATTGATAAAACTGCTCTTTCGTAAAAAATGCAGCCTGGTCTTTAGTTAAATGGCGTCCGATAACAAATTCGCCTTTTTTTACATCACGCAAACGAATGAGTAATTTATCAAGACCATCGTCCTCTAATTCGTTTAAAGCAGCGGATTGCGGTTTCATATGATCGCCAGAAATAACAAATTCACCAGACAAACTTTTTAGAACTTCTGAATGCAATAAATTTTCAGCCATCGCTGTTTTATTTGGAGCTTCATAAATAACAGCTAGTATTACAAATACATGACTTTCCCACATACCAATTTGGAAATGCGGAACCGCTTTATATCCTCTTTTATATGGAGCAAAAGCTACCCAACTATCATTCGGAGGATTTACCGTTCTGCGCATATGTTTAGCAACGTGCGGGAAAAATTCATCTCCTGTTTTCCCAGAGAAAAACGATGAAAAATCAGTGCCAAGTTCCGCGAATTTTGGTCGGATAAGGTCAGTTAATGCAGACATTCGTGCATCTAATCCTGGAGTGTTAAAAACATCAAAATCTTGTTCAGTCCAATAAGGCTTCAAAAAAAATCCTCCCTTAATTTAAGTAATCAGGTTTCATTTTAACGAAGTTTGGGAAAAAAGAATATAAATACGTTCCTGCCAATGGATTTTGTCAGAAAAAAGTGGTATTATTAAGTTGTAACAAAAATAGTCAGAATTTTCGGAGTTTGGTAAGAAAGGGGTGCTCATTATGAAACAGATGGTTCAGATAATCCGAAAAGCGGATGTAGAGAAAGAATATATTCATGTGCTGAAATTGGAACTTGACTATGAACTTGCTTCACTATTCGACGCAATGCAACAAAAAGATGAACATCAAATGACAAAAAGCAAGCAGCGGCTCCATGAAATTCACGTTGAACTGGAGGCCCTCCATGCGCTCTAATCCATCTATACACTAAAGGCATCTGCTAGAGTAAGACAGCAGATGCCTTTTTCGTTATACTAAAATTAATAAGGAGGCGTTTATAAATGGATTTACACGCTATGGATAGATACATAAAATCATTGATTAAAGAAGCAGGGCATCGAATTCGTAATTCCTTTTTAACGGATATCACAATTGAATCAAAATCGAATGCAAATGATTTGGTAACCAATATGGATAAAGAAATTGAGCAATTTTTTATTGAGCGGATTCGCAGAGATTTTTCAGGGCATCGAATTTTTGGTGAAGAAGGATTTGGAGACGATATCCAAAATACGAAAGGAATCATTTGGTTGCTCGATCCAATAGATGGCACGATGAATTTTGTGCATCAAAAACGCAATTTTGCTATATCTCTAGGGATATACGAAGATGGAGTCGGTAAACTAGGCTATATATACGATGTTGTCAACGATGATTTGTATCATGGAGTAAAAGACGGAGGAGCATATTACAACAATGAAAAGCTAAGACCACTTATGGAAACAGACATATCTGAATCTATTGTGGCGATGAATGCCACGTGGGCAATCCCAAATCGTTATTTAGAACATGAAGCTATCATTCAATTGATTCGCGATGTAAGGGGGACGCGCTCTTTTGGTTCTGCAGCACTCGAACTTGCATATGTGGCCTCAGGACGTTTCGATGCTTATATTTCAATGAGGTTATCGCCATGGGATATTGCAGGTGGTATGGTCATTGCCAAAGAAGTAGGTGCAATAACGACGAACTTTAAAGGGGACCCGGCAAATCTTTTAAAACAAGACACTTTTATAGCAGCTAATCCAGCAATTCATCAAGAGCTGTTAAATAAATATATAAAATTCAAGTAAAAAAAGATGCGGAATTCCGCATCTTTTTTTATAATTATAGTAATCCGGCTTCCCGCATTTCTTTTTTCTTTTTGAAACCTATACCCATGACGAAAACGAGCATCATGATCGCTGCAAATATGCCCAACACGCTGCGTAAGCCAATAGCCAAGCCAATTAAGACCATCGCTACGATTGCTGCCAAGGAATACAAAACAAAGATCCATTTTATGTTTTTAATGAGATTTATCACTTGATTTTCCTCCTGTAGCTTGCCGCCTGAAATAAAATCTTAGGGTTTTACACCTATATGTGCTATACTAGCACAGTTATAGGCACGAAAAAAGAATATTGGAGTGAAAATATGACTAACTTACGTAACGACTTAAGAAACATTGCAATTATTGCCCACGTTGACCATGGTAAAACAACTTTGGTGGATCAACTTCTACAACAATCCGGAATTTTCCGTTCAAACGAACACGTTGAAGAACGCGCTATGGATTCTAATGATATAGAGAGAGAACGTGGAATTACGATTCTTGCGAAAAACACAGCTATTCAATACAAAGACGCAAAAATCAACATTTTAGATACTCCTGGCCACGCCGATTTCGGCGGAGAAGTTGAACGTATCATGAAAATGGTTGATGGTGTTCTATTAGTAGTTGACGCTTATGAAGGCTGTATGCCACAAACACGTTTTGTTTTGAAAAAAGCTCTTGAGCAAAACTTAAAACCAATCGTTGTTGTTAACAAAATTGACCGTGACTTTGCACGCCCTGAAGAAGTGGTTGACGAAGTCATCGAATTGTTCATCGAGCTTGAAGCGAACGACGAGCAATTGGAATTCCCGGTTATCTTTGCATCAGGTATGAATGGTACAGCAAGTCTTTCTCCAGATCCATCTGATCAGGAAGAAAACATGCAAGTTATTTATGATGCAATCATGGAACACGTTCCAGCTCCAGTCGATAACAGAGATGAGCCACTTCAATTCCAGGTAGCTCTTCTTGATTACAGTGATTATGTTGGACGTATCGGTATTGGCCGCGTATTCCGCGGAACAATTGAAGTTGGACAATCAGTTTCTTTGATGAAACTTGATGGTTCGTACAAAAACTTCCGTGTTACGAAAATTCATGGTTTCATGGGTCTTAAACGAGTGGAAATCCAAAAAGCAGAAGCTGGCGATTTAATCGCAATTTCTGGTATGGAAGACATTAACGTAGGGGAAACGGTTTGTCCTGCAGATCACCGCGAAGCATTACCGATCTTACGCATTGATGAGCCAACTCTACAAATGACGTTTTTAGTTAACAACAGCCCATTTGCAGGTAAAGAAGGTAAATGGATTACTTCTAGAAAAATTCAAGAACGTTTAGATGCTCAATTGCAAACAGACGTATCATTGCGCGTTGAAAACACAGATTCACCAGATGCTTGGGTAGTTTCTGGACGCGGAGAATTGCATTTGTCGATTTTAATCGAGAACATGCGCCGTGAAGGATTCGAGCTTCAAGTATCAAAACCTGAAGTTATTGTACGTATGGTAGACGGAGTTCGCTGCGAGCCAGTTGAACGCGTTCAAGTAGATGTACCTGAAGAGTACACAGGGAATATCATTGAGTCACTAGGTGAACGTAAAGGCGAAATGTTGGATATGATTAACAACGGTAGCGGACAAGTCCGTATGGTGTTTAACGTACCAGCTCGTGGATTGATTGGTTACACAACTGAATTCTTGACACAAACTCGTGGATACGGAATCATCAACCACACATTCGATAGCTACCAGCCAGTTGCTTCTGGTCGTGTTGGCGGACGTCGTCAAGGCGTATTGGTATCTATGGAGCGCGGTAAAGTTTCGACTTACGGCTTAATGGGTATTGAAGACCGCGGAACTGCATTTGTTGAAGTAGGCGCTGAAATTTACGAAGGTATGATCGTCGGCGAACATAACCGCGATAGCGATCTAACAGTAAACATCGTAAAAATCAAAGCTGCAACAAACATCCGTTCAGCTAACAAAGACCAAACAACGACGATGAAAAAAGCGCGTTTGATGAGTCTTGAAGAAGCACTTGAATACTTGAATGATGATGAGTATTGTGAAATCACACCACAAACGATTCGTTTACGTAAAAAGATTCTTGATAAAAACGAACGTGAGCGTATGGCTAAGAAAAAGAAAGTTGCCATCGAGGAATAAGTGAATAGGAAGGATGTATAATACGTGGACGAACAAGCTTTTGTCTATGACAGTATGTATCCGGTAGCTCGAATTTTATATCAAAGTATGCCGAGTTTTGAAGCGGCGGGATACGCATTGTTTGCGGTAATTTTTCTGCTTTCGGCTTTTGTATATAAGTTAGGGTTTGCTAAAAAGTTATCACTTGGAAAAAATGCAGCAATTGGTCTATTTTTAGCAATTGGTGGTTTAGGGCTTACATTTCTAGCCTTTTTCCTACCGGTTGTTGAAGGGCTGGTTATTGCAGCGCTTATACTGATTCTTTACAAAATCCGTCTATGGCGTGAAAAACGCGAAAACGCTGTATCTCATTGAGATACAGCGTTTTTGCGTTCAAATGTTTTGTATAAAATTGGTAATAATAATGAATATGTTAAATGGCCGAAGACCCAATATAAAAACGCACTCCAGTCATTAACTGCTGGTACATCGGCATGGATGGCAAGGTCTGCAAGCAAAAAGAAAAGGAAGGGAAAAGGAATGGACATTAGCAAACTAAGAATCACCAATTGGCCGAATGTATATTTTCGTCGTTTTGCTAAAAACACGAAAACAATGCCAATAACCAAAGAAATGCTCATATGGAAAATAAACTCTGTAACCTCTGACCACTGTACATCTCCAATTATCGGAATAAAATCAACATTTAACAGGAGAGTGTATACTTGTTCTCCGGTAACTGATTGAACCCATTTTAGCAAAAGCCCTAAAATCAATCCGCTCCAAAATCCGATCCAGAGACCTTTTAAGAGCTTCATCAGAAGTCATCCTCAATGCTACGAGAGCTTCGGTAAAAGCGGAAGTCCCCAGTTGCTAAGCGTTCTTTTGTACGCTCTGTTATACGATTGTGGCATTCATCACACATATGGGTATGAATAGGTCTGTTACGCAGGCGCTTGGCCTGGAGTGTATCATCGACTAACTCTTCAATTTTATCGCAAATTACGCATTTTACTCGCATGCTTTATCACTCCTATTCGACTCGGATGGCTTGGATATCGGTAATGGGGTTATCTTGATTTGATCCATCCGGAAGAAGCACATGGACAGGGCCATCTTCCTTTAACGGTTTTCCGTGATCGCTAAACTTAAATATTAATTGTGCAGCATGTTCAATCGGAAACTCGAACTCCCCGTGCAATGTCTCAAAGACCACCCGCTTTGCATGTTCAAAAGGTTCTGCATTTAAAAGGAATGGCTTAAACAAGATGCCAAAAGTGCCTGTTAGCATTTCTTTTTTTTCTTTGCTCTTGTATGTTTTTTCTGAATTCAAAGTAGGGGGTACAACATTGCCTTCCATAATTTCTCGAGACCAATGTTCGCCCATCCCGCGTTTGTATTCTTCGAGCTCATCTTTTTCAATCCGTTCTTCTTGAAAATATGTCTCTAAATTCAATTTGCGGTCGTCAAAAATCCATACAGTTGGATCAAGAATCAATTTAAATTTCACTTCACCTTTAAAAGGTACGATAAATTCCATGGGTAAACCCTCCATTTAGATAGTTACTCTTTTAATAGTATACCTTTTCGTGTCAAGTTCCTAAAGTGATTCATCTCTTTCGTCTAAGAGGCTTGCATTTTCCCTTTGTAAAAGATACACTTTAAACAGGAAAATAGAGAAGAAAACTCATAAAAATGGGGGAGTCCTCATGGAACATACAGAAGAACAAACATACCATTTGAAGGCTTTAGAACTCCTCAAAGCGGATGCAGAGAAAATCGAACAATTAATCAAGGTGCAAATGGATCACTTAACGTTACCATCTTGTCCTTTATATGAAGAGGTGCTGGACACCCAAATGTTCGGTCTATCACGCGAAATTGATTTTGCGGTTAAGCTAGGGCTAATCGAACGTGAGGCTGGAAAAAATTTAATGGATACGCTAGAAAAGAAACTTTCGATTCTTCACGATGCGTATACAAATAAATGATCTAAAACTCAAACGAATTTTGTTTGAGTTTTTTTGAAATTTAAGGGAAGTATTTTATTCACCTAGTTACTTAAAATGAACCTTTACAACAGTCTGCGCTTTTCTTGTTGTCTAGCTCTTGCTGCCAGATTCTCGGGTTATAAGCTACTCTAGCTGTGCGGCAAAGAATGCCGCTTTGCTAGAGCCTCTAATGCCCGTGGAATCTAAACAACAGCCTGCGCTTTTCTTGTTATTCTATTAAATTAAAAGAGGTATAAAAATGAAATCTTACATCAAGAAGTACGCAAAATACTTTGACTATCCTTTATTTTTTACTTATTTAGCTTTAACGATATTCGGACTAATTATGATTTACAGCTCTAGTATGGCTTGGTCGGTCAATTATTATGGATCTGAGCCTGATCGATTCTACATACAACAATTGATAAACTTAGCAATTGCATTTCCAGTTTTTGCGATGGCAGCCGTTTTCCCGTATAAACATTTTAAAAAGCGCTGGATGATGAAAACCATCTTAATCGTTATCTTTACCGGGTTGATCGCGGTTCATTTTATCGGTTTTGCAGCTGGGGGCGCGAAAAGTTGGATTAGCTTAGGGTTTGCGAATATCCAACCGTCTGAAGTGGCGAAGGTCGGAATAATTCTTTACTTATCTGGCGTGTTTGCTAACAAATACAAAAATGGTACTATAAATAAATTAAACGAGTCTATTATACCTCCCGTTATTATTTTAACGCTTGTATTATTTTCAGTATTTCTGGAACCCGATCTTGGCTCCATGTTGATTATTGGAGCAGTCGGCTTATCGGTCATGTCGGCAAGTGGGGTTCGTTTAAAACCATTTATTCGACTTTCTGCAGTATTCGTAGCAGCAGCTTCCATGATCATTATTCCTTTTATGATTTTTGCTGGTGATCGAATTTTTACTGAAAAACGTCTAGGTCGATTAGATGCTTTCTTTAATCCGTTTTCTGATGAATTGGGATTTGGTTTTCAAATCGTTAATGGCTATTTAGCAATTGGCTCTGGTGGACTAAGTGGATTGGGACTTGGACAATCGATTCAAAAGCTGGGATACCTTCCAGAACCGCATACTGACTTTATCATGTCAGTGATAGCTGAAGAGCTAGGGGTATTGGGTGTGGTTTTTGTTTTAGGTGGTTTAGGGTTTGTTGTTTTGCGTGGGCTTTGGATTGCTATGACGACTCATGATCCTTTAGCTAGAATGCTTGCAGCAGGTGTTGCAAGCATGATTGGAATTCAATCTTTTGTGAATTTAGGCGGCTTAACTGGGATTATTCCATTAACTGGAGTAACACTTCCTTTTATCAGCTATGGCGGAACTTCTGTAATTTTGTTATCTTTATCTATGGGAGTATTAATGAATGTTTCCATGTTCAACAAATACGAAAAATCGAAAAAGTAAAGGGTGTGCTGCGGTGTGAAGAAGATTGACAAAATCTTGGTGGCCAACCGCGGAGAAATCGCTATTCGGATTTTCCGCGCTTGTACAGAACTGAAAATTCAAACAGTTGCAATTTATTCTCAAGAAGATAGTGGTTCATTTCACCGCTATAAGGCTGATGAATCCTATTTAGTAGGTAAGGGCAAAAAGCCGATCGATGCGTATTTGGATATTGAAGATATTATCCGTATTGCAAAAGATTCGAATGTAGATGCAATTCATCCAGGCTACGGCTTTTTATCGGAAAACGTGCATTTTGCAAGACGTTGTGAAGAAGAAGATATCATCTTTATCGGTCCTACTTCAAAACACTTGGATATGTTCGGTGACAAAGTTAAAGCTCGTACTCAAGCAATTGCCGCTGGTATACCAGTTATTCCAGGTACAGACGGCCCAGTTGAGTCTTTAGAGGAAGTTGAAGAATTCAGTAAAACAGCAGGTTTTCCATTAATGATTAAAGCATCTCTTGGCGGCGGAGGCCGCGGAATGCGTATTGTCAGATCTCAAGAAGAATTAGCATCCTCTTACGAACGTGCAAAATCTGAAGCAAAAGCAGCTTTTGGTTCAGATGAAATGTATGTCGAAAAATTCGTTGAAAAACCTAAACACATTGAAGTTCAAATTTTAGGCGATTCAGAAGGTAACGTCATTCATTTGTATGAAAGAGATTGTTCAATTCAACGCCGTCATCAAAAGGTTGTAGAAATTGCTCCTTCTAACTCAATTAGTAACGAATTGCGCAACGAAATTTGTGATGCCGCAGTTAAATTAATGAAAAATATTGACTACATAAATGCCGGCACAGTCGAATTTCTTGTAGCGAACGATGAATTTTATTTTATTGAAGTAAATCCACGTATTCAAGTAGAGCACACCATTACAGAAATGATTACTGGAATCGATATTGTTCACGCACAAATCCATATTGCTAGAGGACATATGATTCACAGTGAAGAAGTAGGAATCCCCCAACAAAGTGAAATCCCATTATTTGGTTTCGCGATTCAATCCCGTGTAACTACGGAAGACCCATTAAATGATTTTATGCCGGATGCTGGAAAGCTGATGGTGTATCGTTCAGGCGGTGGATTTGGCGTACGTTTGGATGCAGGAAATGGTTTCCAAGGAGCAATAATCTCACCTTATTATGACTCACTATTAGTAAAAGTTTCGACTTGGGCATTAACGTTCAAGGAAGCTGCAGCTAAAATGGACCGTAATTTACAAGAATTCCGAATCCGTGGCATTAAAACAAATATTCCATTTTTAGAAAATGTGGTAAAACATAAGAACTTTATAAAAGGCGAATTTGATACAAGCTTTATCGATACAACACCAGAATTGTTTATATTCCCAGTGAGACAAGATCGTGGAACTAAGTTGTTGAGCTATATCGGTAACGTAACGGTCAACGGTTTCCCGGGCATTGAGAAGAAAAACAAACCAATCCATACAGCTCCGCGTAAACCAGAAGTGGATCTACTAGCTCCGGCACCAAACGGGACGAAGCAGATTTTCGACTCACAAGGAGCAGATGGATTAACTAAATGGATTCACGAACAAAAAGATGTATTGATCACGGATACTACATTCCGCGATGCGCACCAATCGTTGCTTGCTACACGTGTTCGCTCGCATGATTTGTTTGAAATTGCGAAAGAAACTGCCCGTTTGCAACACGATTTGTTTTCTCTTGAAATGTGGGGAGGCGCCACTTTTGACGTATCTTACAGATTCTTAAAAGAAGACCCTTGGGAGCGTTTGATCAAACTTCGTAAAGATATTCCGAATGTCTTGTTCCAGATGTTGTTCCGTGGTGCAAATGCAGTAGGCTATAAAAATTACCCAGACAATGTAATTCGTGAATTTGTTCGTAAATCGGGAGATGCAGGAATCGATGTTTTCCGCATATTCGATAGTTTAAACTGGATCAAAGGTATGGAAGTGGCGATTGATGAAGTTCGTCAATCTGGCAAAATTGCAGAAGCTGCGATTTGTTACACAGGAGATATTTTAGATCCGAGTCGAGACAAATACACGGTGCAATACTATAAAGATATGGCAAAAGAATTAGAAGCAGCAGGTGCCCATATTTTAGCGATTAAAGACATGGCTGGTCTGTTAAAACCAGAAGCGGCCTATCGTTTAGTCTCTGAACTTAAAGATACTGTGTCATTGCCAATTCATCTTCATACACACGATACAAGTGGTAACGGGATTTATATGTATTCGAAAGCAATTGAAGCTGGAGTTGATATCGTTGATACAGCTCTTGGGTCGATGGCAGGACTTACATCACAACCAAGTGCAAGTTCGCTTCATTACGCGATGAGCGGTGGTAACCGTGAAATTCGATCAGATGTGAAAAATCTCGAAAAAATGTCTCATTATTGGGAAGATGTTCGTAAGTACTATGTTGATTTTGAAAGCGGCATGAATAGCCCGCATTCAGAGATTTATGAACATGAAATGCCAGGCGGACAGTACAGCAATCTCCAGCAACAAGCAAAAGCTGTAGGGTTAGGGTTGCGTTGGGAAGAAGTTAAATCGATGTATTCTCGCGTTAACATGCTATTCGGAGATGTTGTAAAAGTAACACCTTCTTCAAAAGTAGTAGGAGACATGGCACTGTTCATGGTGCAAAACGAGCTAGATGAAGAAACGGTAATTTCTCGTGGGAAAACAATTGACTTCCCAGAATCAGTTATCGAATTCTTTGAAGGCTATATTGGCCAACCACATGGTGGATTCCCAGAAGAGTTGCAGAAAGTCATCTTGAAAGAACGTGAGCCAATTACCGTTCGTCCAGGTGAACTTTTAGAACCAGCAGATTTCGATGAAATTAAAAAGACTTTATACGACAAATTAGAACGTCCTTTAACAAGCCATGAAATTTTAGCTTATGCCCTATATCCGAAAGTATTCGATGAATACACAGCGACCAATATTCAATTTGGGAATGTGTCCGTTCTAGATACATTGACATTCTTATACGGTATGAGATTAGGCGAAGAAATCGAAGTGGAAATTGAAAAAGGGAAAACTTTGATGGTTAAGATGGTGTCTATTGGCGAACCGCAAAAAGACGGAACGCGCATCATTTACTTTGAGTTAAACGGTCAACCTCGTGAAGTTAGCATTCAAGATATGACAGTAGAAGCGGATAGCACAGCAAAACCAAAAGCTAATCCGACAAACGAAAGTCATATAGCGGCGACGATGCCAGGGACTGTTTTAAAAGTGCTCACAGAAAAAGGAGCCAAAGTAAAACGTGGCGATCATTTACTTGTGACTGAAGCCATGAAAATGGAAACAACTGTTCAAGCACCGTTTGATGGAACGATTCAAGACATTCATGTAGTTGCCAGTGATGGCATTTCCACAGGCGATCTATTGATCGAAATGGAGAAAAAATAAAAACAAGGTTGGCGCATTATGCGCCAACCTTGTTTTTATTTAGAACTATCTTTAATTCGACTTCGCGATACTAATAACACCATATAGCATAATAAGCCGAAAAGCATTGAAATCAATAATGAATGAAGTAGCGCGACAACTAAGTTTAGTTTCGTCAAGACTACAAGCATACCCGTTGTTGCTTGAAGAAGAACGATGATAAAAGCAATTGTCCAACCCCAATAAATTACACGTTGATCTTTATAATGTTTAATCGCGTGCCAAGCAATGTACCCTAGCCAAACAACGATCAAACCAGCTGCTGCACGATGACCCATTTGGACCCATTCGTACATATTGCTTGGGAATGCAAAAGTATCATTTCGGCACAAAGGCCAATCAGAACAAATAAGGCTAGAATTCGTATGGCGAACTAAAGCGCCCGTATAAACTACGATGTAAGAATATAAAGCGACTCCAATTGTGTGGAAACGCAGTTTTTTGCCAATTTGCACTCGGTCTGCATCAAACTTTCGGTCAACTTCAAAAATTAGAAGTGTTAATAACAAGATAGAGGCAAATGATAATAAGGAAATTCCAAAATGGAGTGCGAGGATAAAATCACCTTGTCCCCAAAGCACCTGGGCTGCACCAATTAACGCCTGCAAAACTAAAAAGAAAACAGCCATAACCGCAAGAAATTTTGTTTCTCGAACATGTCCAAATTTTCTCCAAGCCCATACAGCTAAGATTACGATTAATATTCCAACAACCCCAGTAACAAGGCGGTGAGAAAATTCGATTAATACTTCAGTTGTAATGTTGTCTGGAATTAGTTTGCCATTACAATCTGGCCAATTCCGCCCACAACCCATACCGCTATCGGTTTTAGTGACAAGTGCGCCGCCGAGAAGGATTAACAACATGCCGATAGTAGCCGCAACGGCAAACCATTTTATATATCTATTTTGCTGCAAAATACCACCTACTTTTTCTATAGAAAACTTTTCAACGTTCGTATACCTGCATACTCGATAATAGCGAATATTTCCACATAATACAACGAGAAATCAACAATAGTAGAAACTTTCAAGATTTGGACATAATAACTGCCGCTTCACAAACTGTTCAAAAACTATTTTTTTTCTATCTTAAAATAGTGTAAGTGTTAAGGTATGATAGGAGATGCATAGAGTGAGACCAATTACGTGAAAATCATCTCTTTTATCAGGAAATTTCAGTTATATGTAGAAAAACAACTGGAATTTAGATATAGTTATGGTTAGCGGAATATGCTTACAACTTTGAAAGGAGGGACTTATATGTCAAATGGCCGGGCAATGTCTGCAGATGCACACGAAGAACCGGAAGCGTCAACATTTCTTAAAGACTTTTTGGCACTTATCAAGATTGGAATTGTCAATTCTAATTTAATTACAGTCTTTACAGGTTTGTGGCTCGCATTTCAGTTTTCCGACAGACATTTTCTTAATGAGCTGGATATCCTTGTCTACACCATTTTCGGTTCAGCGCTGATTATTGCAGGATCTGCAGCGATGAATAACTATATTGATACGGATATAGATCCTTTAATGGAAAGTAAGAAAGGGCGTCCTACAGTAACAGGAAGATTCAAGCCATCAGCTGTCTTTGCACTAGCTATTTCTTTCATCGTTATAGGCGAAATATTTTTGTTCTCCGCTTCTGTATCGGCTGGTATTTTAGGAATTGCCGGAGTTTTAGCTTATGTCGTTTTATATTCCATGTGGTCAAAAAGACGTTACGTCAGCAATACGATTGTTGGAAGCATCTCTGGTGCGGTACCACCACTAATCGGATGGGCTGCAGTGGAACCGACACTTGGAGTGGGTGCTTGGGCATTATTCTTGATTATGTTCATTTGGCAGCCACCGCATTTTTATGCCTTGGCTATGAAACGAACAGAAGAATATCGTGCAGCGAATATTCCTATGCTACCGGTAATAAAAGGTTTTCACCGAACAAAGAAATCGATGCTTGCATGGGTTGTAATGCTTTTCCCTCTGCCATTTCTATTAATGGAACTTGGGACAGGCTTTATCATCTTAGCTACACTTTTAAATATCGGGTGGCTAGTATTGGCGATTCGAGGATTTAAAGCGACAGATGATTTGAAATGGGCGAAGACAATGTTTATCTATTCATTGAACTATATGACCATTCTATTTGTTTCGATGATCATTTTTGCAGTTTTCATCTAAAAAACCATTTCTAAAAAGAAACTATTTAAATGAGAGAGGGGTATGACAAGCTATGATGAAAGGAATTAAAAAATGGCGACTTTTCGCATTGATGTCCATGTTATTGGTATTTCTTGCAGGATGTGGACGCGAAGAGATTTCGACATTAATACCAGCAGGTAGAGTAGCTCAAGATCAATTTAACTTGTTGATTTTATCATCAGTTATAATGACGTTTGTAATCATTGTTGTATTGATTATATTTATTTTAGCTATTGTTAAATTCCGCCGTTCAAAAGTGGGAGAAGACATGATTCCTGAACAAGTTGAAGGAAGTGCGAAATTAGAATTTATTTGGACAGCGATTCCGATTGTCCTTCTATTAATCCTTGCAGTTCCAACAGTTTATTCAACATTTGATTTGGCTGATGTTTCAACAATGGACGTCGAAGCGGAAGATGGCAATTCTTCTCATCTAACAGTAAACGTAACTGGTAAACTTTACTGGTGGGAATTTGAATATCCTGAACAAGGCATTGTAACTGCTCAAGAGTTGGTTGTACCAACAAACGAACGCGTATACTTTAACTTGATTTCAGCGGATATTAAACACTCATTCTGGATTCCATCTATTGGTGGGAAATTGGATGTAAACCCTGAAAACGTCAATACGTTCTATTTAGAGTTTGACAAAGAGTCTTCAGAACTTGAAGATGGGGTGTTTTATGGTAAATGTGCTGAGCTTTGTGGACCTTCTCACGCATTAATGGATTTCAAAGTGAAATCAGTTGATCGTGAAGAGTTTGATCAATGGGTAACAGCAATGCAATCAGAAGAACCAGCTGCAGTTGAAGGAGCTCTTGCTCAACAAGGCGAAGAATTGTTTGGTCAAGATGGGTTAAGCTGTATCTCTTGTCACGCAACTTCTGGTTTAGGCCAAGGTAATCTTATGGCTGGACCAAACTTAGCAACATTCGGTGACCGTAACCGCGTTGCTGGATACTTAGAGCACAATGAAGAAAATCTTAAAAATTGGATTTCAGATCCACAAGAATACAAACCTGGTAACTTAATGCCTGATGTAGCTACATTAAACAATGGCGAAAAATTATCAGATCAAGAACTTGATGCTCTTGCAGCTTATTTAATGGGCTTAACGGTAGAAGAGTAGAATAAAGTTAAAAAAGGGAGGTTAACAGTGTGAGTTCTATTGCTCAGAAAAAGGGCTTCGGCGCTACAATATGGGACTTCATGACAACGGTCGACCATAAGAAAATTGCAATTCTGTATCTCATGTCAGGAGGTTTCTTCTTCCTAGTCGGTGGTATTGAAGCAATGTTGATCCGTATCCAGTTAGTTAAAGCAGGGAATGATTTCCTAAGTGCTGGAACATTTAACGAAGTTATAACAATGCACGGTACGACGATGATTTTCTTGGCATCAATGCCGATATTATTAGCTTTCATGAACGCTGTTATGCCATTGCAAATTGGCGCACGTGATGTAGCTTTTCCATTCTTAAACTCACTTGGATTTTGGTTATTCTTCTTTGGTGGAATTTTCTTAAACCTATCTTGGTTTATGGGTGGTGCACCAGATGCAGGTTGGACGAACTATGCTTCGTTAGCACTTGCATCAGAAGGTCATGGTATTGATTTTTATACACTAGGATTAACGATATCTGGTTTCGGTACATTGATCGCAGGGATTAACTTCCTTGTAACAATTATTAATATGCGTGCGCCAGGTATGACTTACATGAGAATGCCGTTGTTCACGTGGACAACTTTTGTTGCTTCCGCTTTAATCTTACTAGCATTCCCACCACTTACTGTAGGACTTTTCTTCATGGTCTTTGATCGTTTGTTTGGTGCAAGTTTCTTTGCAGTTGAAATGGGCGGTAACACGATTATTTGGGAACATTTATTCTGGATTTTTGGTCACCCAGAAGTTTACATTTTGATTTTGCCAGCTTTCGGTATTTTCTCTGAAATCTTTGCAATCTTCTCTCGTAAACGTCTTTTCGGATACACTGCACTTGTTTTCGCTACAATCCTAATCGGGTTTTACGGATTCATGGTTTGGGCTCACCATATGTTCACAGTCGGCTTAGGGCCAACAGCTAACGCAGTATTTGCTTTAGCAACAATGATTATTGCTGTTCCAACAGGTATTAAAATCTTTAACTGGCTATTAACTATTTGGGGCGGGAACATCTCGTTCTCAGTACCGATGATTTATGCTGTAGCTTTCATTCCTACATTCGTAGCGGGTGGGGTAACAGGGGTTATGCAAGCAATCGCGCCTTTGGATTACCAATTGCATGATTCTTACTTTATCGTAGCTCACTTCCATTACGTTATTGTCGGTGGTGTGGTATTGGCAATTTTAGCAGGTACACATTTATACTGGCCAAAAATGTTTGGAACGATGCTTAGCGAAAAATTAGGGAAATGGACATTCTGGTTCTTTTTCCTTGGATTCCATTTAACGTTCTTTATTCAGCATTTCTTGGGCTTAATGGGTATGCCACGTCGAGTTTACACGTTCGGAGCTGACCAAGGTTGGGATCTATTCAACGCAATCAGTTCGTCTGGTGCCATATTAATGGCGACGGGTATCATTATTCTTCTTGTAAACGTTGTAATGACGATCGTTAAAAACGAGCGTATTGGCAACGATCCATGGGGCGATGGCCGTACATTAGAATGGGCAATTCCATCTCCACCACCATTTTATAACTTTGCACAAACTCCATTAGTTCGTGGTCTTGACACTTACTGGATCGAAAAAATGGATGGCAACAAAAAAGGTATGATTTTCGCTGAACCTCTTGGCGATATTCACATGCCCAATGGTTCTATTATTCCTTTCGTAATTTCATTAGGGATGTTTATCGCATCATTTGGCGCTTTGTACTTCATGGACGGTAAGCCTTGGGCGTTAGCAGTATTAATTGGCGGGTTGACATTAATGTTCGCTTCGATGTTAGTACGTTCGTTGAAAGATGACTTAGGCTTCCATATTACAAAAGCAGAATTACTAGAAGATGCGAAAGGAGGCAACACAGATGGACATTAATCAAAAATATACTCCTCAATCTTGGCCAGATCATCCTGAGACGGCTACGTTGGAAGGAAAAAATAAGTTTATTGGTTTCTGGTTGCTTCTAGCTGCAGAAACAGTAACATTTGCTTCACTTTTTGCAACGTACTTGGCATTAAAAGATAAAGGACCAAGCGGCATGGAATTTTCTGCCGCTGAACTTTTTGAACTACCTTTAGTTTTTGCAATGACGATGATTCTTTTAACTTCTTCATTGACAAGTGTTTACGCAATGTATCATATGAAAAACTATAATTTTAAAGCCATGCAAGCTTGGCTAGCCATTACTGTTTTGCTTGGCTTAACTTTCTTAGGACTAGAGATTTATGAGTTTAATCACTATGTCCACATTGGATTTGGTTATACGAACAGTGCATTTAGTTCCGCATTCTTTACACTTGTTGGAACGCACGGTGCTCACGTATTGTTTGGACTTAGCTGGTTTATTGCTTTAATGCTTCGTAACGCAAAACGCGGACTGAATATGTATAACGCACCAAAATTCTATCTTGCTTCTTTATACTGGCATTTTATTGACGTAGTTTGGGTATTCATCTTTACTGTCGTCTATTTGATGGGAGTGATCGGATAATGGCACACGATACACATGTACATGTAAGATCGCAAGCAGAATTCGAATACGTTAAAAGAAAAAGAGCAGAAGAAATGAGAGGTAATTTAGCAACTTTCGCAATTATGATTTTCTTGACATTAATTGCATTTACAATGGTTGCTGCTGGATTCTCAGTATACTTGATCGTACCAATCATTCTATTGTTGGCAGCTATTCAAGTAGTTCTACAACTTTATTACTTCATGCATATGAGTGGTAAAGGACACGGGATGGTCGCGTTCTTTATGTTCTCAGGTATGTTCGTGGCTTTCATCACGGTTTTAACATTTGTTACAATCATTTGGTGGTAGGCTCTAGTTTAAACCCCTTACCTTTAAAGGTAAGGGGTTTTTTCATGAATATTATATAGTCGTAAAACAAGCATTCAATCGATTCTAAGGGCAAGCGAAAAAAATTCAAGATTGTTTAGAAGTGGTCGTAGGCAGATCAAATGTTTCGGCAGGTAATTGTTCATAGTTCGTTCATTGATATAGTTTGCTAGCAGCTATATAATGAGGGTACTTGAGGAAAAGGAGGTACCATAACATGCCGATTAGTATCTTCGGGTTTCAAGCTTTGTGGAGTCCCGTTTACTTAGCAGTCCTCGTTTTGGTAACGATTTTATATTTCTTAATCACTGTAAAGTGGCGTAGTAAGTTTAAAGACAATCAACGGCTTACTGCTAAACAAGCTACTTTTTTTGTTTCAGGAATGGTTTTGCTTTACATTATAAAAGGTTCACCAGTCGATTTATATGGACACATTTTATTTACCATGCATATGGTTCAAATGGCGCTGTTGTTACTTTTAGCAGTTCCGTTATTAATTATGGGCATTCCAACTTACGTGTGGAAAACCTTTATCGTTCTCCCAATCATTAAACCATTATTCAATTTCTTTGCCAACCCAATGTTAGCTTTAATATTGTTTGGCATGGTTTTCTCGTTTTATCACATTCCAATGGTTTTTGATTTTGTTAAAAAAGATATGTTGCTCCATGGGGCAGTTAATATTGTGTTGTTCCTGTCGGCTTTCTTTTATTGGTGGCCAGTAGTTAATAATGTTGAAGGAATGCATAAGTTTCATGGTTTAAAAAAATTAGGTTATTTGTTCGGCCTCAGTGTTTTAGTAACCCCAGCATGTGCAATGATTATCTTTAGTGGTACACCTTTCTATGCTACTTATACAGATGGTGAAGCATGGTTACAAGCTATGGCATTATGTGTGCCAGCAGGAACCTTATCGCAGCTAAATTTGTCTGGTCCTGAGTTGTTTTCAAACATGTCAACGCTTGAAGATCAACGTACAGGCGGAATTACAATGAAAATTATTCAAGAACTTGTATTCACGGCTTTCATTTGGATGGTTTTTCACGAATGGCTGCGCAACGAAACAGATAACGCAGATGAAATTACTGCGAAAACTTTGCAAGATCGAAAAAATATGGATTACCATAGACATAACGCATAACGAACCATAAAGGAGAATAACTTATAATGAATTTGCCGCTTTTGCCAACGATTAGTACATTTTTTATAGTATTAAGTGCAATTTTAGTTGCGATTGGCTGGAATTTAGTTCGTCGTCGCAAAATTGAAGCTCATAAGAAAGTCATGGTGGCAGCAGGTGCTGCTGCGTTAACGTTCTTTATCATCTATATGTCTCGAACGATATTCATTGGAAATACCGCATTTGGTGGACCTGATGAGCTAAAGTTATTTTATACGATATTCTTAATATTCCACATTACATTGGCAACAACAGGCGGCATTATGGGCTTGATCACGATTTACTGGGGATGGAAAAACCAATTGGCTAAACACCGTAAAATTGGACCATTCACAAGTATCGTGTGGTTCTCTACAGCTATAACAGGTGTTATGGTCTATTTATTGCTTTACGTATTTTATGAAGGTGGCCATACAACTTCAGTGTTTAAAGCCATTTTAGGTGGATAAAAAAAGAACCCCTTGGGTAGTGCCTTAAAGTTAGAGTTCAAATCTAACTTTCGGGTGCACTACCTCGAGGGTTCTTTTTTTATACTTTAAAGTCTATTTTTATCATTCCTGCTTCACGTGCTGAAGTAAAGAGAATGACAATTAATGGGCCAACAAAGAATCCGAGGAATCCAATCAACTGAAGCCCGATAAACATAGCAATCAATGTCGCCAAAGGAGATAGCCCAATTTGGGTACCCATCACTTTTGGTTCCACTGTCCGTCTAATAACTAATAGGACAAGTGCTAAGACCGCTAATTGTGTGCCGAACACCACATCACCAGTGATGAATTCGTAAGCAAACCAAGGCGTTAGAACAATGATTGATCCTAAAATAGGGATGAAATCAATCACCCAAATGACTAATGACATAACAAGTGCATATTCTGGTACGATAAACGCCAATGTGATGAGAGAGACGATGAAAATGATGCAACTTACAAGAAATTGTGCTTTTAAAAAGCCAAAAATTACTTTATTTAAGCGAGCGAACATAAAGCGAACTTTTTCCGCAGTTGAATCTTTTAATCGTTTGAAAAGTAAGGTTTTTAAATCAGGTAAATCGAGCATGAATAAAAATAATGCAATTAAAAATACAATAAAGCTAACAAGAAACGAGGGTATACCTGTCAATAAATTAGAAACTGTATCGTAATTAATAATTGATAATACCCAATTACGAATTCCTTCCATAAAACTAACTAGCTCAGTTTCAAACGAAGAAACAACTTCAACGGGCATATCTTTTGTTGAACGAAAGAAAAATCGTTGAAATTCGTCCCACATAACAGACAGGGAGTTTGTATATTCCGGTACCATTTTCGTAAATTGTATAATTCTTCCTATTAATTGCGTGACAATCCAGTAAAGTATAGCTGAAACGATTAATAAGAACAAAATAAATACAGATATAACAGCAGATTTTCTATGCCACTTGAATCTCTTATGTATAAAATTCACAAAAGGTTCTAGAAAAATAGCAGTAACCAATGCGACAATCAATGGAATCGATACAGGTAATATGTATACAGATATTAAGATTAAGACGGCTATTATAATAGCAACCGTTACTGTTTTTTTCGTTAACCACTTCACTTAATGATATCCTCCTTATGAAGTTGAAATAACCACAGGTTGTTTAAAAAAACCGCAGTTCAATTGTTGAACTGCGGGCTTTTTTATACGCTGATTTCGAAAGCTTTGACTTCTTTTTTAATAGAATCCAAAATTCCGATACAAGTTTTAACCAAATGTTCTGGGAAATGTTCGTCTTCACCATACTCTACACCATGTGGATAATAGTGCTTGCCAAGTACTGGTTTCAAAACGCGCATTGTTGCATCATTTGAATCGACGTCTCCATCGATAGCATAAGCAAATACACGTAAATAATAAGTGCCTTCGCGTACGATGAACTTACGGTCGTATGTGACACGTTCGTAATCCCATTGGCCTTCTTTAGTTAAGGCGTGGTTGTTCATAATGCTTTCCAGTAAAGCGATATCTACGTGAATGTTTTCAAGTCCTGTATTTTCAAAATACATAGGATCTCTCCTCCTCTATAACAAAAAAGACTACATACTCCTTTAATAATAGATCATAATTTAAGTTGTTGCAATGGCTAGATTGTGTCAGTGTAGAGGCGACTGCTATAATAAAGAAGATACAATAGTAAAGGAGCTGCTCGATTGAAAGACTTATTGCGAATTATGATATTTCTATCGATAGTTCTTATCGGTTTGTTTTACTTAGATCCATCAATTAGTGAAAATGATGTTCTTGAAGCTCCTCGTACAGCAGAACCCTTACCAAGTGATCAAATTACAGATGAAACTTTAGATATCGATCGTCCTGAAACAGGAATTTCAAGTTATATAGGTAAAACAACTGACAAATGGATTGAACAATATGGCCAACCTGAACGGATAGAACCATCGGCGTACGGCTATGACTGGTGGGTGTATAATGCCAGTTATGCTCATTTTAAAATGGCAGGTGTTAAAGACGGCAGGATAGTTCAAGTTTATACTACGGGTGCGGCTATAGATGCAACTCCGTATAAAATAGGACAAAGTCTTGATGAATTATATCGATTTACGATTTTAGAAAACGAAGTAACGGTTAAATATGATACCAGTATATACACCTTTAATGTTACTGCTGAAGACATGGATAAACGTATTTTAGTAAAATTTGATGATGTTTATGCACAGCTATACATTGATTCTATTGATCGAGTATTAGAGGCCGTTCGTTTTATGGACGCGGAAACATTGATTCGCCATTTGCCATACGACATGATGTTTTCAGGAGAATTATTGCCAATCCAAACGCCTTCTTCAACAAAACAACAATTGATAGACGAAGCAAATGCTAGACAAGTTATGGATTTAGTAAATATATATCGTCTGCAACATGGAGCTAAGCCACTAACTTTTAGTCCCCAAGTTAGTTCGGTCGCAGAGGCACATAGTGAAGATATGGCAAAGCAAAATTTCACCTCGGAAGAAACAGAGTTCAAAGATTTACATGCTCGTTTGCAAGAAAGCGAGATCACGTTTAAACAAGCGGCTGTCAATATAGCAGCACGGTATTATGATCCAGCTGAGACAGTTCATGGCTGGATAAATTCCGAAGCTCATCGGAAAACTTTACTCAGTGATGAATATGATCAAACTGGAGTTGGTGTGTTCGGTAAATATTACACACAAATTTTTCTTGAAGAAAAGCCAATTATTGCTTCTGAGCAATAATTGGCTATTTTTTTGGAATGATAAAAAAGGAGCCAGTTGCAGTAGCTATATGCCTTCCATCTTCTTGCACAATGTTTCCTTCAATGACCATTGTCTGTCGGCCATTGCGGATTATACGTGCATGAGCGCTTATAGAAGCCTCACTTGCCACTGACAGGTAATGAATGCTCAAGTTGGTTGTAACCGCGCTAAACCCCTCTGGACACTTACTGTTTGCTAAAGTCCCCATTGCGGTATCAATTAGCACTGCAAGAATGCCGCCGTGGGGTATAGCCATCGTATTGTGAATAAAAGGGGTGTTTGGTATAGATACAACAGATAATTGTTCATCTAGTTTTCGCGTCATATTTAAACTGGCACTTAAATAAGTAGAAAACGCGCCTTGCTGTTTTTTTTCGAAATTACGTAAGTAGTCAGTTAACATGTCGATGTCTTCGTCGCTGCTATTTTTAACTATGCGAGCAAATTGCTCAATGAGTGCATTCATATTGCCAATCCTTTCAAGTCTGTAGTGAAATGCAAAAATATCTGCTATGATTAAAATGTAAAGGAGGAAATGCTATGATTATGACTTACGAATGGGCTGAAATTACTGACTTTGCAGACGAGTTAAGCCAAATGATCCTACAATCAGAGCAAGCTGACCTTTATCGAGAAGCTCATGCCTCTGTCTATAACGATAAAAATCTAGCGGATGAAATTCTTGCATTTGCTAGATTAAAAGACCAATACGAAGAAGTTCAGCGCTTCGGAAAATACCATCCTGAATACTCTCGGGTGATGAAGCAAATACGTGTGGATAAGCGTCGCTTAGATTTAAATGAAAAAGTAGCTAATCTACGTTTGATGGAAAATGAATTACAAGACTTAATCGATCAAGTAAGTTTTATCATTGGTAGATCTGTATCCGAAGCAGTTAAAATACCGTCTACCAATCCGTTTTTCTCTTCAGATTCTTCCTGTGGGGGAAGCTGTGGTACTGGCGGCGGATGTTCTTGTTCTGCTTAAAGGTGAATAGTTACATAAAAAAAGTGCAACGCTTGCGTTGCACTTTTTTTAACCCAATTAAACTTCCAGTTCTGAGATAAGCGATAAAGCCAAGTCAGGTCGATCGGTAATGATGCCTTTCGCACCCGAAGCAATTAATGTTCTCATTGCATTTGGCTCATCAATAACCCAATAATGTACTGGAATATTCAAGTTCTCGAGAAATGCAATAAATCGAGCAGAATCCAATCGAAACACAGAGGACTTCGTAGGAATCTGGAATACATCTGCGCGAGGCTGGTAGAGATGACCAAACTGGCTAGTAAAGGCAGTGTAAGCTTTTCGAATCTCATTTTCACCTGCGCCGACAGCAATACGGTTTTGAGCATACAAATTGAAACGGTCAATTTGTTCATCATAAAAAGAAGTCACCACTACTCGGTCGTGTACACCTAATGAGTCGATTAAGCGCCATAGTTTTGAAGGCACTAAACTTCCTTCGTACGTTTCGGGAGCATCTTTAATATCAATATTAATGTACATCTGCGGAAATTTTTCAAACAGTTCACGCAGCAATACAACTTTTTCATTTTTGCCACGGAAAGAATGTTGACCTTCTAAGTCAATAAAATGATATCCAAGATCAAAAGTTCTTAATTGTTCAAGCGACATATCTGCTACGCGTCCAGCACCATCTGTTGTCCGATCGATGTATTCATCGTGGAACACTAAAATTTCTTCGTCATTTGTCATACGAATATCAATTTCAAAGCCATTAACACCGAGTTCGGCTGACCGATTAAATGCAGCAAGTGTGTTTTCTGGGGCTAGTTTAGAGCCGCCACGATGCGCAAGAACAATTGGTCGTTCATAATTTAAAACTTCTTTTGCGGGACGTTGATGAGGATTTACTAAAACTTTAGAACCAGCCCAAGCCGCGGCTCCAACAGCTGCAGCTGCTAAGCCGATTTTTGTCTTTTTTCCCATATTGTAGATTCCCTCCCTGGATTTCTATCATAAAAACAGTATAGCGAATAGAGGGCTATACTGTCAGTTTATTCGGTTGCGGCTTTTTTCTTTCATATGGTATTCTAGAAGCTAAGAAAAGAGGGATAGTTATGCATGATCGCCAAGGTCTTATTGTCTATGTGCATCATTTGAAACAAGCTAAATCGTTAAGAAAGTTCGGGCATGTTCATTTTATCTCCCGAAAATTAAAATACGTGGTTCTTTATATGGATCAAGATGTTATCGAAGCAACTAAAACAAAATTAAATAAATTACCTTACGTCAAACAAGTATTAGAATCGTATCGCCCATTCCTGAAAACCGAATATGAAAATGCAAAGCCTGATAAAGCAAAAGAATACGATTACAAAATCGGTCTTTAATTATTGCATAGGCGGAATATAATGATTTAATCTTAAAACTGAGATTAAATGGTTATGATAGAATTTTTTATCTGCATACACGGATGAGTGCTTTACTTCCATTTTGATAGGTGTATGTCCCAAACTAGAAATAGTTTGTTCAAAGACTGCTAAACGCTTAGAGTCCATTGGAATTCCTTCGCGACACATATAAATTGGCATGAAGTTACCTTCTGATGCTGGTTTAAATGCTGCGGCAATTGACAATACATCTTGACCTTGTGGATTGGTCGATACAAATACAAATCCATGCATAAAGCGTTGTTGGTTAGTTGTGATAAGTTCACGGAGTTCATAGATATCTCCGTACCCTTCTCCTAGTTCAATAAAACGTTGAATCATCATTTCACGTCCTTTCCAGTCTTCATTTTACCATTAGGCAATTAAAATGCATCAAGAAAATCAATAAAGTTAGAGGCGATAGTATGCGAGTTGTAGCAGGCTCTGTTAAAGGAATACCATTGAAAGCGGTACCGGGGAACTCAACTAGACCGACGACCGATAAAGTAAAAGAGTCTATTTTTAATATGATTGGTCCTTTTTTTGATGGTGGGTACGCTTTGGATTTATTTGCGGGAAGTGGCGGACTTGGAATAGAAGCGCTTAGTCGAGGAATAGATCATGTGATTTTTACCGATAAAGACAAACGTGCAGTAGAAACGATTCAGGCCAATCTAGAGAAGGTTCGTTTGACCGATCGTGCTGAAGTTCACCGTGCAGACGCAGAACGTGCTGTAAAAGCCATCAAAAAAAACGGTGTTCAAGCAAGACTATTGTTTTTAGACCCACCATACCACATGAAAAAATCTTATGAATTGATGGATAAAGCGGGAGAATTGGGCATTGTAACAGAAGATGCGATTGTGGTTTGTGAGCATGACCGAGATGTCGAATTGCCGGATCGTACAAAGTATTTTGAACGCTATAAAAAAGAGCTTTACGGAAGTACAATTATTTCAATTTACCGTTACCATGGGGAAGAGGGAGAACGTATTGACTAAAATCGCTGTAGTTCCAGGAAGTTTTGATCCCATTACAATGGGTCACTTGGACATTATTAAAAGAGCGTCTACTATTTTTGATGAAGTTAAAGTGGTTGTAATGAACAACTCTTCTAAAAATCCGTTATTTGATGTGAATGAACGAATAAGTTTAATTGCTGAAGTGACGCAGTCTATTCCAAATGTCAAAGTAGATTCTTTTTCTGGTCTACTGATTGATTATTCGGTGGAAGTAAAAGCAAATGCCATTATTCGCGGCTTGCGCGCAGTCAGTGATTTTGAATACGAGATGCAAATCACTTCTATGAACCGATTTTTAAATGAAAATATTGAAACGTTGTTCATGATCTCAAACAACCAATATTCCTTCTTGAGTTCGAGTATCGTAAAAGAAGTAGCAAAATACCAAGGCAATATTACTGGCTTAGTGCCAGAAGCTGTTGAAAAAGCTCTTCATTTAAAATTTCAATAAGTCACGAATTTCGTGGCTTTTTCTTGTTTTAAAAATTATTAAGTATTTGAATCGCTGAAGGAGGAACAATATGAAAAACAAACGATTACTCATTTTTGTTATCGTGATGGCACTTGTCGTCTACGTATCCTCTTATCAGCTAGATGCTTACGTTACCAGACCGGGCGGAGCCTACGAGTTATCGCCATTAGTTGAAGTAGTAGGTGGAGATGAAGATGACGAAGGAACGCTCAGTTTAATGACCGTATCGATGTTGACAGCAACTCCTGTTTTATATGTTTGGGCGAAAATTCGGGATGGTTATAAAGTGTTGCAACCTGAGCAGGTACGTAGTCCTCATGAAAGCGATGAAGAGTACAATGTGCGGCAGTTAAAATTGATGTCTGATTCACAAGTAAATGCGCTTCAAATTGCTTTTGAACAAGCCGAATTACCATACGAAATTAATAATAATGGAGTTTTCGTCTTAAATGTTCTCAAAGGTGGGGCTGCTGATGATGTTTTAGCACCAGGCGATCGAATTCTTGAAATCGACGGCACTAAATACACCGAAATGCAGCAATTAATAGATTACTTGAGTGGGAAAAAAAATGGAGAAACTGTGGAAGTTCTATATGAGCGGAAAGAACGTGAGATTAGAACTGACATCAAATTGGCCCCATTGCCAACAGCTCCGGAACGCATTGGCTTAGGAATATCGTTTGTAGAAGATAAAAGCATCCAAACGACTCCTGAAGTTGAAATCGACTCAGAGAAAATTGGGGGACCTTCAGCTGGATTAATGTTCACTCTCGAAATTCTTAATCAATTGGTAGATGAGGACATTACAAAAGGGTACGATATTGCGGGTACAGGTACTATGGAAAGTAACGGCTCTATTGGAAGAATCGGCGGCATAGATCAAAAAGTCATGGCAGCCGATTCTGCAGATATCGATATCTTCTTTGCTCCGAGCGAGCCAGTAGAAGGTGGCGGAGATAGCAACTATAAAATAGCTGTCGAAACTGCAGAGAAAATCGGCACAGACATGAAAATTGTTCCTGTTGAGACAATTGAAGATGCTTTAGAATATTTGGGTGAGCTTCAGCCTCGGTAAATCGGAGGAGTTGTAAATTCTTTTTTTAACTGAACAGATTCGATTCCTTGTAAATACATGGTAGTAGCATGAATATCTAATTTCCCCATTAAGTCGTTCAGATCAGCTGCGCGACTTATTAGGGGAAGTGAGATGTTCTTTTTTTTATGATTTAAAAAACTTTTTCCGGTCTTTGACATGCCGAGAAGGCGGATATAACTTGGTAACTGAAAAGAATGCAACATTTGCCACGTAAAGCCAGTATAAATATGCGTTAGCATCCGCTGGATTCTCGTACGCGTATAGCGCTTTGACTTGACAAGTGACATGAAATTTTCAAAGTTGTCCGCTGTTTTTGCGGATTGGAAAATCAAATTTTCGATTCCTTCCGTAACTTCTGCGTATTGTTTCAAGTTTTCAGGACCTTCACGCAAAATCGTGAAACGAAGCAACGGATAAAAGTGCTCCCAGCTTCCAAACTTCCCATATTCTTTTTCTGCCATTTTTAAAGAGGAAATTGAACTTTCCGGCATATATGTGGACAGTTCTTCGACTGAAGTGCCTTTAAAAAAAGCTTCGCGAATGCCTGTCGCGCTAGCAATTGGCAGTCCAACTGTAAGTGGATCATGGAAATTAGCACCTATCCGCTGAATGGTTAATGGTTTGATAGATGAACCTAAGCGTTGAGCAGCTTCTAGGTAATGAAAACCTAAAATATTATTGGGTTGTGTCAAATCGGCAAAACCAGCCTGGCCGTCAGTTAGTGCAAGATAGGCATTGTTCAAAGATTTTGGATAACTAATGCCTGTTTGAATCGCTTCATGGATAAATGCTTGGTATTCAGCTGCATGCTCAGTTAATAGTTGCAGTGAATTTAAGAAAGGGGTTATCTGACCTTGTTCGCTCCCGAAGCAAAAAGATTCACAGCCCATGGCGTCAAGTAGTGCGACACCACCTTTAGCGAAATCAGAAGCTTGAGCTGTTGCATAAACATAGGGAAGTTCAATAACCAAATCAATGCCAGCGTCAAGAGCCATTTGAGTACGTGTCCATTTATCGACAAATGCAGGTTCACCTCGTTGCAAAAATTGCCCGCTCATAACAGCAATGACCAAATCAGCACCGGACTCTGCACGGGCTTGTTGTGCGTGGTGAAGGTGACCGTTATGGAAAGGGTTGTATTCAACAATAATTCCTACAGCTTTCAATCTGCTCACCTCTTTGGTAGAATTAACTTTAGTATACCGATGTTTGAAATAGAGTGACAAGATTTTTTCTTGACATCTTTTTCTGTGCATTATATAATCAACTTTGTTGTCTTGAGGTGATTACTTATGAAAATAGCGATTCAACAGCTACAAAAGCATCGCAAAGACGGACTGCCAATTGACCAAATGGTTCATTTGGATGCAGTGAAATCACGGAATAGCGATATTCGGGAAATTTCACCTGTACATGTTACAGGACATTGCACAATTGGTTCGCAACAATTAACGTGCCAACTCCATCTCGAAGGTATGCTCACGCTGCCTTGCGCTCGAACTTGGGAAGATGTTGAGTTTCCGATAAACGTTGATACGGTTGAGGTCTTCGATTGGTCTGGAAATGGTCAAGAAGACAAGTTGAGTGATGTTCATTTTGTAGAAACTGAAGTTATAAACCTTCAGCCAATACTAGAAGAACTCATTTTGCTAGAGATTCCGATTCAAGTGTTTAAGGAAGACGCTGATCAAGCCGTTATAAAAGGCGGAAATGATTGGTCGTATTCAACAGACGAAGAGTACGAAGCTGAGAAAGAAGAGGCACCACCAAAACCGGATCCAAGACTTGCTGATTTAGCAAAGTATTTTGATCAGTCAGATGAATAGAATTAGTGTAAGGAGGTGTCACCAATGGCTGTACCAGCTAGAAGAACGTCCAAAACCGCTAAAAGAAAGCGCCGTACACATTTTAAATTGTCAGTGCCGGGCATGGTAATTTGCCCAAGCTGTGGCGAAAGTAAATTGGCTCACCACGTCTGCAAAGCATGTGGATCATACAAAGGGAAAGAAGTAGTAGCAAGCAAATAAAACAGTATTTGCTGCTGAAAGGCTATTGAGAGGCCATGGCTCTCGATAGCCTTTTTCTCTATACATAAATAAGTAGATTTTTAAGGAAACCGGCAGAAAAGAGGGATTCTATTGTCTTATACGATAAACCTAATGGACGGCATTATGACATTTACCATAAACCGTCCTGAAATTCGCAACGCCATTAATAACGAAGTAACAGCAGGTCTTGAAGAACTGGTAGAAAAAGCGAAACATCCATCTGTTCGAATGGTCATCATTACCGCTACGGGGAAACAAGCGTTTTGCTCAGGTGGTGATTTGTCTGTATTTCATACCCTACGGACTGAACAAGAAGCGTATGGCATGTTAAAGCGAGTGAGTGACGTGCTATATTCGATCAAAACGCTACCTGTACCGGTTGTTGCCCTTGTGAATGGTGTAGCTGTCGGCGGAGGTTGTGAAATAGCTACAGCATGCGATTACAGGCTTGTATGGGATCATGTGAAATGTGGCTTTATCCAAGGGACGCTCGCTATTACAAGTGGCTGGGGTGGAGGAACGTATCTGTTAGAAACTTTGCAACATGATCAAGCATTAAAAATGCTCAGTGAGGCGAAAGTTTATACAGCAAACGAACTAAAAGATTTTGGATGGGCAACAGACATTATTCAAGAAGAGCGAGACATTGAAGTGTTTTTTGAACGCATGAAAAACATTCATCCAGATGTGCACCGCGCCTATAAAGAAATGGCTATTCGCAAATGGAAAAAAACGGATTTACAAGAACGCGTTGAACAAGAAGTTCGAAGATGTGCCATTCTATGGGAAAAAGACCCTCATCACGAAGCGGTGGATCGCTTTCTCAATAAACCGAAAAGCTGAAACCTTTCTTTAGGAAAGGTTTCTTTTTTTATGAGAATGAGCGGTAATTCACTAGTTCACTGTGGGCGTTTGAAAAACCAACCCTATTAAAATAACAAAATACAAGAAATATTTCAGCGAATAGTTGAAATCGCTTACAAAATTCGTATATGCTATAGAAGGGAGAAAACATAGGGGGTATTTCAAATATGAAAAAAATCCTAATCGCGAACCGAGGAGAGATTGCACGTCGAATTATTCGTACATGTAATCGCCTTGGAATCGAAACGGTTGCTATTCACTCTGAGGCTGATGGGGATCTGCCTTACGTTAGTGAAGCAACTCAAGCTGTACTGATCGGTCCAAACCCGGTCGTACAGTCTTATTTACAAGTTGACAAAATCATTGAAGAAGCAAAGAAACATGGAGTTGATGGAATTCATCCTGGATATGGCTTATTGTCCGAAAACGCCGATTTTGCTCGTAAAGTCGCAGAAGCTGGTATGACGTTTATCGGGCCTTCAAGTGATATTATTGAAAAAATGGGTGATAAAATTGAGTCGCGTAGAACGATGATTCAAGCAGGAGTACCCGTAGTTCCAGGTACAGAAGAAGGCGTGACGACGCTTGAAGAAGCTTTGCAAGAGGCCGAGGCAATCGGTTATCCACTTATGTTAAAAGCGAGTGCAGGTGGCGGTGGAATTGGCATGGTTCGTTGTGAAAGTGAGCAAGCGCTCACTCAACAGTTTGAATCGGTTAAAAATCGTGCTAAAGCTTATTTTGGTGACGATGTTGTTTACCTTGAAAAGTTTATTGCAGATGCAAGGCATATCGAAGTTCAAATTTTTGGAGATCACCATGGCAACCTTGTTCATTTATATGAACGAAATTGTTCTGTCCAGCGCCGCAATCAAAAAGTGATTGAAGAATCACCTTCACCGAATTTGCCACAAGAAGTACGTGAGCGACTTTGTGAAGCAGCGTTACAAGCTGGAAAAGCAGTGAACTATACAAATGCAGGCACTGTCGAATTTATCGTTGATGCTAATAATGAGTTTTATTTCTTGGAAATGAACACACGTCTGCAAGTTGAACACCCTGTAACAGAAGAAGTAACAGGACTTGATTTGGTTGAATGGCAGTTGACTGTCGCTGATGGAGGCGAGCTCCCAGCTCAAGACACGATACACACTCATGGCCATGCAATTGAATACCGCGTCTACGCGGAAGATCCTAAAACCTTTTTCCCATCACCTGGCAAGCTTGAAAAGCTTCAATGGGGTGAAGGGGCACGTATTGAAACGGGTTATGAAGAAGGCAATTTAGTCACACCTTTTTATGATCCAATGATTTCAAAAGTTATTATTCACGGAGCAGATCGTGACGAAGCATTATCGAAGTCACAAGCATTTTTTAATGATGTTACAATTAATGGTGTAAAAACCAATATTTCGTTATTCAAGGAATTTATTGGATCGGAACAATTTGTTTCAGGCGACTATGCTACAGCAGTATTGCCGCAATGGATGGGAAAAAAGAAGGAGGAACATACATTATGAAAGAACTAAAAGCGTCAATGGCAGGAACGGTATTAAACGTATTAGCAGCTGAAGGACAAGCAATTACACCGGGACAAGCTGTTTTAACAATCGAATCAATGAAAATGGAAATACCAGTAGAAGCTGAATTCGGTGGAACTGTAGAAAAAGTTCACGTTGAAGTTGGCGGTTTCGTTAATGAAGGCGATTTGTTGATCACAGTAGGCGAGTAATCGTTTTAAGCAAAGGGGACAGTGAAATGACAAAAACGACTGAAACAACAGGGTATAATGAACGTTTAGAACAAAAGCTTGCAAAAATTTTTGCTGGGGGGCAGCAAAAATATCACGACAAAATGAAAGAAAGCAATAAATTATTTGTCCGTGATCGGTTGAAATTATTATTCGATGATGAAAACTATGCAGAAGACGGACGTTTTGCTAATGTTGAAGCAAATGACCTTCCAGCGGATGGCGTGGTCACCGCTATTGGTAAAGTTAATGGTGAAACGGTTTGTGTAATGGCGAATGATTCTACTGTAAAAGCAGGATCATGGGGTTCGCGTACGGTTGAAAAGATCATCCGTATTCAAGAAACTGCAGAAAAAATGCAAGTGCCTATGCTCTACTTAGTAGATTCTGCTGGTGCACGTATTACCGATCAACTAGATATGTTCCCTAACCGACGTGGTGCAGGTAAAATATTCCATAATCAAGTAAGAATGTCTGGAATGGTGCCACAAGTATGTTTACTATTCGGTCCATCTGCTGCAGGGGGCGCATATATTCCTGCCTTTTGTGACATTGTGATTATGGTAGACGGCAACGCTTCGATGTACCTTGGTTCACCGCGCATGGCTGAAAAAGTTATTGGTGAAAAAGTGTCGCTTGAAGAAATGGGCGGAGCTCGCATGCATTGTACAGTGAGTGGTGTTGGTGATGTATTAGTTGCAACAGAAGAGGAAGCTATCTCAGAAGCACGTCGTTACTTAACAAACTTCCCAGCTAACTTTGCGATCAAGCCTGAAAAGATTGAAGCAAAAGCAGCAAAAGCGGGACGTTCACTTGAAGCAATCATTCCAGAAAACCAAAATGCACCTTTTGATATGTATGAATTGATTGATCAATTGGTTGATGAGGGCAGTTTTTTCGATATTAAAAAACTGTTCGCTGGGGAATTGATTACTGGGATTGCACGTATTGATGGACAAGTAGTGGGGATTCTTGCGAACCAGCCAAAAGTTAAAGGCGGCGTATTGTTTGGTGATTCAGCTGATAAAGGCGCGAAGTTTATCAACCTATGCGATGCTTTTTCAATTCCGTTATTGTTCCTAGCGGACGTTCCAGGATTTATGATTGGAACAAAAGTAGAGCGTGCTGGAATTATTCGTCACGGTGCGAAGTTTATCGCGGCAATGAGTTCTGCCACTGTACCCAAAATTTCGGTGATTGTCCGTAAAGCCTATGGTGCTGGATTATACGCGATGGCAGGCCCTGCCTTTGAGCCGGACGTCTGTATTGCGTTGCCGACAGCACAAATTGCAGTAATGGGTCCTGAGGCAGCTGTCAATGCTGTTTACTCTAACAAAATCGAAGCAATTGAAGATCCGAAAGAACGCCTTAAGTATGTTCAAGAAAAACATCAAGAGTATAAAGAAGAAATTGATATTTATCGCTTGGCTTCTGAACTGATTGTTGATGAAATAGTAGCACCGCATCAATTGCGTTCAGTGCTATCTCAGCGTTTGTCATTTTACGAAACAAAAGATTTACCATTGCCATATCGAAAACATCCGATTTATCCTGTATAATAGATTATTATTAGAAGTCTGCCTAATATGGGCAGGCTTCTTTTTTAAGAAAAAAACTGTGGCACTGTAAGGAGTGATTCCGTGAAATATGCAATTATCGGAGCTGGAGTCAGTGGATTGTTACCAGCTTATCTACTGAAAAAAGCGGGCCATGAAGTGCAAGTCATTACACAGCACGAAGAGCAAGCCGCGATAATTAACAAGCAAGGAATTATAAATGATGGAAATTGTCAAAAAGTAGCTGCCTATACAGACTTTGAGCAAATCGATGCGGAGGCTTTTGTTCTAGTGACGGTGAACTATGATGAATTACCACCGATATTGAGGTTGTTGAAAATTCGTCGCCCAAGCAACAAAATCATTTTTCTGCAACAAGGTATGCTTTTTTTAGAAAAAGCCACTGCATTATCACATCGCCATATCACTGCGGGTATAGTAGATACGGATTGCATCAAAGTAAAAGATACGGAAATTAGCTTTAGTAAATCGCCTCAATTTAGATTTGGGTTGATCAAAGGGCAGTCAGAAGAATTTCAACCGCTTCTTACAACCGATGCTTGGCAAAGTGAATGGGTTGAGGACATTGAAAAATCACTTTTTGAAAACGTATTACTCAGCAGTTTGATCGATCCTTTAACTGCCATGATGAAAATACGAAATGGTGAGCTAATTACTAACCCTCATGCTTATGAATTGTTCCGAAATTTATATAATGAATTGTATTTGGCATTTCCAGAAATTGAATGGTTGCAACCGATTGAAAATGTTGCAACAATGTGTGCAGCAGAACCCGAAAGAGTATCGAGGATGTTTGCTGACCGTTTAGCTAATGATCCAATGGAGGTCGACGGACTAATGGTGTATGTATTAAATCAATCAAAATTAGAGTTGCCTTTGTTTAAAGCTTTCTATCATTTATTGAAAACTGTTGAGGTAACTCAATGACAATTTTGTTTACAATTGCAACTGTATTTTTGTATATTCCTTTTCTTCTTTTTATTATTGTTTATCTCTTTTTGCTAAAAAGCAAAAAGCAAAAAGCATTGGTCTTAGCTTCAGACGTGACAACTTTTTTATTATTCTTTTCTGTCCCAGCCAGTGTAGAATTTCTTTGGGGTCTTTCCATTTCTGCATACATTTATTTCGTCGCTCTTGTATTAGCAATAATATTATTAGTCATCGAGTGGAGAAATACGAAAGAACTTGAAATTATCCCGTTTTTTCGTAAATTATGGAGAACTTACTTTTTGCTATTAGCTTCTCTGTATGCGCTTGTATGGATAGTAGGTCTTATTTCCATCATTGTTAAATCGATTTAGTAGGCGTATTTTTTTTCTTTGAGAGATGCGTTTGCTATAGTAGATTTTGAATGTAAACGGAAAAGGGGACTTTTTTATGAAAGTAGAGGAACAGTACGTTGAACCAGCCAGTAAATTGATGAGTGATTATATAAATGGCAAACCGGTACTTCGCCAGTATTTTTCATATGACCCACAACTAGCGTCATTTGAAAAACGATTGAAAAACCTACAAAATCATTCTGTTGATCGTTCGAAGCTTACAGGTATACTGCGTGATTATATGGGACGGGAAAAACTGTCTGAAATGACTCAACAGAATTTAGAAAATTTAGAAGCAGGTGCGCCTGTTGTAATTACTGGTCAACAAGCAGGTATTCTGACAGGACCACTCTATACGGTACATAAAGCGATATCTGTCATTATTCTTGCTAAACAAGCTTCTGAGCAACTCCGAACACCCGTAGTGCCAGTTTTTTGGATTGCTGGAGAAGATCATGATTTAGCTGAAGTTAGTCACCTTTATCGAGAAGTAAATGGTCGGATGGATAAATTGAATATCCCTTATGCTGAATACGGCAAAAACTCAGCTTCGTCAGCAAATCTTAATAAACCAAAAACGGCTTCTTTTTTAGAAGAATATTTCCGCAGCCTTCCAGAAACAGAACACTCGAAAGACATACAAAAACTAGCATTCGGTTTGTTGGAAAAATCTCGATCGTTCACAGACTTTTTCGCAGAACTTATTCATTATTTCTTTCAAGAAGAAGGGCTACTGTACATAGATGCTGCAGATAAAGCGTTTCGGAAATATGAGTCTCCTTATTTTGTAGAAATGATTAATCGTTCAGCTGATATCGCAAAAGTTGTAACGGTTGCTGAAAAGTCTCTTGTGAAAGATGGCTATAGTGCAGTAATTGAAGCAGAAGAAACTGCTGCAAATCTATTTATAAACGTTAAAGGAGAACGGCTGTTACTAGAACGTGAAGGTCCAGAGTTTGTAGCGAACAATGGCTCCATTCGTTTCACAAAACAGCAACTTCTAACTATTGCAGAAGAAACACCAGAGCTATTAAGCAATAATGTAGTGACGCGGCCGTTAATGCAGGAAATGGTTTTTCCAGTACTCGCTTTTGTTGGCGGCCCGGGCGAAATTGCTTATTGGGCAGCTTTAAAAGGTGCGTTTGAAATATTCGATATGGAATTACCGGTAATTATGCCTCGTTTAAGTTTGACGCTTGTAAACCGCAAAACGCAGCGTTTACTAAATAAGTACAAATTAGATTTTTCTTCTGTTGTTAACGAACATCAAATAGCGGCTATGAGAAACCGATTGATGGAGACGATTCGTGAACAAGAAGCGGAAGCGCTACTGGCAAACTTAGAACTTGAATTAGAAAAAAATTATGAGCAAATCAAACAACAATTCTCTTTAGTCAGTAAGGGATTAACGCCGATTGTGGAGAAGAATTTACAATTGCATGTTAAGCAACTAAAGTTCTTGAAAAACAAATTGCAAGATGAAGTAATACTTCAAAACAGCATTGAGTTCGAACATTACGCTGCCATTGAAAATGAACTATTACCTAATGGAGGTTTTCAAGAAAGAACATACTGTCCGTTTACTTATATGAATCAGTATGGAGTCGACCTTGTAAAAGATCTTTTAGCACTTCCGCTCTGTTATGACAAAAATCATAAAATTATTTATTTTTAAGTTGAAAAGCCTGCTTATGCAGGCTTTTTTTATGTCAAAATAACTTGTTGAGATATTTTACTGTAACAAACATGAAATATTTCAAAAACAAGTGGTGACAAGTGGGGGATTGTGGTACATTTATTACAATAAGTGGGGTGAAGGATATGTTCATGGGCGAATATCAACATAGCGTTGATGCAAAAGGACGGTTAATCATACCGGCTAAATTCCGTGAACTCTTGGGAGATCATTTTGTGATTACTCGAGGTCTAGATCAGTGCTTATTTGGCTACACTATGGAAGAATGGCAGAAAATTGAAGAAAAGCTTAAAGAACTGCCGGTCACGAAAAAAGACGCACGTGCTTTTACACGCTTTTTTTTCTCAGGTGCCTCAGAAGTGGAACTTGATAAGCAAGGGCGCGTCAATATACCGACGACATTAATTTCTTACGCGAAACTTGAAAAAGAATGCATTATCTTAGGTGTGTCCAACCGTTTTGAAATATGGGCAAAAGATTCATGGGAAAGCTATTTTGCAGCATCCGAAGATTCCTTTAGTGAAATCGCGGAAAATTTAACTGATTTTGACTTTTAAAAGTGAACGGGGGGAATGGATTGTTCAATCACACCACGGTTTTACTGCATGAAACTGTCGATGGTCTGAACGTTCGTCCTGATGGCATATATGTTGATTGTACGCTGGGCGGAGCAGGACACAGCGAATATTTGGTTCAGCAATTATCTGACCAAGGTCATTTATATTGTTTCGATCAAGACGCAACGGCGATAGCTCATGCAAAAGAAAAACTACAAGAGTATTTACATAGAATTACATTTATCCATGCTAACTTTAAATTTTTAAAAGAAGAATTGGAAATGCATGGGGTAGAAAAAGTTGATGGCATTCTATATGACTTAGGCGTTTCTTCTCCACAATTGGATACACCAGAACGAGGATTTAGTTATCACAACGACGCACCTTTAGATATGCGAATGGACCAAAGTGCAGAACTAAGTGCTTATCACGTAGTAAATGAATGGTCTTTTGAAGATTTAGTAAGAATTTTTTATCGTTACGGCGAAGAGAAATTTTCAAAGCAAATTGCACGTAAAATCGAAGCGGCAAGAGAAAAGCAACCAATCGAAACTACGGGTCAGTTGGTGGAATGCATCAAAGATGGAATTCCTGCTTTTGCCCGTCGAAAAGGTGGACATCCTGCTAAAAGAGTATTCCAAGCCATTCGCATCGCAGTAAATGATGAATTAGGTGCAGCAGAAACATCTTTACAAGACGCCGTTAGCCTACTAGCAATTGGCGGAAGAATTAGTGTGATTACTTTCCATTCGTTAGAAGATCGACTTTGTAAAGCAATTTTTAAAGAAGCCTCTTCACTACCTGAATTGCCACCGAACTTACCGGTAATTCCTGATGGAATGGAACCAATTTTAAAGCTAATTACAAGAAAACCAATATTACCTTCTGAAGAAGAACTAGAACATAACAATCGATCACGCTCCGCTAAGTTGCGGATTGCAGAAAAAATAAACGAGTAAGGACGTGTTCAGATGGCACTGAATGCAAGAACAGAAGATTACATCCAACAGCCGGCCGCACCTCGAAATCCGAGCCAGCAACAATCGATTAGAAAAAAAGGCTTAATCACAAAAGGTGAAAAAATTCTGTATACAACTTTTGTAGCAGTCTGTATTATGTGTGCATTGCTGGTTTTGCAGAATCAAGCAACGATTCAAGCATCAACTCAAGAAATTCAAAAAATTGAACAATCAGTCAATGAAACAACGAAGCAAAATACAGATTTGTCCGTACAGGTAAGTGAACTGTCTTCATATGAGCGCATTTGGGCTAAAGCAAAAGAGCTTGGCCTTAAATTAAATGAGCAAAATGTAAAGGTAGTGCCTGGACAATGAAAAAAAAGTTTCGATTTCAAGGAGGAGCCTTTCTGCTATTTTTGTTATTCGCAGGGCTCTTTTTCCTTTTATTGGCGAGAATTGTAACCATACAAGCCACGGGGAAAGTGGAAGGACAAGAACTAGCTGCTAAAGCTGCAGCGAAATACAATCAAGAAGAAGTGTTGACAGCTGAGCGTGGACGCATTGTCGATCGCAATGGGGAAGTGATAGCTGAAGATACACTAACTTATAAACTAGTGGCAGTACTCGATGAATCAGTTACTCAGAAAGCTAGTGATCCACAGCATGTTGTAGATGTTGAAGAAACCGCTAAGAAATTAGCGGGATATTTGAATGCTCCTGAAGAAAAAATTCTAGAAATTTTAAAAAATGGTGTCGAAAAAGACCGTTATCAAGTAGAGTTCGGTTCTGCAGGTCGTGAAATTAGTCACACGCAGATGCTTGCAATGAAAGAAGAAGACATTCCAGGCTTATTATTTGTTCGAGATTTAAAACGATTATATCCTAATGGCGTTTTTGCTTCTCATTTAATCGGCTATGCGATGAAAGAAGAGCTAGAAAATGGAGAAACAAAAACAACGGGAAGAATGGGTCTCGAATCGATTCACAATGATGTATTAACAGGGAAAAATGGCAAAATGGAGTTTGATACAGATAAATGGGGCTTCTTACTGCCGAACAATGAATCTGCAATTACCCCAGCAGTAAATGGAGCAGATGTTCAACTCACATTGGACAAAACGTTGCAGAATTTCTTAGAAGATGCGATGACAGGTGTACAAGAAGAATACGACCCAACACGCATGATTGCGGTTATTGCAGATCCTAAGACTGGTGAAATTTTAGCAATGTCTCAACGCCCAACATTTAATCCGAATACGCGAGAAGGATTATCCGATAACTGGCTAAATGAAAGCATCGAATTAACGATTGAACCCGGTTCACCTATGAAGATGTTCACATTAGCTGCTGCTATTGAAGAAGGTAAATGGGATCCCAATGCTTCTTACAAATCGGGTACATATACTTTACTGGATAGCAAAATCGGAGATCATAACAGTGGTCGTGGCTGGGGAACAATTTCGTTTTTAGAAGGCTTCCAGCGCTCATCGAACGTTTCGATGGCGTATTTACTAGAACGTCTTGGAGCAGATACTTTCATGAACTATGTAGATGCTTTTGGATTCGGGGAACAAACAGGCATCGACTTGCCAAAAGAAGCATCAGGTAAAATCTTGAACCAATGGCCAATTAATAAGTTAACGACTGCATACGGTCAAGGTTCTACAGTTACGCCTATTCAAATGATTCAAGCGGCGTCTGCTATTGCCAATGACGGAGTTATGATGAAACCGTATGTGATCGATCAAATCAAAAATTCCGACACAGGAAAAGTAACGGTTAAAAGCGAACCACAAGAAGCAGGACAGCCGATTTCAGCTGAAACTGCAAATCAAGTTAAAGAAGTATTGGCTTCAACTGTTACATCTGAAGTAGGCTCAGCGCGAGGTTTTGCATTAAAAGATTATACAGTTGCCGGAAAAACGGGAACAGCTCAAGTACCAAGAGAAGGTGGCGGCTATTTAACAGGTAGAAATAATTACTTGTTCTCCTTTTTAGGGATGGCTCCTGCAGATGATCCGGAATTGCTTATCTACATTGGTGTTCAACAACCTAATGTGCCAACTAACGAGTATGGTTCAGTACCGGTAGCGAAAATCTTTACTTCCGTAATGGAAAATAGTTTGAAGTATTTGAACATCGAACCAGAAAATATGGCGGAAGCCGCTACAGTGCCAATGGAAGAATATACGGGTAAAACAGTGACACAAGCGACTAAAGCTTTGCAGGAGTTAGGTATTGAAGTTGAGGTAATAGGGAATACCGAAGAAATTATCTCTCAGTACCCAGAAGCAAGTAATGCTGTCTTAAAAGGTGGTCGTGTGATCCTGAAAACAGCTGGAGACACAACGCTACCTGATTTTACTGGATGGTCTAAGAGAGAACTGCTTGCTTATCAAGCTTTAAGTGGTTTAGCACTAGAGATTGCTGGCCAAGGCTATGCGATGACACAAAGCGTTGAAGCAGGACAGCTTGTCGTAGGGAGCGATCCCGTAATTATTGAACTTTATCCACCTGAGATTTTTTATCCTGCTCAAGCAAAAGAGCAAGAAGAAAATCTAGAAGAAGATCAAATTCCGCCTGAACAAGAAGTGTTAGAAGACACGGGTTCTGAAACCATAGTAGAAGAAGCGGAAAATGAAGTCCCAATAGAACCAGAAACACAACCAAATACAGAAGCACAAGAGAATACAGAATCACAAACAGACGAATCTACTGAGTAGTCTTGTGTTTAAAGGAGTATACAAATGAGTATTTTTACATTAATGAGCCTCGGAATCACTTTGTTACTAACGGTTATCCTAATGCCGGTATTTATCCCATTGTTAAAAAGGATGAAATTTGGACAAAGCATTCGAGAAGAAGGACCTGAATCACATATGAAGAAAACAGGCACTCCCACTATGGGAGGACTTGTTTTCTTAATCGCTATAATTATTACGGTGTTAATAGTTGCTTTTATCGCTGGATTATTAACTGCTAAAGTATGGATTTTACTTTTGGTACTTTTCGGTTATGGATTGATTGGCTTTTTGGATGACTTTATCAAAGTAGTATTAAAAAGAAATCTTGGGTTAACGTCTTTACAAAAGTTAATCGCTCAAATCATTATCGCTGTCGTATCATTCTTTGTGTTAAGTGGTAGTGACTTCGAGACAGGGGTCGATATCCCCTTTACAAACATTTCCATTGAGTTATCATGGCTATATGTGTTCTTTATCATCTTCTGGCTAGTTGGATTTTCCAACGCGGTTAATTTAACTGATGGTCTCGATGGTTTAGTAGCAGGAACGGCGTCTATTGCTTATGCAGCATTTGGAGTGTTAGCCATTTATCAAGGTGAAATGGCAATTGCAATTTTCACTTTCTCCGTAACTGGGGGCTTGTTAGGATTCTTGATTTTCAATAAATACCCTGCAAAAGTTTTCATGGGGGATACAGGATCATTAGCACTAGGTGGCGCATTAGCAATGGTTTCGATTTTGCTGAAGCAAGAATTATTATTGCTATTAATCGGACTTGTGTTCGTTCTCGAAACAGCTTCGGTAATTTTACAAGTGGGTAGTTTTAAATTGCGTCAAAAACGAATTTTTAAAATGAGTCCTATTCATCATCATTTTGAATTGAGCGGATGGTCGGAATGGAAAGTAGTTATTGTATTCTGGTCAGTCGGTCTTATCAGTGCGGCAATTGCCGTCTTTTTGGAGGTAATGTAAATGAAAGAAGTTCCACAATTATATCAAAAGAAAGTTTTGGTTTTGGGATTAGCGAAAAGCGGATTTACAGCGGCCCGAATTTTAAATAAGTTAGGTGCGTTTGTAACGGTCAATGATTCCAAACCTTTTGAAGAAAATCCGGAAGCTCAAGAATTATTAAATATGGGCGTTACCGTTATTTGCGGTAGACATCCAGAAGACCTTCTAGAAGAAGGATTTGAATTGGTTGTAAAAAACCCGGGTATTCCTTATACAAATATTTTAATTCAATCTGCTATGCAAAAGAAAATTCCAGTATGGACCGAAATTGAGTTGGCTTATTTGATCAGTGAAGCACCATTTATAGGAATCACTGGTTCGAATGGTAAAACAACAACAACTACGTTGTTGTTCCATATGTTAAACCAAGACAATAAAAATCCGTTAATCGCTGGAAATATCGGCACAGTGGCAAGTGGCGTTGCGGAAAAAGCAAAACCCGAAAATGTCATCGTAACCGAACTATCTTCTTTCCAATTAAAAGGAACGGTTGCATTCCGACCAACAATTGCCATTATTACGAATATTTATGAAGCGCATTTGGATTATCATGGATCAATTGAAGATTATCGTGCTTCAAAAATGAAGCTCACATCAAACCAAACAGCGGATGATTATTTTATTTACAATGCTGATCAACCACTGCTAGTAGAGCACGCAAAAAAATGCAAAGCGAAATTGGTGCCTTTTACATTGAAAGGACGTACTGAAGAAAGTGTCAGTGCAGACGATAACTATGTGTATTGGCAAGGTGAGAAGCTAATTGAACGTTCGAAAATCATGTTAGCGGGCCAACACAATTTAGAGAACATTTTAGCTGCGACTGCAGCAACCTTAATTCAAGGTGGAACTGAAGAAACAATTATTCGCGTTCTTACGTCATTTACAGGCGTAAAGCACCGTTCTCAATTTATTAAAGAATGGCAAGGTCGTAAATTTTATAACGATTCAAAAGCCACCAATGCTTTGGCTACTAAAAGTGCATTAGAGGCATTTCCAGAGAATATTATTTTATTGGCTGGTGGCTTAGAGCGTAATCATTCATTAGACGAAATTCGTCCGTTTATGGACCGCGTCAAAGCATTGGTGACTTTTGGAGAGACAGCACAACGATTTACTACATTTGCAGAAGAAAGCGGAGTGCAGACCATTATACAAGCAGGTAAAATGGATGATGCGGTCCAAAAAGCGATTCAAGCGTCAGCAGATGGAGATACCATCTTATTGTCACCCGCGTGTGCAAGCTGGGACCAGTACGATAGTTTTGAGATCCGGGGAGATGCTTTTATTTCCGCCGTCCACCAATTGACGGAAGCGAACGACTAAAAGATAAGGGGCAGCAATTATGGACAAAGTGATTGACATCGAAGAACGCATCCCATCGCTCCGCGATCGACGGAAGAAAAGAACCAATCGCAAGTTCGTGGCGCTGTTGCTCATTTTTCTCACTTTGCTTGCCGTACTTTTATACAGCCAGTCGAAGTACAGTGAAATCCAGACCATCACTATAGAAGGTGCTGTTCTTTTTAATCAGAAAAGCTATCAGGCAGCAAGTGGATTAGCGGTCGGAGATTCAATGTGGTCTTTCGATACACGAGCTGTTGCGCAACAACTAGAAAAGTTGGAATGGGTAGAGAAAGCATCGGTCAAAAGAAATTGGTTGACCGGTGTGAAAATTGATTTGAAAGAATATGTTCAAATGGGATATTTAGACCGGGGCAACAGCTATCAAATAGTCTTATCCAATAATCTGGCACTTAAACAGCCAGTTACGATTATCGATGGTCCAATTTACTCGAATTTTGATGACGAGAAAAAAAGAGAGAAATTAATCGATCAATTAGCGGATATTAATCCCGAAGTATTGCAATTGATATCACAAATTATTTTAGATTCCAAAGAAAAAGATGCGGATTTTGTTACATTGTACATGAATGATGGAAACGAAATTCATGGAATACTAAGCACATTGGCTGAGAAAATTAATTATTATCCATCTGTTATCTCACAATTAGAAGAAGATCAAAAAGGCGTAATTGATATGGAAGTCGGAATTTATTTCCGCTCTTATGCAGATGCTTATGGTTTTGCAGAGGAGGTTTCAGAAGATGAAAACGCCGAAGAGGAATAATCGCAAAAATTTCAGCAAATCAATTGTTTTTTCATTGGTATTTTTAGTTCTCGGATTTATTATGGCCTATTCCTATAGTCTATCTAACACTAATAAAGAGTCGGAAGGCTATACAGGTGGGGCCTTTTTTGAACAAGAAGAACGGTACCGAAAAGAGCTAATCAACCAGCAAGAGCGCAATAAAGCTTTACGTGATGAGTTGCAAGAAAAGCAAAGTGAAGTTCAGGAGTATGAAAAATCCTTTGCGGACGGAGAAAACCGCTATACGGAATATGCGAAAGAAGCAGAAGAACTCCGAAGATATCTTGGTCTCGTGCCGGTTCAAGGAAACGGCTTAAAAGTAACGCTGCAAGATGGTGATTACAATCCTAACTCAGTGAACCCAAATGATTATATTGTTCATGAGAGTCATGTTTTTCAAGTGATTAACGAATTGTATATTTCAGGTGCAGAAGCAATCTCTATTAACGGTCAGCGCATTCATGGCAATTCTTATATTGTTTGTACCGGACCTGTTATAACGGTGGATGGCGTGCAATATCCAGCTCCTTTTGTCATTGAAGCAATTGGGGAACCGGAAGTATTGTCTTCGTCCATGAGATTATCTGGCGGAATTATGGATCAATTAGTTAATGACAATATTATCGTTACATTGGACGAGGGGTTAATCATTAAAATGCCTGCTTTACTTACGGAATCATGAGTAAGGAGGAAATTTTGTGAAGAAGAAGATTTTTACTCGATTTACGGCGATTATGTTTTTAATTGGGTTAATGACCGCTGTACAATACAACACAATCAACGAACCTGACAGACGCGATACACGAGATGTATGGGAAGTAAGACAAGAGTTATCTAGAGAAAAAAAGATGCACTCACAATTGTTATCTGAAATAGGTACTCTGGATGAAACTTTAAACAAATACGATGCCGCGGCAGATGAAAGTCCTGAACAAGCGCTACGAGAAACCGCGGGTGAATTACGAAATGCGGTTGGTTTAACTGAAACGACAGGTCCTGGAATCGAAGTTTTTGTTGAGCCTTCGATGGAAGCGGTTGCGTTAGGATTAGAAATCGAAGGGATTTCACCAGATTTGCTTATTCGGCTTGTCAATGAAATCAACCGCTACGACGCTCTTTATGTATCAATAGACGGTAAGCGAATTATTAATACGACTTCTATACGAGACATTAACGGAGAAACGTCGGTAAATGGAAAACCGGTTGAAACGCCACCGTTTTCTATAAAAATTATTTCTAAGTCGATGAAAGACTCGGAAAAGCTGTATAATCATATATTGGCGTCACGTATTTTAGATGACTTTTATATCGATAATATGTCACTGACAGTTTCAGCGCCTCAAAGTGATATGGTGATCCAAGCATATGATGGTACGATAGACACCAAATATTTACAGGCAATAGAGGGGGAATAGCGATGTGGCTATCCATTTTAGGTTTATTACTCGGTATTTCGCTTGGTCTTCTGACGGATATGCAAATCCCTCCAGAATATGCCAATTACTTATCCATAGCCGTATTGGCATCTCTTGATACACTTTTTGGTGGAATACGTGCTCATTTACAACAAGTGTATGACGATAAAGTATTTGTGTCAGGATTCTTTTTCAATATTGCACTAGCAGCTGGGCTTGCTTTTCTCGGCGTTCACTTGGGCGTGGATTTGTACTTAGCGGCAATTTTCGCATTCGGTGTTCGACTATTTCAAAATATAGCCGTAATTCGACGCATTATTTTAGCGAAATGGGCGGAAAAAAAAGAAGTTAGAGAAACAATTTGAATAATTCAAGGAAATTTATTTAAGTTTTGCGATTTTCTTAGACAAGGTGCACGATATGCAATAGAATATAAGTACAGCAGTTTAATAAGGAGGTGCCACGAATTGAGTCAATCAGAATTATATGTAAGTCTAGATATCGGTTCGTCATCCGTTAAAGTTTTAATCGGAGAAATGGCTAACAAGTCATTGAACGTAATCGGTGTCGGAAATGTAAAATCTAATGGAATTAAAAAAGGTGCGATTGTTGACATAGATGCAACGGTGCAGTCCATTAAAAAAGCTGTCGATCAGGCAGAACGAATGATCGGCAAATCGATTCACGAAGTGGTATTAGGAATTCCAGCAAATAAGGCCGTGTTACAACCTGTTAAAGGAATTGTAGCGGTAAATAGTGAGAATCGTGAAATTACTGATGAAGACTTGGATCGAGTATTAGAAGCGGCACAAGTTATGTCGATTCCGCCAGAGAGAGAACTCGTAAACATCATTCCTGAACAATACATTGTGGACCATCTTGGTGAAATTAAAGATCCACGAGGCATGATTGGTATCCGCCTTGAAATGGATGGTACAATGGTGACAACTTCAAAAACAATATTGCACAACGTACTTCGCTGCGTAGAAAGAGCAGGACTTGAAATTCGTGATATTTATGTTCAGCCGCTTGCAGCAGGAAGTTATGCATTAACTGAAGATGAGAAAAATCATGGCACAGCGTGTATCGATATCGGTGGAGGATCTACTTCTATTTCCATCTTCCAAGAAGGCCACTTGACTGCTTCTTCCGTAATACCGGTTGGAGGAGACCACGTTACAAAAGATTTGTCCATTATTTTAAAGACACCGACAGATCAAGCTGAAAAAATCAAACTTGAACATGGTCATGCGTTTTTCGAAGATGCTTCAGAAGATGAAGTTTTTGAAGTACCAGTTATTGGATCTGATTCTACAGAACAATATAATCAAAAATACATATCTGAAATAATCGGAGTTCGCCTGGAAGAACTTTTCGAACTGATTTTAGATGAGTTTTATCGCTTGGGCGTTCAAGACTTGCCAGGAGGAGTCGTTTTAACAGGCGGCATGGCTAAATTGGATGGATTGCCAGAACTTGCACGCAATATTCTGCAAACTCGCGTTCGTCTATTTACACCAGAATTTATTGGCGTTCGTGAACCACAATACACGACAGCAGTTGGCTTAATTCAATATGCTTATATGGAAGATGTCTTTTATGGCCGTATTGGAAATGGTGGAGCTGTAGCGGGCGCTGCAAAAGTTGAGCATCAAGAAGTGCAACAACCTAAAAAGCCGAAGCAGCCAAAGCAAAATTCAGAAGGTGTCGTAACAAAAGCCAAAAAGATGTTTGATCGATTCTTTGAATAAAATCAATGTTGCATCTAGCTTGCAACTATAAAAGCTAAGCAATCTTAGGAGGAAAAAGAATGTTGGAATTTGATACAAATATTGATGCACTGGCCGTAATTAAAGTTATTGGGGTAGGTGGCGGTGGTAACAACGCCGTAAACCGTATGATCGAACACGGAGTACAAGGTGTAGAATTTATAGCAGTAAATACAGATGCACAAGCTTTAAACTTATCTAAAGCAGAAGTGCGCCTTCAAATCGGTGGTAAATTAACACGCGGTCTTGGTGCCGGTGCTAACCCTGATGTTGGTAAAAAAGCAGCAGAAGAAAGCAAAGAACAAATCGAAGAAGCTTTGCGCGGAGCCGATATGGTATTCGTAACTGCAGGAATGGGTGGCGGTACAGGTACTGGTGCAGCACCTGTTATTGCTGGCATTGCTAAAGAACTTGGTGCATTGACTGTTGGTGTTGTAACGCGTCCATTTACTTTTGAAGGTCGTAAACGTTCAACACAAGCAATCGGTGGTATCGCTACTATGAAAGAATCAGTTGATACATTGATTGTTATTCCAAACGATCGTTTGCTTGAAATTGTTGACAAAAACACGCCTATGCTTGAAGCATTCCGTGAAGCGGATAATGTTTTACGCCAAGGTGTATCAGGTATCTCTGATTTGATCGCCGTTCCTGGATTGATCAACTTGGATTTTGCCGATGTTAAAACGATTATGTCTAACAAAGGTTCTGCTTTAATGGGAATCGGGGTATCTTCAGGAGAAAATCGTGCATCTGAAGCGGCTAAAAAAGCTGTTTCAAGTCCATTGCTTGAAGTTTCTGTTGACGGTGCTAAAGGGGTCTTAATGAACATCACAGGTGGATCTAACCTTAGCCTTTATGAAGTTCAAGAAGCTGCTGACATTGTAGCATCGGCTTCTGACGAAGAAGTTAACATGATTTTCGGTTCTGTTATTAACGATAACTTAAAAGATGAAATTATCGTGACAGTTATCGCGACTGGTTTTAATGAAGAACAGCTTCAACCAAGAACACCTAGAGGATCTGGATTGAATTCAAGCCGCGTGCAGTCGATTCAACAACAGTCTCCTGCGCCATCCATCCGTGATGCACGTCGTGAAGATCAACGTCGCGATGAGCAACGCCGTGAAGAACAAGCACCTTATTACAACCAAGAGCCACAAAGACAAGAAAAACATAATGACGATGCATTAGACATTCCGACTTTCTTACGCAATCGTCAAAAGAGACGTTAATCCAAACAGCTGCCGGTTGGGCAGCTGTTTTTTTTAGGGAAAGAGCTTAATTGATAAATCGACTAAAACTTGGTACAATAAATTGGACTTCTATAAGAAAAGTTGTGACTAGATGAAACCGATTAAACCTATATTTGATGAGATTACTAAGCAGCTAGCCGCTGTAAATGACACGATTCAAATTATCGCTGTAACCAAACAAGTTGATGTAGAACGCACAAAAGAAGCGATTCAAGCAGGGGTTATTCATCTGGGGGAAAACCGTCCAGAAGGATTATCAAAAAAACTTGAGGCAATTGACGAAAATGTGTCTTGGCACTATATCGGCAATTTACAAACAAGAAAAGTAAAAGACGTAATTAATGAAATTGATTATTTACATTCATTAGACCGGTTAAGTTTGGCCAAAGAAATTCAAAAACGTGCTACTCGGCCTATAAACTGTTTTGTCCAAGTAAATGTGTCGGGAGAAGAGTCTAAAAGTGGTGTTGAACCTGAAGATACGTTAGACTTTATCCAATCACTAGAAGCTTATAACAACATCAGAGTGGTCGGATTGATGACAATGGCACCAAATACAACCGATGAAAGTGTAATCCGTAAAGCATTTAAAGGATTAAAATCACTCCAACTTCAAGTGTCTGAGAAAAACTGGGCACATGCACCATGCACAGAATGCTCTATGGGCATGTCTAACGATTACTTAATTGCTGCTCAAGAAGGAGCTAGTTTTGTCCGAATTGGTACAGCATTGGTTGGGGCAGAAAGTGAGGCAGGATGATGGGCGTGAAAGATAAATTTAAAAATTTCTTTTATTTAGATGAGTATGATGAAGAAGAACAAGTGCGTGAGCAACCTATAAAACAACAAAAACCAGCTCCGCGTTATGAAAAACCTGCTGTTATGCAAGAGCCGAAAAAAGCACCGAAAGAACGGCGCCAGAAAGTGGAGGAGACCAATGTGTCTAATTTAGTCAGTATGCAAGGAGCTTCAAAAGCTTCAAAAGTAAGCTTGGCAGAACCGAGAGTTTATGCTGAAGCACAAGATATCGCAGAAAGCCTAAAAAATAAGCAAGCCGTAGTTGTGAACCTTCAACGTATTGAAAAAGATCAAGGTCTGCGGATCATCGACTTTTTAAGCGGAACAGTTTACGCTCTTGGTGGAGACATTCAACGCATTGGAACGGATATTTTCTTATGCGTACCAGACACTGTAGAAGTGGATGGCGCCATTTCAGATTATTATTACGACGAGCAACAATAAGAGGGGTGCCATAAAACAGTATGTCAGTTATATTAAATTTGATACTTTCAGCAATTAACATCTACTTCTATATTCTCATTGTTAGTGTATTCATGAGCTGGGTACCGAGCATTAAAGAATCTAGTTTTGGACAAATGATTTCAAAAATCACTGATCCTTATTTGGACATTTTCAGACGCTTTATTCCGCCAATCGGCATGATAGATATTTCACCGATTGTTGCAATTTTCACTTTGAACTTAGCAAGCCAAGGGATTATTGTCTTATATAATTTCTTTGTTTAATCTAAAACCTCACATCACGTGAGGTTTTTTTCTTGAAAAATTGATCTGAAGGAGCATTAACATGGAAGAGATATTTCAGCATTTCAGAAAAGAAGAACAGCAATTTATCGAGCAAGTTTCAGGCTGGTTACGTGAAGTTGAAGATCGCTATTCACCAAAGTTAACAGACTTTTTGGATCCGCGGCAGCGATTTATCGTAGAAGCAGTGATGGGGTCGACCGATGTCCAAATGATGACCTCGGGTATTTTTAAAGATGCAGAAAGACAACGTGTTTTGTTGTATCCCTCTTATTTTGAGCCTCAACAAGAAGACTTTAATATTACGGTTTTTGAACTAAAATACCCGTCGAAATTTGTGAATTTGCGTCATCCTGATATATTGGGGTCAATAATGTCCCTTGGGCTTGACCGAAGCAAATTTGGTGATATTCGCATTGATAATGATCGTGTTCAACTTGCTGTAATGAATGAAATCAGTCCTTATTTACAAAGTAATTTTGTAAGTGCTGCAAAAGTGAAAGTTCAATTGAATGAAGTTACTGACCCGATAGAAATGATTGAGACTAGTGAAGAATGGACAGAAGAATCTTATACAGTTAGTTCGATGCGATTGGATACGGTTATGAGTTCTGTCTATAACATATCAAGACAAAAAGCTGCTGCGCTTATTCATGGCGGAAAAGTAAAAGTAAACTGGACTTTACAAGACCAGCCTTCGTTTGAGCTGCATGAATCAGATATGATTTCTTCAAGAGGATTTGGCCGAGTTCGCTTGATTATGATCGAAGGGCGCACGAAAAAAGATAAAGTTCGCTTGCAAATCGGCCGTCTAGAAACAAAAAACTAGACGGCTTTGAAAAATTACGAAATAGTACTGAAATTTAACGTCATCAACTGTATAATAGAAAGATAAGATCACAAGTTAAGGAGAGGTTTACTCAATGCCATTATCCCCGTTAGATATACATAACAAAGAATTCAGCCGTGCATTCCGTGGATATCAGGAAGATGAAGTAAATGAATTCCTGGAACAAATTATGAGAGACTACGAAATTTTACTTAAAGACAAGGCAGCTCTTGAAGAACGGTTACGCACAACCGACGAACGAGTGGGCCATTTTAATACAATTGAATCAACATTGCAAAAATCGATTTTTGTGGCTCAAGAAGCTTCAGAAGAAGTTCGTCGCAACTCACAAAAAGAAGCAGAGTTGATTATTAAAGAAGCTGAGAAAAATGCGGATCGCATTGTCAACGAATCGTTGACAAAAGCCCGTCGCATTGCAACAGAAATTGAAGAACTGAAAAAACAATCTCGTATTTTCAAAAATCGTTTCAAAATGCTTGTAGAAGCACAATTAGATTTAATCGAAACAGATGATTGGGAAACCTTATTGGAATACGATATCGACACACAAAATTTAGAGAAGATTGAAAAGGACAAAGAAGAGACGAACTCTTGACTCTGAGACTTTCTAAATCTATAATTACGACATACAAAAAAACGCGCTGATAGAGACAGTAGTTTGTGTAGAACGCTAAAGCGAATCAGGGACAGTGAGAGCCTGATGTGTACGCATAGATGAAAATCACTCTTGAGCAGAATTGGTGAATAATAAGTAACCAATTCCGTCTACGCCACGTTACGGCGATCGAGTGGCAGCTATCTAGCTGCAACAAGGGTGGTACCGCGAGTTTAAGCTTCTCGTCCCTTTACCAGGGATGGGGGGCTTTTTATTATGTCTACAGGAGGAATAGAAATGGAATACAAAGATACGTTATTAATGCCGAAAACAGATTTTCCAATGCGTGGCAATTTGCCGAATCGCGAACCGGAAATGCAACAAAAATGGGAAGATATGAATATTTACAAACAAGTACAAGATCGTACTGCGGGTCGACCATTTTTCGTACTTCATGACGGACCTCCGTATGCGAATGGTGATTTGCACATGGGCCATGCGCTTAACAAAGTGTTAAAAGATATGATCGTTCGTTCACGTTCGATGATGGGCTTCCATGCACCTTACGTTCCAGGTTGGGACACGCACGGGTTACCGATTGAACAAGCATTAACAAACAAAGGTGTAAACCGCAAAGAAATGTCTTTAGCGGAATTCCGCAAGCTTTGTGAAGAATATGCTTTCCAACAAATCGACAACCAACGCTCTCAATTCAAGCGCATTGGTGTTCGTGGCGATTGGGAAAATCCTTATGTGACATTAAAACCAGCATATGAAGCACGTCAAATTGAAGTGTTTGGTAAAATGGCCAACAAAGGATATATTTACAAAGGTTTAAAACCAGTTTACTGGTCGCCTTCAAGTGAATCATCACTTGCTGAAGCAGAAATTGAGTATCACGATAAAAAATCTCCTTCTATTTACGTTTCTTTCCCTGTAACAGACGGTAAAGGCGTATTAGCAGAAGGAACAAACTTCATTATCTGGACGACTACACCTTGGACAATTCCAGCGAACTTAGGAATTTCCGTGCACGCTAAATTGGATTACGCAGAAGTCTCTGTCAATGGATCTCAATACATTGTGGCTCAAGATTTATTAAAAGAAGTATCGGAAGAACTCGGTTGGACAGATGCAGAAGTGGTTCGTGTCATCAAAGGTGAAGAGCTAGAAAATATTCTAACAAAGCACCCGTTATATGACCGTACTTCTCTGGTTATGCTTGGCGAACATGTAACAACTGACTCAGGTACTGGTTGTGTTCATACAGCACCTGGTCATGGTGAAGATGACTTCTTAATCGGTAAAAAATACGGATTGGACGTTTTATGTCCAGTTGACGAGCGCGGAGTTATGACTGCTGAAGCACCTGGATTTGAGGGCGAGTTTTATGACAAAGCCAATAAATCGATAACAGAAGCGTTAGATAAAGTAGGCGCGCTTGAAAAACTTACATTTATCACACACTCGTATCCACATGACTGGCGGACGAAAAAGCCGGTAATTTACCGTGCAACAGCTCAATGGTTTGTATCAATCGAAGCATTCCGTGACCAAATCTTAAACGCAATTAAAGAAACATCATTTACTCCTGCATGGGGTGAAACACGTTTGTTTAATATGTTACGTGATCGTGGAGATTGGAATATTTCACGTCAACGCGTATGGGGCGTTCCAATTCCAGTGTTTTATGCTGAAAATGGTGATCCGGTTATCACTGAAGAAACAATTGCGCATATCGCAAAATTGTTCCGCGAAAATGGATCAAATGTATGGTTTGAGCGTTCTACAGATGAATTATTACCGCCAGGATTTACGCATCCAAGCAGCCCGAACGGCGTGTTCACGAAAGAAATGGATATTATGGATGTTTGGTTTGACTCAGGATCATCTCACCAAGGAGTTCTTGTTGAACGAGAAGATCTTCAATATCCAGCAGATCTTTACTTAGAAGGATCTGACCAATACCGTGGCTGGTTCAACTCGTCCTTAACGACAAGTGTTGCGATTAATGGACATGCACCTTACAAAGGCATTTTGAGCCACGGCTTTACGCTTGATGGCAATGGTCGCAAAATGAGTAAATCGCTTGGTAACGTCATTGTCCCTTCAAAAGTCATGAACCAAATGGGCGCAGATATTCTTCGTCTATGGGTTGCTTCTGTAGACTATACAGCGGATGTTCGTGTATCTGACGAAAACTTTAAACAAGTATCTGAAGTTTACCGCAAAATCCGTAACACGCTAAAATTCCTTCACGGAAACTTAGCTGATTTTAATGAACAAGAACACCGTGTTGCATTTGAAGACATGCGTGAAATGGATCAATACATGGCCATGAAGTTACAAAAAATGGTAGAAACTGTGCGTAAAGGTTATGAAACGTATGAGTTTTCAACAATTTATCATGCGTTAAATAATTATTGCGCTAACGATTTAAGCTCATTCTATTTAGATGTAGCAAAAGACGTTGTTTACATTGAAAGTGCAGATCATCCACATCGCCGTGCGATGCAAACTGTAATGTTTGATTCATTAATGGCAATCTTGAAGTTAGCAGCACCAATCATCCCTCATACAGCGGATGAATTATGGTCTTACTTGAGCTTTGTTGAAGAAGAAAGTGTTCAATTGACTGATTTCCCAGAAGCTGTTTCCAACCCAGCGTTTGAAGGCTTAAACGACAAGTGGAGCCGATTTATGGATGTTCGCGATGATGTGTTAAAAGCATTGGAAGAAGCACGTGCAGCTAAAACTATCGGTAAATCGCTAGAAGCGAAAGTAACGGTCTTCGGTGATGAAGAACTAGCTACATTATTAGCTTCTACAGATGAAAATCTTGCTCAATTGTTCATCGTTTCAAAATACGAATACGGTGGAACACAAGATCAAGCACCAGAACATGCTGTAAAACTAAATGAAGTTTCAGTAACAGTTGAAAAAGCAACTGGTGAAAAATGTGAACGTTGCTGGACAATTTCTGAAGAAATTGGTCAAAGCGAAGAGCATCCAACTTTGTGCCCTCGCTGTGCAAGTGTTGTAGAAACGCAGTTTGCCTAATCAATATCAACAATGAATTTAAAAAGGGTTTGGAGAACCGAAATTCGGCTGCTCCAGGCCCTTTACTTTTTTTGCTGTCAGTGTGTTAAAATAGATTGACTGCTGAATTGACGGAGGATACAGATGTTTATTTATTATGGACTTGCATTATTCATAATCGCATTAGATCAATGGACAAAATGGCTAGTACTGAAAAATATGGAATTGGGTGAACGGATTTCGGTCATTGACCCTTACCTTGGTTGGTTGTCGCATCGGAATCGTGGCGCTGCTTGGGGTATGCTAGAAGGACAGATGTGGCTGTTCGCTATAATTACTGTAGCGGTTATCATCGGAATACTTTACTATTTTCATAAACACGCAAAAGGGCAACCTTTATTTCAGTTAAGCTTAATGGTTCTCTTAGGAGGCGCAGTTGGTAATTTTATCGATCGGATGTTTCGCGGGGAAGTCGTTGATTTTGTTGACGTACTCATTCCAGTGATTGGTTATGATTTTCCGATATTTAATGTTGCAGATGCTGCGTTGACGATTGGTGTCGTATTGATGGTTATTTATATTATTTATGACGAAAAACAACAAAAGAAAAAGGTGTCTTAATGGAAGATTTAACGATTGAAATCACAAAAGAAATGGCTGGCGAACGAGTAGATAAAGCTGTGTCATCAATAGATGGAGACTGGTCACGTTCACAGATCAGCAATTGGGTCAAAGAAGGCGCAGTAAAAGTTAACGGAGAAACTGTAAAGCCGAATTACAAAGTACGTTTGCAAGATATTATCATTGTCACGCCACCGGAGTTGGAAGAGTTAGATGTAGTTCCTGAAGATTTGAATTTGGAAATTGTTTATGAAGATGAAGATGTTTTAGTCGTAAACAAACCTAAAGGAATGGTCGTTCATCCAGCACCAGGTCATGCTAAAGGAACATTGGTAAATGGGTTAATGCATCATTGTACAGATCTTTCAGGGATCAATGGCGTTGTACGTCCAGGAATTGTTCACCGCATTGACAAAGATACTTCAGGCTTGTTAATGGTAGCGAAAAATGACGCTGCTCATGCATCACTTGTTGATCAATTGGTGAAAAAGACAGTTACACGTAAATATGTTGCTTTGGTTCATGGTCATATTCCTCATGATAAAGGAACTATCCAAGCACCAATTGCACGTGATCCGAAAGAACGTCAAAATATGGCGATTGTTGATAAAGGCAAGCATGCTGTGACACATTTCCGTGTTCTTGAACGTTTCGGTAATTTCACACTTGTTGAGTGCCGTTTAGAAACAGGAAGAACGCATCAAATCCGTGTCCACATGAAGTACATTGGTTTTCCACTTGTGGGCGATCCGAAATACGGACCGAAAAAAACAATGGACATCGGCGGTCAAGCCCTTCATGCTGAAGTCATTGGTTTTAATCACCCAAGAACGAACGAATACATGGAGTTTTCTGCAGAGCCACCAGCTGAATTTGCAGAACTTCTCGAATCTCTTCGCGATAAGGATTGACAAACCCGTTTCTCTTTCTTTATACTTAAAAAAACAAATCGAATAATAACACCTTTAATTACAGTCCAGAGAGGCTGAGAAGGTATTTACGCAAGCCGGAAGTCTATCTTCTGTGCTAAATTTTTCTGCGCATCTATCCTCTTGTCCCTCGGGCAAGAGGTTTTTTATTTGCAAAAAAGGAGCGGATCTTATGGTCGAAAAAGCAGACATTTTGGATGAACAAGCGATTAGCAGAGCAATCACACGGATTGCACACGAAATTATAGAGCGCAATAAAGGCATAGATGATTGCATACTAGTTGGCATTAAAACGCGTGGAGCTTTTATCGCCAAGCGTTTAGCAGAGAAAATAGAAAAAATCGAAGGGCGTCCCATTTTAAAAGGTGAGCTTGATATCACGCTCTACAGAGACGACTTGAGTGTTAAAACAAAAAATCAAGAACCGCTAGTTCAACAAGTCGATATTGAACACAGCATCCTTGATAAAAAAGTAATTCTTGTAGACGATGTGCTTTATACAGGAAGAACAGTTCGCGCAGCTATGGACGCAGTGATGGACCTTGGACGACCAGCACAAATTCAGCTAGCTGTATTAATTGATAGAGGTCATCGCGAATTGCCCATCCGAGCAGATTTTGTTGGGAAAAACATTCCGACTTCAAGTGACGAACGAATTATCGTCAAAATGGTTGAAAGCGATCAAGTTGATCGAGTCGCCATCCACGAATAGAGAGATAGAGACAGGGGAGAATGGAAATTGAGTGAAGCAATTTTAGATGTACAAGATAAACCAAAAGCAGGACAATGGATCTCACTAAGTTTGCAACATATGTTCGCGATGTTTGGCGCAACGATATTAGTACCACAACTGGTTGGACTGAGCCCGGCCATCGCATTGTTAACAAGCGGAATCGCAACAATCATTTTTATCCTAATAACACAATTTAAAGTGCCAGCTTACTTAGGTTCATCATTCGCCTTTATCGTGCCAATCACGATTGCAACAGAAACAGGTGGAATTGGATCAGCTATGATCGGGGCCATGTTTGTATCCCTCGTTTACGCCATAGTCGCCTTGATTATTTGGAAAACCGGGTATCATTGGTTGATGAAACTACTCCCACCAATTGTAGTAGGACCGGTTATCATCGTTATTGGACTTGCTTTATCCGGCACTGCGGTAAATATGGCGATGACCATTCCAGCAGAAGGTGGTTCGGAATACAGTTTATTGCATTTCTCAGCTGCGATTGTCACATTGCTTACAGCAATCATTTGTAACATTTACTTTAAAAACATCATTTCATTAATGCCGATTTTGATCGGAATTATTGTAGGCTATGGCTACTCAGCAGCCATCGGAATTATCGATTTTACAGCAATTGGCGAAGCAAGCTGGTTCGCCGTTCCAGAATTCTTGATCCCTGGAGTGGATTATTCGTTCCAAGTAACGCCAACCTTGCTGTTTGTCATGGTACCAATTGCAATTGTCACTATTTCTGAACACATTGGACACCAGCTTGTATTAGGAAAAATTGTAGATAGAAATTACATAAAAGATCCTGGTTTGCACCGCTCGATTTTAGGAGATGGACTTGGAACTTTCATCTCCTCACTAGTCGGTGGTCCACCAAAAACGACTTATGGTGAAAATATCGGAGTGCTTGCCATAACAAAAGTGTTTTCTGTGTATGTCATTCTCGGTGCGGCAGTGTTCGCCATCACATTTTCTTTCTTTGGCAAATTGATGGCAGTTATTGAAACAATCCCCACGGCTGTTCTTGGCGGAATTTCCATCTTGCTGTTCGGAATCATTGCTTCATCAGGATTGCGGATGCTAGTAGACAACAACATCGATTTTGGTAACAACCGCAACTTAGTCATCTCATCAGTTATTTTAGTAATCGGGATTGGCGGAGCAAAGCTTGAATTTAGCGAGTCGTTCTCGATCGAAGGAATGGCACTAGCTGCGATTGTTGGCGTTATCTTGAACTTAGTGCTACCCGGAATGAACAAAAAAGAACTAGACGACGGAACTGAATAATTACCTTTTAATGAATGTCCAGAGAGGCATGGAAAGGATCGAAGAATGGGTAAACTCTACCCTTTTTTCCTCACACCTTCCTGCCCCTGGGAAGGTGTTTTTTTGTCTGAAGAATGAGAGGATGAGTGGATTTTGCCAAACTTACTATCAATGAACAACTTAGAAAATGACACGATTATGAGTTTACTTGAGCGCGCTGGAGAATTTCAGCGAGGCGAAAGAGCGCCAATTGATGGCACAGTCGTCAACTTGTTTTTTGAACCAAGCACCAGAACGAAAATGAGTTTTGAAATGGCGGAGCATCATATGGGGCTCGCTGTCCTGCCATTCGAAACAGCCTTTTCTAGCATATTAAAAGGTGAAACGCTTTACGATACTGTTAAAACGATGGAAGCGATTGGGGTAGGAGCTGTCATTATCCGCCACGAAGAAGAAGCGTATTACCAACAACTAGAAGGTTGCAATGTGGCAATCATTAACGGTGGAGATGGCTCGGGACAGCATCCAACGCAATCTCTTTTAGACTTAATGACCATCTACCAAGAGTTCGGTCGAATCAAAGGCGTGCATGTCACCATCGTTGGAGATATCGCTCATAGCCGTGTGGCAAAATCAAATGCAGCAGCGCTTAAACAATTAGGAGCTCACGTAAGCTTTATTTGTCCAGAAGAATGGAGCGGTGACTATGAATCTTCAGAACACTTGGATGATTTTATTGAAACAACGGATGTGGTCATGATGCTCCGAGTACAACACGAACGCCATGCAGTATCAGCGCTTTTTTCAAAAGAAAACTATCATGAGCAATACGGATTGACTGTAGAGCGAGAAAAGCGAATGAAAGACGGTGCCATTATTATGCACCCAGCTCCAATCAACAGGGGGGTGGAAATAGCAGATTGTCTTGTAGAGTGTGAGCGGTCACGAATTTTTAAACAAATGGCAAACGGAGTTTTCGTCCGGATGGCAGTACTTGAATACGCATTGAAAGGGAGAGATTGAGTTGAATTTATTCATTAAAAACGTAAACATGCTGCAAAATGGAGAACTAACACCTACCAATATTCGTATCAAAGAAGGCAAAATTGAAGAAATCGGTCAAGAGTTACAAGTAAACAATGAACCCCAAATTGACGGCAAAGGCCGGATGATTGCACCAGGATTTGTTGATGTCCATGTTCATTTGCGTGAACCAGGCGGAGAACAGAAAGAAACGATCGAAAGCGGGACAAAGTCTGCAGCAAAAGGCGGCTACACCACAATATGTGCAATGCCAAATACACGCCCAGTACCTGATACGAAAGAAAATCTGCAGCTAGTTAACGGCTTGATCGAAAAAAATGCGCTTATCCGAGTTTTGCCGTATGCTTCCATCACCATAAGAGAAGCAGGAAAAGAACGCACAAATTTACAAGAACTAAAAGAAAATGGTGCTTTTGCTTTCACTGATGACGGGGTCGGCATTCAAGAAGCAGGCATGATGTACGAAACAATGCAAGACGCAGCGAAAATTGATATGGCAGTTGTGGCGCATTGTGAAGACAATAGCTTGATATATGACGGTGTCATGCACGAAGGCAAGCGGAGCAAAGAATTAGGGTTAAAAGGCATACCTGCAATTGCAGAATCGGTGCATATCGCACGCGACATTTTACTTGCTGAAGCAGCAGGCGCACATTACCATGTATGCCACGTCAGCACGAAAGAATCGGTTCGCGTCATTCGGGATGCAAAACGTGCAGGCGTTCGCGTAACAGCAGAAGTCACACCGCATCATTTGTTGTTAACAGAAGATGATATTCCATCAGACGATGCAAACTACAAAATGAACCCGCCGCTTCGTGCGAAAGCAGACTGGGAAGCGTTACACGAAGGGTTGCTAGATGGCACGCTAGACTTTATCGCAACAGACCATGCACCACATACTGAAGCTGAAAAAACAAATGGCATGAACGGCTCGATGTTCGGGATTGTCGGTTTTGAAACGGCGTTTCCACTGCTGTATAGCAAGTTTGTCAAAACCGGCACATGGTCGTTACAACAATTGATCGACTGGTTAACCATTAAACCTAGCCAAACCTTCAATATGCCATACGGTACATTGGAAATTGGGCAAACAGCAGATCTCGTAATGTTGGACCTTGAAAAACAACAGCCGATTCAAGTAGAAGAATTTTTATCCAAAGGAAAAAATACACCATTTGGTGGTTGGAATTGTACAGGGTGGCCAGTAATGACCATCTTTGGTGGTGAAATTGTATGGCAGGAGGAGACAAATTGATGAAACGTTATTTAATCTTAGAAGACGGTACGGTATTTGAAGGAACAGCATTCGGAGGTGACGATGCTTCAGTAGGAGAAATCGTGTTTAATACCAGTATGACCGGTTATCAAGAAATTTTATCAGATCCTTCTTATTGCGGACAAATTGTTACAATGACTTATCCATTAATCGGCAACTACGGCATTAATAGCGACGATTTTGAATCGATTGAACCGGCAGTAAAAGGCATGGTCGTTCGTGAAATTGCTGAATTCCCATCCAATTTCAGAAACAATTCAACTCTTGATGAGTTGTTTAAAATTAAAGGCATTCCAGGTATTTCTGGGATCGATACACGCAAATTAACACGCTTAATACGCTCAAAAGGGGCCATTAAAGGTGTGTTAACTGCAGCAGGGGAAGAAGTTCAAATAGATCAAGTTGTGAAGATGCTTCAAGAAACTGTATTACCAAGCGATCAAGTGGCGCAAGTTTCAACAGGGCGTCCTTACCCAAGTCCAGGGCGTGGCAAGCGCGTCGTCTTAATCGACTACGGCATGAAACACGGTATTTTGCGCGAACTTAACAATCGAGATTGTGATGTAATTGTTGTACCTTATAACACTTCTTCAAGAGAAATAATGGCTTGGGGCCCAGATGGTGTCATGCTCTCAAATGGACCAGGAGATCCAAAAGATGTAGAGGAATGTGTAGAAGTGGTACGCGAATTGCTCGGGCAAGTTCCAATATTTGGAATATGCCTTGGACACCAATTGTTTGCAAGGGCTTGTGGTGCAGACACGTTCAAGTTGAAATTTGGACATCGCGGCGGTAATCATCCAGTGCGCGACTTAGTCACAGGTAAAATCGAAATCACGTCACAAAATCATGGCTACGCAGTAGATGAAGACACGTTACAAGGAACTCGCTTAAAAGTAACGCATAGCGCATTAAATGATGGCACAAACGAAGGTCTGGCTCACTTGGACTATCCGGCATTTACAGTTCAATACCACCCAGAATCCTCACCAGGACCTGAAGACTCAAACTATTTATTTGATCGCTTTATTGATGTAATGAACGCAACTCGAAAGGAGCAACAACATGCCTAAAAGACAAGATATTCAAAGTATACTCGTAATCGGATCAGGACCAATCGTAATCGGACAAGCAGCAGAGTTTGACTATGCAGGAACACAAGCATGTCTTGCATTAAAAGAAGAAGGTTATCGCGTAATCTTGATCAACTCAAATCCTGCAACCATTATGACGGACACAGAAGTCGCAGATAAAGTGTATATCGAACCGATTACACTCGAATTTGTTAGCCGCATCTTACGCAAAGAGCGTCCGGATGCGCTTCTCCCAACTTTAGGTGGTCAAACTGGGTTGAACATGGCGATTGAATTGGACGAATCGGGCATTTTAGACGAATTGAATATCGAAATTTTAGGCACGAAGCTCGAAGCGATTCATAAAGCAGAAGACCGTGATTTGTTTAGAACTTTAATGAACGAACTTGGCGAACCGGTACCGGATTCGGACATTATTCACAATATGACAGAAGCTGAAAACTTTGTAGACCGTGTGGGTTACCCAGTTATCGTTCGACCAGCCTTTACACTGGGGGGAACGGGCGGAGGCATTTGTGAAAATTACGAACAGCTAAAAGAAATTGTCGCAAGTGGTTTGAAATATAGCCCGGTGACACAATGTTTGTTGGAAAAATCAATTGCAGGTTTTAAAGAAGTTGAATACGAAGTAATGCGCGATAAAAACGATACAGCAATCGTTGTTTGTAACATGGAAAACATTGATCCGGTCGGCATTCATACAGGAGATTCTATCGTTGTAGCACCAAGCCAAACCTTATCAGACCGTGAATACCAAATGCTGCGAAATGTTTCGCTGAAAATTATTCGCGCCTTGAAAATTGAAGGCGGCTGTAACGTTCAGTTAGCATTAGATCCGTTTAGTTTTAACTATTACATCATTGAAGTAAATCCGCGGGTTAGTCGATCATCAGCATTAGCATCCAAAGCGACAGGTTATCCTATTGCGAAATTAGCGGCGAAAATTGCAGTCGGTTTAACGTTAGATGAAATGATGAATCCAGTAACTGGGCGTACTTATGCTGCTTTCGAGCCAGCATTAGACTATGTGGTAACGAAAATTCCCCGCTGGCCATTTGATAAATTCGAAGCTGCAAAACGTAATTTAGGAACGCAAATGAAAGCAACAGGCGAAGTGATGGCAATGGGACGTACATTTGAAGAATCGATCCTAAAAGCGGTTCGTTCACTTGAAACCGGCCAATTTCACTTAGAGTTAAAAAATGCGGATAGCATGAGTGATGAATGGATTCAAAAACGCATTTGCCGAGCGGGAGATGAGCGCTTGTTCTTTATCGGCGAAGCACTTCGCCGCGGTGTCACTATCGAAACCATTAATGAATGGAGCCAAATCGATTTATTCTTCTTAAAGAAATTCGAAAACATTGTAAAATACGAAAAAGATTTGAAAAATGCCGCGTTTGACTACGACGTAGCAAAACGTGCAAAACGTTTAGGCTTTGCAGATCGGACGATCGCTAAACTTTGGAACACGACCGAACAACAAGTATACAACTGGCGCAAAGAACAAAAATTAATGCCGGTATACAAAATGGTGGATACATGTGCAGCCGAGTTTGAATCCGAAACACCGTATTTTTACGGAACGTATGAAGATGAAAACGAATCAGTAAAGACCGATAAAGAATCCGTTATTGTTCTTGGTTCAGGTCCAATTCGCATCGGGCAAGGTGTCGAGTTTGACTATGCCACAGTTCATTCAGTATGGGCCATTAAAGAAGCAGGTTATGAAGCCATTATTGTCAACAACAATCCAGAAACGGTTTCAACCGACTTTTCTATCTCGGACAAATTGTATTTTGAGCCACTGACGATCGAAGACGTAATGCACATCGTAGACCTAGAGCAGCCAAAAGGAGTTGTCGTTCAATTTGGTGGCCAAACAGCAATCAACTTAGCCGAAAAACTCGAACAAAACGGCGTGAAGATTCTCGGCACATCATTAGAAGATACAGATCGTGCAGAAAACCGTAATAAATTCGAAGCAGCACTGCACGAAATCGGCATTCCACAGCCACTGGGGAAAACAGCGGTAAATACAGAAGAAGCCATTATTATCGCAGGAGATATCGGCTATCCGGTATTAGTTCGTCCTTCATATGTACTCGGTGGGCGGGCAATGGAAATTGTTTATAACGAAGAAGATTTAAAACATTATATGGAACACGCAGTAGAAGCGAGTCCAGAACATCCAGTCTTAGTTGATCGCTACTTAACGGGGATTGAAATCGAAGTGGATGCGATTTCAGACGGAGAAAACGTCTTAATCCCAGGTATTATGGAGCATATTGAACGCGCAGGCGTCCATTCGGGCGACTCGATTGCGGTTTACCCAACACAAAACATCTCGAACGAGTTACTAGAAACCTTAGTAGACTATACAACGCGACTTGCAAAAGGATTAAACATTGTCGGCTTGCTAAATATCCAGTACGTGATATCAAAAGGTGAAGTATTCGTTATTGAAGTAAATCCGCGCTCAAGCCGGACAGTGCCATTTATGAGTAAAATCACATCGATTCCAATGGCGAACATCGCCACCAAAGCAATTCTTGGTCAAAGCATAGTCGACCAAGGCTTTACACCAGGTCTTGCGCCGATTTCAAAAGGGGTCTTTGTAAAAGTACCGGTCTTCTCTTTTGCGAAGTTACGCCGTGTAGACATTACGCTTGGACCAGAAATGAAATCAACTGGAGAAGTAATGGGCAAAGATACAACACTCGAAAAAGCTCTTTATAAAGGGTTAGCGGCAGCTGGCATGGAAGTAAAAGATCATGGCACAGTGCTACTAACCGTCGCAGATAAAGACAAAGAAGAAGCGGTTGGTTTAGCAAAACGTTTTAAAGCGATCGGTTATCAAATCATGGCTACAGGTGGAACTGCCAAAGCATTTGAGGAAGCTGGCATAGTAGTAGCACCAATCGGTAAAATTGGTTCAGAAGGCAAAACTTTACTAGATGTTATTCAAAATGGCGATACGCAAATTGTCATCAACACCTTAACAAAGGGCAAACAGCCACAACGTGACGGATTCCGCATTCGTCGTGAATCGGTTGAAAACGGCATTCCTTGCTTAACTTCACTTGATACAGCAGAAGCGATGCTTCGCGTCATCGAATCCATGACCTTTTCAGCTGAAGCAATGGGGGCAAGTATATGATCAAACAAGAGCGTATGCAAGTCGTGAAGCAGCAACAAATTGCCCATCATATTTTTGAACTAACTGTCCAAGGAGCTCTTGCCAATGAAATGGCAGAGCCTGGACAATTTGTTCACATACGAGTTGCTGACAGTTTTGAACCATTGTTGCGTCGCCCAATATCCGTGGCATCCATTGACCTGGAAGCTTCGCAATTCACGATGATTTACCGGGCTGAGGGACGCGGAACTGGACTATTAGCAGAAAAAAAACTTGGTGACACAATCGATGTGCTAGGTCCACTCGGGCATGGTTTTCCTATAGAAGCAGCCGAGAAAAAAGCCTATTTAATTGGTGGTGGGATCGGGGTACCGCCTTTATATGAACTGGCGAAACAATTAAATGCGCGGGGCATCCAAACTGTTCATATACTAGGGTTTGAAAGTAAACAAGCAGTTTTCTATGAAGAGAAATTCCGTGAGCTTGGCGAAACGCATATTGCCACCGTTGATGGATCTCATGGTACGCAAGGATTTGTCACTCACATTTTAAATGAACTGCCAACAGATTTCGATACGTATTATAGCTGTGGCCCAACCCCAATGCTTGAAGCGGTGCAATGGGCGTATCCACAGAAAAAAGGATTCTTATCGTATGAGCAACGAATGGGCTGCGGCATCGGTGCATGTTTTGCTTGTGTATGCCGGACCACAAAAAGTGAAACGGATTACATCAAAGTGTGTTCAGATGGTCCAGTATTTCCAGCAGGAGTGGTGATCTCATGAGCGATTTGACAGTAAAACTTCCAGGACTCAACTTGAAAAACCCAATCATGCCTGCATCTGGCTGTTTTGGTTTTGGGAAAGAGTATGCGCAACTATATGATTTATCGCAGCTTGGTGCCATTATGATTAAAGCCACAACTGTCGAAACACGTTTCGGCAATCCAACACCACGCGTGGCAGAAACTGCCTCCGGAATGTTGAATGCCATCGGCTTACAAAATCCAGGACTTGAAAAAGTAACCGAGCAAGAGTTGCCTTGGTTAGAACAATACGATGTGCCGATTATCGCAAACGTAGCCGGTACAACAACAGAGGATTATGTGGAAGTCGCAAAAATGATTTCACAATCTCCGAACGTTCACGCACTTGAAATTAATATTTCGTGCCCAAACGTTAAACAAGGTGGCATTACATTTGGCACCGACCCGGATGTAGCGCGTGAATTGACACGTGCCGTAAAAGAAGTGTCTGCTGTACCGGTTTATATCAAGTTGTCGCCAAACGTGACGAATATTGTCTCTATCGCAAAAGCTGTTGAAGAAGGTGGAGCTGATGGCATCACGATGATCAATACATTACTCGGCATGCGCATGGACACAAAAACAGGTCGGCCAATTATTGCTAATATAACAGGTGGATTGTCAGGACCTGCTATTAAGCCAGTAGCACTGCGAATGGTTTATGAAGTCAGCCAACACACGAAATTGCCAATCATTGGAATGGGTGGTGTGACAAATGTAGATGATGTTATTGACTTTTTGTCAGCTGGTGCAAGTGCTGTCGCTGTTGGAACAGCAAATTTCGTTAACCCATTTGTTTGTCCAGAAATTATCGGTCAGCTACCTGAACGCTTGCACGAACTAGGATTTGACTCAGTAGAACAGCTTGTCGGAAGGAGCCACCGTCTATGAATAAACCCATTATCGCTTTAGATTTTGCATCCAAGCAACAAGTAGAAGCATTTCTAGCACAGTTTTCCGAACCCCTTTTTGTCAAAGTCGGCATGGAGCTTTATTTTCAAGAGGGACCTGAATTGGTTCGTTTTATAAAATCGCAAGGTCATAGCATTTTCTTGGATTTAAAACTGCACGACATTCCCAATACAGTAGAGTCTGCAATGAAAGGTTTGGCCAATTTGGGAGTAGATTTAGTCAATGTTCATGCAGCTGGTGGACTTGAAATGATGAAAGCCGCAAAACGTGGGTTGGCAGGTAGTGAGACGAAATTGATTGCAGTGACCCAATTAACTTCGACAAGTGAAAGTCAGATGCACGAAGATCAATTGGTTTATGTTAGCTTAGAAGAGTCTGTTTTACATTACGCAAAGCGAGCGATGCAAGCAGGGTTAGATGGGGTTGTCTGTTCAGTACTAGAGGCAGAGGCGATTGGCGAAGCTTGCGGACAAAACTTTCTACGTGTTACACCAGGCATCCGTCCGGCTACAGTTTCGGTGGATGATCAAAAACGCGTCGCAACGCCAGCACAGGCACGAGCAAAAGGTTCAACTCATATTGTAGTAGGACGAGCGATTACTAAAGCTGAAAATCCAGCAGATAGCTACGCACAGATTAGAGAAGAATGGAGTGGGAAATTTTGAAACACGAAATAGCGAACCATTTATTATCAATCGGTGCAGTTGAATTGCGTCCGCAACAACCATTTACATGGGCATCCGGCGTCAAGTCCCCGATTTATTGCGACAATCGGTTAACAATGTCTTACCCGACGGTGAGAAAAGACATAGCTAAAGGGTTAGCTGAAACCATTAACGAATATTATCCTGATTGTGAAGTAGTAGCAGGAACAGCAACAGCAGGAATTCCGCATGCTGCATGGGTTAGCGACTTGTTGGAGTTGCCAATGGTTTATGTGCGTTCGAAAGCAAAAGAACATGGCCAAACGAATATGATTGAAGGAAAGATCGAAAACGGTAAGAAAGTAGTCGTCGTTGAAGACTTAATCTCTAAAGGTGGATCTGTGTTGCAAGCGGCACAAGCTTTAGAAGCAGCAGGATTTGATGTGCTTGGAATCGTTGCGATTTTCACGTACGACTTACCACAATCAATCGAAGCCATCACAGGGGCGGGCTACACATTCCATACATTAACGGATTTTCCAGCGCTTGTTGAACAAGCATTAAACACAAAGGCAATAAATGAAGCGGATATGCCTATGCTTGCAGACTGGCACGAAAAATTAAAAGCAGGAACGTTATAGAACCGGCCTATGGTCGGTTTTTTTAGTTTTAAAATAAAAATCGTTGACAGCATAAAAATGACTGAATATAATGATAACAACTAGTTGGTAATACAAGGTAGTTGTTTTTTTGAATAGCTATCTTGTAATGCCTAGTACCTTGAGGAGGAAACGGAATGGCTCTTAGAAGTCAGTTGTTGAAAGGGGTTTTGGATGCATGTGTAATGGCCGTAATTGATGAACAACCTGTTTACGGCTATGAACTATCGCAGAAACTTCAAAAAATCGGGTTGCCTGATATTAGTGATGGCACAATTTACCCTGTATTGTTGAGGCTTCAAAAAAACGGCTTTATAAAAGGGGAGATGAAACCTTCTGCATCTGGTCCAAATCGTAAATATTATTTTTTAACCAATGAAGGAAAAAAGGAACTTGAACAAATTTCTTCTGAATGGTTGCAAATTGCTCACCCTGTAAGTCAATTATTAAAAAGGAGTGAAAAAGATGAGAAAAGCAACGGAGTTAATTGAAGAAAATAACCGAAAAAGAGAATTATTAAATGTAGAAAACGAAAAAATTTACACAGATGTATTGCAGTATGTTCGAACAGATTTGCGAGTCGGTGAGCAGGCTGCAGAAGAATTATTAATGGACTTGCTTGATCACTTAATTGAAGCGCAAGAAAATGGAAAAGAGGCTCAAGATCTTTTTGGTAATTCTTTCGAGGCTTACGCAGATGAACTAATTGCCAATATGCCTGCAGAAAACAAGCGAAATATTCTAGTGCTTTTTTCTACTGGTATTCTTGGTTTAGCAGGTTGGTTTGCACTTTCTTACGGGATTATAAATGGCATGATTTCAATTTTCACGCCTGTCGATAATGAATTTGCTTTGGGAAGTGTCTTTCTAATTTTATTGTCATTAATATTGGTCGGAATCCTTGGCATTTTTGTTATTTTCCGTGTCATTCGTTTTTCTGTTTTTAAACCCAAAGTCAACGAATGGAAAGTATATGTATTGTCAGGGTTGTTCGGCATGGTCGGATTTGCTTTTGTCGTAGGAGTTGGACTATTCTTTGATGGCATTGGCCCAGTTATTCAAATTCAGTGGTGGGTACTTTTATTAGCTGGATTGGTTTTACTAGGGATTAATAAAGGTGTCAGTCGACTTTCAATCAATTAACTGACAAAATATAGGGGGTGAAATTGTTTGACTCCTTCTGTATGATGAAATTAACAAATGATTCGAACGGAAGGGGATTTGTATGAGCATAGAGCGACAACAAATAAGAAAGTGGATTTCAACTTATCCTTTGTTGCAACCAATCATGAACTTACAACCAGTAGTTTGGCTAAACCCGAAGCTTAAAAAAGTGGAAGACCTGAACGATTTGCCGGTGTCTTTAGCAGATATGGAAAAAGCAGAACAGCTGTGGCAACGGTTTGCACCATTTTTAGCAGCTGAATTTCCCGACGCGGCAGAGGCAGATGGGCTAGTAGAATCCCCTTTGCGTGAAATCTCAAACATGAAAACGCAATTAAACGAGCGATTTACAAATACCATTGAAGGATCGCTGTTTTTAAAATGCGACAATGAATTGCCAATCGCAGGGTCTATTAAAGCACGTGGTGGTGTTTATGAAGTTTTGCATCATGCAGAAAAACTGGCGATTGATGCCGACATCATCTCAACCGACCAATCGTACGAGCAGTTTTCATCTGAAAAATTCAAACAATTTTTTGGTCAATATTCGATTGGAGTAGGTTCTACAGGGAATCTTGGACTCAGCATTGGCATCATTAGCGCAAAACTTGGATTCCAAGTTTCTGTTTACATGTCTGCAGACGCAAAACAGTGGAAAAAAGAGTTACTGCGTGAAAAAGGGGCTACAGTCGTTGAATTTGAAGGCGATTTTAGTGAAGCCATTTTAGCTGGACGAAACGAAACACTAGCAAAACCGAATGCCTATTTTGTCGATGATGAAAAATCCAAACATTTGTTTTTAGGTTATAGTGTGGCTGCTTTTCGACTCAAGCAACAATTGAATGATGTTGGTGTAACAGTTGATGCTGAGCATCCACTATTTGTATACTTACCTTGTGGAGTAGGTGGAGCACCAGGGGGCATTGCGTTCGGACTCAAGCAAGTTTTTGGTGATGCCGTTCATTGCTTTTTTGTGGAACCTACACATTCGCCAGCTGTTTTAATTGGTTTGATGACCGGGGAAAAAAACAAAGTTTGTGTACAGGATTTCGGTATCGATAATGTGACAGAAGGTGACGGCTTAGCAGTTGGTCGGCCCTCTAGTTTTGCTTCAGGTATAAGTGAAAAAACCGTGAGCGGGATTTATACCGTTGAAGATCAACAGTTGTTTTCGTTATTAACACTATTAGCTTCAAGCGAAGGCATATTCGTAGAACCTTCCGCTACTGCAGGACTTCTCGGACCTTTAAAAATTCAAGCAAGTGATTATGCACAACTAAATAATATTCCAATGAATACAGCTACACATATTGTTTGGGCAACTGGAGGCGCACTAGTACCAAAAGATGAAATGGACGGATTTTATCAACGTGGCAATAAGGATTTAAGAGTGTAGCAATAATGAAATTCAAAAAGCATCCGGAGAAGCTCTCCGGATGCTTTTAAATATAATCAGCGTATTTTTTTTCAAGGTAATTTTGCAAAATCGTCATAATCGAACAAATCGCCCAGTAAATTAGAGCTACTAAAATTAACATCGTCAACAAATCGTATTCGCGTGCTCCAACAATCCGCGCCTTTTGGAAAATTTCTGGAACAGTAATCATAGCTGCTAACGAAGAAGCTTTGATTAAATCCAAATAGACGTTTGATAAAGGAGGTAGTGCAATTCGAATTGACTGCGGCAAAATAATGCGTCGCATCGATTGCCAATACGTTAAGCCAAGTGCTTTCGAAGATTCCCATTGTCCTTTATCAACTGATGCCAAGGAAGAACGGAAAACTTCCGCTATATAAGCTGCGCTATTGATCGAGAAGCCGATCAATGCTGCTTGTACAGCTGTAAATTCAATGCCGACAACGGGCAGTGCAAAATAAAGTAAAAACAAAATAACAAGAATTGGCACACCTCTCATAAAAGAAATATACAGGCGCGCAGGAAATTGTAAAATTTTTAATTGGGACGTTCTAGCAAGCGATAGGAAAAATCCAATGATAACCCCTACAATCATACTGACTACTGAAATCAGCAACGTATAGCCGATTCCTTCAAGCACATAGGGTAAAGATTCTATCGCTAAGGCCGGGTCAAACAATAATCCCCATTCAATGTCGTTCATGGGACAACCTCCTGCTTAGTTTTCTTCTATATCCGGTTTCACAGAAACATCTGCGCCACCAAAAAACTCTTCCGAGATTTCAGTGATCGTGCCGTCTTCAAGCATTTCCTCTAAGGTGGTGTTTACATTTTCAGCAAGTTCTTTATTGTCTTTGTTCATCACAAGTCCTACTTCTGACGGGGCATATTTAATATCTGGATGAATTGTAATATTCAAATCTGGAAATGCGGCAACACCAAACGTCGACAAGTAAAAATCATTTAAAATAACATCTGTCCGTCCAATCGACACATCACGCAAATACACTTCGTTCGAAGCATTATCATACGTAACTTCTTCTGCACCATATTCACGTGCAATTTCCATGTAGATTGAAGTAGATGCACCAGCGGCTTTTTTACCCGGTAAATCTTCTAAACTAGAAATGCCCGATAAATCATCTTTTCGAACAACGGCTGTACCGTATGAGTATTTGATCGGTGTTGAAAAAATAAACTCTTCAGCACGATCTTCCGTAATTTCAATATCGTTTGCGGCAAGATCAATTTGTCCCGTGTTGACACTTGTCAGCATTTCATCAAAACCAAGCTCTTTAAACTCAATATCAAGATTTAAACGTTCGCCTAGTTCACGAACCACTTCAACTTCAAACCCTGTTAATTCATCAGATTCTGCGTCTCGGAAAGAAGTAGCTAAAAGCGTTCCAGAAGTAGCAACTGTTAACGAACCTTCTTCTTGTATTTCATCCCATGCGGTTTTTGTTTCTTCCTTATTGCTTTCTTCACTACTGCACCCTGCTAATAACAATGCTGAAATCGCACCAGTAGTTACGAGTGTTTTCTTCTTGGTAAAGCTATTTTTCATTTATAAATCCTCCTTAAAATTAAATCCTTTAAGAACATAGCATTTACGCTAAACTAGGGCAATGCTTTGACCTTTATTTATCACAAAAAATGTAATTAACAATATTTTAATTATGTAAACTAAAATATTTTATCCTATTAAGACTAAAGTTAAGTATTACAAAGCACAAAGCGTCGGCGCGTCTACGAGTTAGGTGAGAGTCATGTCCGAAGCGATTGTATAAATCATACTTTTACTTATTCCGACAAAAGAAAAGCCGAAAAGCAGTAAGCTTTTCGGCACCATTTTATTTTTTTAACTTAATAACCAATTCTTCATCAGGCGTTACAAACACGGTTTTTTGTTCGAAATAAATAACAAACCCCGGCTTAGAGCCATTTGGCTTTTTCACTTGTCTAGCTTCAGTATAATCAACAGGAACAGAAGACGACTCACGCGCCTTACTGAAATAGGCAGCAATTGTTGCGGCCTCTAAAATCGTGTCCTCGTCTGGATCGTTGTCGTGAATGATAACATGAGATCCAGGAATATCTTTCGTATGCAGCCATGTATCAGATTTCGCTGCTACTTTAAATGTTACATAATCATTTTGTTTATTGTTTTTTCCGACTGAAATCGGTGTCCCGTTAGATGAAACATAAGACTCTACAGTTGGTTTCGTAGGTTTTTTCTTTTTCTTCGATTTCTGTGCTTTCATAAAGCCTTGTTCAGCTAATTCTTCACGAATTTCCTCAATGTCGGAAATTCCGGCTTGTTGAACTTGAGACATTAAGGTTTCAAAGTAATCAATATCTTCGACAGTTTTATTAATTTGTTCTTGCGTTTTTACTACAGCAATTTTAGCTTTTTGGTAACGCGAATAATAGCGCTGCGAATTGTCAATCGGCGTTTTTCGCGGATCCAATGCAATCGTCACTTTTTCGTCATTGTAATAATTATCTACTTCAATTTCCTTCATGCCTTTTGTAATACGGTGAAGGTTTGCCATGATCAATTCACCATGTAATTGAAGAACATCACGCTTTTCTGCTTGGTCTTGCTCTTTTTTCAATTTCTTCAACTTGAGTTTCAGTTTGGAAATTTCGTTTTGTAGCCATCTTTCTAAATCACCGGCTTGTTGTTTGACCCGATCTCGTTCAGCTTTGGCATAATACATTCTGTCAAGCAATTCCCCGAGCGTAGGAAATTCCAAACCGCTTTCAGCAATATGCGTTAGCGAAGAAGCGGAAAAGAAACTTTTTCCTCCTTGCTCTACATAGTATCCTGTAGGTTCTGCATTTGAAAAGTCAGCCAAGAAAGATTTTGTTGTTTCTAATTTATTTTCCGAAGTTTCTAAACGATGCGCCAGTTCACGTGCATTTAATGGTGAAAAGCCAGAAAATTGACTAACGATTTCGCTAGCTTCTGTTTGAGTTAAATCTTCTATAGAAGCGTATGGATCTTTTTTCTCTTGAGCTGGTGGAAAAATGTAAGGTTGTCCCGGCAAAATTGTTCGGTAGGAATTGACGCTCGGTGGCAAATGCTTCAAGCTGTCGAGAATCATTGTTCGTTCTGCATCGATTAAAATAACGTTCGAATGTCGCCCCATCATTTCCACGTGCAATTCACGTTCAATATCATCCCCAATTTCGTTTTTGGCTTTGATTTTCAGCATAATAAGACGGTCCATTCCATACTGGGAAATCTCTGTTATGACGCCGCCTTCAATATGCTTACGCAGTAACATACAAAACATCGGTGGCTCAGAAGGGTTGACGTTGGCTGTAGCTGTCAAATGAATGCGTGAGTACGATGGATGTATGGAGATTAATAATTTATGGTTTTTTCCTTGCGCGCGAATGTGTAACAAGAGTTCAAGCTGGTTGGGCTGATGAACTTTTGAAATCCTACCGGTGACCAGCTGTTGCAATTCGCCTGTCATCGATTTTGTGAATAATCCATCAAATGCCATTAAATATCCCTCTTTCAAATCGTTTTGTTCCATCTTATCATTTTCTCCGTGTAATATGATATAATAAGACAGTTAGTTAGAAAACGAGGAATAATGGTTAGCGACAAATGACGATTTAAAGTTTAGCAGAGAAAGTCATATTTTTCTTATTAATAACTGCACTATAATGGGTCAGCCGAATTATAGGAGTTATACTAAATTTTATATGGTGTGTAAGCTAATCTTGAAAGTTCGCAAAGGTTCTGCTTTTGCGGTTAGAAGAAAATGACGACAAGGCAAATGAGGGATAAAATGAGAAACCAACGTGGACTGCTGATCGTCCTATCAGGGCCTTCGGGTGTTGGCAAAGGCACGGTACGAAAAGAGCTGTTCTCACAGCCGAATACAAATTATGAATACTCTATCTCGATGACGACTCGCTCGCCACGAGAAGGGGAAGTCGATGAAGTCGACTATTTCTTTAAAACACGTAGCGAGTTCGAGGCATTGATCGACCAAGATCAATTGCTTGAATACGCAGAATTTGTGGGGAATTATTACGGTACTCCACTCGAGTATGTTAACAAAATGCGCGACGCCGGTCGTGATGTGTTTCTAGAAATTGAAGTACAAGGAGCAGCACAAGTGCGCTCGAAAGTTCCAGACGGCTTATTTATTTTCTTAGCGCCGCCAAGCTTATCGGAATTAGAAGAACGACTAGTTGGTCGTGGAACTGAATCGGATGATGTTATTGCATCCCGGTTGCGAGCCGCTCGCCAAGAGTTAGAAATGATGAACTTATACGATTATGTTGTAGAAAATGATGAAGTTGAAAATGCCTGTGACCGAATCAATGCCATCATTATTGCAGAACATTGCAAACGTGAACGTGTTGAAAAACGATATTTTGATATGCTAAAGGAGAATGTCTAATGTTATACCCATCCGTTGATAAACTAAAAAGCCAAATCGATTCAAAATACTCGTTGGTGGCACTTGCCTCAAAACGTGCCCGTCAATTACATGAACATGGTGATGAGAAATTAGGTTCATACACTTCTGTTAAGTCGGTTGGTAAAGCACTTGAAGAAGTAGCAGCTGGCGTATTAGTTCCAGAAAAACAAGATGAATTTGCAATTTACGAAGATGAAATTTAACCATTAATCGCAACAGACGACTCCCAGAGCAAATTTGTTCTTTGGGAGTTTGTTGTTTAGAAAGGGTGTTTGAGTTGTTGGAGAATCGTAAAATTCTACTGTGTGTCAGTGGGGGAATTGCTGTCTATAAAGCTGTTGCACTCGTAAGTAAACTGTCGCAAGCCGGTGCAACCGTTAAGGTAATCATGACGGAGTCAGCGCAGGAATTTGTGCAACCGCTAACGTTTCAAGTGATGTCTAGAAACGATGTTTATACGGATACATTTGATGAAAAGGATTCTTCTGTCATTGCGCATATTGACCTTGCGGATTGGGCAGACCTGATTATTGTTGCTCCAGGAACAGCCAATGTGATTGGAAAGTTAGCAAATGGCATTGGGGATGATATGGTGACAACAACGCTGCTTGCTGCAACTGCGCCGATTTGGATTGCACCAGCGATGAATGTTCATATGTATGACCACCCTGCAGTCAAACGTAACCTCCAACAGCTTCATGAAGATGGCATCCGCTTTATCGAACCATCTGAAGGGTTTCTAGCCTGTGGATATGTAGGAAAAGGACGTTTAGAAGAACCGGAAAAAATCACAGAACTTGTTAAAGACTATTTTACACGTGAACATAAACTAAGCGGTAAAAAAGTAGTCGTAACAGCAGGACCAACACGTGAACGAATTGATCCGGTTCGGTTTTTAACTAATTTTTCAAGCGGGAAAATGGGGTATGCAATGGCGGGTGCGGCTGCTGAAATGGGCGCTGAAACGATTTTAATTAGCGGTCCTGTGTCATTGCCCGTACCGAGCGGGGTCACTCGTATTCAAGTAGAAAGTGCAGAAGACATGTTAAAAGCGGTCGAAGCGCATTTTGATACGGCAAATTATGTTGTGAAAACAGCCGCAGTGGCAGATTATCGACCAAAAGCAATTGCTGAGCAAAAAGTAAAAAAACAAGAAGGCAGTTCGACCATCGAATTAGAGCGGACTGTTGATATTCTTAAACAATTGGGTCAACAGAAAAAAAATCAAGTATTGATTGGTTTTGCAGCTGAAACCAACAATGTAACTAAGTACGCAAAAGAAAAATTATCACGCAAAAATGCCGATTATATAATCGCCAATGATGTCAGCGAAGCGCAAGCAGGGTTTGAATCAGATACTAACCGCGTGACGGTATTTGGCAAAAATGATTTTGAGCAAGCATTTGATATGATGCCGAAACAACAATTGGCGCGTCAACTGTTCGAAATGATTACAGACAAGGAAGAGTCCTATGATAGCTGAAGTTATTGTGGACGTTGCTGCACATCCAATAGATCGGCCATTTGATTACGCCATTCCAAAAAGAGTGGAAGTTTTGGCAGAGCCGGGAATGCGTGTGAAAGTGCCGTTTGGCAATCGCAAAGTGCTTGGATTTATCACGAAAATGAAAGAGTCTTCTGACTTTGACCCAAAACGGTTAAAACCAGTCCATGAATTGATGGATGTTACACCGGTGTTAAATGAAGAATTATTGCAGATGGCACAGTGGATGAAAAAACAAACAGTTTGTTTTGAAATTGATGCCTTACAAGTGATGGTGCCTGCCGCTTTACGTGCGAAATATGAAAAGCGTTTCGTATTAAATGCAACACTTGAAGAAATTGCTCCGCCTTTACGTCCGTATTTTGAAAATCGTTCGTTTATCCGGCTCCAAGATGCAGTTGATGTCTATGCCTTATTAAAAAAAGAGATGGATAAAGGGACAATTGTTGCCGATACGGATATTCAGCAACAAACAGCTGTCAAAAAGGTAAGAATGATTCACATTGCTGAAACGAGCGAAGTACTTGAAGCAATAGAAATTCGTGCAAACGCCAAACAACAATTAAAATTAATGGAGTATTTTTTAAAAAACACAGGACAATCAATTGAATCGTCTCAACTTCAAAAATTGGCAGGGGTTTCATTGCCTACAATTTATAGCTTAGTTGATAAAGGCGCAGCTCAAATATCGAATATGGAGTCTTACCGAGATCCGAAATTACTATCAACTATTGAACATAAAGAATCTTTACAGCTAACAGGCGCGCAACAAACTGCTTTTGATCAGATTGAATCGGCATTAAATACATCAAAAACCTTCCTGCTGCATGGCATTACAGGGAGTGGTAAAACAGAAATTTACTTGCAAACAATCGATCAAGTGCTAAAACAAGGCAAAGAGGCGATTATGTTAGTGCCCGAAATTTCTTTAACGCCACAAATGACAATTCGTTTTAAAGAACGATTTGGCGATCAAGTTGCTGTTTTACACAGTGGCTTATCGGCAGGTGAAAAATACGACGAATGGCGTAAAATTCAACGAGCTGAAGTAAAAGTGGTTGTAGGAGCACGCTCCGCTATTTTTGCGCCTTTCCAAAATTTAGGGCTTATCATTCTTGATGAAGAACATGAATCAAGTTATAAGCAAGATGATTCTCCTCGTTATCATGCCCGCGATATGGCCATATGGCGGAGTGAATATCACAACTGTCCGGTTATTTTAGGAAGTGCAACACCTTCACTTGAATCGTATGCCCGCGCACAAAAAGGGGTTTATGAGTTATTAGTTTTAGAAAAGCGCGCAAAAAATCAACCGTTGCCAGCTGTTCATATTGTCGATATGCGTGAGGAATTGCGAAATGGCAACCGGTCAATGTTTTCGGTGCAATTAGCAGATGCAATTCGCGATCGGTTAGAAAAAAAACAACAAACGGTGTTGTTTTTAAACAAACGAGGATACTCCTCGTTTGTATTATGCCGAGATTGTGGAACAGTTATGCAATGTCCAAATTGCGATATTTCACTCACCTATCACCGGTCGAGTGAGATGATGAAATGTCATTATTGTGGCTATGACGAACGGGTTCCAACAAAGTGCCCAGAATGCGAAAGCGAGCATATTCGCTTTTTTGGAACAGGTACTCAAAAAGTTGAAGAAGAATTAGCAAAAGTAGTACCAGAAGCGCGCGTTTTGCGAATGGATGTAGACACCACACGTACCAAAGGAGCACATGAGAAAATCCTGTCTGCGTTTGGTGAAGGCAAAGCAGATATATTGCTTGGTACGCAAATGATCGCAAAAGGGTTGGATTTTCCAAATATCACGTTGGTGGGTGTATTGTCTGCGGATACCACACTTCATTTACCGGATTTTCGAGCAGCAGAAAAGACCTATCAATTGCTAACGCAAGTTAGTGGTCGAGCAGGTCGAGGTGTGTTACCAGGGACCGTGTTTGTTCAATCATACACACCCGAGCATTATGCGATTACGCTCGCGAAAGATCAATTATACGAGCCTTTTTACGAGCAAGAAATGGCCATGCGGAGAGCAAGTGGTTACCCGCCTTATTATTTTGTTGTGAACATCCAATTTACACATGAAGACTTAATGACAGTGGCTGAATATGCAGATCAAACCGTGCGTTATTTAAAAGGTCAATTGTCACCAAATACCTTGATAATTGGGCCTTCAGCGTCGTTAATCTCTCGTGTCAATAATAGATATCGCTATCAATGTTTGATAAAATACAAAAAAGAATCTAAACTGATCGACACGATGCAGCAATTGATTAAAATTCATCGTACAGAATGGCTAAAAAAAGGAGCAACGCTGTCGATTGATATGAATCCTACATCGGTCATGTAAAAGAAAAGAGGATATAAATATGGCAATTCGAGCGGTTGTAAAACACCCAAACAAAGTACTAGAAACAAATTGTGAACCTGTAACGGTTTTTGATAAAAACTTATCGATTCTTTTGGATGATATGCACGACACAATGGTGGAATCAGACGGTGTCGGAATTGCTGCCCCTCAAGTAGGAGAAGCGGTACGCGTAGCTATCGTTGACTTCCAAGAAGGCCAAGAGCCCATTGAAATGATCAATCCAGAATTGGTCCTATTTGAAGGCGCGGAAACAGATATTGAAGGTTGCTTAAGTTTCCCTGGAATTTTTGGGGAAGTCGAACGTTACGACCATATTAAGATTAAAGCACAAGAACGAGATGGTTCATGGTATGAGCTAGAAGCAGAAGGCTATGAAGCTCGTGCAATTTTGCATGAGATGGACCACTTGGATGGTGTGTTATTCACAAGCAAAATCACAAAATATGTGACGCAGGAAGAATTAGATGAAATGATTCGCCAGCAGGAAGAAGAAGAGGAGGAACAGGCTTGACCAAAATTATATTTATGGGCACACCTGCCTTTTCAGCACCAATTTTGCGTATGTTAGTCGAGGAAGGTTATGAAGTAATTTCAGTCGTAACGCAGCCAGACCGACCTGTGGGGCGGAAGAAAGTGATGACAGCAACACCAGTAAAAGAAGAGGCATTGCGTCTCGGATTACCTATATATCAACCAGAAAAGTTGAAAAACAAAGATGAACTTCAACACGTGTTGGATATGGATGCGGACTTGATTGTAACAGCAGCATTTGGTCAAATTTTACCGGGTGAATTGTTAGAAGCACCGAAATTAGGTGCCATCAATGTCCATGCATCCTTACTCCCGGCATATCGCGGGGGGGCACCGATTCATCAATCGATTATTGATGGACAAGATGAGACGGGTGTCACCATTATGTATATGGTAGACCGTTTAGATGCGGGTGATATTATTTCACAAGTAACCGTACCGATTGAAGAACAAGACCATACTGGTAGTATGTTCGAAAAATTGAGCATTGCCGGTCGGGATTTATTGAAATCCACATTGCCATCAATCATTGAAGGCACCAATAAACGCATTCCGCAAGATGAGCAATTGGTGACGTATGCACGCAATATTTCCCGTGAGCAAGAACGAATTGACTGGTCAAAATCAGCGGCAGCGATATATAACCAAGTTCGAGGGCTGCATCCGTGGCCAGTCGCGTATACAAGTTTTAATGATGCCACGGTGAAAATTTGGTGGACGAAAAAAGCATCTTCTAGCGCTAAGGGGCAAGCAGGGGAAGTGATCGAGCTAACTGATGATGCTATTTTAGTGCAAACAGGCGAGGGTGTTTTAGCAATTACCGAATTGCAACCAGCTGGAAAAAAACGCATGACAGCAAAAGATTATTTAAGAGGACCTAAAATCCAGGTGGGAGATTTATTCGAATGAAAAACAAAAAACTACAAGGCAATGTTCGCGATGCAGCGTTTTCGATACTTTGGGCAGTTGAAAACAAACAAGCTTACAGCAACCTATTACTTCACCAAACTATTGAAAGTTATGGAATTGCGGCTAAAAACAGAGGTTTGCTAACGGAAATTACCTACGGTACGTTGCAACATCAAATGACGTTAGACTATTATTTAGAACCTTATTTAAAAGGGAAAATCGAGGCGTGGGTCAAAATTTTATTAAGGCTATCACTATACCAAATTGTTTACTTAGACCGAATTCCAGCACATGCAGTAGTCCACGAAGCAGTTGAAATTGCTAAGCGTCGTGGGCACGGAGGCGTGGCTTCTGTTGTTAATGGTGTTTTGCGCTCGGTGCAGCGTAATGGTGTTCGTTCGTTTAATACCATTAGCGATCCATACGAAAAAATTTCAATTGAGACGAGTCATCCCGAATGGATGATCCGACGTTGGGCAGAACAATTTGGTTTAGAGAAAACACGGGAAATGGCGTTAGAGAACAATAAAACACCACTACAAACCGTGCGTGTTAATACCGTTCGAGCGACTGTAGAAGAAGCAATTGAGATGTTAGAGTCTGAAGGTTTAGAAGCGGTACCAAGTAAAATAATTCCCGAATGTTTAGTGGTTACAAATGGGCAGCCTGCACGTACAACAACTTTTGAAAAAGGCTTTATAACGATTCAAGATGAAAGTTCTATGCTTCCGGCTTATGCATTGCAAGTAGAGCCAGGAATGACAGTTCTTGATATGTGTGCGGCACCGGGTGGAAAAACTACGCATATTGCTGAAAAAATGAATAATAGCGGAACATTATACGCATTGGATTTACACCAACATAAAGTAAAGCTGATAGATGAAAATGCAGAACGTCTAGGGCACACCGTTATCGAAACGACTGTTGGCGATGGCAAGCAAAGTGTAGAGCGTTTTGGTGAAGAGAAATTTGATCGCATTTTAGTAGATGCTCCTTGTAGTGGTTTAGGCGTCATTAAACGCAAACCAGATATTAAATACACGAAAAAAGAGCAGGATTTCGCTCGTTTGCAGGAGATTCAAATCGAACTACTAGATCAGGCAGCTCGTCTTTTAAAAGAAGATGGCCTACTCGTGTACAGTACATGTACAGTAGATGCTATTGAAAATAGAGGGACGGCCGAACGCTTTTTAAAAGAACATCCTGAAATGGAAAAAATTCAAGTAGTATTGCCAGCATCAATGGGCATTAAACATGCAGGATTTGTACAAGTATTTCCGCAAGATTATGGAAGTGACGGCTTTTTCATCGCTGCTTTTAAAAAAATTCAAAAGACGGCAACAGCTTAAATAGGATCGGGGTGTCATGATTTGTTTCAGTATGTGATCGAAAGTGATACAGGCAAAATTCGGGCAGTAAATGAAGATAGTGTAGCAGTTCTTAAACGACCAGATGGTTTAATGTTAGCGATCGTTGCAGATGGAATGGGTGGCCATAAAGCTGGAGACGTTGCAAGTAAAATGACAGTAGATCAATTGAGTCAATATTTTTTAGGGGATGAAGACGAAGCATTTTTGACGCTCGACAGCAAGCGGCAATGGCTTTCTGAGCGCGTTAAAACGATTAATCGCTTAGTGTATGATCACGCCTCGGCAAATCCGGAGTGCAAAGGCATGGGAACTACGTTAATTGCGGCATTGATTAAAGATGGCGAAGGTGTTTTATGCCATATTGGCGATAGCCGAGCTTACCTTATAGGTGATTCAATCAAGCAGTTAACCCGTGATCACTCTTATGTCAATGTGCTTGTTGATAGTGGAGAAATCAGTCAAGAAGAGGCTGAAGCACATCCAAAGAAAAATTGGATTGTTCGTGCGCTAGGTACCGAATCACGGATTGAGAGAGAAATGATTGATTTTTTGTTAGCAGAGGATTCGTATTTGTTGATTTGTTCAGATGGACTAAGCAATAAAATTCCGAAAGAAGAAATTGCCTCTATCGTTCGCTCTGCGGCTCCTTTATCTCAAAAGGGTCAGGAATTAGTAAATCTGGCTAACGACCTTGGAGGAGAAGATAATATTTCATTAATTCTTCTGTCCTCTATGGATAAGGAGGTATAACTATGTTGATCGGGAAAAGTATCAACGGCCGCTATAAGATCAAGGAATTGATCGGTGGTGGTGGAATGTCTAACGTTTATTTAGCTCATGATATGATTTTGGATCGGGATATCGCGATAAAGATATTGCGGTATGATTTTTCCAATGAAGAAGAGTTGCGTAGACGTTTCCAAAGAGAAGCCTTATCCACTACGAGTTTGGCACATCCGAATATCGTTAACATTTTTGATGTAGGTGAAGACGGTCCTATCCATTATTTGGTGATGGAATATGTACCAGGTAAGACGCTAAAGGATTACATAATTGAACACTCACCGGTCGCGCCTGAGCGAGCAGTAGAAATTATGAAGCAGTTAGCTTCGGCTTTAGCCCACGCCCATCACAATCAAATTGTTCATCGTGATATTAAACCACAAAATATTCTTATGGACGATCAAGGCAATGTGAAAATATCCGATTTCGGGATTGCAATGGCGTTAAGCGCAACATCTTATACGCAAACCAATTCTGTATTGGGAACTGTTCATTATTTATCTCCTGAGCAAGCTCGGGGAGGGACTGCCAATAAAAAATCCGATATTTACTCGCTCGGTATCGTGATGTATGAATTAATCACAGGAAAGTTGCCTTTTTCAGGTGAATCGGCAGTTTCAATTGCATTAAAGCATCTACAGACGGAAACTCCCTCTTTGCGAGATTCAGTTCCATCACTGCCACAAAGTTTGGAAAATATCGTTTTAAAAGCTACTGCAAAAAACTTAGAGCATCGTTATCAGTCGGCTGATGATATGGAAGAAGATCTTAGTACGGCATTATTACCTGAACGCCTAAATGAACCAAAGTTTATAGTGCCTGTCGACCAAGATGAAACACGTGCAATGCCAGCTATTAAAGACCCAGCGGCTTATACCAGTGTTGAAGAATCTAAAACGATGCCCTTGCCAATAAAGGAAACTGCCACAGAACCGCAAGCTCCCGTAAAAAAGAAAAGAAAAAAATGGCCATGGATTATCGGTTTGTTGTCGTTTTTATTAATAGCGGGTTTGATTCAAGCAATTGCATTTCCAGGTTTGTTTGAACCACGACAAGTTGCAGTACCAGATGTTTCAGGAATGGAACATAAAGAAGCGGTAGAAGAGTTGCAAGCTAATGGGTTTATCGTCGGAGAAGAAACGAAAGAATTTTCTGAAGAAATAGCTGACAACCATATTATCCGAACCATTCCAGAAGCAGGAAAAATGAGAGATCGCGAATCAGCGATACAACTCTTTGTGAGCCAAGGAAAAGAAAAAGTTGAAATGAATGATTTTGTCGGTATGATGCTTGAAGATGCAACAAACGAATTAGAAGCAAAAAACTTTGGGCCAGCCACATCAACAGAAGAATTTTCCGAAGAACCCGCCGGGACGATTTTAAACCAGCGCCCAGCAGCTGGAGCAGAAGTCGTCATTAGCGAAACTGAAGTTGAGTTTATTGTCAGTAAAGGAAGAGACTTGCGCACAGTAGAAGATTTAGCAGGATTTACTGAGGAGAACCTTAATGATTATGCTCGTTCTTCTGGCTTTAATATTCGCATAGTGTCAGAGCAGGCATCTAGTGATATCGAAGCTGGAAAAGTAATGTCCCAGACACCAGCGGCAGGTGAAGAGCTAGTGGCAGGAGGAACAATAGAAGTAACTTTATCCTCTGGCGTGGCCGCACAACCAATGAAAACCTACGTCCATACAGTGACTATTCCGTATGAACCAGCCGAACCGGCTGAAGAAGGCGAAGAGCCGGTTGAGCAAACTATTCAAGTTTATATACAAGATAATACCAATACCATGGTAGAGCCTGTAGAAGAATTTAAAATTACTGAAAATAAATCTCACCAAATCGAGCTGCAAATTGCAGAAGGTGAAAGTGCATCTTACCGAATTGTCCGAGATTCGACGATTATACTAGAAGAAACTTTTGAGTACTCAAGTGTGGAATAAGCGATGAATGGAGTGAAACGATGCCGAAAGGTCAAATCAGAAAAGCATTAAGCGGATTTTATTATGTGTTAGATGAAGATGGTGAGCGATATACGCAATGTCGTGGTCGTGGTGTTTTTCGTAATCGTCAAATCACCCCGTTAGTTGGAGATTACGTAGACTATAAAGCGGATAATGAATTAGAAGGTACTATATTGCATGTGTACGATCGAAAAAACGAATTGGTACGTCCGCCGATTGCGAATGTAGATCAAGCAATTTTGGTGTTTTCAGCGAAACAACCAGATTTTCATCCGTTACTACTAGACCGTTTTTTAACAGCGATTGAATCGCATTCAATTCAACCAGTCATTTGTTTGACGAAAATGGATTTGTTGAAAGAAGAAGAAAAAGAAAAAATTCAACACTATATCGCGGATTACGAAAAAATTGGTTATGAAGTCATTCCAACATTTATCGACGATCCAGCGTTAAAAGATCGTTTAATGCCAGTTCTTGAAGGGAAAATCAGCGTGCTTGCTGGCCAATCGGGAGTAGGGAAATCAACGATGCTCAATACCATCTTGCCGTCGTTAAAATTAAAAACAGATGATATTTCGAAAGCTTTAAACCGAGGCAAACATACCACGCGCCATGTGGAATTAATTGCTGTTAATAATGGCTTACTAGCCGATACGCCTGGATTTAGTTCGTTCGATTTTGAAACAATGGAACGAGAAGAGTTATCTGCTTGTTTCCCAGAATTTGCAGCACGTTCGAATGCATGTAAATTCCGAGAATGTTTGCATATGAATGAACCAAAATGTGCCATCAAAGCAGCAGTAGAAACAAAAGAAATTCCAGATTATCGTTATAAACATTACTTGAAGTTTTTAGAAGAAATTATGAGCCGAAAGCCGAGGTATTCAAATGATTAAAATTGCACCGTCTATTTTAGCAGCAGATTTTGCGAAACTTGGAGAAGAAGTGTTAGAAGTAGAAAAAGCAGGAGCGGATTGGATTCATGTAGATGTCATGGACGGCCATTTCGTCCCAAATATTTCATTTGGTGCGATTGTGTTAAATGCCATTCGTCCATTAACGAAATTACCAATGGATGTTCATTTAATGATTGAAAATCCAGACCTGTATATTGAAGAATTTGCAAAAGCCGGGGCTGACTACATTACGGTACACGTAGAAGCATGCCCTCACTTGCATCGTACGATTCAATTAATCCGTTCGTTTGGTGTGAAACCGGGGGTTGTGTTAAATCCACATACGCCAATCGAGACGATTCAACATATTCTTGAAGACATTGACCTCGTATTGTTTATGACGGTCAATCCTGGATTTGGTGGACAGAAATTTATTCATTCGGTTGTGCCAAAGGTAAAACAGCTGTCTGATATCATTAAAGAAAAAGAGTTATCAATCGAAATTGAAATTGATGGCGGTATTAACGAAGAAACCATCGTAGCTTGTGCAGAAGCAGGGGCAACGGTTTTTGTGGCAGGTTCAGCTATTTACAGCAAAAAAGACCGTACGCAAGCTCTTCAAGCAATTAGGAAAGCGGGAGAAGAGGCGATTTCGTGAATGTCATTTTAATCGCAGGAGGTCCGGCAGGTGAACTGCCGGATTTCTCTTTATTTCCAAGCGCTATTTATATAGGTGTTGATTCTGGAACGCTTGCGTTGATGGAAAGAGGTTTTCAACCAGATGCTGCTGTTGGAGATTTCGACTCGGTTACAGCGGCTGACTATGAAAAAATTCGATTAGCTTTTCCTGATTTGGCACGATCGCCTTCAGAAAAAAACCAATCGGATACAGAGCTGGGACTTGAAAAAGCGATGACCTACCAACCGGAGCAAGTCATACTTACTGGCGTAACTGGTGGTCGCCTAGATCATTACATGAGCGTCTTGCATATTGTTTATCATTACCAACAAAAGTTTCCCGAAACCCGCTTTAGTGTAGTAAACAACCAAAATCAAATTCGGTTTTTGAAGCCAGGCAAGCATGAGCTTGAAAAAGACATTCGTTACCGTTATGTGTCTTTTTATCCTTTTGCAGAAGAAGTTCAAGGTTTAACGTTATCAGGCTTTAAATACCCTGTAACAAATGAATACCTTCCGTTTGGGACAACCCGTTTTGTGAGCAATGAGCTTTTAGGTCGGGGAACTGTTGAGATAGACAGGGGTTATTGTTTGCTCGTTGAAAGTTCGGATGCATAGAGCAGTCTTTTCCATTCATTAAATAAAAGGGCACAGAAAAACAATTTGTTTTTCTGTGCCCTTTTTAGATGCTTTTTTAAGTGTAGGTAAACATTCAACCACGAAAAAATGCCAGGCTGATTAGATCAGCACTGGCATTATCCATGAGCGATTATACGCGCTCAACTTTTCCTGATTTCATGGCTCTTGCAGAAACCCATACACGTTTCGGTTTACCGTCTACAAGGATGCGAACTTTTTGAAGGTTTGCTCCCCATGTACGTTTTGTCGAATTCATTGCGTGCGAACGGGCATTTCCGGCGCGAGCTTTACGTCCACTAACTGCACATACTTTAGGCATGTAAGTCCCTCCTCACAAGTGAAGCTGAAAATTATAATAGAATTTCAGTTCGTTTTTCGTTTCACATACTTTAATAATTTACCACAGACATATCGCGTTTGCAACTATATTTGAAGGTCTTTAAAGAAAAAAACCTTTACACCTTAAAACGTTGGCTTTTCATCTATAAGTCTTTAAGGTAGAATGATAAGAGTGAAATAGGACTCAAGGAGGAATTTCCATGTCGATTGAATTAAAGAACGAATATGGTCAAATCGATATTTCCAATGATGTAGTTGCTCAAATAGCAGGCGGCGCAGCGATTGAATGTTACGGTATTGTAGGCATGGCGACGAAACACCAAATACGCGATGGTCTGACAGATATACTCCGCAAAGAAAATTTTGCAAAAGGAGTTATTGTGCGTCAAGAAGATGAAAATTTGGTTATTGATATGTACGTCATCATCAGCTACGGAACAAAAATTTCTGAAGTGGCTTATCAAGTCCAGTCCAAAGTGAAATATACAATCACACAAACATTGGGTATGTCCGTAAAAGCAGTAAATATTTTTGTCCAAGGAGTTCGTGTAACGAACCCGTAGGAGGAGGAAGAAACAGATATGAAGTCATTAAATGGCGTGAAGTTCGCAGAAATGGTTCAGATGGGGTCTCACCATCTTTTTCAAAATGCGGATTATGTTGATGCATTAAATGTTTTTCCGGTACCTGATGGAGACACAGGTACCAATATGAATTTGTCGATGACATCTGGAGCAAAAGAAACAACTGCTCAAGCCGATGCTCATATTGGCAAAACAGCAGGAGCTTTGTCTAAAGGGCTATTAATGGGCGCGCGAGGCAACTCTGGCGTTATTTTGTCACAGCTTTTTAGAGGTTTTGGTAAATACATCGCCTCAGAATCAGAATTGACTGCACTTAAATTTGCAGAAGCTCTGCAACACGGTGTAGAAACAGCTTATAAAGCTGTTATGAAACCAGTTGAAGGTACGATTTTGACAGTCGCAAAAGATGCGGCTGCTAAAGGCATGGAAATAGCTAAAACCGAACAAGACATCATTGCTTTTTTTGAAGCTGTAGTAACTGAAGCACAAGCTTCTTTAGAGCGTACACCTGACTTATTGCCAGTATTAAAAGAAGTAGGCGTAGTTGATAGTGGCGGTCAAGGGCTTGTTTATGTGTATGAAGGATTTCTTGCTTCACTTAAAGGTGAAGAACTTCCAGAAAAACATGCACATCATTCAATGACTGATCTAGTAAGTGCAGAACATCATAAAAACATTGCCGGTTTCATGGATACTGCTGATATCGAATTTGGCTATTGCACTGAGTTTATGGTGAAATTCGAAGAAGGCAAAAAAGAGTTTAACGAAGCTATGTTCCGTTCCGACTTGAGTGGATACGGGGATTCGCTATTAGTTATCGCTGATGATGAAGTCGCGAAAATTCACATCCATTCAGAAGAACCAGGAAAAGTGCTTACATATGGTCAAGATTATGGAAGCTTGATCAGTATGAAAATCGAAAATATGCGTCAACAGCATATCGATATTGTAGGCGAAGATTTCCAAAAAAACGCACCTAAAAAACAAGCTACACATCCTTATGCAGTCGTGACGGTTGCCATGGGCGAAGGAATTGCTGAACTATTACGCAGTATCGGGGCTTCGTATGTGATCGAAGGCGGACAAACAATGAACCCTTCAACAGAAGATATTGTGAACGCGGTTAAGTCGATTGGTGCAGAACGTGTTCTTATTTTGCCTAACAATAAAAACATCATCATGGCTGCAGAACAAGCAGCTGAACTTTTAGATATTGAAGCGGCTGTAGTACCGACGACAGATGTACCTCAAGGAATGTCTGCATTGCTTGCTTTTAACCCAGGTGCATCCGTTGAGGATAACCAAGCAACAATGGCAAGTGCTTCTAAACATGTGAAATCTGGTTCTGTCACATTTGCAGTCCGTGATACATCAATTGATGGTGTTGAAATTAAAAAAGATGATTTCATGGGTATTTCTGAAGGGAAGATTATTGTTTCTGACAGTAAGCTTGAATTTGTTACAGAAGAACTGGCCAAAAAGTTAGTGGGTAGCGAAGCAGAAATCGTCACAATTCTTTATGGAGAAGATACGACAGAAGCTGATGCTCAAAAATTAGGCGAATTCATCGAATCGTTAAATAGCGATGTTGAAGTTGAAATTCATAACGGCAAGCAACCTTTGTATCCATTTATCCTAGCGGTAGAGTAAATTTCTTTTTGTTAGTGGAATATCGTCAAAAGCTAAGGCGCATACGAATGTATGCGCTTTTTTATTTTTGTGAAATATGGCAAAATCATGTACACTAACAGTATACGTAACCGAAAGTGAGGGGTTTGAGCCATGAAGTTCAAATCTGTTTTTGATATAATCGGCCCGGTTATGATTGGGCCATCTTCTTCGCATACTGCGGGAGCAGCCCGCATCGGAAGAGTAGCGAGAGATTTGTTTGGTAGACAACCGGATTGGGCGAAAGTACACCTTTACGGTTCATTTGCAGAAACTTATAAAGGTCACAGTACAGATGTGGCAATTATTGGTGGATTATTAGATTACGATACTTTTGATGAACGCATCAAAACTTCTTTTGAAGAAGCACAAAATGCAGGAATGACGTTTGAGTTTATTCCTGAAACAGGTCATGTAGATCACCCGAATACCGCACGTATCGTCATTGGTGACAAAGATTCTGAAATGTCGATGATGGGCATTTCAATTGGTGGCGGTAAAATTGAAATAACAGAACTTAACGGATTTCCTCTACGGTTGTCGGGGAACCATCCGGCGATTCTGGTCGTCCATGAAGATCGTTCAGGATGTATCGCAAATGTCGCTAATTGCCTGTACAAATACGATATCAACATCGGTCATATGGAAGTTTCCCGAAAAGAAAGAGGGCATATGGCCTTGATGGTAATTGAAGTCGATCAAAATGTGGACAAAGAAGTGATGGACGATTTGCGAAAACTTCCGAATATCACGCAAGTGACAAGAATCGCCGATTAAATTGGAGGGCTAAACTATGGAAGCTTTATTCCGTAATGTAAGAGAATTGGTTGAACGAGCTGAAAAAGAAGAAAAACTGATTTCAGAAATCATGATTGAGCAGGAAATGCTTATGACCGATCGTTCACGTGAAGATATAATGATTCAAATGGACCGTAATTTAACGGTCATGGAAGAAGCAGTAGAAAAAGGATTAAAAGGTGTTCATTCTGTATCTGGATTAACAGGTGGAGATGCTGTGCTATTGCAAAAATACCGTGAAACCGGGAATGCGCTTTCAGGAGATTTATTGCTTGATGCAGTAAGCAAAGCTGTTGCAACAAATGAAGTTAACGCAGCAATGGGTACCATTTGTGCAACGCCAACAGCTGGTTCAGCGGGTGTTGTACCTGGCACATTATTTGCTGTGCAAAACAAGTTAAATCCAACACGCGAGCAAATGATCCGTTATTTATTTACGGCGGGAGCATTTGGATTTGTTGTGGCTAACAATGCTTCGATTTCAGGCGCAGCTGGTGGATGCCAAGCTGAAGTTGGATCGGCAGCAGGGATGGCTTCGGCAGCAATTATTGAAATGGCAGGAGGTACTCCGCAACAAAGTTCGGAAGCCTTCGCAATTACGATGAAAAATATGCTTGGCCTCGTTTGCGATCCAGTGGCGGGATTAGTAGAAGTGCCTTGTGTAAAACGTAATGCAATGGGAGCAGCAAATGCAGTCGTAGCTGCTGACATGGCATTAGCGGGGGTAACGAGCCGTATTCCGTGTGATGAAGTAATTGGCGCGATGTTTGAAATCGGCCAATCAATGCCGAGTGCGCTAAGAGAAACCGCTAAAGGTGGACTTGCCGCAACTCCTACCGGAAGATGGCTCGAATCGAAAATTTTCGGAGGAGCAGTTGTTGGTAGTGGGCAGTAATGATTCTGTCGCCACATTAAAAGGAGTAGGCAAACAAGCTGCTGAAACTTTACAGGAAATGAAAATTGAAACGCTCCATGATTTAATCATGACATTTCCGTATCGCCATGAAGATTTTCAATTAAAAGATTTGGCAGATACACCTCATAATGAACGTGTAACCGTGGAGGGAAGGGTCGAAAGTGAACCTTCCGTCCTTTTTTTAGGTAAGAACAAATCGCGTACACAAGTCCGTGTATTGGTAGGGCGTCATTTAGTAAAAGCGATTTTCTTTAATCAGCCATATGTAAAAGCTAAATTGCATTTAGGTGAAATCATTACAGTAACCGGTAAATGGGATCGCGGTCGACAAGTGATTACTGTATCAAGCCATACGATAGGTCCGCGTACGAATGGAGCAGATTTTGAACCGGTTTATAGCTTGAAAGGCAGTATTCACCAAAAAACCTTTCGAAAATTGATGCGACAAGCATTAGATTTAGTGAAAGAAGATATAGAAGATTGTTTGCCGCAGTCGCTCGTGGACACGTACCAGTTAGCGCCAATTCAAGACGCATTGGAGTGGGTTCATTTTCCTCCGGATGGCGAAAAAGTAAAACAAGCGCGCAGACGCTTTGTTTACGAAGAACTATTGGTATTTCAATTGAAAATGCAAGCGTTACGTAAGAAAAACCGTGAAGAAGAAGGCGGCTCTTTTATCGATTACGACTTAGAACAACTCAAAAAGTTTATCGACTCTTTGCCGTTTGATTTGACAGCTGCTCAAAAACGAGTGGTCAATGAAATTTGCAAAGACATGAAAGAACCTTTCCGAATGAATCGACTATTGCAAGGAGATGTAGGTTCCGGAAAAACGGTCGTAGCGGCAATTGCTTTATATGCAGCTTTCACTGCTGGATTGCAAGGTGCGTTAATGGCGCCTACTGAAATATTAGCAGAACAACATGCCAACACATTAGAACAATGGTTCCGTCCGTTTTCGTTGAATATTGCGCTGTTAACAGGTTCGGTTAAAGGCAAGAAACGGCAGTTAATATTGGACCAATTAGCGGCAGGCGAAATTGACTTGTTGATAGGGACACATGCTTTGATCCAACCGGAAGTGCGATTTGATAAATTAGGACTTGTCATTACAGATGAGCAGCATCGTTTTGGCGTAGACCAACGTCGCGTATTAAAAGACAAAGGCTATAATCCAGATGTTTTGTTTATGACAGCAACGCCAATTCCGCGAACATTAGCGATTTCTGCGTTTGGTGAAATGGATGTTTCGATTATCGATGAAATGCCCGTAGGACGAAAAGAGATTGAAACGTATTGGATGAAAAAAGAGATGTTTGGCAAAATTGTTGGGCGCATGGAAAAAGAGTTGGCAGCCGGCAGGCAGGCGTATGTTATTTGCCCGCTGATTGAAGAGTCGGATAAACTGGATTATCAAAATGCAGTCGATTTGTTTCAACAACTGGCGATTTATTTTAAAGACCGTTTTACGGTCGGTTTGATGCATGGTCGTTTGCATCCTGATGAAAAAGAACAAACGATGCGTGAGTTTTCGGAAGGTCAAGTCGATGTATTAGTATCCACAACTGTTGTGGAAGTTGGCGTGAATGTACCGAATGCATCATTTATGCTGATCTATGATGCGGAGCGTTTTGGCTTGTCTCAGCTTCACCAATTACGCGGACGTGTAGGACGCGGCAGTGAACAGTCTTATTGTGTGTTGCTGGCAGATCCGAAAACAGAAATTGGGAAAGAACGTATGACGACCATGACAGAAACGAACGATGGCTTTGTGTTAGCAGAAAAAGATTTGCAGTTGAGAGGCCCGGGTGACTTTTTCGGTCGCAAGCAAAGTGGCATACCCGAATTTAAAATGGCGGATTTAATCCATGATTATCGTGCGCTTGAAGCGGCTAGAAAAGATGCTGAAAAACTAATTAGTAGCGATGAATTTTGGCACGCAGATGACATGGCTTGTTTGCGATTGCAAATTGAACAATCAGGTGTATTGTCAGGTGGAAGACTCGATTAAGAATGCAAGGTATTAATTTTCCTTGCATTCTTTTTTTGTTATTTATATACTCATATTAGTACCAAGTGCTAATAGCGGGCGGTGACATAGTGAAAAGACCAAAAAAACAGCGACAACAAGCGTTGAAAGAGTCGATTAAAGAAAATCCTTTTGTGACCGATGAAGAACTTTCAGTCACATTTAACGTAAGTGTCCAAACAATTCGATTAGACCGAATGGAGCTTGCCATTCCAGAATTGAGAGAGCGCATTAAACACGTTGCTGTAAAAACGTTTGAAGACGAAGTAAAATCGTTGCCAATTGATGAAGTAATTGGCGAGATTATTGATATTGAATTAGATAAAAAAGCAATTTCAATTTTCGATGTAAAACCAGAGCATGTTTTTCAACGTAACCAAATTGCCAGAGGTCATCATTTATTTGCTCAAGCTAATTCGTTAGCAGTAGCAGTAATGAACGAAGAATTGGCATTGACGGTAAAGTCGGAACTGCAATTTTTGCGACCGGTTACGGCTGGACAACGGATTGTTGCTAAAGCGGAAGTAGTCGACAGTCACCCTGAAAAAAACAGGGCGTTTGTAAAAGTGACTTCTTCTGTTGAACAACAAACGGTTTTTATTGGTACATTTGAAATGTATCGAATGACAGAACAAAGTGAAGGTGACGTAAAGTGAGAATAGCAGTAGATGCAATGGGTGGAGACAATGCCCCAAAAGAAATTGTCGCGGGTGTCTATAAAGCGTTAGAAGAATTTACTGATATCGAAATTCAATTATATGGTCATGAAGATAAGATGAAAGAATTTCTGAAGGAACATGATCGTCTAACAATCGTTCATTGTGAAGAAGTAATTACATCAGAAGATGACCCTGCACGGTCGGTTAAACGGAAAAAAGATGCTTCGATGGTTCGAATGGCGCAAGCGGTAAAAGACGGAAATGCAGATGGTTGTGTGTCTGCGGGGAATACTGGAGCACTTATGTCAGCAGGACTGTTTATCGTTGGGCGTATTGACGGAGTAGATCGTCCGGCATTAGCTCCAACCTTGCCGACAATTGATAGCAAAGGGTTTGTCATGCTTGATTTAGGGGCCAATGCTGAAGCTAAGCCAGAACACCTTGTGCAGTATGCAATTATGGGCAGCATTTATGCTGAAAAAGTTCGCGGCATTAAAAATCCAACAGTGGGCTTGTTGAATATCGGAACTGAAGAGAAAAAAGGCAATGATTTAACAAAAGCTGCGTTTCCTTTATTAAAAGAAGCACCTGTTAATTTTATTGGCAACGTGGAGTCTCGTGATTTATTAAATGGCGTGGCGGATGTTGTTGTAACCGATGGTTTTACTGGCAATATGGTGCTAAAAACTATTGAAGGAACGGCAATGAACGTGTTTGCGATGATGAAAGATGTCTTCATGAGCTCAGTTAAAACAAAAGTGGCGGCTTTTCTTGTGAAAGATGACTTGAAAGGGTTAAAAGGCATGTTAGATTATAGCGAGTACGGTGGTGCCGGATTATTCGGCTTAAAAGCACCAGTTATAAAAGCGCATGGCTCGTCAAATGCCAATGCCTTATTCAATGCGATACGCCAAACGCGTACCATGATTGAGTTTGATGTAACAGGCACGATTTATAGTACGTTGAAAAAGGAGACATTACATGAAGACTAAGATTGCATTTATTTATCCAGGTCAAGGTTCGCAAACTGTTGGCATGGGTGAGAGTTTTTTAACAGACGACACGAGCCGTAATTTCTTTGAAAGTGCCAACCAAGCACTTGATTTAGATTTATCAAAGTTAATGCTAGAAGGTCCACAAGAAGAGTTGACGTTAACATATCATGCGCAGCCAGCCCTTCTAACCGTAAGTTCGATGATTACAGAACGATTGATTCGTGCAGGGATTAGACCAGATTTTACAGCTGGTCACAGTCTTGGCGAATACAGCGCGCTTGTAACTTCAAATGTGTTAGAATTTCCAACAGCGGTAAATATTGTACATAAGCGTGGATTGTTTATGAATACGGCATTCCCAGCAGGTGAAGGGACGATGGCGGCTATTTTAGGCATGGAAAGTGATGAACTCGAAAAAGTAACAAATGAAGTAACAGATACGACAGGTGTTGTTCAATTAGCAAACTTAAATTGCCCTGGACAAATCGTTATTTCGGGTACAAAAGCAGGCGTTGAGCAAGCGTGTATCGTTGCTAAAGAACGCGGAGCTAAGCGAGCCATTCCACTTGATGTGAGCGGGCCGTTTCACTCGGAATTGATGCGTTCAGCGTCACAAGATTTAGCAAAAGAACTTAGCATGTCGTTCTTGTTAGATGCGAAAGTGCCTGTTATTTCAAACGTGACAGCCAAAGCAGAGACAAATGCGACGCAAATCCAAGATCTTCTCGTTCGTCAATTGTATTCTCCGGTGCTATGGGAACAGTCAGTGCGTGAAATGATAGATCTTGGTGTCACAGTATTTGTTGAAATTGGTCCAGGAAAAGTATTGAGTGGATTAGTGAAAAAAATTGACCGTTCAGTGAAAACTTTGCCTGTCTATGACTTGGAGTCATTTGAAAAAGCGGTAGAGGAGTTGGCGAAATGAGTAAACTTGCAGGGAAAACAGCAATTATTACGGGCGGATCTCGTGGGATCGGGGCAGAAATAGCGCGTAAATTTGCAGCAGACGGTGCGAAAGTTGTTGTAAATTATAGCGGCAGTCAAGAAAAAGCTGAAGCGGTAGTGGCGGATATCGAAGCGAATGGCGGCAATGCCATTGCAGTTAAAGCCAATGTAGCGGATGCAGAATCGGTAAAAGCAATGGTTGATGAAACGATGAAAACCTTTGGTTCTGTCGATATTTTAGTGAATAATGCAGGCATCACGCGTGATAACTTAATGATGCGCATGAAAGATGATGAATGGGATGATGTTATTAACATCAACTTAAAAGGCGTATTTATTTGCACAAAAGCAGTAACCCGTCAAATGATGAAACAGCGTTCTGGACGAATTGTCAATATTGCCTCAATTGTGGGCGTAATGGGCAATGCTGGTCAAGCAAATTATGTTGCTGCAAAAGCGGGAGTCATCGGCTTAACAAAAACGACAGCGCGTGAACTAGCGAGTCGTGGAATTACAGCAAATGCGGTAGCTCCTGGATTTATCACGACCGACATGACTGAACAATTAAGTGATGATGTTCAAAAAACGATGATGGGACAAATTCCATTAGGTCGTTTTGGCGCACCAGAAGACGTTGCAAAAGCTGCACTATTCCTAGCTTCAGATGATGCTTCCTATATGACAGGACAAACGCTTCATCTTGACGGCGGCATGGTCATGTAGGTAATTTTTTTGTATACTGATTTGAGGGGAGGTGACGACATTGTCAACAGTATTAGATAGAGTAACTAAAGTAATCGTGGATCGTCTAGGTGTAGAAGAAAGCGAAGTGAAACTTGAAGCTTCTTTCACAGGTGACCTAGGTGCAGATTCATTGGACGTAGTAGAACTTGTTATGGAACTTGAAGATGAGTTCGATATGGAAATTTCTGACGAAGACGCTGAAAACATGACTACAGTAGGCGACGCAGTAACGTATATCGAAAAGAAACAATAATATGTAAACATCTATTGGCGCACGATTGCTGTTATACTAAGCGATTGTGCGTCAATTCTCTTTTGCACATTAGTTGGAAAACAGGTAAAATTGAAAGAAGTACACAAAGGAAGGCAGATAAAAATGGCGATAAATAGAAAAACAAATCATCAAAAGCCTGGCGTCTTAAAAGAAAGCGCTAAAGTAGCATTTGAACAATTGCAAAAAGAGCTGAATATCACATTCAATAAGCCTGCATTGCTGTATCAAGCTTTCACCCATTCATCTTATGTGAATGAGCATCGAAGAAAACAATTTACCGATAACGAACGCCTGGAGTTTCTAGGAGATGCAGTATTGGAGTTATCCGTTTCGCATTACCTATACATGAAGTATCCGGAAATGAGCGAAGGCGAATTGACGAAACTGCGTGCTGCAATCGTTTGTGAACCTTCACTGGTTATGTTTGCTAATGAACTTGGGTTTGGGAAATACATCCTTTTAGGCAAAGGAGAAGAGTTAACTGGTGGTCGGACGCGTCCGGCACTACTAGCTGACGTTTTCGAATCGTATATCGGTGCGCTTTATCTAGACCAAGGGTTAGAGCCTGTGGTTGCGTTTTTGGAAATGGTATTATTTCCAAAAGTAGATATCGGTGCTTTTTCGCATGTGATGGATTATAAGAGTCAATTGCAGGAATTGGTTCAGCAAAAAAATAATGGCACATTGAGTTATGAAATTATAGATGAAATCGGTCCGGCCCACAGCCGTGTATTTGTCACTCGCGTTTCTCTAGCAGATAGAGAACTTGGGGTCGGAAATGGCCGATCAAAAAAAGAAGCGGAACAGCAAGCAGCTCAGCTGGCAATCCGTAAATTGCAAGAAGCGGCGGAGGAGTAATAATGTTTTTGAAGAGATTGGAAGTCATGGGGTTCAAGTCGTTTGCTGATCGTATTGGCATCGACTTTGTACCAGGAGTAACAGCGGTCGTTGGACCAAACGGTAGCGGTAAAAGCAATGTTACCGATGCCATCCGCTGGGTGCTCGGAGAACAATCAGCAAAATCACTGCGAGGAGCTAAAATGGAGGATGTCATTTTTGCCGGCAGTGATTCAAGAAAACCGTTAAATTTTGCGGAAGTAACATTAATTTTAGATAATACAGATGGCCGAGTCCCTCTTGATTACAGCGAAATCAGCGTAACGAGAAGGGTTTTTCGCAGTGGTGAAAGTGCTTATTTATTAAACAAACAAAATTGCCGGCTTAAAGATATTACGGACTTGTTCATGGATTCCGGACTTGGGAAAGAAGCTTTTTCGATCATCTCGCAAGGACGAGTAGATGAAATTTTGAATTCCAAAGCAGAAGAGCGTCGGTCAATCTTCGAGGAAGCAGCGGGCGTTTTAAAATATAAGCAGCGCAAGAAAAAAGCTGAAATCAAATTAAATGAAACGGATGAAAACCTGAACCGGGTGCTTGATATTTTACATGAATTGGACGGACGAATGGAACCGCTTCAAATTCAAGCTTCCACTGCTAGAGATTTTCTCGATATGAACGAGCAGTTAAAAGATGCAGATATCGCTTTGCTAGCGCATGATGCAGGAAACCTTGAACAAGAGCTAAATCATTTGGCGCAGGAAGCTGCATCTCATTCAAAAAACGAGCAGCAACTATCAGCAGAAATTAATGACAAAGAGCGTCTTGTCTCCAACATACGAAAGACGCTTTTTGATATGGATAATAAAATAGACAAAGCGCAAAATGCTTTAGTCGAAGCTAGTGCAGAGACAGAAAAGTGGCAAGGGCGCAAATTATTAATGTCTGAGAAAAAGAGCAATGCGGATCGTCAAGCATTGCAATTGCAAGAAAATGTAGAGGCAGAAAAACAAGAAAACGAACTTTTAAAGAAAAAACATAGCGAGCAATTGGCATTATTAGAAGAACGCAAAACTGAGCGTCACTCAATTCGAACTGCCATTCAGCAACTCGAAGAACAGCTCAACCGGACACCAGCAGATATCGACAATGAAATCGAAAATTGCAAGTCAATCTATATTGATTTGATGAATGAGCAAGCAACCGTTAAAAATGAGTTGAAAAATATTGGCTTGCAAGAACAACAACTAACAGAGTCTACCGGACGCATTAGTACACAACGAGCCGATTTCACTGCAGAACTTTCTAAGTTAAAAGCTGAAAAAGCACGTGCAGAAAAAGAACTTAAAGAAGCTAGGTCCTCATTAGACAATAAACGTAAGGAATATAAAGAAAGTGAAGCTGCTTACCAACAGCAAAAGCAGGCTTTCGAACAAAAACAATCAATGCTGTTCCAGGCATACCAGTCGCAAAAGCAATTGGCAGCTCGTATTGAAACGCTACAAGAATTAGAAGCTGATTTTTCTGGCTTTTTCCAAGGGGTACGAGAAGTATTGGTAGCTCGTGAAAAAGGTCAATTGCAAGGGATTAGAGGAGCGGTTGCTGAACTCGCTCAAGTAGAGAAAAACTACGCGAAAGCGATTGAAACAGCTTTAGGTGCTTCGAGTCAGCACATTGTAACGGAAAATGAGCAGCATGCGCGCGAAGCAATCGATTTTCTACGAAAGAAAAGAGCAGGTCGTTCGACATTTCTTCCAATGACAGTTATGAAGCCAAGAATGATTCCTGATCACACGCTAGCGGCGGTAAGCAAACACCCGTCATATATTAATATGGCATTTGAATTGGTTAGCTATGATCCGCAATATGGCATGATTATTGAAAATCTACTAGGTAACGTAATTATCGCTGAGGATCTTAAAGGGGCAACGGCGATTGCTAAAGCCATAGGGAACCGATTCCGCGTTGTGACACTTGAAGGCGATATCGTCAATGCAGGTGGATCGATGACAGGAGGCGCGAACAAAACGCAAGCTTCTTTCTTTACGCGAAAAGCCGAGTTAGAGCAATTGCTTGTTCAGGCTACTGAATTAGAAGAAACCATCTTAACCGCTGAAAAAACAGTACGTACAGAACAAGAAACAGTAAAAGCGGCGGAAGAAGCAATTCGGATTTTGCAAACTGAAGGTGAAAAATATCGTGATTTAGAAGCGGAAAGCGCGATTCTGTTGCGGGAAATAGAAGCGGTGTTAAAAACTACATTAGAGCGATTTGATATTTTTCAAGCCGAACAGAAAAACAAGGAATACGATTTAACCGCGATCACTAAACGTAAGGAAACAGCATCGATGCGACTTGAAAGCATTGTCGGTGAATTAAATGACATCACAGTAAAGATCGACGAATTAACTTTGTTTAAGCAACAAAACGAGTCGGCGCGGGATCAAGTGCTAGGGAAGTTGGCTGAACAAAAATCTCTTTATGCCGTGACAAAAGAACGCGTTGCGCAATTAACAGCAAGCGAAGCCGAACTGTTTGAACGACTAGAAAAAAGCAATCAAAAATTGCAAGATCATCAAAAAGAACTGGAATGGATTCAATCAGAAGAAGCAGCAAAAGTGTATTCTGATGAAGAAATTTTACAAGAAATAAAAGTATGGTCTGCAAAAAAAATTCAGATTCAACAAACCGTCAATGAAACAAAAGAACAACGTGCAAAAGAACAAACTAGCTTAAACAATTTAGAAGAAAACTTGAAAGAGCAGCAACGCATTTACAAAGGTTATGTAGAAGCCATTCGAATTTATGAAGTCAAATCAACACGTTTAGAAGTTCAAATCCAAAGCTTGATCTCACAGCTCGAAACTAATTATCAATTGACAATGGAGCAAGCTAAACAGTTTGAAATGATGGACGAAGAAACAGCAGTCCGTAGAAAAGTAAAGCTGCTCAAGCAGTCTATTGAAGAATTGGGTCCTGTTCATGTAGGGGCAATAGAAGAGTACGAGCACGTTTCAGATCGCCACGCCTTTTTAACCGAGCAACGCGACGATTTGAACGAAGCAAAAGAAACATTGCGTACATTGATTCGCGAAATGGACGTTGAAATGACGAGTCGTTTTGATGAGACTTTCCATGCAATCCGTATACAGTTCCAACGTGTCTTTAAAGAGTTATTTGGCGGTGGATCGGCGGACTTAGTGTTAACCAATCCTAAAGATATGTTAATGACGGGAGTCGAGATTATTGCGCAACCGCCCGGTAAAAAACTACAGAATTTGAGTTTGCTATCAGGAGGAGAACGTGCACTAACTGCTATTGCATTATTATTTGCGATTTTAAATGTGCGACCGGTACCGTTTTGTGTTCTAGATGAAGTTGAAGCGGCGCTTGATGAATCAAATGTCGTACGGTACAGTCAATACTTGAAGAAGTTCAGTGAAGACACGCAATTTATCGTCATTACACACCGCAAAGGAACTATGGAAGGTGCCGATGTTTTATATGGCATCACCATGCAAGAGTCCGGAATTTCCAAGTTAGTATCAGTCAAGCTCGAAGAAAAAATCTGAAAAAGGAGTGTTTATTTGTGAGTTTCTTCAAAAAATTAAAAGATAAATTTGCTGGCAATACCGAAGCTGAAGAATCAACTGAAAAATACAAAGAGGGATTAGCCAAAACCCGTATAGGCTTTACATCAAAAATTAATGATTTGGTAGCGAAATACCGTAAAGTGGATGAAGATTTCTTTGAAGAATTAGAAGAGATTTTACTGCAAGCGGATGTGGGCTTTGAAACCGTTATCGAATTGATGGACGACTTACGTTTTGAAGTTCAGCGCAAAAATGTTAAAGATACTTCAAATGTTCAATCCGTTATTTCAGAAAAGTTGGTGGAAATTTATGAAGCTGGTGAAGCCGAGATCAATGAGATTAACTTTGTTGAAGGATTAACCGTTATTTTAATGGTTGGTGTCAATGGCGTTGGGAAAACGACTACGATTGGCAAACTAGCTCACCGCTTTAAAAGTGAAGGAAAAACCGTTATGTTAGCAGCCGGTGATACTTTCCGAGCAGGCGCAATTGAACAATTGGATGTTTGGGGCAAACGTGTTGGTGTGGATGTCATCAAACAAAGTGAAGGATCGGATCCTGCTGCTGTTATGTACGATGCTGTACGCTCAGCGAAGTCTCGCGGTGTCGATGTGTTAATCTGTGACACAGCAGGACGTTTGCAAAACAAAGTTAATTTGATGAATGAACTTCAAAAAGTTCATCGCGTTATTTCACGTGAAATTCCTGGTGCTCCACATGAAGTGTTATTGGCTCTTGATGCGACAACAGGTCAAAATGCGATGCTACAAGCTCAAACGTTTAAAGAGGTAACAGATGTAACAGGGATTGTCTTAACGAAACTTGATGGCACAGCAAAAGGCGGAATTGTTTTAGCGATCCGTAACAAGTTGAAAATTCCCGTTAAATATGTCGGACTTGGCGAAAAAATGGACGATTTACAGCCGTTTGATGCACAAAAATACGTCTACGGGCTATTTGCTGAAGGATTGGATAAAGAACAACAGTTAGAAGATGAAGAAGCAGACAAGTAAAATTACTTGACAGCACTATTGTTATTCAGTATTCTAAGCAAGAGAACGAGTGGGGTGAGTGTCAATGATGGGACTAGAAAAAACAACACGCATGAATTATTTGTTTGATTTCTATCAGGAACTACTGACACCTAAACAGCGCAGTTATATGATGCTGTATTATTTAGATGACCATTCACTGGGTGAAATTGCTGAAGAATATGACATTACCCGTCAAGCAGTATACGATAATATTCGCCGGACGGAAGCGATGCTAGAAGAATATGAACGCAAATTGCAGCTTTTTGAGAAATTTCAGAAACGGCAGCAATTGGTTTCGTCATTTGAAAAAGAGCCATTCACAGAAGAACGTATCCAGCAGTTTTTGGGCGAGCTAAAGGAATGGGATTAGGAGGCGGAAAGAATGGCATTTGAAGGTTTATCCGAACGCCTGCAAGGTACGATGACTAAGATTAAAGGCAAAGGTAAAGTCAACGAAGCAGACGTTAAAGAAATGATGCGTGAAGTTCGTTTCGCCTTGATCGAAGCGGATGTCAATTTAAAAGTCGTAAAAGAATTCGTTAAGAAAATCAGTGAACGAGCGATTGGCCAAGATGTCATGGATAGCTTAACGCCAGGACAACAAGTCGTTAAAATCGTTAAAGATGAGCTAACGGAATTGATGGGCGGCGAAGAACGGAAAATTGAGTTTTCAACAAAACAGCCAACAGTTATTATGATGGTTGGTTTACAAGGTGCCGGTAAAACGACAACTACTGGGAAACTCGCTAATTTATTGCGTAGAAAACACAATCGTAAACCGCTATTAGTAGCGGCCGATGTGTATCGTCCAGCAGCAATTCAGCAGCTCGAGACGATCGGTAAGCAATTATCATTACCCGTTTTCTCTAAAGGGACAGATATGTCTCCTGTAGAGATTGCGCGTCAAGCAATCGAGCATGCAAAGGCTGAGCATTTGGATACGGTCATTATAGATACGGCGGGACGTTTACATGTAGATGAAGCGTTAATGCAGGAATTAAAGGATATTCGTGCGCTTAAAGAGCCAGATGAAATCTTCCTAGTGGTCGATTCAATGACAGGTCAAGATGCAGTCAATGTTGCTCAAAACTTTGATGAAGCGATTGGCATCACAGGCGTCGTTTTAACGAAGCTTGATGGTGATACACGAGGCGGTGCGGCATTATCCATTCGTTCTGTCACTCAAAAACCGATTAAATTTGTCGGGATGGGTGAAAAAATGGATGCGTTAGAAGCGTTCCATCCTGAACGTATGGCATCGCGAATACTTGGCATGGGCGATATGTTGTCCTTGATCGAAAAAGCGCAGTCGAGTGTGGATGAAGTAAAAGCAAAAGAACTAGAAGAGAAATTCAGAACTTCGACATTTACTTTTGATGATTTCCTTGAGCAAATGTCACAAGTAAAACAAATGGGACCGTTAGATGAAATTTTAAAAATGCTCCCTGGGGCCAATAAAATCAAAGGGCTTGAAAACGCAAAAGTCGATGAAAGCCAAATGGATCGTGTTGAAGCGATTATTTATTCGATGACAAAAAAAGAAAAAACAACACCTGAAATTATTAACGCAAGTCGTAAAAAACGAATTGCTAAAGGTTCAGGAACCAATATTCAAGATGTCAACAGACTGTTAAAACAGTTTGAAGATATGAAGAAAATGATGAAACAAATGTCTGGCATGAACACGAAAAAAGGTAGAAAAAAGATGGGAATGCCAGGGCTAGACTCGCTTTTTAAATAAAATTTTAAGGTGTTAAGAAAAAATACTTTACAAACTATTTAAAGCTTGCTAATATAATATCTTGTGTGAAACTATTCGGAGGTGCTTTAAGAAATGGCAGTAAAAATTCGCTTGAAACGTATGGGAGCTAAAAAATCTCCTTTTTACCGTATTGTAGTAGCTGACTCACGTGCTCCACGTGACGGCCGTCAAATTCAAACAGTAGGTACTTACAACCCACTGACAGTTCCAGCTGAAGTTAAAATCGACGAAGAGCTAGTGTTGAAATGGCTTCATGATGGCGCTAAACCATCTGATACAGTACGCAACTTGTTTTCTCAAAAAGGCATTATGGAGAAATTCCATAACGAAAAACTAAACAAGTAAGGGAGAGTTTCTTATGAAGCAGCTGATTGAGACCATTGTGAAACCGTTAGTTGATTATCCGGAAGAAGTTCGTGTCGATACCGACGAAAACGCAAGCCGAATTGTCTACAAGCTTTCTGTGCATCCAGAAGATACAGGGAAAGTGATCGGGAAGCAGGGACGTGTAGCGAAAGCTGTTCGTTCAATTGTGTACTCAGCAGCAGGCGGTTATCATAAGAAAAAAACTTATCTCGATATTGTGGATTAAGAAAAAGAAGGAGCCCCGGTTCCTTCTTTTTTTTTCAGAAAAATAACCTAGAAAGGATGTTTGCTTGTGCAATGGTTTAACGTAGGGAAAATTGTCAATACACACGGAATCCGTGGAGAAGTACGTGTTTTATCACGTACCGATTTTCCAGAAGAACGATTTGCCGTGGGGACAAAGCTTGGGCTTTTCACTCCGGATGCAAAAAAACCAATCATGGTGAAAATCGCCAGTCATCGCCAACATAAAAACTTTGAGTTGCTAACTTTTGAAGGCTATCCAAACATTAATGATGTTGAGCCGTTTAAAGAGTCGTACTTGAGAATTGCTGAACACGATTTGACAGAACTCGAAGAAAACGCTTTTTATCATCATGAAATTCTTGGGTGTGCAGTATATTCAACAGAAGGTCAAGAACTTGGGAAGATCACAGAGATTTTGGAGACAGGTGCCAATGATGTATGGGAAGTAACGCCTGAAAAGGGCAAGAAACATTACATCCCTTATACAGAAGAAATTGTCAAAGAAGTAGATATCGATGAAAAAAAAGTAATCATCGAAGTGATTGAAGGGCTATTGTCTTGATGAACATCCATGTGCTATCGCTGTTTCCCCCGATGTTTGAAGGTGTTTTTCAACATTCGATTATGAGAAAAGCGCAAGATAAAAATGCCGTTAGTTTGAATGTAGTCGATATTCGTGAATTTGCTGATAACAAACGGCAAGTTGATGACTATCCATTTGGTGGTGGGGCTGGAATGGTGTTAAAACCAGAACCGATTTTTAATGCGGTGGAAAGTCTTGCGCCAAAAAGCAAACGACGTGTTATTTTATTATGCCCGCAAGGCGAACGCTTTACGCAGAAGAAAGCTGAAGAGTTGGCAACTGAAGAAGAATTGGTGTTTATTTGTGGCCATTACGAAGGATATGACGAACGCATTCGAGAGCATTTGGTAACAGATGAAATTTCGATCGGTGATTTTGTGCTCACTGGTGGAGAATTAGCTGCGATGACAGTAATCGATAGTGTCGTTAGGTTGCTTCCAGGGGTACTAGGTAACGCTGATTCACCTATACGTGACTCATTCTCTACAGGACTACTAGAACATCCACAATACACTCGTCCGGCTGATTTTAGAGGATGGAAAGTACCTGATGTTTTAACTTCTGGTAATCATGGAAAAGTCGATCAATGGCGTGAAGAACAAACATTAAAACGGACGCTCGAAAGGCGTCCAGACTTGCTCGAAAAAATCGAGTTGAGCGATAAGCAACAGAAAATAATTGATAGATTAACGAAAGAAAAATAGAATTTAAGTAGCTCTTGCATGAGTTAATGATCAGTGGTATCATGGACAATGTACTTTTATGTGAAGTACAGGATCACGATGTTCCGCTGCAACAGTGATATGGTGTAAGAGCGTCTGTAGAAGGAGAGAAAAAATAATGCAAAACATTATTACAGAAATCACTAAAGAACAGCTTCGTACGGACCTACCTAAGTTCCGTCCTGGAGACACTGTTCGTGTCCACGTTAAAGTTGTCGAGGGTACACGCGAACGTGTTCAGGTATACGAAGGAGTCGTAATTAGCCGTCGCGGAGGCGGAATCAGTGAATCATTCACTGTTCGCAAAATCTCTTACGGTGTTGGTGTTGAGCGTACATTCCCTGTACACACACCAAAAATTGCACAGCTTGAAGTTATGCGTCGTGGTAAAGTACGTCGTGCGAAATTGTACTACTTGCGTGACCTACGCGGTAAAGCAGCTCGTATTAAAGAAATTCGATAAGATGGCATGGATGAAAGAGGGCGCTTGCGCCCTCTTTCTTTTTGCTAAAAAGTGTATTTCCTTGTACAATTAAAACAGTAAGTTTGGGGAGGAACACGCATGGAGACTGAAGTGAAGAAGAAAAATGAAATGTGGGAATGGTCCAAAGCTTTATTGATTGCCTTCGGCTTGGCAGCAATTATTCGTTTCTTTTTATTCACGCCGATTGTAGTAGATGGAGAGTCAATGATGCCTACCCTAGAAGACGGGGATCGCATGATTGTTAACAAAATCGGTTATTCAGTCGGGGAACCTGACCGTTTCGATATTATTGTTTTTCATGCCCCAGAAAAAAAGGATTACATTAAACGTATAATTGGGTTGCCAGGCGATCATATCGCATATGAAGATGATCAGTTATATATAAATGGAGAAGCAATAGAAGAACCTTATTTAGATGTTTATAAACAAGGCATTACAGGTACACTTACAGAAGATTTTGACTTGGTAGATGTTACAGGAGAAAATACAATACCTGAAGGAACTATCTTTGTCATGGGCGATAATCGCCGAGCGAGTAAGGACAGCCGACACATCGGGTTGGTATCAACCGACGAAGTGATAGGCGACACAAGTTTCGTTTTCTGGCCCTTGGCTGAAGCGGGAATTGTAAAATAAGGAGTGGTTTTATGACGATACAATGGTTTCCTGGACATATGGCAAAAGCGCGAAGACAAGTTACCGAAAAGCTGAAATTAGTGGATATTATTTTTGAACTTGTTGACGCCAGGTTACCTTTATCTTCACGAAATCCAATGATCGATCAAGTGATTCAGCAAAAACCACGTCTTATTATTTTAAATAAAATGGACATGGCCGATGAAGTTGAAACGAAAAAATGGATTCGTTATTTCGAGGATCAAGGTACACGCGCTGTTGCGATCAACTCACTTGAAGGTAGAGGGTTGCAATTGGTGACAAAAGCTTCAAAAGAAATACTCGAAGAAAAATGGGACCGCATGGTTGCAAAGGGCATTAAGCCTCGTGCGATTCGTGCGATGATTGTTGGAATTCCGAACGTTGGAAAATCGACACTCATAAACCGTTTATCGAAAAAAAGCTTAGCGAAAACGGGTAATATGCCAGGTGTCACAAAAGCGCAACAATGGATCAAAGTAGGCAAAGAAATTGAGTTGTTGGATACGCCGGGAATTTTATGGCCGAAGTTTGAAGATCCAGAAACAGGATTAAAATTAGCTGTTACAGGTGCCATTAAAGATTCAGTAATCCAAATGCAAGAACTAGCTATCTATGCGTTAAAGTTTTTAGAAGAGCGCTATCCAGAACGTATGAAAGAGCGTTACGGCATTGATCATATTGATGAGGAAATTGTTCATACATTTGATCATATTGGCAACAAGCGACGTTGTTTAGATCAACACGGTGAAGTCGATTATGAAATGACTGCTGAAGTGATTGTAAGAGACATTCGCAATCAACATTTAGGCAAAGTAACATTTGATTATAGAGATGAAATGATTGAAGAAGAAGAGTGAGCATTCGCTCTTTTTAACAAGAGCTGTTCCTCGATTTTGAGGGACAGCTTTTTACATATCGAGAAAAATTGAAAGAAGTTGAATAGATGCTAAAAATCACCGAAATAAAAGAAAAGCTAAAAATGACCACTGAATGGCAACCGTGGATGAGTGAAATCGAAAACGATTCCAGGAAAAGTGTACAAACCTTATTAACGTCATGGCGGAAAAAGCAACTTCAACGAAAAAAGTTGCTGGATGATCATAATGACAAGTTAGCATTTGATGAGTCATTTCGAAAAGAAAGTGTGGATTTAGTGGCAGGAATTGACGAAGCAGGTAGAGGGCCTCTTGCGGGTCCTGTTGTAACAGCGGCTGTTATTTTGCCAGAAGATTGTTCAGATCTAGTCGGCTTAGATGATTCTAAACAATTAAGTAAAGCAAAACGCGATGAACTGGCTAAAACGATAAAAAAGATCGCTATAAGTTATGCTGTGCATGTTCAATCACCCGAAGAAATTGATCGACTGAATATTTACCAAGCAACAAAAAGTTCGATGACAGAAGCCGCGCAAGCATTAACTCCTGCGCCTGACATAGTATTGGCTGATGCAATGATGCTTGAACTTCAAATGCCTTGTGAGTCCATTATCAAAGGGGATGCAAAAAGCTTGAGTATAGCGGCAGCTTCGATTTTAGCGAAAACAGGGAGAGACGCATTAATGACAGAATATGCTGTTCAATATCCTCAGTATGGATTCGAAAAACATGCTGGCTATGGTACGAAAGAGCATGTTGCGGCACTTGAAAAATATGGACCTTGCGAAATTCATCGCACAACATTCGAACCGATAAAAACGCTTTTGACGAAAAATTCACTGTTTTGATCATACGAAGTTTTGTCAGAATAACGAACAACGGTGGACATTCTACGACAACTTTAATACAATGGTATAGGCAATAAAATTACGATAGAGATGTTTGATTGGAGGATGACAGATGAATATCCATGAATATCAAGGTAAAGAACTCCTCAGACAATATGGCGTAGCAGTTTCATACGGCACCGTTGCTTTTTCTCCAGAAGAAGCAGTTAAGGCAGCTAAAGAACTGAGTACGGATGTTGTCGTGGTAAAAGCACAAATCCACGCAGGTGGACGAGGCAAAGCTGGCGGTGTTAAAATCGCTAAAAATCTGGACGAAGTCCGTACATATGCGAAAGAACTTTTAGGTAAAGTTCTTGTGACTCACCAGACAGGTCCAGAAGGTAAAGAAATCAAACGCCTTTTGATCGAAGAAGGATCTGACATTAAGAAGGAGTATTACATCGGATTGGTGCTTGACCGCCAAACTGCTCGTGTTACTCTTATGGGCTCTGAAGAGGGCGGAGTAGATATCGAAGAAGTTTCTGAAAACACTCCTGAAAAAATCTTTAAAGAAGTAATCGATCCAGTAATCGGTTTGACTGGTTTCCAGGCACGCCGTATGGCTTTCAACATGAACATTCCGCCAAAGCTTGTTAACAAAGCGGCGAAATTCATGCTTGGACTATACACTGTATTTATCGAAAAAGACGCTTCTATCGTTGAGATTAACCCGTTAGTTGAAACTGGCGACGGCAATATTTTAGCGCTTGATGCGAAATTCGATTTCGATGAAAACGCTCTTTACCGCCACAAAGACATTGTGGAACTTCGCGATTTCGACGAAGAGGATCCAAAAGAAATTGAAGCTTCTAAGTATGACTTGAGCTACATTTCTTTAGATGGGAACATCGGCTGTATGGTTAACGGCGCCGGACTTGCTATGGCAACTATGGACACGATCAACTATTACGGCGGAACACCCGCTAACTTCCTTGACGTTGGGGGCGGTGCCACTGCTGAGAAAGTAACGGAAGCTTTCAAAATCATTCTTTCTGATAAGAATGTAAAAGGAATTTTCGTTAACATTTTCGGCGGTATTATGAAGTGTGACATCATTGCGGAAGGCGTAATTCAAGCTGCTAAAGAAGTAAGCCTTGAAGTGCCATTAGTAGTCCGTCTTGAAGGAACAAACGTAGAACTTGGTAAAAAACTGCTTAATGAATCAGGTCTTAATATCGTAGCTGCTGGAACAATGGCAGACGGCGCTAAACAGATCGTAGAACTTGTAGGCTAAAGAAGGGCAGGGACAAAAATGAGTGTATACATTAATAAAGACACAAAAGTGCTTGTACAAGGAATTACAGGGTCAACTGCCCTTTTCCATACAAAGCAAATGCTTGAATACGGAACGAAAATCGTTGCGGGTGTAACACCAGGTAAAGGCGGAACTGAAGCTGAAGGCGTACCTGTCTTCAATACTGTTGAAGAAGCAGTAAAAGCTACAGGAGCTAACGTATCTGTAATTTACGTACCGGCACCTTTCGCTGCAGACGCAATTCTTGAAGCTGTTGAAGCTGAGCTTGACATGGCAATCTGTATCACTGAGCACATTCCAGTATTGGATATGGTAAAAGTGAACCGTTACATGGAAGGCAAGAAAACACGTCTTGTTGGACCTAACTGCCCGGGCGTTATTACTCCGGACGAATGTAAAATCGGCATCATGCCTGGATACATTCACAAAAAAGGACATGTTGGCGTTGTTTCACGTTCAGGTACACTGACGTATGAAGCGACTCACCAATTGTCTGAAGAGGGAATTGGCCAATCGACAGCTGTCGGTATTGGTGGAGACCCAGTAAACGGTACAAACTTTATCGATGTGTTGAAAGAATTCAACGAAGATGAAGATACGTACGCAGTTGTTATGATCGGTGAAATCGGCGGAACAGCTGAAGAAGAAGCTGCTGAGTGGGTTAAAGCGAACATGACAAAACCTGTTGTAGGATTTATTGGCGGACAAACTGCACCTGAAGGAAAACGTATGGGCCATGCCGGTGCGATTATTTCTGGCGGTAAAGGAACAGCTGCTGATAAAATCAAAGCAATGAACGAAGCTGGAATCGAAGTTGCAGACACTCCATCAGTAATTGGAGAAACTTTGATCAAAGTGATTAAAGAAAAAGGTTTATACGACAAGTGTAAAACTCATTAATAAACAAAAGACTCAAACTCTTGGTTAAACAAGAGCTTGAGTCTTTTTTTATGTATATGTTATGCGTAACCGCATTATTCTATTGAAAAAAACACTTGTTACGATGAAAAAAGGATGAACATAGACTCATTTAAAAAGTTTACGCCAATAGAAAAACAGATTAAAATGAAAAGAAGGTGGTTTTCTTCGACTCACCTTAATGGATTCCAAAAATGAACAGGAGGAACAACATGAACAATGAATTTACAGAACGGTTATTGGCATTGCATTACGTATATCCAAAAAGTTTGAAAAAGTTATTGCCGCTATTTACGGATGATCCAAACTTAACTAAGCTTGAACGAAAATCTCCGAATGAGTTAATGTGGTTACTAAACATTAAATTAGAACAAGCAATAAAACTAAAAACCTCATACAGTCAATCCCTGACATACCCCTTACAAGAAACCTACGCCAAATATAAGATACTCCCCATATCTTATCAACACCCACTTTATCCTGAGAGTTTACTTGAGTTAATCGACCCTCCTGCCATACTTTATGCTAAAGGAGACCTCACATTATTAAAAAATTCTCGAAAAATAGCCATAATTGGATCACGTAAAGCCACCTCCTATTCTCAAAAAGCTCTGCAAAAAATCGTTCCGCCGCTTGTAGAAAAAAACTTTATCATTGTCAGCGGTCTAGCAAAAGGTGCGGATGCGATGGCCCATCAAAAAGCAATTGATTTGGGTGGGCATACAATCGCCGTTACAGGTAGTGGTTTTTTACATCCTTATCCAAAAGAAAACGCAAACTTAAACAATATAATAGAAGAAAGCCATCTCGTTTTAACCGAATATCCACCATATGTGAAGCCTGAAAAATGGAATTTCCCGATGAGAAATCGCATTATTAGTGGATTATCTAAAGGAATTATCGTAACAGAAGCTCAAGTGAAAAGTGGCACATTAAGCACAATTGAACACGCATTAGATCATGGAAAAGATATTTTCGCAGTCCCAGGAAATATTGATTCTTTGTTATCTGAAGGGCCGCATAAATTGATAGTAGAAGGTGCAAAACCGGTATGGAACGGATGGCAAGTGCTCGAAGAATACCAACATATGACAGTTGGAAAAGAATGAAAAAAACGAAAACCCTTGCATTAAGCTAAAAACTGTTATACATTTTGCAACAGGTAATTCTTTTAAGCAGTTTTGAGAAACCTCTATGAGGAGGAAAAATTATGGCGGATTTTTTAGTGATTGTGGAATCGCCTGCAAAGGCTAAAACAATCGAACGGTATTTGGGTAAGAAATATAAAGTCCGTGCTTCACTTGGACATTTACGCGATTTGCCCCGAAGTCAAATGGGTGTAGACGTGGAAAATAATTATGAACCTCGTTATATTACAATCAGAGGTAAAGGACCAATCTTACAAGATCTTAAAAAAGAAGCAAAAAAAGCAAAGAAAGTCTTTCTCGCGGCTGACCCTGACAGAGAAGGAGAAGCAATTGCGTGGCATTTAGCTACGGCACTTGGCATTGATCAAACTTCAGATTGTCGGGTCGTCTTTAATGAAATTACAAAAGATGCAATTAAAGAATCATTTAAGCATCCACGCAAAATCGATATGGACTTAGTCGATGCACAACAAGCACGCCGAATTTTAGATCGTCTTGTTGGATATAGCATCAGTCCTTTGCTTTGGAAAAAAGTAAAAAAAGGATTATCAGCTGGACGCGTCCAATCTGTAGCGTTAAGGTTAGTCATTGATCGGGAAAACGAAATCAAAGGTTTTGAGCCAGAAGAATACTGGTCCATTACTGGAGAGTTTGAAAAATCAAAAAAGAAATTTGAAGCACAATTTTATGGCAACACAAAAGAAAAAATGAAATTGAACAATGAAGCCGATGTCAAAGAAGTATTGTCAACGATGTCTGGAAAAAACTTTACAGTAAACCGCGTGGTGAAAAAAGAGAGAAAAAGAAATCCCTCCCCTTCTTTTACAACTTCTTCACTCCAACAAGAAGCTGCCCGCAAGTTAAACTTCCGAGCTAAAAAGACAATGATGCTAGCGCAACAATTGTATGAAGGTATTGCAGTAGGCAAAGAAGGCATCACAGGTTTAATCACGTATATGCGAACAGATTCGACGCGGATTTCAGATACGGCGAAAAAAGATACTATCGACTTTATCGTTGAAAAATATGGCGAAGAGTACGTTACACAAAAAGTAGCTGCGAAACAGTCAGCTAAATCGCAAGATGCCCACGAAGCAGTGCGTCCCACAAGTGTCATGCGGACACCAGAATCAATGAAGAGCATTCTTTCGCGCGACCTTTATCGTCTGTATAAACTTATTTGGGATCGTTTTGTTGCAAGTCAAATGTCTTCGGCCGTGTTAGATACAGTAATGGCTGAATTGCAAAATGGTGAAGCGGTATTTCGTGCAAATGGTTCGCAAGTGAAATTTCCAGGCTTCATGAAGTTGTATATTGAAGGCACGGATGATCAAAAAGAAGAAAAAGATAATATTTTACCGGAAATGGCTGAAGGGGACGTAGTAAAAGCAGTAGATATTACACCAAATCAGCATTTTACGCAGCCGCCTCCGCGTTTTACAGAGGCCCGTTTAGTACGAGCACTTGAAGAGCTTGGAATAGGACGTCCGTCGACCTACGCACCGACATTAGATACAATTCAAAAGCGTGGGTATGTCACACTAGATGCAAAACGATTTATACCAACAGAGTTGGGTGAAATTGTTCATCAGCTAGTACTTGAATTTTTCCCGGATATATTAAACATCGAATTTACCGCTAAAATGGAGCATGATTTGGATACTGTCGAAGAAGGCGAAATCGAATGGCGCTCAATTATCGATGCATTTTACCGGAAGTTCGAAAAAAATGTCGAAGTCGCAGAAAATGAAATGGAAAAAGTACAGATCAAAGATGAACCGGCTGGCGAAGATTGTGAATTATGTGGTTCACCGATGGTTTATAAATTAGGTCGCTACGGGAAATTCATGGCTTGCAGTAATTTCCCGGAATGTCGAAATACAAAAGCTATTGTAAAACATATTGGGGTGACATGCCCGACGTGTAAACAAGGTGAAATTGTTGAACGAAAAAGTAAGAAACGACGCATCTTCTACGGTTGTGAGCGTTATCCGGAATGTGAATTTGTCTCATGGGATAAACCAATTGAGCGACCATGTCCGAAATGTAGCGAGTTATTAGTAGAGAAAAAAGTGAAAAAAGGCGTGCAAATTAGTTGTACAAGCTGTGATTATAAAGAAGAAGTTCAATAATAATATAGAGGTGTTTAGAAATGACGAAATATGTAAACGTAATTGGTGCAGGGTTAGCTGGGAGTGAAGCAGCTTGGCAAATCGCAAAACGCGGAGTAAATGTCCGGTTGTTTGAAATGCGCCCGGTTCAACAAACGGCTGCACATCATACAGATAAATTTGCAGAACTGGTTTGCAGTAATTCTTTGCGTGCTAATTCACTAACGAATGCTGTTGGCGTAATCAAAGAAGAAATGCGTAAATTGGACTCAGTTATCATCGAATCAGCAGATGGCGCATCTGTACCAGCGGGTGGGGCACTAGCGGTTGATCGTCACGAATTTGCGGCGGCAGTAACTGATAAAGTGAAAAACCACCCATTAGTAGAAGTGATCAACGAAGAAGTAACTGAAATTCCAGAAGGCATTACGATTATTGCAACCGGTCCATTAACTTCTCCGGCACTAGCTGAGAAGATTCGCAAGTTGACGGGCGAAGAATATTTGTATTTTTATGATGCAGCAGCGCCAATCGTTGAAAAAGACAGCATCGATATGGATAAAGTGTATTTGAAATCTCGCTACGACAAAGGAGAAGCAGCTTATCTAAACTGTCCAATGACAGAAGAAGAGTTTAAACGATTCCATACAGCACTTGTTGAAGCTGAAGTAGTACCTTTGAAAGAGTTTGAGAAAGAAATTTACTTTGAAGGGTGTATGCCTGTTGAAGTAATGGCGGCTAGGGGCGAGAAAACGTTAACATTCGGACCAATGAAGCCAGTAGGATTGGAAGATCCAAAAACAGGAGAACGTCCATATGCAGTTGTTCAACTTCGTCAAGATGACGCAGCTGGAACACTTTACAATATTGTTGGTTTCCAAACCCACCTTAAATGGGGACCTCAAAAAGAAGTGTTAAAATTGATCCCAGGCTTGGAGAATGTTGAAATTGTCCGTTACGGTGTGATGCACCGTAACACGTTTATCAATTCACCGCGTGTGCTAAGACCAACTTATCAACTAAAGGCAGATGATAACATTTTCTTTGCTGGTCAAATGACAGGTGTAGAAGGCTATGTTGAATCTGCGGGAAGCGGATTGTTGGCGGGTATTAACGCTGCGAAGTTGGCATTAGGTGAAGAGTTACTGGTTTTCCCAGCTGAAACTGCATTAGGGAGTATGGCGCGATACATCACGGAAGCAGACAGCAAGAATTTCCAACCGATGAATGTTAACTTCGGATTGTTCCCTGATTTAGGCGAACGTATTCGTTCAAAACAAGAGCGTGCAGAAAAACATGCAAACCGTGCACTTGAATCAATTCAAAATTATATGAATACAGTAACTGTTTAATTGATAAAAGCCTCTAAATGTTGTTATAATTTAGAGGCTTTTCTATTTGCTGAAAGGTGGAGCGCGTATGAAGAAAGAAAAGATGCTGGAATCTTTTATGAGTTATATCCAACTGGAGAAAAATTATTCTACACATACCGTCCACCATTATGAACATGATTTGGCGGATTTTTTTCTGTTTCTAAATGCTGAAGGTGTGCCAGACATACAAGAAGTCGAATATATACATGCTAGAAATTATGTTACGAAATTATATGATGCTAAGTTATCAAGAACAACAGTTTCTAGAAAAATCTCTGCCATTCGATCGTTTTTCCGTTATGCCAATCGGGAGTACGGCTTAGACGAAGCTGCATTTAGATCACTATATCATCCTAAAAAAGAAGAACGACTGCCGCAATTTTTTTATGAAGAAGAACTAGCGCAGCTTTTTAAGTCGGTTCAAGGTGAAGACAAATTGTCGGTTCGTAATACAGCGTTGCTTGAATTACTCTATGCAACGGGCATGCGAGTTAGCGAATGTGTTTCTATTCGATTGAATGATTTAGATCAAACGATGCAAATTGTGAAAGTGATGGGAAAAGGAAGGAAAGAACGCTATATTCCTTATGGTCAGTTTGCACAAGATGCGTTGGAACATTATCTCGAAGACGCACGTCCTAAACTGATGAAGAAACAAGATCATGATTATTTATTCGTTAATAGTCGTGGTGAGGTCGTTACGGATCGTGGCATTCGCCATATTTTAAGTGAATGCATGAAAAAGGCTTCGGTCAATTCTTCTATTTATCCGCATATGATTCGCCATACATTTGCAACGCACCTGATTAATAACGGGGCCGATATTCGGACTGTGCAGGAATTATTGGGGCACTCTCATTTAAGTTCCACCCAAGTATATACACACGTCACAAAAGAACATTTACGAAATACGTATTTGAATTCACATCCACGAGCTTAGAAAGGGGCATTTTACAATGCAAGAATTTCATGCAACCACAATATTTGCAGTTCGACATAACGGTCAATGTGCAATGTCAGGTGATGGTCAAGTTACATTTGGTAATGCTGTCGTAATGAAGCATACAGCAAGAAAAGTGCGTAAATTATATAATGGGCAAGTATTGACGGGGTTCGCAGGGTCCGTTGCAGATGCTTTTACACTGTTTGAAATGTTTGAAGGAAAGTTAACGGAGTATAACGGCAATCTTCAAAGAGCAGCTGTAGAACTAGCTAAGCAATGGCGTGGAGACAAAATGCTACGCCAATTAGAAGCCATGCTTATTATTATGAACAAAGATGAACTATTGTTAGTATCGGGAACTGGCGAAGTGATTGAGCCGGATGATGGCATATTAGCGATTGGCTCTGGTGGTAACTATGCATTAGCAGCTGGACGTGCACTGAAAAAATTTGCTGGAGATCATTTTACAGCAGCAGAAATTGCGAAATCAGCTTTAGAAACTGCAGCAGATATTTGTGTCTATACTAATCACCAAATTGTTGTGGAGGAATTGTCCTAATGAAAAACCAGACGGATTTAACGCCAAGACAAATTACAAACCATTTAGATCGATACATTGTTGGTCAAAAAGATGCGAAGCGTTCCATTGCGATTGCATTGCGAAATCGCTACCGTAGAAGTCGGTTGGACGAAGAAATGCGCGGTGAAGTAATTCCTAAAAATATTTTAATGATTGGTCCGACTGGGGTCGGAAAAACAGAAATTGCTCGTCGTATTGCGAAATTAACGGGTGCGCCATTTATAAAAGTTGAAGCAACAAAGTTTACTGAAGTTGGTTATGTCGGTCGTGATGTTGAATCGATGGTGCGTGATTTAGTAGAAGCATCGGTGCGGATCGTCAAAGAAGAAAAATACGAAGCAGTTAAATTCCAAGCAGAAACAGCAGCTAACGAACGAATCGTTAAATTATTAGCACCTTCTATGCGCAAAAAACAAACAAACCAAAATCCGCTAGAAATGCTTTTTGGACAAAAACTTGATCAGGAAGATGAAGAACCAACTGCAGAGGTTGAAGTCCGAGTGAAAAGAAGAGAAATCGCTGCTGACTTAAAAGCAGGAAAGTTAGAAGAAGAATGGGTAACCGTTGAAGTGGTTGAAAACTCACTTTCTATGTTTGATGCTCTACAAGGTTCGGGAATGGAACAAATGGGGGCAAATATGCAAGATGCATTTTCTTCTCTTATGCCAAAGAAAAAGAAAAAACGCCGTTTACGTGTGAAAGAAGCTCGACGTGTATTGACAACAGAAGAAGCAGCTAAGTTAGTAGACGATGAAGAAGTGGGAATGGAAGCAATTGAACGTGCTGAACAGCATGGCATTATCTTTATTGATGAGATGGATAAAATAGCGAGTAAAAGCAATTCGTCATCTGCCGATGTATCAAGAGAAGGTGTACAGCGAGACATTTTACCAATTGTTGAAGGATCTACTGTTTCGACAAAATATGGAGCAGTCAAAACAGATTATATGCTGTTTGTTGCTGCCGGTGCATTTCATATGTCGAAACCATCTGATTTAATCCCAGAGTTGCAGGGCCGCTTTCCAATTCGAGTAGAATTGCAAAAGCTAGAAGTTGAAGATTTTGTAAAAATATTAACAGAACCAAAACATTCTTTGATAAATCAGTATAAAGCCCTTCTCGAAACAGAGGGAATTGTGGTACACTTCAGTGATGCCTCAATAATCAGACTTGCAGAAATTGCATACGAAGTAAATCAAGACACAGATAACATCGGTGCGCGCAGGCTGCATACCATCCTGGAGCGCCTTTTGGAAGATTTGTCTTTTGAAGCTTCCGAGATTTCTCCAGCGCAAATTGACATTACTGTCCAATATGTGAACGAAAAACTCGAAAATGTGGCAAAAAATAAAGATTTGTCACAATTTATTCTGTAAAACAAGGCGTAATAGTTTCATTAAGGTGTAAAAACCTTTAGAATATTGAATAAATAGGGTACGAATACTGTAGGAGGTTCATTTAAATGAATTTATTAGGAAAAACAAGACGAATTAACTCGATGCTGGAAGCAGCAGGCGGAAAAAAAGTAAACTTTAAAGATATGGCTGAAACTTTGAGCGAAGTTATTGAATGTAACGCGTTCGTAGTAAGCCGTAAAGGTAAAGTGTTGGGTTATGCAATTAACCAACAAATCGAAAACGAACGTATGAAAGGTATGCTTGAAGATCGTCAGTTCCCAGCTGAGTATACTCAAAAACTTTCAAACATCACTGAAACAACTGAAAACTTGGACGTAAACAGTGAACATACGATCTTCCCAGTTGAAGAGCGTGAGTTGTTCAAAGATGGTCTTACAACAATCGTGCCAATTAACGGTGGCGGTGAGCGTCTTGGAACATTGCTTCTTGGTCGTGTAGAAGCAGAATTCCACGATGATGATTTAATTCTTGGAGAATACGGTGCAACAGTAGTAGGGATGGAAATCCTTCGCGAAAAAGGTGACCGCATTGAAGAGGAAGCACGTAGTAAAGCAGTTGTTCAAATGGCGATTTCTTCACTTTCATACAGTGAACTTGAAGCAATTGAGCACATTTTCGAAGAATTAGATGGCAACGAAGGATTACTAGTTGCATCTAAAATTGCTGACCGTGTAGGTATTACTCGTTCAGTAATCGTTAATGCACTTCGTAAACTTGAAAGTGCTGGCGTTATCGAATCACGTTCTCTAGGAATGAAAGGGACATACATTAAAGTATTAAACACAAAATTCCTTGCAGAACTTGAACAATTAAAAATGAACTAATGTTGTTTTGAAAAGATGCCGGAAATTTTTCGGCATCTTTTCTTTTGTCTATTTTGACGAATTGGTAGAAACTTGTTGCGTTCTTAAGCTGTAGCGTGATATAATTTCAAATGGTGTTAAATACACACGCATTTCGATTTGAGTCGTAGGTGCCCAAATGGGTGACGGTTCAGAGAAGAAAAATGCGGAGGGAAAAAAATAACCTATCAGGAGGAAACATATCATGGCAGTAATCTCAATGAAACAATTGTTAGAAGCTGGTGTACACTTCGGTCACCAAACTCGTCGTTGGAACCCGAAAATGAAAAAATATATTTTCGTGGAGCGTAACGGTATCTACATCATCGATCTACAAAAAACAGTTCGCAAACTGGAAGAAGCTTATAGCTTCATGAAACAAGTTGGCGAAGAAGGCGGAAAAGTGCTTTTCGTTGGTACGAAAAAACAAGCTCAAGACGCTATTAAAGAAGAAGCAGAACGCTCTGGTAACTATTACATCAACCAACGTTGGTTGGGTGGAACACTTACTAACTTCGGTACAATCCAAAAACGTGTGAACCGTTTGAAACAAATCGAACGCATGGAAGAAGATGGAACTTTTGAAGTTCTACCGAAAAAAGAAGTTGTTCAGTTGAAAAAACAACACGAACGTCTTGTTAAATTCCTAGGCGGTATCCGTGACATGAGTTCACTACCGGACGTAATGTTCGTAGTTGACCCACGTAAAGAACGCATTGCAGTTGCAGAAGCAATGAAATTGAACATCCCGATCGTTGGTATCGTTGATACTAACTGTGATCCAGATGAAATCGATTATGTTATTCCTGCAAACGACGATGCAATTCGCGCAGTTAAATTGTTAACTGGTAAAATGGCGGATGCTTTACTTGAGTCAAAACCGGAAGAAGATGAAGAAACTCAAGCTGAATCTGCTGAGTAATTCACGATTACACAGGTGATAAGCGGCCAACCCCTCTTATCACCTTTTTTTGAGAAAATAGCTACAAATTATGAAGGAGGAATTTAATCATGGCAGTTACAGCACAAATGGTAAAAGAATTACGCGCAAAAACAGGCGCAGGTATGATGGATTGCAAAAAAGCTTTAGTACAAACAGACGGTGATATGGAAGCAGCAATCGATTTCCTACGTGAAAAAGGTCTTTCAAGCGCATCTAAAAAAGCAGACCGTATTGCGGCTGAAGGAACAACTTCAATTCTTGTAAAAGATAATGAAGCTATTATCTTCGAAGTAAACGCAGAAACTGACTTTGTTGCGAAAAACGAAGGCTTCCAAACATTAGTATCAGAATTAGGAGAGCACTTGATCACAACTAAACCAGCTACAGTTGAAGAAGCTAACGCTTCTACAATGTCTAACGGTTTAACAGTTGCTGACCACATTTCAAACGCTATCGCTAAAATTGGTGAAAAAATCACTTTGCGTCGTTTTGAAATCCGTACGAAAACAGATGCAGATGCATTTGGACCATACCTACACATGGGCGGAAGAATTTCAGTATTAGTAGTTCTTGAAAACTCTACTGACTCAGATGCTGCGCGCGATATCGCTATGCACATTGCTGCTTTAAACCCTAAATACATTTCTCGTGACGAAGTTTCTGCTGATGAAGTAGAGCACGAGCGCAAAATTTTGACTGAGCAAGCATTAAACGAAGGCAAGCCTGAAAAAATCGTTGCTAAAATGGTTGAAGGCCGTCTTGGTAAATATTTCGAAGACATTTGCTTGCTTGACCAAGCATTCGTTAAAAACTCAGACCAAAAAGTTCGTGATTTCGCAGCTTCTACTGGTGGAACTGTTAAAGAATTCATCCGTTACGAAGTTGGAGAAGGAATCGAAAAACGTGAAGACAACTTTGCTGATGAAGTTATGAGCCAAGTTAACAAAAAATAAGATCGTTTATCATATGATTTAACTTGGGGAACACGTGAATGTGTTCCCTATTTTTCAATAAAAGTGTAACGGAGGGTACCGATGAGTGTTCAGCAATATAAACGCATTGTATTAAAACTAAGTGGTGAAGCAATGGCAGGAGGACAGGGTTTCGGATTGTCCCCTGAAATTATCAAATCAGTAGCAAGCCAAGTAAAAGAAGTGGTAGAACTCGGAGTAGAAGTCGCAGTTGTTGTAGGCGGCGGTAACATTTGGAGAGGTAAAGTCGGTTCTGAAATGGGTATGGATCGCGCAACTGCTGATTATATGGGCATGTTGGCGACAGTTATGAACTCATTGGCTTTACAAGATTCATTAGAAAAACAGGACGTTGAAACACGTGTACTGTCATCTATCGAAATGCGCCAAGTAGCTGAACCATATATCCGCAGAAGAGCCATTCGTCATTTAGAGAAAAAACGAGTTGTTATTTTTGCAGCAGGTACAGGAAATCCTTACTTCTCAACTGATACAACAGCAGCATTGCGTGCGGCGGAAATTGAAGCCGATGTCATCTTAATGGCGAAAAACAATGTTGATGGTGTGTACTCAGCTGATCCGAAGACGGATTCGACTGCTGTGAAATATGAAGAGCTTTCTTATTTCGACGTGATTCAACAAGGTTTGCAAGTGATGGATTCAACTGCTTCTACACTTTGTATGGACAATGATATCCCACTCGTAGTATTCTCTATTATGGAAAAAGGAAATATAAAAAGAGCTGTACTTGGAGAAAAAATCGGTACAGTAGTGAGGAGAACATTATAATGCCGAAATCAGTAATGAATGAAACCGAATCTAAAATGAATAATGCAATTCAAGCTTTTTCACGCGATTTAGCAGGAATCCGTGCTGGTCGTGCAACGCCATCAATTTTGGATAAATTGACAATCGATTATTACGGTTCTCCAACACCAGTAAACCAAGTAGCAGGAATTTCGGTTCCAGAAGCTCGCTTGATTATGATCCAGCCTTATGACAAATCGGTTCTTGGAGATATCGAAAAAGCGATTCTTAAATCTGACTTAGGTTTAAGTCCATCAAGCGATGGTTCTGTTATACGTTTAGCTGTACCAGCTTTAACAGAAGAACGTCGTAAAGACCTCGTTAAGCAAGTGAAAAAAGAAGCTGAAGAAGCGAAAATTGGAATCCGCAATATTCGTCGCGATGCAAATGACGAGTTTAAAAAACTTGAGAAGAAAAGTGAAATTACAGTTGATGACTTACGTGGATATTCCGATGATGTTCAGAAATTGACAGATGACAACATTGCGAAAATCGATGAAATGGCCAAAGATAAAGAAAAAGGAATTATGGAAGTTTAAATCGAACTTCATCTTTTGTAGAGCGTCCTGTTAAACAGGACGCTTTTTCATGCCAAAAATTACAGCTCTATTCTGAAAGAAGCGCACAATGCTGTTTTTTTTGATATGATAAGCAATAGACATGCCGATTTGTAATAGGTGGAGGATTAACTATGTTTAATAAACTATTAAAAAGAAATACTGATATGGTCATAGAAAACAAAGGTCGCTCAGGCTTGATTCCGAATGAAGAAGTTCCAGCACATATTGCAATTATTATGGACGGAAATGGACGTTGGGCAAAAAAACGTTCATTGCCAAGAGTAGCTGGACACCATGAAGGAATGAAGACCGTGCGCAAAGTAACAAAGCTTGCCAATGAACTAGGGGTAAGTGTATTAACTTTGTATGCATTTTCCACAGAAAACTGGAAACGGCCAAAAATTGAAGTGGATTTTTTGATGCGCTTGCCAGAAGAATTTTTAACAACCTTTTTACCAGAATTAGTCGAAGAAAATGTACGCGTAGAAATGATGGGGTATCATGAGAATTTACCAGCACATACATTAAAAGCTATTACTAAGGCAAAAGAAGCGACTAAAAATAATACAGGACTTATATTAAATTTCGCATTAAATTATGGAAGTCGTGCAGAAATTGTGGATGCAGTTAAAGGTATCGCAGCACAAGTAGCTGAAGGTACGTTAACGCTTGATGATATAAACGAAGACTTGATTACGGGAGGGCTAATGACAAAAGGCTTGCCTGAACCGGATTTGTTGATTCGTACTAGTGGTGAAGTCCGTTTAAGTAATTTTATGCTTTGGCAATTGGCTTATACCGAGTTTTGGTTTACGGAAACCTTGTGGCCCGACTTTAATGAAGATTCCTTACTTGAGGCGATTCAAATATACCAAAATCGTAATCGCCGGTATGGAGGGTTGAAAGGAGACGAAGCGAAATGAAACAACGGATTATAACAGGTGCTATTGCAGCGGCTTTTTTCATCCCTTTTGTTATTTATGGAGGCATTCCGTTTATATTACTTGTCTATATGTTAGGTACTGTAGCCTTGCAAGAATTATTGAAGATGAAAGGCCGGAGCTTACGGAGTATTCCTGGCCTTATTTCTCTAATAGCGCTTTATGCATTTATGCTCCCAACTCAATGGGCACAGCAAGTATTTGAATGGACTGGCTATGAAAAAATTGAATTTGCCTTTTTAGCTGTCATTTTGCTTTTAATACATACAGTAATTGTGAAAAATAGTTTTACTTTTGATGATGCGGCGTTTGCGATATTAGGAACGTTATATGTTGGAATTGGGTTCTTTTACTTTATTGAAACACGTGAAGCAAGTCTCAGTTATTTAATATTTGCATTATTAGTCGTGTGGTTTACCGATTCAGGCGCTTATTTTACAGGTCGTAAAATCGGAAAGCGAAAACTTTGGCCCGAAATTTCACCAAATAAAACGATCGAAGGGTTTGTTGGGGGAATTATTTGGGCAATTGGAATTGCTTTGATTTTTAATTATTTTATTCCTTTAAACCATCCGATTCTTTTAATCGCGATTGTTACAATCATCGCTTCCATCTTTGGCCAAATGGGAGATTTAGTGGAGTCTGCATTAAAACGTCATTTTAACGTGAAAGATTCAGGGACGATTTTGCCGGGGCATGGCGGAATATTGGATCGTTTTGACAGTATTTTGTTTGTGATGCCTTTGCTTCACTTTTTACATTTCATCTAAGAGAGGAAATTGCTAAATGGTTAAGAAAATTATATTACTGGGTGCTACAGGATCGATTGGTGTGCAAACAGCTGACATTATCCGGGAACATCCGAATGAATTCAAACTTGTTGGATTTGCTGCTGGAAAAAACATGGACATTACACGCAAATTAATTGCGGAATTTAAACCGGAAATTGTTTGTGTTCAACAACTAGAAGATGCAAGAACATTAGCAGCTGAATATCCGCGTGTGTCATTTGTGAGTGGCGCTAAAGGTTTAATCGAAATTGCTGTGTACGATGCAGATGTACTTGTTAATGCAGTGCTTGGCAGTGTAGGACTCGAGCCTACATTAGAAGCAATCAAGCTTGGCCGCACCATCGCGATTGCAAATAAAGAAACGCTCGTTACGGCGGGCCATTTAGTAATGGATAGCGCTAGACATTATGGTGCTGACATTCTACCAGTTGATAGTGAACACTCTGCGTTGTTTCAAGCGCTAAATGGCGAAAAGCTAGAGCAAGCCAGCCGGTTAATTTTAACGGCTTCTGGGGGCAGTTTCCGCGACTTAACACGCGAACAATTGAAAAACGTTACGGTACAAGATGCTTTAAATCACCCGAACTGGTCGATGGGCTCAAAAATCACCATTGATTCCGCAACTATGGTCAACAAAGGATTAGAAGTTATCGAAGCGCATGTACTATTTGATTTTGCGTATGCTGATATTGATGTCGTGCTTCACCGTGAAAGCATTATTCATTCGATGGTTGAATTCCAAGATACAAGTGTGATGGCGCAACTTGGGACTCCAGATATGCGGGTACCAATTCAATACGCTTTATCTTATCCTGACCGCCTTCCGCGTCCTGAAGCTAAACGCTTAAATTTAGCTGAAATTGGTCAATTGAATTTCAAAGAAATGGACTACAAACGTTTCCGTGCATTGCAATTAGCATTTGATGCTGGAATTGCTGGCGGCACTATGACTACCGTTTTAAATGCTGCGAACGAACAAGCTGTTGCCTTATTCCTTAATGAAGAAATTACGTTTTTGCAGATTGAGGAAATGATTGAGCGCGCAATGGATCAGCACGAAGTTTTAGCCAATCCAGATTTGGAAACGATATTGCATGTGGATGCTGAAACAAGAAAATTCGTTAAAAAAATGCTAAAATGACTAAAGATCAAAACCGAATAAGTTTATAAGGGTGGGTTCAAAATGGAAACGGTTATCTCGTTTATAATAATTTTCGGTGCTTTAGTATTTTTCCATGAATTTGGTCATTTTCTTTTTGCAAAACGGGCGGGCATTTTAGTTCGTGAATTTGCAATTGGGATGGGTCCGAAAATTTTGGGCATCACCAAAGGAGAAACGCTTTACACATTACGGTTATTGCCAATTGGCGGCTATGTGCGTATGGCGGGCGAAGATATGGACACGATCCAGCTTCAGGCAGGCCATCGCATCGGTATATTATTAAACAAAGAAGGATTAGCTAAAAAAATAATCATGAACCAAAAGCATGTTTATCCTGAAATATTGTTTCTAGAAGTAGAAGAAGCAGATTTGGAAAAAGAGCTTTGGATCAAAGGTTACGACGAAGAAGAAAAGTTAGTGCGCATTAATGTGGCACGAGACGCTGTTGTTGAAGAAAATGGCAGAGAAATTATTTTAGCGCCATACGATCGACAATTTGATTCGAAAACAGTAGGCAAGCGATTTATGACGATTTTTGCAGGGCCACTTTTCAATTTCATTTTAGCGTTTCTTATTTTTACAGCACTTGGTATGATGCAAGGAGTTCCAACTTTTGAACCTGTCATTACGGAAGTAACGGAAGAAAGTCCGGCAGCTGAAGCAGGAATGCAAAATGGTGATTTGGTAACCTCAATCGAAGGAAACTCAATTGCTACATGGGACGAGTTAGTTGAATCTGTTCAAAACAATGCTGGAAATCCTTTAGCTTTTGAAGTGGAACGTGATGGCGAACCGTTAGACTTTACTATTACGCCTGAAGTTGCAGAGCAATCTGCTGAAAAAGTCGGCGTGATCGGTGTGCTCTACCAAAGTCCGATGGAAAAAGATTTTCTAGGTTCATTTGCATATGGCGCGGAACGAACCATCTTTTGGTTTAAGGAAATTTTCCGTCTACTCGGAATGCTGGTTACAGGCCAGTTTACAATTGATGCCTTATCAGGCCCTGTAGGAATCTACAAAACAACTGAAGAAGTTGCTAAATATGGATTTTTCACATTGATGAGCTGGGCTGGTATGTTAAGTATCAACCTCGGTATTATGAACTTGCTTCCATTGCCAGCACTTGATGGTGGTCGTTTAATGTTCTTTATCGTCGAAGCAATACGTGGCAAACCTGTAGATCGACAAAAAGAAGGAATGGTCCATTTTGTAGGGATTATGCTTCTCATGCTTCTTATGCTTGTAGTTACTTGGAATGATATTCAAAAGTATTTCTTTTAATAGCAGCACTTGAAATACCGGACAGGCGATTTATTTGCCTGTCCTAAACTTTTAATACTTTACTAAAAATTTTATAGTCAGTTGAGGTGTATTTTGGAATGAAACAAACAGCAACGTTTATCCCGACTTTACGCGAAACTCCAGCCGATGCAGAAGTAAGATCGCATCAGCTATTATTACGCGCAGGCTTTATCCGACAAAATACGAGCGGTATTTACTCATTCTTACCGCTTGGAAAACGTGTACTTCAAAAAGTTGAAACCGTTATTCGTGAAGAAATGGAAGCTGCAAATAGCGTTGAAATCTTTATGCCTGCACTTCAACAAGCTGAATTGTGGCAAGAGTCTGGTCGCTGGTATTCTTACGGCGATGAATTGATGCGTTTAAAGGATCGTAATGATCGTGAATTTGCATTAGGGGCAACCCATGAAGAAGTTATTACGAGCTTATTGCGTGATGAGATCAAATCTTATAAAAAATTACCGTTAAATTTGTTCCAAATTCAATCGAAGTTTAGAGATGAAAAACGTCCTCGCTTTGGTTTGTTGCGCGGCCGTGAGTTTTTAATGAAAGATGCATATTCGTTCCATGCCACAACTGAAAGTTTAGATGATACGTATGAGGTAATGATGCAAGCATATACGAATACCTTTACGCGTCTTGGATTGAATTTCCGTGCAGTTATTGCAGATTCAGGTGCAATTGGTGGAAAAGACAATCACGAATTTATGGTGTTGTCGGAAATAGGTGAAGATACAATCGCTTATTCAGATACGTCTTCATACGCTGCGAATATTGAAATGGCGGCAGTTAATGTAAGCTATCCAGTTTCAGATGAAACTCCTGAAACGTTGGAAAAAGTTGCAACGCCAGGTAAAAATACAATTACAGACGTGGCAGAGTTTTTTGGAACTACTGCTGATAAATGCATTAAAACAATGGTCTTTAAAGCGGATGAGGAATTGGTTATCGTTTTAGCAAGAGGCGATCATGAAGTAAACGATGTTAAAGTTAAACATGCTACCGGTGCTAAAGTTATCGAGATGGCAACACCAGAAGAAGTACAACAATTATTAGGTTGTGATATTGGTTCCTTAGGACCTATCAATTTGCCTGAAGATATTCGTTTGTTTGCTGATCATGCAGTTGAAAACATGGTAAATGGAATTGCGGGAGCTAATGAAAGTGGCTATCATTTTAAAAATGTTACACCCGGAAAAGATTTTACAGTTCCTGCTTTCCACGATCTTCGCTTTATCCAAGAAGGCGACGCTTCTCCAGACGGACAAGGAACGATTCAATTTGCTAAAGGCATTGAAGTAGGACATATATTTAAATTGGGCACAACTTACAGCATTCCATTAAAAGGTACATTCTTAAACGATCAAGGAAAATCAATGCCATATATTATGGGATGTTATGGAATTGGGGTATCACGTGTACTAGCTGCAGTTGCCGAACAGTTCCAAGACGAAAATGGCTTTACATGGCCAGACGTTGTTGCTCCTTATGAAGTTCATCTAGTACCGGTTAATGTTAAAGACGACACACAACGCGAACTTGGCGAAGAACTGTATGCGTTATTAAAAGAAAACCGTTATGAAGTATTACTCGATGACCGTAAAGAGCGAGCGGGAGTGAAATTTGCAGATGCCGATTTAATTGGCTTGCCAATTCGCATCACAATTGGTAAAAAAGCTGCAGAAGGAATTTTAGAAGTGAAAATACGTCGTACAGGTGAAACATTTGAATGGACACGTGACGAAGTACTTGAGAAAATACAGCAGTTTTTTAAAAAATAACAGCGAAATCTGATATGATGAAAGGAAAGTACATATTGTACTTTCCTTTCTTTTTCTGCTTGCTTTAGAAGCTTTTGAAAGAACGTAAGCTAGCACTTTTCTTAAATCACTACCATGAAGGGGATAATTATGACAAACGAGCAAGACTCCAAGATGCGATTCAAATTGCTACTTCAGCATCTCGAATTAACGGAAGATGTACACATGCCTTTTTTCGAAGAAGCTGAATTGACACGGATGACCGTCCATAAAAAAGAACGTTCCTGGAAATTTATTGTGAAATTGAAGAATATCTTGCCGATTGACTTGTATCTATTATTAAAAGAACGTCTATATAGCACATTTTCTCCAATTGCTCGAGTTCAACTAAACATTGAAACCGCACAAGAAACGGCACAGGAAGACTTAGTATTATCTTATTGGAAATATGCTGTTGAAGAATTGGCAGACATGGCACCGCCACTACGTGAGCGGTTATTGTCACAAGCGCCAGTATGGAATGGTAACAAATTATTATTACAATGCAGTCATGAACATGAAATGATGGCATTAAAATCAAAATACAGTGATAAATTAGCGGGGGTTTATCGTCAATTTGGATTTCCGCACGTAGCCATTGATTTTCAACTTTCAGACGAAAATCAAGAAGCCGCTCATGCAGCTTTTATGGCAGAACGTTTACGTGAAGAAGAAGAAATGGCGAAAAAAGCATTGTCGGATATGAAAAAGCGAGAAACCAGCCAGAAAGAAAATGGGGCTCCTTCAGGGCCGTTCCAAATGGGCTCTGCGATCAAACCGGATGAAAATATCGTTGACATTAAATCTATTGTGGACGAAGAACGCCGCGTAACAATCGAAGGTTATGTCTTTGATGCCGAAGTAAGAGAGCTAAGAAGCGGGCGTTCGCTGCTAACAGTTAAAATAACGGATTATACCGATTCAATCCTAGTGAAGATGTTCTCACGCGATAAAGAAGATGCGGAACTAATGGCTAATGCGAAAAAAGGCATGTGGTTAAAAGCACGTGGCTCGATTCAGACGGATACGTTCGTTCGCGATTTAGTCATGATGGCGCAAGATATGGTGGAGATCAAACCAGAACTTCGACGTGATACTGCCGAAGAAAAACGTGTTGAGTTGCATTTGCACACACCAATGAGCCAAATGGACGCGGTTTCGTCTGTCGATTCATTGGTTAGCCAAGCGGCAAAATGGGGACACCCTGCCATCGCTATTACGGATCACGCTGGTGTCCAATCTTTTCCTGATGCCTATGCAGCTAGTAAAAAGCACGGCATTAAAGCAATTTTTGGACTAGAAGCGAATTTAGTAGATGATGGCGTACCGATTGCTTATGAAGAACGCCATGCGCTATTAGAAGAAGAAACCTTCGTGGTGTTTGACTTAGAGACCACAGGCTTGTCTGCTGTTTACGACACCATCATTGAGTTAGCTGCTGTAAAGATTAAAGGCGGTCAAATCATTGATAAATTCGAAAGTTTTGCCAACCCGCATCACGAACTGTCATCGACGACCATCGATTTAACCGGGATTACAGACGACATGGTGAAAAATGCGCCAGAAGTAGAAGAAGTTATTCGCAAGTACCACGAATGGGCAGGCGACCATATTATGGTTGCTCATAACGCGTCATTTGATATGGGCTTTTTGTATGTTTGCTATAAAAAATATGGCATTGATACCGTACACGCCACAATCGATACATTAGAGTTAGCGCGTATGCTTCACCCTGAATTGAAAAATCATAGACTGAATACATTAGCCAAAAAGTTTGGCATTGAGCTAACGCAGCATCACAGAGCCATTTACGATACGGAAGCAACTTCGTATTTGTTGACGCATCTTTTAAAAGAAGCGGATCAAAAAGGTATTTTGTATCATGATCAATTAAATGATTATGTGGGTAGTGGCGATGCGTATAAACGGTCACGCCCGACACACTGTACATTGCTCGCGCAAAACGACGAAGGGTTGAAAAACCTATTCAAACTAGTATCTGCTTCGCATATCAATTATTTCTACCGTGTGCCACGTATTCCGCGGTCGTTGCTGCAAAAGCATCGAAAAGGGCTACTAGTCGGTTCCGGCTGCGATAAAGGTGAAGTATTTGAAGCAGTTATGCAAAAATCGATGGAAGAAGTTGAAAAGACGGCTCAATTTTATGATTACTTAGAAGTTCATCCGAAAGAAGTATATTCTCATTTGATTGAACGAGAAATGATTCGAGATGAATGGAATTTAGAAGATATTATCCGCAAGCTCGTAAAAATTAGTCGCAAGTTAGAGATTCCGTTAGTGGCGACTGGTAATGTTCATTACTTGGATGAAACAGATGCTATATTCCGCCAAGTACTAATTGGCTCTCAAGGTGGAGCGAATCCATTAAACCGTACGAAATTGCCGAAAGTACATTTTAGAACAACAAATGAAATGCTAGATGCATTTGATTTTCTTGGAAGTGAAACGGCGCATGAACTTGTAGTGACCAATTCATTGAAAATTTCTGACATGATTGATGTCGTGAAACCCATTAAAGATGAACTGTACACACCAAAAATTGAAGGTGCGGACGAGGAAGTTCGAGAGCTAAGTTATAATATGGCTCAACAAATTTATGGCTCTCCTTTACCTGAAATTGTAGAAGCGCGAATTGAAAAAGAACTGAAATCCATTATCGGTCACGGGTTTGCGGTTATCTATTTGATTTCCCATAAACTCGTTAAAAAATCATTAGATGATGGTTACTTAGTTGGCTCGCGTGGTTCGGTCGGTTCATCGCTCGTTGCAACATTAACTGAAATCACCGAAGTAAACCCATTGCCACCCCATTATATTTGTAGAAAATGCAAAAAATCCGAGTTTTTTGATGATGGATCTGTCGGTTCAGGGTTTGATTTGAAAGATAAAAACTGCCCTGACTGCGATGTTCCGTATCAAAAAGAAGGACAAGATATACCGTTTGAAACGTTTTTAGGATTTAAAGGGGATAAAGTTCCCGATATCGATTTAAACTTTAGTGGGGAGTATCAGTCGAAAGCTCACAACTATACAAAAGAATTGTTTGGTGAGGATAATGTGTTTCGTGCGGGAACAATCGGGACAGTTGCCGAGAAAACCGCTTATGGTTATGTTCGCGGTTATGCGAACGACCGCGATATGACGATTCGTGGCGCAGAAATTGATCGACTTGTGCAAGGGTGTTCAGGCGTTAAACGGAGTACGGGGCAGCACCCTGGGGGAATTATTGTTGTTCCAGATTATATGGATATTTATGATTTTTCACCGATTCAATTCCCAGCAGATGCCCAAGATTCCGAATGGAAGACGACGCATTTTGATTTCCATTCGATTCATGATAATTTACTCAAACTAGATATACTCGGTCACGATGATCCGACAGTAATTCGGATGCTCCAAGATTTATCGGGAATAGATCCGAAAACCATTCCGACGGATGATCCGGAAGTTATGAAGATTTTTGCTGGTCCTGAAACGCTTGGCGTAACAAAAGAACAAATTGGTTGTAAGACCGGTACACTCGGTATTCCTGAGTTTGGTACACGATTTGTTCGTCAAATGCTTGAAGAAACAAAACCGAATACGTTCTCAGAACTGGTCCAGATTTCAGGACTGTCTCACGGGACGGACGTTTGGCTGAGTAACGCACAAGAACTAATTCAAAACGGAACATGTCAGCTATCAGATGTAATTGGTTGCCGAGATGACATTATGGTTTACTTGATTTATCAAGGACTAGAGTCTTCACTAGCATTTAAAATTATGGAATCTGTTCGTAAAGGGAAAGGCTTAACGCCTGAATTTGAAGAAGCGATGAAAAAAGAAGGCGTACCAAACTGGTATATCGAATCATGTAAAAAGATCAAGTACATGTTCCCGAAAGCCCACGCGGCAGCTTACGTGTTAATGGCTGTTCGGATTGCTTATTTCAAAGTTCATTTCCCAATTCTTTATTACGCGGCATACTTTACGGTTCGTGCTGAAGATTTTGATGTCAATGCAATGTCTAAAGGGTCACAATCGATTCGGTCAGTGATTGATGACATTAACTCAAAAGGCCTTGAAGCTTCAACTAAAGAGAAAAACTTGTTAACAGTTATGGAACTAACGCTTGAAATGGTAGAGCGTGGTTATACTTTCCAAAAAGTAGATTTGTATAAATCATCTGCTGATCAATTCATTATTGAAGGGAAAAGTTTAATACCGCCGTTTAATGCTATTCCGGGATTAGGAACTAACGCGGCGAAATCAATCGTAGCTGCGCGTGAACATGGAGAATTTTTATCGAAAGAAGATTTACAACAACGTGGTCGTGTTTCGAAAACAATCATCGAATACATGGATGATCACGGTTGTTTAGAAGGTATGCCAGAAGCGAATCAGCTGTCACTGTTCTAGTCAGTTGCACCACGGCGCGGTTTATGGTATTATTGTAGTAACATTTACTGAATAGCTCTGTCGCAGAAGAGTGGGTTCTCCCGCTCTTTTCTGTTTGTTATGGCGAAAAATTAGCGGGAGGCATGTATGAGCAAAATCACAGAACAAATCGAGCAAATAGCACAACCAATTACGAGCGAACTAGGACTAGAACTTGTAGACGTGGAATTTTTAAAAGAAGGTCGCGATTGGTTTTTACGCGTGTACGTAGACAATCCAGAAGCACCGATTGATATCGAACAATGTGCTTTAGTAAGTGAAAAACTAAGTGGGATTTTGGATGAATTAGATCCAATTGAACAAAACTATTTCTTGGAAGTTTCATCTCCAGGAGCAGAACGACCATTAAAGAAAGAAAAAGATTTTGAAAAAGCAATCGGTAAATTCATTTACATCAAAACGTATGAGCCTGTTGAAGATGCAAAAGAGTTTGAAGGTTATTTAAAATCGTATGACGATGAACAAGTAGAAATTGAAATTAAAATCAAAACACGCAGAAAAATAATCAGTATTGCAAAAAACAAAATTGCAGTTATCCGTTTGGCCATTGATTTTTCTGTTAAACCTGATTGAAGAACCTGGGAGTGAATAAAATGAGCAGTGAGTTATTGGATGCTTTTGAAGTATTGGAAAAACAAAAAGGAATTTCGCGTGAAGTTCTAATTGAAGCGATTGAAGCAGCATTAGTTACAGCGTACAAACGAAATTTTAACCAAGCACAAAATGTGCGTGTTGATTTAAATTTAAATACGGGAACAATGCTAGTGTATTCTCGTAAAGATGTTGTAGAAGAAGTAGAAGATGAGCGTCTTCACATCTCGTTGGAAGATGCTAAAGTCATCAACCCTGCATACGAACTAGGAGATGTTGTAGAGGAAGAAGTAACACCTCGTAACTTTGGTCGTATTGCGGCTCAAACAGCAAAACAAGTGGTGACACAACGTGTTCGTGAAGCTGAACGCGGCTTGATCTTTGAAGAGTTTGTTGATCGTGCAGATGATATCGTTAACGGTATTGTTGAACGCATGGACGCTCGTAATTTATACGTTGGACTTGGCAAAGTGGAGGCTGTGCTTCCGCAGACAGAACAAATGCCAAATGAACATTACAAACCGCATGATCGCATTAAAGTGTACATCACAAAAGTAGAACGCACGACACGCGGACCACAAGTATTTGTTTCACGCACACATCCAGGACTACTGCGCCGTTTATTCGAAAACGAAGTGCCTGAAATTTATGATGGCATTGTTGAGATCAAGTCAATCGCACGTGAAGCAGGAGACCGTTCAAAAATCTCGGTTTTTGCTCATCGCGACGATATCGACCCAGTGGGTTCATGTGTTGGATCAAAAGGTGGCCGTGTTCAAACAATCGTTAACGAGTTAAGCGGAGAAAAAATTGATATTGTAGAATGGTCAGAAGAACCGGTAATTTTTGTAGCTAACGCACTTAGCCCATCTAAAGTATTAGATGTACAAGTAAACGAAGAAGCGAAATCGACAACTGTTGTTGTACCGGATTATCAATTGTCTCTTGCTATCGGTAAACGGGGACAAAATGCTCGTTTAGCAGCAAAATTAACAGGTTGGAAAATCGACATTAAGAGTGAAACAGATGCACGTGAACTTGGAATTTATCCAAACGAGAATTCTAACATCGAATTATTAGAATCTGGTGAAGAACTGGATGACTTTGATTTTTACGAAGACAAAGAATAACGTAGAAAAGGTGATGTCCGTTGGCTCTACAAAAGAAAATTCCATTACGGAAGTGTGTAGCTACAGGCGAGATGCATCCTAAAAAAGAAATGACCCGCGTTGTCCGTTCAAAAGAAGGCGAAGTATCCGTCGATTTGACAGGCAAAAAGTCAGGACGCGGCGCATATCTTTCGAAATCGGAAGATGCCATCGCGACTGCCCGCAAAAAGAAAGTACTGGACAAACAATTAGAAGTTAAAGTTCCAGACGAAATTTATGATGAGTTAATTCGCGTCGTTCTTAGAGAGCAGTTGAAATAATGACCAAAGAAAAAGTCCTACAATTACTTGGACTCGCTACACGTGCAAGAATGACCATTTCGGGTGAAGAAATGTCCGTGAGCGAAGTTCGAAAAGGTAAAGCAAAATTAGTGATTCTTTCTGAAGATGCTTCAGACAACACAAGTAAGAAATTGCATGATAAATGCAAATCGAACGGAGTAGAGATCCGCGTTTTTGGATCCCGTTACGAGTTGGGACATGCAATAGGTAAAGAAGAGCGGGTAGTAATTGCAGTTACAGATGCAGGATTTGCAAAAAAACTAACTAGCTTGATCGAAGAAATTAATCGGGGGCGAGCAGATGACCAAAATTCGAGTACATGAATACGCGAAAAAAGTAGATAAGCCAAGTAAAGAAATCATCAATGAATTGTCAAAACTAAATGTCAAAGTTCAAAACCATATGGCAACATTGGAAGATTCTGATGTAACAAAATTAGACAGCATTTACAAAAATGCTGGAGCTGGGCAACGTCCACAAGCACAATCTCGTCCAGCAAGCCAGTCACGTCCGTCACAAGGCCAATCTCGTCCATCACAAGGAAGCCAGTCGCGTCCAACGCAAGGCCAACGTCCGTCACAAGGAAGTCAGTCTCGTCCAGCGCAAGGCCAACGCCCTTCAGGACAAGGAAGCCAGTCACGTCCGGCAGCAGCACCGAGTCAAGGACAATCCCGTTCACAAGGGAATGGTCAGCGTCCAACAGCACCTGCAAAATCGGGTTCAAACTTTACACCAAAAGCAGCGAAACCAACAGCAGGACCAGGACAGCGTTCTTCAGGACGTCCAGGCGGCGGAAACCGTAACGGATTCCAAAACCGTAAAGGGAAAGGCAAACAGCAGCAACCGGTAAATCCGTTGCCACCAATGCCTAAAAAAGAAAAAGAATTACCGGCTAAAATCACGTTTAGTGAGTCATTAACGGTAGCTGAACTTGCGAAAAAATTAGGACGCGAGCCGTCTGAAATTATTAAAAAATTATTCATGCTTGGTGCAATGGCTACCATTAACCAAGAGTTGGATAAAGATACAATTGAATTGATTTGTGCTGAATATGAGGTTGAAGTAGAAGAAGAGATCTTAGTGGACAAAACAGATCTTGAAGTTTATTTCGAACCAGAAGATGAAAGCTTAAACGAAGAACGTCCGCCAGTTGTTACAATCATGGGGCACGTTGACCATGGTAAAACAACTTTACTAGATTCAATTCGTCACACTAAAGTTACTGCTGGCGAAGCAGGCGGAATTACACAACATATTGGTGCTTACCAAGTTGTTGATAACGGCAAAAAAATTACGTTCCTAGATACTCCTGGTCACGCAGCGTTTACAACAATGCGCGCACGCGGAGCTAAAGTAACAGATCTTGCGATTATCGTTGTAGCAGCTGATGACGGTGTTATGCCACAAACAGTTGAAGCGATTAACCACGCGAAAGCAGCAGAAGTTCCAATCATTATTGCCGTAAACAAAATGGACAAGCCAAGTGCTAATCCAGATCGTGTAATGCAAGAATTGACTGAGCATGGACTAGTTGCAGAAGCATGGGGCGGCGACACGATTTTTGTACCGATTTCAGCTTTATCTGGAGACGGTATCGATTCACTTCTTGAAATGGTCCTACTTGTATCAGAAGTTGGCGAATTAAAAGCGAACCCTGCACGTCGTGCGATTGGGACAGTTATTGAAGCAGAGCTTGATAAAGGCCGCGGTTCAGTTGCTACACTTCTAGTACAAGATGGAACATTAAAAGTTGGAGACCCGATTGTTGTCGGTAATACATTTGGTCGTGTTCGTGCGATGGTATCTGATACAGGCCGTCGTGCAAAAGAAGCAGGCCCATCAACACCAGTTGAAATAACTGGATTGAACGATGTACCTCAAGCTGGAGACCGTTTTGTTGTCTTTGAAGACGAGAAAACAGCTCGCCAAGTTGGGGAAACACGCGCAACTTCAGCACTTCAAGTTCAGCGTTCTGAGAAGACTCGCGTGACACTTGATAACTTGTTTGATCAATTAAAACAAGGCGAAATGAAAGAACTTAACTTAATCGTTAAAGCTGACGTTCAAGGGGCAGTTGAAGCAATGGCTGCATCTCTTCTTAAACTTGATGTTGAAGGCGTAAATGTGAAAATCATTCACACAGGCGCTGGTGCGATTACAGAATCTGATATTTCATTGGCAGCTGCGTCTAACGCAATTGTGATCGGCTTTAACGTTCGTCCTGATGCAAACGCTAAGCGTGCTGCTGAAGCTGAAGGTGTAGACATTCGCTTACACCGCATTATTTATAAAGTGATCGAAGAAATTGAATTTGCTATGAAAGGATTGCTTGATCCTGAATTTGAAGAAAAAATTATTGGACAAGCAGAAATCCGTAGTACATTTAAAGTTTCTAAAGTGGGTACAATTGCCGGAAGTTATGTAACTGAAGGTAAAATTACTCGCGATAGCGGAGTTCGTGTGATTCGTGAAGGAATCGTCGTATTTGAAGGCGAAATCGACACATTGAAACGTTTTAAAGACGACGCTAAAGAAGTTGCAAAAGGATACGAATGTGGGATTACGATTAAAAACTTCAATGATGTAAAAGAAATGGACATTATCGAAGCGTACGTTATGGAAGAAATCAAACGTAAATGATCCTCTACATGGAATGCGAATTTTTCATTCCAACGGCACATTCGTTAAAAGATAAGCGGGCAGTAGTTAAAAGCATGCTGACCCGCAGTAGACAAAAATTCAACGTTTCCGCAGCAGAGATTGATCACCAAAATGTATGGCAACGAACTCGTCTCGCTTTTGTTATCGTTTCTTCCTCAAAAGAAGTAGCAGATAAAGAAATGGCGCAGGTTCTCTACTATTTGGAAAGCAATCCTGCCTGGGAATGCTTGGAGATTGAAAAAGAATATTTGTAAGAACGAGGTGGACTATCAATGACAATGCGCGCGAATCGTGTAGCTGAGCAGATGAAAAAAGAGCTTAGCGATATCATCAGTCGAAAACTGAAAGATCCACGTATCGGATTTGTCACTGTAACAGATGTTGAAGTTACAGGAGATCTCCAGCAAGCAACTGTATATATCAGCGTATTAGGCGAAGACCATGCAAAAGAACAGACATTGCTTGGGTTAACGAAGTCAAAAGGATTTATCCGTTCTGAAATTGGACAACGAATCCGTCTTCGTAAAACTCCAGAACTGTCTTTTGAAATCGATTCATCGGTTGCATATGGCAATCGGATTGATACATTATTGCGTGATATTCAAGAACCAAAAGAAGATTAAAACAAAGCCCGCTGTCTATAATAGATAGCGGGTTTTTTTTGTATCAAGCAAAGGGGTTAAAATGAGATGGCGTTAAACGGAATTTTACCGTTATGGAAAGAAAAAGGAATGACATCACACGATTGCGTGTTTAAGTTAAGAAAGATTTTGCAAACAAAAAAAGTAGGACATACAGGCACTTTAGATCCTGAAGTAGACGGCGTATTGCCAATATGTATCGGGAACACAACGAAAGTAGCGGAGTATATTACCGACCAAGGAAAGACTTATGAAGCGGAAGTGACAATTGGTTATTCGACTGAAACAGAAGATGCGACTGGTGAAACAGTAGATACAGATTTATCAGAAAAAGTCATCACCCGCAATCAATTAGAGGCTGTATTGCTGCAATTAACAGGGAATATTAAGCAAATTCCTCCTATGTATTCGGCAGTTAAAGTAAATGGTAAAAAATTGTACGAATATGCGCGTCAAGGAATTCCTGTTGAGCGACCAGAGCGAACAGTCCGAATCGACTCAATCGAATTGATGAATAACGATAGCGAGTGGGCAGGTCAACAAATCAAATTCAATATTCGCATACGTTGCGGAAAAGGAACTTATATTCGTACACTAGCTGTGCAAATTGGAGAAGCTCTAGGTTATCCTGCACATATGTCTAGACTAACGCGGACTGAATCGGGAAAATTTAGCCAAAAGGATTGCGTAACACTTGCCGAAGTAGCTGAACTTGCTCAAAATGGACATATCGGTGATGTTTTGAAACCGCTAAGTTATGGATTGAGTTTATTTCCTTTCATGGAAATTGAGTCCAAACAAGTTTTTGCTGTGAAAAATGGACAAGTACTAGAAAGGCATTCTATACTCGACCAAATGGGATTTGTTGTGTTGACGTATAAAGGACAGCCTGTAGCACTTTATAAAGATCATCCTGAAAAAGCGGACAAGATGAAACCTGAAAAAATGTTCGGTTTTCCGACAGCAAACGAGGTGTAGTATGGAAATTATTCATTTAACGTATCCGCATCACGTAAAACCCGATAGCGAGACGGGCCCCTTATCTTTGGCGCTTGGTTTTTTTGATGGGGTACATAAAGGCCACCAGCGCGTTATTGGAGAAGCGATTAAACAAGCTAAACAACAAGGCATTAAATCCGCTGTTATGACTTTTGATCCGCATCCGTCACTTGTGCTTGGAGGAAGAAAAGAAGAAGTTTTCTACATAACTCCTATGCAGCAAAAAATGGATATTCTGGCAGATATGAATGTGGATTACTGCTTTATCATTCGATTTACTTCGGAGTTTGCGAAGTTGACCCCTGAAGATTTTATCAACTATTTTATCACCGGTCTCAATGCAAAACACGTTACAGCTGGTTTTGACTTTTCATTTGGATGCAAAGGAAAAGGCGATATGGAATTGATGAAACAGATGAGTGAAGGTCGTTATGGCGTTACGATCGCTGAAAAGTTAGAAGAAGGCGACGAAAAAGTTAGCTCAACTCGTATTCGTGAATTGTTAAAGCAAGGAGAAACTGGGGAAGTGTGTCAATTGCTTGGGAGACCTTTCCGCGTTTTAGGTACGGTTGTCAATGGTGATAAGCGAGGGCGGACAATCGGATTTCCAACAGCTAATATTGAACCTGAACTTGGTGCAGTTGTGCCGAGTAGAGGTGTATATGCTGTGAAGATTCGCGTGCAAGGCAACGTGTATAACGGCGTCTGCAATATTGGCTATAAACCAACATTTAATAATCCGGATGTCAAAAAACAAGTAATTGAAGTTCATATTCTTGAGTTTGATAAATCGATATACGGAGAAATGGTAGAAGTCGAATGGCATGATCGCATTCGCGATGAACAAAAATTTTCAGGAATTGACGAACTGAAAGCGCAAATTCAACGTGATAAAATAACCGCCGAACAAATTTTCAGTCGTACAAATTGACCCGTGCAGTTGATTTTAAAAATGCCGTATGCTATTATTTATGAGTACTAAAAGTACAAACCGTTGCTTGGCAAATCGAATCACCAACGTTTGCTCGGTAATTGGGGATATCAGAAATTAGGAGGTGGAAACAGTATGGCAATCACACAAGAACGCAAAAATGAATTGATTAGCGAATACAAAGTGCACGACACTGATACTGGGTCTGCAGAGATTCAAATCGCTATTCTTACAGAAGACATCAACAACTTGAATGAGCACTTACGTACTCACAAAAAAGATCATCACTCACGTCGTGGTCTATTCAAAATGGTTGGACGCCGTCGTAACTTGCTAAAATACTTACGTGAAAACGAAGTAGCTCGCTACCGCGAGTTAATCGCAAGACTTGGCCTACGCCGTTAATAGTAAACAGTAAAAGCGGGATTCGTCCCGCTTTTTCTTTATGGATAAAACTTTAAACTATCGCATCGCATACTGGATGCTTTTTTGATACACTACTATTGGATACATATAGTATATAGATACACGGTAATAGAGAGGAGCTCGATATTATGGAGCAAACAAAAAAAGTCTACACATTGGATTGGGCAGGCCGCGAATTACAAGTAGAGGTTGGCCAATTGGCAAAACAAGCAAACGGGGCTGCATTAATCCGTTACGGTGATACAGCAGTCTTATCAACTGCAACAGCATCAAAAACGCCAAAACCACTAGATTTCTTCCCGTTAACTGTAAACTACGAAGAACGTCTTTACGCAGTTGGTAAAATTCCAGGCGGATTTATTAAACGTGAAGGGCGTCCATCTGAAAAAGCGACATTAACAAGTCGTTTAATCGATCGTCCTATCCGTCCATTATTCCCAGATGGTTTCCGTAATGAAGTTCAAGTGATTTCAATGGTTATGTCTGTTGACCAAGATTGCCCATCAGAAATGGCTGCAATGTTTGGATCTTCATTAGCATTAATGATTTCAGATATTCCTTTTGGCGGACCAATTGCTGGCGTAATCGTTGGATTGATCGACGGTCAGTATATTATTAACCCAACAAACGATCAGCTTGAGCAAAGCTCAATCAACTTAATCGTAGCTGGAACAAAAGATGCGATTAATATGGTTGAAGCGGGAGCAAAAGAAGTTTCTGAAGAAGTCATTTTAGAAGCAATTATGTTCGGTCATGAAGAGATTAAGAAATTGATCGCTTTCCAAGAACAAATTGCTGAAGAAGTGGGCAAAGCAAAATCGGACATTCAATTATATGAATTGGATGCAGAATTGACTTCATCTCTTAAAGAAGCTGTTGAAGCTGATTTAAACGCAGCAGTTCAAATTAACGAAAAACAAGCGCGCAACGAAGCAATTGACGAAGTTAAAGCACGCGCAATGGCAGCTTACGAAGAATCTGACGATGCTGTTAAAAAACAAGCAGGTCAAATTTTAGATAAAATGGTGAAAGATGAAGTTCGTCGTTTAATCACAGACGAAAAAATCCGTCCGGATGGCCGTGGACCTTCTGAAATCCGTCCATTATCTTCTGAAGTTGGCATTTTGAACCGTACACATGGTTCTGGTCTATTTACGCGTGGACAAACGCAAGCGATGAGTATTTGTACGCTAGGCGCATTAGGTGATGTTCAAATCATCGACGGTCTTGGTATTGAAGATACAAAACGCTTTATGCACCATTACAACTTCCCGTTGTTCTCGGTTGGTGAAACTGGATTCCTTCGTGGACCAGGTCGCCGCGAAATCGGTCACGGGGCACTTGGTGAGCGCGCATTAGAAGCAGTTATTCCAAACGAAAAAGATTTCCCATATACAATTCGTCTTGTTGCAGAAGTACTTGAATCGAACGGTTCTACTTCGCAAGCAAGTATTTGTGCGTCAACACTTGCGATGATGGATGCAGGTGTACCACTTACAGCTCCAGTTGCAGGTATTGCAATGGGTCTAGTGAAAAAAGGCGACAACTATACGGTATTGTCTGATATTCAAGGAATGGAAGATCATCTTGGCGATATGGACTTTAAAGTAGCCGGTACTGCAAAAGGCATTACAGCTCTTCAAATGGACATTAAGATTGACGGTCTTTCTCGTGAAATTTTAGAAGAAGCGTTGACGCAAGCTCAAATTGGACGTATCCACATTTTAGAATCAATGTTGGCAACAATTGCTGAACCGAGAACTACTCTTTCTAAATACGCTCCGAAAATCATCATGGTGAAGATCAACCCAGACAAGATCCGCGACGTTATCGGACCTGGTGGTAAAGTGATCAACAAAATCATTGATGAAACTGGCGTTAAAATTGATACTGAACAAGATGGTACCATCTTCATATCTTCTGTTGATGAAGAAATGAACGCAAAAGCGAAAGCAATGATTGAAAACATTGTTCGCGAGGCTAAAGTCGGCGAATATTACGAAGGCAAAGTAAAACGCATTGAGAAGTTTGGGGCATTTGTTGAATTGTTCCCTGGAAAAGACGGGCTTCTTCATATTTCTGAAATCCAAGAAGAACGGACAAAAGAAGTCGAAGATGTCTTGAAGATGGATCAAATCATCCAAGTCAAAGTAATTGAAATTGACCGTCAAGGCCGTGTAAACTTATCACGTAAAGTTGTTTTAAAAGAGCAAAAAGAAGCAGCAGAAAAACAAAATCAAGAATAAAGTTAACCATACAAAAATTGCCGACATTGTCGGCAATTTTTTACTATGAGGAGGAACATGCACATGGTAACTACAAAGACTTGCAAAAATGGATTGCGCATTGTTTCCGAACATATCCCATATTTTCATTCTGTCGCAATGGGAGTCTTTGTGAATAATGGCTCACGAGACGAATTGCCAGAAGAAAATGGCATTACCCATTTTATCGAACATATGCTGTTTAAAGGAACAGATTCAAGAACAGCTAAAGAAATCGCTCGTGAATTTGATCGTATTGGCGGCGATATAAACGCTTATACGTCAAAAGAGTATACATGCTACTATGCCAAAGTATTAGATCACCATGCAGAGCACGCAGTAACAGTGTTAGCAGATATGTTCTTCAACTCACAAATGGACCCAGAAGAATTTGATAAAGAGCGCCAAGTCATTCTTGAGGAAATTAGCATGACGGAAGACATGCCTGATGATGATGTTCATGAGCAACTTTGGCGTGTAATGTACCCGCGAAATTCCATTGGTGCACCGATACTTGGAACTGCTGAAACATTAGCGAAATTTACACCAGAGAAAATTCGTGATTATATGGACCGCCACTATACACCAGCGAATACGGTCGTATCAGTAGCAGGAAATATCACGCCAGCGTTATTAGAGAAGATTGAAGTGTTATTTGGGAATTTTGAAAAAGAAGAAAGTCCTAAAAAATACGAGCTTCCTAATTTCACTTCTGGCTATTCTTTAAAAAATAAAGAAACGGAACAAGGTCATTTATGTCTTGGTTATCCGGGCTTGTCTTTAAACGATCCAGATATTTATAACATTACTGTGTTAAATAATATTATTGGCGGCTCTATGTCTTCGAGGTTGTTCCAAGAAATTAGAGAACAACGCGGTTTAGCTTATTCTATTTTCTCTTATCATTCAGCATATTCCGACCATGGAACGTTGGCGATTTACGGAGGAACTTCAGATGAGCAAATGGCCGAAATGCAACAAGTCATATTAAGTTTACTAAAAGAACTCAAAAATGGTGGCATCACTGAGCAGGAAATTACAGATTCTAAAGAGCAGTTAAAAGGCAGTTTAATGCTCGGACTTGAAAGTACGAGCGCACGCATGAGTCGCAACGGCAGACACGAATTGCTACTGGGGAAACACCAGTCTTACGAAGAAGTATTAACACAAATCGATCAAGTTTCACTCGAAAAAGTAATGGAACTATTAGAAATTCTAGTAGAAACACCAGCTATTTCTATAATTCGACCGAAAGCAGCTTCCTTAGTTTAAGGGGGCTTCAGACTGTAAACAAAGTCTTGTTAAACTGAATAGTGATGTATAATCTTCACCTGGGCTGGCCACTTCGCTTTCCATGGGCTCAGCGCGGAGTCCGCGGAAAGCGTCCACTAGGTGCTGCGAATCCCATATGCATAAAAAAATGAGTAACTATTCTTTTGTCTACAGTCTGAGCTTCCTTAGTTTAAGGAAGCTTTTTTGTGTTTTCTATTCCTTTAGCAGACTAAATTATGTTACAATAACTCAAATCATTATTGAGGGAGCGAATAGTTTGAAAACATACAATGTGGCAATTATGGGAGCAACAGGAGCAGTTGGTCAGCAAATGAAAGAGCAATTGGAAAAACGTAATTTTCCGATAAAAGATATCGTCTTTTTGTCTTCTAGTCGTTCTGCTGGAAAAGAAATTGAATTCAATGGCAAAACGTATACAGTCCAAGAAGCAAAGCCAGAATCATTTGAAGGCATCGATATCGCGTTGTTTAGCGCTGGGGGCAGTGTATCAGAGAAGTTTGCACCAGAAGCTGTTAAACGAGGCGCAATTGTTATTGATAATACGAGTGCATTCCGTATGGATAAAGAAGTACCGCTTGTTGTGCCTGAAGTAAACAAAGAGGATCTTCGTTTACACAAAGGAATTATTGCCAATCCAAACTGTTCTACGATTCAAATGGTTTGTGCGTTACAACCATTAAAAGAGTTGTACGGGATGAGCAAAGTTGTCGTTTCAACTTATCAAGCGGTGTCTGGTGCTGGAATTGATGCAATCAATGAATTAAAAGCGCAAGCTGCTGACTTTGATAATGCAAAAGATGCAGAGGCAAAAGTGTTGCCAGTTAAATCAGCTGAACATCATTACCCGATTGCTTTTAATGTGGTTCCACAAATTGATCAATTCACAGCCAATGGTTACACGTTTGAAGAAATGAAAATGATCAACGAAACAAAAAAAATAATGCATGACGATTCTTTAGCAGTAGCAGCTACTTGTGTACGCTTGCCGGTAGTCACAGGGCATTCAGAATCGGTCTATGTAGAACTAGAAAAAGAAGCAACAGTTGACCAAGTGAAACAAGCAATGACAAATGCACCCGGTGTTGAACTAATGGACGATCCATCAAATCAAGTTTATCCGATGCCATTAATGACGGCTGGTTTAGATGAAGTGTTTGTTGGACGTATTCGTCAAGACTTAGATAACCCGAACGGTTTCCACCTTTGGGTCGTTTCGGATAATTTGGTTAAAGGCGCAGCTTTGAATTCCGTACAAATCGCTGAAGCGTTAATCGAGGAAAATATTATTTAATCCCGAACAATAGGCGTTAAAAATGACCGGCCAATGAGCCGGTTTATTTTTTTCTTTGGACTGTTTCCGGTGATTCCCGTATAATGAATTCTATGGATGTGTACGGGTGAATTTTAGGAGGAAATAAATTGAGTAAAATTAAAAACGAAGTAATAAGAGTTATCCCTTTAGGCGGCGTCGGCGAAATCGGCAAAGCGATGTATGTAGTTGAAATTGACGAAGATCTGTTTGTTGTAGACAGCGGATTAATGTTCCCGGAAGATGAAATGCTTGGCGTTGATATCGTTATTCCGGATATGACTTTCTTAGTAGAAAACAAAGATCGTGTAAAAGGTGTTTTCTTAACACACGGACATGAAGATGCGATTGGGTCAATCGCTTACTTATTGAAAAAAATCCAAGTGCCTGTTTATGGATCGAAATTAACAATCGCATTGGCAAAAGAACATATTAAAGAACAAGGTTCTTTAAAACATGTGAAGTTTTTTGAGGTAACGAACAAAAGCCGCATGAACTTTGATAAAACACATGTAACTTTTTTCCATACAACTCACAGTATTCCTGATGCATTAGGCATTGTCTTCCACACATCAGAAGGCGCTATTGTGCATACGGGGGAATTTAAATTTGATCAGTCAGCTAAAGGCAGCTATAAGCCTGATATTGCCAAAATGGCGAAATTAGGAGAAGACGGCGTCTTGATGCTATTGTCAGATTCAACAGAAGCAGAGCGTCCTGGTTATACAACATCGGAAATTGTTGTTGCTGACCATATTTTGTCTGCATTTTTAGCAGCAGAAGGTCGTGTACTTGTATCATTGTATTCATCAAATTTTATCCGCATCCAGCAGGTATTTGATATTGCGGCAGCTACAGGTAAAAAAGTTGCAGTAGCAGGTAGAAGTCTTGAGAGCAGTTACGAAGTCGGTTTAAGACTTGGGTATTTGACTGTCGATGAAGATACGGTTATTTCATTAAAGGACTTGGAAAATTACCGCGACGACGAAGTTGTGATCATTGTTACAGGTAACCAAGGTGAACCGCTTGAAGCACTAGATAAAATGGTTCGTAAGCAACATAAAGACGTTAAGATCAAACCAACAGACACAGTATTAATCACATTCACACCATCACCCGGTATGGAAGTTCCAATGTTCCAAACAATGAACAAATTGGCGAAAGCTGGAGCGAACGTGTTGACTTCAAGTAAAAAAGTTCACGTTTCTGGTCACGGTAGTCAAGAAGATTTAAAAATGATGCTGAACATGATGAAGCCAAAGTATTTCATCCCAATTCAAGGCGAATACAAAATGCTTATTGCGCATTCTAAATTAGCCCAGCAAGTTGGCTTGAACAAGTCTGAAATTTTTATCGCAGACAAAGGCGATATCGTAGAATATAAAGGTGGCAAAGTTCGCATGAGCGGGCGTGTGACAGCCGGCAATGTATTAATTGATGGTATTGGCATTGGCGATGTTGGAAATATTGTACTTCGCGATCGTAAATTACTATCACAAGATGGAATTTTCATCGTCGTTGTTACCTTAAACCGCAAAGAGAAGAAAATCGCATCGGGTCCGGAAATGATTTCACGTGGTTTTGTGTATGTGCGTGAATCCGAGGAACTCATGGAAGAATCGACACGTCTAGTTCGCAAAGTCGTTGAAAAATACGTGACGAGAGACGCGTTCGAGTGGAATAACATTAAACAAGAAATTCGCGATACATTGAATTCTTATTTGTTCCAACAAACAAAACGTCGTCCAATGATTATCCCAATTATTATGGAATACTAAGAAAAAAGTAAAAGGATTTCCATACCGATTTTATCGGAGGAAATCCTTTTTCGATTACGGAAGAAGTGAGGGATAGGTATGAATAGGGCTCGTGAAACCGCGAAGAAAAAATCACAAGCGAGAGCAAGAACAAAAGCAAAAGCAAAACCAAAGCCGAAAAACAAAAAAAGACAGCCCATGCCAATGATTGCATATGAAGTCATCGGATTAATAATGTTAGGAATTGCGGTGTTAATGACGTTTCAGCTCGGCGTTATTGGAAAAATGTTTTACAATATAGCGGAATATTTAGCTGGATATATGGCTTTCTTAATCCCTATTTCACTCGTTTTTGTCGCAATATTTGTCATGGTGAAAAGACAGTGGCCAAAACCGAGAATGAAAGTCGTGTTTGGATCCGCATTAGTGTTAGTCGGTATTTTGCTTATTTGTCATTTAATATGGGCGGCGAACAGTATATTACCGATCACCTCGTCAAACGTAATTGCTGAAACTATCCGCACTACTAAAATGACGGGCACTATTTGGAATAGTTACTTGGCTACCGGCGGCGGAATTTTAGGAGCTTTACTATATGCGCTATTGCACGTTCTTTTTGACACGGCAGGCACATGGATTGTAGCTCTCATTTTGTTATCAATTGGCGCGATTATTTTAACAGGAAAAGCAGCCGCACCGTTTATCGCTGAAAAAATACCAAGTATGCGTCCGGCTATCGATTCATTAATGAGTCGTTTTAAGCAAAGCAAGCCGAAAAAAACACGTACTTCTCGTAAAAAATCAGAACCTGAACAAGTTTTGGAAATCAATGAATCCTTATCTTACGATGAAGATGACGACCAAGAAGAGGATCTTTTATACGAGCCTAAACAAGAAGCGCCGATTATTTCGGCATTTACCGAAAATGTTAAACCAAAACAAACAGCTCCTCCAGAAGTTGCTCAAGACGAACCCCAAGAAACGGGAGAAGTCCAATTGTTGTCGACTGCTGAAGAGTTGGAGAATGAAGAATACCAATTGCCTCCTATGAGTTTACTAACTTTACCGCCACATCACGATCAAAGTGGAGAATATTCCGGTATTCAAAAAAATGCTAAAAAACTTGAGAAAACGTTCCAAAGTTTTGGAGTAAGAGCGAAAGTAACGCAAGTTCATTTAGGTCCTGCCGTGACAAAATACGAAGTGTTGCCAGACACAGGTGTCAAAGTAAGTAAGATTGTTAGTTTGCATGACGATCTAGCTTTAGCTCTAGCAGCGCGTGATATTCGTATCGAAGCACCGATTCCAGGAAAATCAGCAATCGGTATTGAAGTACCAAACTCGGAAGTTTCAATTGTTAGCTTACGTGAAGTATTGGAGTCGGAAGAAAACAACCAACCCGATGCTAAACTATTATTTGCACTTGGCAGAGATGTTACGGGCCAAGCTGTTATGACCCAATTAAACAAAATGCCACACCTTTTAGTGGCAGGTTCAACAGGGAGTGGGAAATCGGTATGTATTAACGGCATCATCACAAGCATTATAATGCGTGCTAAACCGCATGAAGTGAAAATGATGATGATTGACCCGAAAATGGTCGAGTTAAACGTTTATAACGGCATTCCACACCTTTTAGCACCAGTAGTTACCGATCCACGTAAAGCAGCACAAGCATTAAAGAAAATTGTTTCGGAAATGGAAAGAAGATACGAGCTCTTCTCGCATACCGGCACACGAAATATTGAAGGATATAACGAATATGTTCGGGTTTTCAATGAAGAAAACGAAGATAAGCATCCAAAGTTACCATTTATCGTTGTCATTGTCGATGAGTTGGCTGATTTAATGATGGTTGCTTCAAACGAAGTAGAAGATGCGATCACACGTCTAGCTCAGATGGCACGTGCGGCAGGAATTCACTTGATTATTGCGACACAACGGCCAAGTGTAAACGTCATCACTGGGGTCATCAAAGCGAATATTCCGTCTCGAATTGCTTTTGCCGTATCATCATCGATTGATTCTCGCACAATTCTAGACATGGGCGGAGCCGAAAAACTACTTGGTCGAGGAGACATGTTGTTTTTAGGCGCGGGTCAATCAAAACCAGTGCGTGTTCAAGGTGCGTTTTTGTCAGATTCAGAAGTCGAAAAAATTGTCGATTTTGTAATCGAACAACAAAAAGCACAATATCAAGAAGACATGATTCCAAGTGAAATTGACGATACGAAAATAGACGAAGAAACGGATGAAATTTACGATGAAGCTGTGCAATTAGTTACAGAAATGCAAACAGCCTCCGTTTCAATGTTGCAACGTCGCTTTCGCGTAGGGTACTCACGCGCGGCAAGAATTATTGATCAAATGGAACAACGTGGCGTCGTGGGACCGTATGAAGGCAGTAAGCCAAGAACAGTACTAGTTCCAAAGCAGGAAGATTATTGAGGAATTTGAAGTTACTTGTGATAAATTAATCACTCTTTTATTTATTCGAGAACCGAAAATTCGCTGAATTCGACAAATTACTATTTATTTCGTTTCTAATAAGTGTTATAGTAATTTTGATTAGTAGGAATGTTTTACATCAGATGTCTGATCTCTGTCATGGGTGGTGAATCGTATGACAATCAAATCGGATCATCGTGCATTGTACCTTCAAGTGATCGATCGAATGAAACAGGATATTGCTGCGGGCGTCTACAAAGAAAAAGAGAAGTTGCCGTCCGAATTCGAATTATCGAAAACACTTGGAGTCAGCCGAGCTACTTTACGAGAAGCACTTCGGTTGTTGGAAGAAGATAATATTATCGTCAGACGCCACGGAGTTGGGACATTTGTCAATTCAAAACCATTGTTTTCATCAGGTATTGAACAATTAACAAGTGTATCCGATATGATCCGCCAGGCAGGAATGGAACCCGGTGCTATCTACTTAAGCACGTCAGAGGGCCTTTCTTCTGAAGAGGATATAAAACGCTTTCATTGCACTGGCGATGATACCATAATTACTATTGAACGCGTTCGTACGGCAAACAGCGACCCTGTAGTTTATTGTGTCGACAAGGTTCCTTCCGCGTATTTGCCTACAGATTTTTTAAAACGCAAAGAAAGTTCCATTTTTAAAGCGATTGAAGAATCTGGAGACATTCATATCTCCTATGCGGTGACATTTATTGATCCGACTGGTTATCATGATGATGCTTCGCCAATCCTGGAGTGTGAACCGGAAACTGCATTACTTGTTTTAAAACAGCTCCATTACGATGAAGACGATCGTTTGGTGCTTTATTCAAAGAATTACTTTAGAGCTGATAAATTCAGCTTTCATGTGGTTCGCAAACGTATGTAAAACATCAAATTCCTGCTAATATCAAAAAAACCTTGGGGGTTATTACATTGACAAAACGTAAATTTGGTCTAGGTTTATCATTAATGCTTGCTGCTGGAACTATGCTTGCTGGATGCGGTAGCGACGAAGATACTTCAAACGGTGAAACTGGCGGAGGAGAAGGCGGAGAAGCTTCTGACTTTTCAGTAGCTATGGTTACAGATGTTGGTGGGGTAGATGATAAATCCTTTAACCAATCTGCTTGGGAAGGTCTTCAGCAATTTGGTAAAGACAATGGTCTTGAAAAAGGCGATGGCGGCTATGACTATCTTCAATCTGCATCAGATGCAGATTACAACACCAACTTGAACAACTTGATCCGTCGCGACTTTAATGTTGTATTCGGTATTGGTTTCTTGATGGAAGGTGCTGTAGCAGAAATCGCTGAACAACAGCCTGAAGCGCAAATTGCAATCATTGATGCTGTAGTTGATGCTCCAAACGTTGCAAGTGTTCTTTTTAAAGAACAAGAAGGTGCATTCCTTGCGGGTGTAGCAGCGGCTTTAATGTCTGAAACGAAGAAAATTGGTTTTGTTGGTGGAATGGAAATTCCAGTAATTGAGCGTTTTGAAGCAGGATTCCTTGCAGGAGTTGCAGCTGTAGACGAATCAGTTGAAGTTGATGTTCAATACACAGGTGCTTTTGATAAAGCGGAATTAGGTAAAACAACTGCGAACCGTATGTACTCTGCAGGAGCAGATATCATTTTCCACGCAGCTGGTGGTACTGGTAACGGTGTCTTCACTGAAGCTAAAGAACGTAAAGAGTCAAATCCAGAAGCAAACATTTGGGTTATCGGTGTGGATTCGGATCAATACGATGAAGGTCAAACAGGTGACGCTAACGTTACTTTAACTTCAGTATTGAAGCGCGTAGATACAGCTGTAATCAATATTTCTGAACAAGCTATGGCAGATGAATTCCCAGGTGGCGAAACAGTTACTTACGGTTTGTCTGATGATGGCGTTGATTTGGCTGATTCACGTGGAGCAATTCCAGAAGACGTAATGGCGAAAATTGAAGACTTTAAACAACAAGTTATCAATGGCGACATTGAAGTTCCTGAAACTGTACAGTAATAGAAATTTTTAGACGGTCATCATAAAGACCGGTTTTACCGGTCTTTATGATTTTTTTTGTCTACAAGGTAGAAATTAATAGATGAAAGGTTTTTAGAAACGGAAGCCTTTCCTGTATTAATTAATTTTTTAAAAAAGTTAGCAGTCTTGAGGGAGTGACAACAGTGGAGTATGTAATCGAAATGCTGAATATCCGTAAAGAGTTCGGTACATTTGTCGCGAATGACAATATTACGCTGCAACTGAAAAAGGGAGAAATTCACGCATTACTAGGGGAAAACGGAGCTGGAAAATCGACATTAATGAACGTATTGTTCGGTTTATATCAGCCTGAAGGCGGAGAAATCCGAGTCCGTGGTAAAAAAGTAGATATCGCTAATCCAAATATAGCGAATGACCTTGGAATTGGAATGGTTCACCAACATTTTATGTTAGTTGAAAACTTTTCAGTTACAGAAAACATCATTTTAGGAACCGAACCAACAAAATACGGTGTAACCAATAAAAAAGACGCTGCTAAAAAAGTACAGGCTTTGTCTGAACAATACGGCTTAAATGTTGATCCAAATGCTATTATTCAAGACATATCAGTAGGTATGCAACAGCGAGTAGAGATATTGAAAACTTTGTATCGCGGAGCAGAAATTTTAATCTTTGATGAACCAACTGCTTCATTAACGCCACAAGAAATTGTCGAATTGATTCAAATTATGAAACGATTAATTGCTGAAGGAAAATCCATTATTTTAATTACGCATAAACTAAAAGAAATTATGGATGTATCTGACCGTGTAACTGTTATTCGTAAAGGACAAGGAATTGGAACGGTTATTACGTCTGAAACCAATCCTAACGACCTTGCATCTTTAATGGTTGGGCGTCAAGTAGAATTTACTACGGTAAAAGGGGAGTCTTTCCCAGGAGAAGAAATTTTAGATATTAAAGATTTAGTTGTCCTTGATTATCGTGGCATTGAAAAAGTAAAACACTTGAATTTGAATGTTCGTAAAGGCGAAATTGTCGGAATTGCAGGAATTGATGGAAACGGACAATCTGAATTAATCGAAGCGATTACAGGACTTCGAAAAGTAAAGAGTGGAACCATTTCAATTAATGGGAAAAATATTACCAACATGAAACCACGCAAAGTAACAGAGTCGGGTGTTGGTCATATTCCTCAAGATAGACATAAGCATGGATTGGTACTCGATTTCCCAATTGGTCATAATATTTCGCTTCAAACATACTACTCAAAGCCAATCTCTAAATCAGGTATTATTGATTACAACAAAATCAATGAAAAAGCTTTGCAAATTATTAAAGACTTTGATGTTCGCACACAAGGACCTTCAGAGTTAGCACGTTCGTTATCTGGTGGTAATCAACAAAAAGCGATTATTGGACGAGAAGTTGACCGAGATCCCGATTTATTGATTGCGGCTTTACCAACTAGGGGATTAGACGTTGGGGCGATTGAATTTATTCATAGTCGATTAATTGAACAGCGCGATAAAGGAAAAGCTGTATTATTGATTTCTTTTGAATTAGACGAAGTTATGAACGTTTCAGATCGCATTGCCGTTATTCATGATGGAGAAATTGTGGATATTGTAACGCCTGAAACAACGACCGAGCAAGAGCTAGGCTTGTTGATGGCAGGACATACTGATCAGAAAAAAACACAGGATTTAACTAAGAAAGGTGAGGATCAGCATGTCGAATAGAGCGACCAATCTTTTGGTCCCCATCATTTCCGTTATTTTAGGATTGTTGGTCGGCGCTGTTATTATGCTGGTCAGCGGCTATGACCCATTAAAAGGCTATGCTGCTCTTTGGAACGGAATTTTTGGAGACTTATATACTATCGGTGAAACCATTCGCCAAATCACGCCTTATTTATTAGCTGGTCTTGCGGTAGCTTTTGCCTTCCGCTCAGGGCTATTCAATATTGGTGTTGAAGGACAATTAATTGTGGGTTGGTTTGCTGCAGCTTACGTTGGCGTGGCTGTAGAATTACCGAAAATTATTCACTTGCCATTAGCAATTTTGGCTGCAGCTGTAGCTGGAGCATTATGGGGCTACGTACCGGGTCTTTTAAAAGCTAAATTCCGTGTACACGAAGTAATCGTAACGATTATGATGAACTATGTTGCGTTACACGTAACCAATGCATTAATCCGCACGGTTTCTGACGGTGGAGATCGCACGGGCAATATATATGCAAGTGCTTCACTACGTTCTGAGTTTTTGCAAAACTTAACCGAATTTTCACGACTGCATTTTGGGATTATTATTGCCTTGGTGATGGTCGGTGTGATGTGGGTTATTTTAGAAAAAACCACGCTTGGATTTGAGTTAAAAGCGGTTGGGTTTAACCAAAATGCCTCTCAGTACGCAGGGATGAACGTCAATAAAAACATCATTTTAGCAATGGTCATTTCTGGTGCATTTGCCGGTCTTGGTGGTGCGATGGAAGCACTTGGAACTTTTGAGTATGTATCTTCTAAAGGTGGATTTACCGGGATTGGTTTTGATGGAATTGCAGTTGCCTTACTAGGTATGAACACGCCACTGGGTGTAATATTTGGGGCTACTTTGTTTGGTTCATTAAAGTACGGGGCATTAAATATGCCAAATGCTGCGGGTATTCCAATTGAAATTGTTGAAATTGTTATCGCAGTTATTATCTTCTTTGTAGCTTCGGGCTACATCATTCGCTTGCTGTTGCTCCGTGCATCAGCTAAGAAGAAGGAGGCGAAGTAATATGAGTTTCCTTGAAGTATTATATTTCATCGTTCCTTCAGCGATCTTTTATGCTGCACCACTTATTTTAGTCGCAATTGGCGGTGTCTTCTCAGAAAGATCTGGTGTTATTAACATTGGTCTCGAAGGATTAATGGTCATTGGTGCTTTTGTTGGAATCTTGTTCAACTTATTGTATGCTGATACGTTTGGATCGGCTACACCTTGGGTTGCACTAATTGCAGCGATGTTTGCAGCGCTGCTCCTATCCTTATTGCATGCTGTAGCTTCTATTACATTCCGTGCAGATCAAGTAGTTTCCGGAGTAGCTATAAACTTATTAGCAGCTGCACTATCGATTTACTTGGTAAAACGAATTTTTGATAAAGGACAAACGGATTTCATCACTGAACGTTTCTCGCGTTACAATGTTCCGTTCTTATCTGATATTCCAGTTATCGGGCCATTGCTATTTAAATCAGTTTACAATACCTCGTTCTTTGCAATCGGTATTGCTGTATTAGCCTGGTTCGTTATTTACAAGACTCCATTTGGTCTTCGTTTACGCGCTGTCGGGGAACACCCAATGGCTGCTGATACTATGGGGATTAATGTAACGAGAATGCGTTATATCGCTGTTATGATTTCTGGTGGTTTAGCCGGTATTGGTGGCGCGATTTACGCACAGACCATTACCAATGATTTTGGTCATGCCACAATCAATGGTCAAGGCTTTATGGCATTGGCTGCTATGATTTTTGGGAAATGGCATCCGCTTGGTGCAATGGGAGCAGCCTTATTCTTCGGGTTTGCCCAGTCACTGAGTATTGTCGGATCATCTATTCCGTATATTTCAGAAATTCCAAACGTTTTCCTGTTGATTTTGCCATATGTGTTAACAATTTTAGCACTTGCTGGTTTTATCGGTCGCGCTCATGCACCACTAGCAATCGGAAAACCATACATCAAAGGTCAGCGATAAGATTTTCAAAAGAGCCGTCGATTGCGACGGCTCTTTTCATTTCTTGTCGGGACTAAAACGGGCACCTGCGCTTTTCTTTATGATCCAGCTCAAGCGGTCAGATTCTCGGGGCATAAGATGTCCTGACTGTGTGGCAAAGAACGCCACTTCGCCAGGTCATCTTATGCCCATCGAATCTAAACGGCCGCTTTCGCTTTTCTATTGTCTAGCTCCGGTGCCCAGTCCCTCGAGGTCGCTTCGGACTTGCGGATAATGGCAAAGAGCGCCATTAGCAACAAGTCCTCCAGCGCTTGTCGGGACTAAAACGGGCACCTTTGCTTTTCTTTATTTGCAATTAACGGAAAAGGTTCGGTATAGTTAGAACATGAACGACGAGAGGGGATTCTACATGTTTGAAACGATTAATATTGCTAAAGGCGTAAATGTGCATGTCAATGAGACCACACAATTTAAAACGATAAATTTTTCAATTAAATTCAAAGATAAATTAACGAAAGAAAAGGCGTCGGCTCGTTCGATTTTGGCGAATGTCTTGCAACATAGTAACGAGGTTTATCCATCACATACAGCACTTCGTATGGTGCTTGATGATTTATATGGTACTTCTCTTTACATAGATTCATCAAAGCGTGGAAATGAGCACGTGGTTACGCTAAATGTTGAAACAGTCAACGATCAATACCTTTCTGAAAAAGGTGTGTTAGAAAAAGTACTAAACTTAATGTATATCGTCTTGTTTAAACCGAATTTTGAAAATGGGTTGTTTAAACAATCTATATTTACACGTGAAAAGCATTCTATTGTGCAGCGTATTGAATCTGTATTTGACGAAAAAACACGTTATGCGCAGCAACGCATGATGGAGCTGGCTTTACCGAACCATCCAGCTTCTATTACATCAAATGGCACAATTGAAGTTGTGGAAAGCGTTACAAACGAGCAATTGGTAGCTGAATACAACGAAATGATTTCTCAAAATGAAATTGAAATTTATGCGGTAGGCGATGTGAAACCTGAAATGATCGCTTCGTATATTCGTGAATTTTTCCATTTTAAAGATCGGGAAAAAGCGATTGCAGTGCCCCCAATGGAATTGGTAAAACCAGAGCAATCACGTGTTCTTGAATTCGAAGACATGAAACAAGGGAAATTACATATGGCATTTTTTACGCCGATTACATTCCGCGATGAGAAATTTCCAATCATGCAGCTGATGAACGGCGTTTTTGGTGGCTATGCTCATTCCAAATTATTTGTAAATATTCGTGAAAAAGAAAGCATGGCTTATTACGTCTCAAGTTCTTTTGCTTCGCAGTTTGGGTTGATGTTCGTTCTCGCAGGTATTGATTCTAAGTTAGAAGAAAAAGCGGTGACTTTAGTTTTAGAACAATTAGAAGAAGTGAAAAAAGGGAATATATCAGATATTGAACTCGATCAAACAAAAGCATTGTTGATCAATCAGTTGAAAGAAGCTCTAGACTCGGCGCGTGGACAAATCGACATTTATGATCAATACATGGAGTTGACCGAGCGTTTCGAACCTGAGTATATGATTAATAAATGGAAGAATGTGACGAAAGAAGATATCGCGTTAGTTGCTAAGGAATTGTCGTTAGAAATGACTTACTTCCTATCCGGCAAGGAGGATGAAACAAATGCATAAAGTAGAATTTGAACAATTAGAAGAAACACTATTTCATGAAAAGCTAGATAATGGCTTAACCGTTTATATTTTACCGAAAAAGGGCTTTTCAAAAACGTTTGCAACGTTCACGACAAAGTACGGTTCTATTGATAACCATTTTGTTCCACAAGGTGGGAAAGAGCCAATCAAAGTTCCAGATGGCATCGCTCACTTTTTAGAACACAAAATGTTTGAAAAAGAAGAAGGAGACGTCTTTCAAGAGTTTAGTAAACAAGGTGCTTCAGCCAATGCTTTTACCTCGTTTACCCGGACAGCTTATTTGTTTTCAGCTACAGGAGAAATAGATAAAAACGTTAAAACCTTACTGAATTTTGTGCAAACACCTTATTTTACAGAAAAGACTGTGGAAAAAGAAAAAGGCATTATCGCACAGGAGATTACGATGTATGACGATCAACCAGATTGGCGTTTGTATTTTGGAATCATTGAAAATATGTACAAAAATCATCCCGTAAAAATCGATATTGCAGGTACAGTAGAATCGATTCAAGATATTACGGCTGACCATCTGTATACGTGTTACAACACGTTTTACCATCCTTCAAATATGGTGTTATTTATCGTAGGAAATGTAGATCCTGATCAAATGATGGCGTTAGTAAAAGAAGACCAAGCACAAAGATCGTTTGAAGAGCCTACAGAAATTACACGTATTTATCCAGAAGAGCCAAAAGAAGTAGCGATAAAAGAACGTGTATTAGAAATGAGCGTTCAAAAACCAAAAGTGTTTTACGGGATTAAACCTGAAAAACTCGATTTAATTGGTCCTGACATGCTTAAGCATGAGCTAGCGGCTCAACTTGCTTATGAATTGTTGTTTGGACGGACTTCTGATTTTTACCATCATGCCTACGAAAACGATTGGATTGATGAGTCGTATTCGTTCGACTACTCGTTAGAACAAGGATTTGGTTACGCTTTAGTCGGATCTGATACGCACAAGCCTGAGATTTTAATAAAAGAAATCAAACATACGCTTCAAAATGCAATTGAAAAATGGCCATTTGGACAGGAAGATCTTGATCGTGTTCGCCGTAAAAAAATTGGCTTCTTCCTTAGAGCGTTAAACTCTCCAGAATACATTGCAAACCAATTCACCAATTATGCATTTAATGAAATGAACTTGTTTGACGTGGTTCCAGTATTAGAGGAGTTAGAGGTTGTTGATTTGCAAAATGCATTTTCATTGGTCAGTCACGAATCTCAGCAATCTGTATTTACCATTATGCCCTCGAAAAAGGACGAGCAGTGAAACGGTTTGTTGTCCTGCTCGGAGCATCTGGTGAAATTGGTGAAAGCATTGCACGGCAATTAGCAGACAGTGGTTGGTCATTGTATTTGCATTGGAACACCAACTCGACAGCAGCGCTAGCACAAGAGCTTGTGAAAAATTATCCTTCACAGGAGTTTATCCCCATTCAAGCAGACTTTGCCCACGAAAGTGGAGTACAACAGCTTGCAACCAATGTGTATGATGCATCGGGCATTGTTGTTGCTAGTGGGCAATCGCTAATGAAGATGTTAATTGATACAACAGAACAAGAGATGGAAGATTTATGGCGTGTACATGTAAAAAATCCGATTTCCGTAATTCGGACTCTTTCTTCATTTTTTCATCGTCACGACAAGTCTTATGTCGTTTTTGTTTCTTCTATTTGGGGAGAGATAGGCGCATCTATGGAAACAATGTATTCAGCTGTTAAAGGTTCGCAGTTAGCATTTGTGAAAGCTTATGCAAAAGAAATGGCACCATCCGGAACGCGCGTGAATGCTGTTTCGCCTGGCTTTATTCAAACAAAAATGAATGCCGGTTTTTCATCAGAAGAGATACGAGAAATTGAAGAAGATATTCCACTCGGACTTGGAACTCCTCAAGACATCGCAGATGCTGTGGATTTCCTAATCGGGGGAAAAGCAGATTATATGACTGGTCAGACACTGCGTATAAATGGTGGATGGTTGATGTAATCGCTTTTTCTCTAAGTAAATGCCTCTTTCACGTGAGCGGCAAATCAGCTATCATATTAACTAGAATCCCTTTTAGACAGCTTGTATTAGAGAAAGGTCGGATATTGCATGAAAGAATGGTATTTTGAATACGAAATCCAAGTCAACCGTCCCGGTCTTCTTGGCGATATCGCTTCTCTTTTGGGAATGTTACGGGTAAATATCGTTACTATTAATGGCGTCGATCAAGGTCGTCGCGGTATGCTATTGCGTGCAGAACATGATGTTCAACTAGAGCGTTTTGAACAAATTTTATCCACTATTGAAACGATTGCTGTGACGAAGTTCCGGGAGCCAAAACTGCGGGATATTTTGGCAGTACGCCACGGCAGGTATATCCAACGAGACGCCGATGACCGAAAAACTTTCCGCTTTGTAAGAGACGAATTAGGCTTGCTTGTGGATTTCATGGCAGAAATTTTCAAACAAGAAGGTCATAAGTTGGTCGGATTAAGAGGAATGCCGCGTGTTGGAAAAACAGAATCGATTGTCGCTGCCAGCGTAAGTGCAAATAAAAAGTGGATTTTCTTATCTTCTACAATGATTAAGCAAACTGTACGTAACCAGTTAATGGGCGATGAGCATAACGGCAATAACATCTTTATTTTGGATGGTATTGTTACTCGGCGTTCATCTGATGAACGACATATGCAATTAGTCCGTGAAATGATGCGTATGCCAACGATTAAAGTAGTAGAGCACCCAGACAAGTTTGTAGAGCAATCCGAATACAGCATTGATGATTTTGATTACATTATTGAATTGCGTCACCACCCAGATGAAGAGATTACTTATGAAGTATTAGAGAAAAATACATTTATGGATGAAAAATCTCAAGGGAATATGTTTGGAGACGGCTTTAACTTTTAAGTAGGCAGGTGATCGGTTTGAATGAGTTGGGTACGAGGCTGAAACAGGCCAGAATCGCCAAAGGTTTTAGTTTGGAAGATTTGCAAGACTTGACCAAAATACAAAAACGTTACTTGGCGGGTATAGAAGATGGCAATCACACTATGATGCCTGGAGCGTTTTATGTACGCGCTTTTATTAAACAATATGCTGCAGCAGTAGGGTTGAACGGTGAAGAATTACTTGAGCAGTTTAAAACAGAAATGCCGGCTGGTGAAACGGCTGAAAAAAAACAAATGCCGGAAACTTTTACTTCAAGAAGCCGTTCTGTTGCCCGCACTGCTCCGAGCGAGACATATGCTGATATCATACCAAAAGTTTTGGTTGCCTTATTTATTGTCTTAATTCTTGCGGTGTCGTGGTATTTTTATAGTGCATCGACGAATAGAGATTCCGCCAATCGTCCAGCAGAAGAAGAAGGCGTAAGTGTGCCATACGAAGAACCTGTTCCTGCTACGCCAGATGAAACAGAAGAAGCGGCTGTTGAAGAACCAGTGGAAAAACCTGCAGAACCTACGTCTGTTCTTTCACTAAAAGAAACAAAAGGTGAAACAACAACTTATACATGGCAAGGAACTGCGAATCCTCAGCTAGAAATAGTTGCGGATGGACCGTCCTGGATTGCTGCCACTGATCAAAATCAAAAAGAGTTAACTTCTAAAGCACGTGTAATGCAAGCTGGGGAAAAAGAAACACTCGATTTAGCTAAAGTAGACCGTCTTCATGTACGTATTGGAGAATACGCTAATATCACATTGATTATGAACGGTGAAAACATCGAGTATACGCAACCACTCCAAACCCAAAATATCGTTATTCAATTGACAAACGTCGAATAGCCATCTTTGGATGGCTATTTTTCTTGAAAGTTTGAAAGGGGAAACAACAATGAACATACCAAACCAGATTACCATCTCGAGGATTTTATTGATTCCTGTATTTATGGTGGTCATGTTAGCCGGCTTTGACTGGGGAACCATGATGCTATTTGGCGCTGAAATGCCCGTCACTCATTTTGTCGGAGGAGTAATTTTTATTTTTGCATCACTGACAGATTGGGTGGACGGCTATTATGCACGTAAGTACAACTTAGTTACGACGTTTGGAAAGTTTTTAGATCCATTAGCGGACAAGCTATTGGTTTCAGCCGCATTAATCATTTTAGTGGAATTAGGGTTTGCCGCTTCGTGGATTGTAATTATCATCATCAGCCGTGAATTTGCGGTTACAGGATTACGTTTAGTTCTAGCAGGCGAAGGTGAAGTTGTTGCTGCTGGTGGTTTAGGCAAGATTAAAACAACTGCACAAATTTTAGCGATCTCGGCTTTGTTGTTACACGACACTATTTTTGTATTAGTTGGTTTGCCATTTGGTCAAATTATGCTTTATATCGCATTGATCTTTACAGTATGGTCTGGCTGGGATTATTTCTACGCCAATCGTCGCGCATTAATGGCTTCAAAATAAGCGCAAAAAGGGGTTCGAATAAATGAACGCAGAAATTATTGCGGTAGGTTCAGAGTTATTATTAGGTCAAATTACAAATACGAATGCTCGATTTTTGTCTAATCATTTAGCCGAACTTGGCATTAATGTGTATTACCATACAGTAGTCGGAGACAACCCGGATCGGTTAGAAGATGCGATTAAGATTGCAGAAAATCGTGCGGATTTAATACTATTTACCGGTGGATTGGGTCCGACAAAAGATGATTTAACAAAAGAGGCGATTGCTCGTCACTTAAATACATCCCTAGAAACAAACGAAGAAGCTCTCGATTCGATCGTTGCGTTTTTTGAACGTGCAGGTCGACCGATGACGGAAAACAACAAAAAGCAAGCGTGGGTGTTAAAAGACAGCGACGTACTTGTGAACCACAATGGTATGGCGCCTGGCATGATGTACAAAAAAGACGAACGCGTTTATATCTTGTTACCAGGACCGCCAAAAGAAATGGAGCCAATGTTCCAGTTTGAGGCAAAACCGAAACTTGCAAGCTTATTGAACAAAGCAGATGTTATTTTGTCACACGTCTTGCGCTTTTATGGGATCGGTGAAGCGGAACTGGAAGATCGTTTGCATCACATTCTCGAAAAACAAACAAACCCGACAATTGCACCACTCGCTGCTGATGGTGAAGTAACGCTGCGTATTACGGCTAAAACCAATACAACAGAAGAAGCGTGGCAATTAATTAACGGTACTAAAAACGAGATTTTAGATGTTGTAGGTGATTATCTGTATGGGTATGACAATGATTCGCTCGCATCTAAAGTAGTTGAACTTTTGAAACAGCAAGGCAAAACAATTTCAGCAGCCGAAAGTTTAACCGCTGGATTATTTCAATCGGAGTTGGCTTCTGTTGCAGGAGCAAGCGCAGTATTATCAGGTGGAGTTATTACTTACAACGAAGAAATGAAAGTTCATCAGCTTGGCTTATCAGCTGAATTACTAGCTGAATACGGTGTTGTCAGTGAGCAAACAGCATTAGCTATGGCAGAAGCGGTACGAGATAAATTTAAAACCGATATTAGCGTTTCATTAACAGGTGCAGCAGGGCCAGACGCACACGGTGATCAGCCTGCAGGGACTGTTTGGATTGGCATAGCCACAGAAGGAAGTTCTAAATCTTACCGCCTTCAGCTATCAGGAATGCGCAACACGAATCGTTTACGAGCTGTTAAACTCGCGTTATATTATGTCATTCGCACGTTAACAGAAGAAAATGCACGCAAAATTTAATTTTGCGTGTTTTTTTATTGCCAAAATCGGGAAATGCGTGAAATAGGACGTTTAAAAATAAGTTTTAAAAATAAATAACCGAATAAACGTTCGCTTTTTTCTTGTGTATTTCTCAATAAGCTAGTATACTAGAAACAGATAGAAAATAGGTTTTCATTTAGAGGAGGATTTCTTTTGAGCGATCGTAAAGCAGCATTAGATATGGCGTTAAAACAAATAGAAAAGCAATTTGGTAAAGGTTCTGTTATGAAATTAGGGGAAAATTCCGACCGCAATATATCATCAGTTTCAAGTGGTTCACTTGCATTGGATACAGCACTAGGAATAGGCGGATATCCACGTGGGCGTGTAATCGAAGTATACGGTCCTGAAAGTTCAGGTAAAACAACTGTTTCTCTTCATGCTATTGCAGAAGTACAAGCTACAGGCGGAACAGCTGCCTTTATCGATGCAGAGCACGCATTAGATCCAGTTTATGCAAAGAACCTTGGAGTAAATATTGATGAGTTACTATTGTCTCAACCGGATACAGGAGAGCAAGCACTTGAAATTGCCGAAGCTCTTGTTCGTAGTGGAGCAGTTGATATCGTCGTAGTCGATTCAGTAGCAGCATTAGTACCAAAAGCTGAAATCGAAGGTGAAATGGGCGACTCTCATATGGGATTACAAGCTCGTTTAATGTCTCAAGCTCTTCGTAAATTATCTGGTGTTATTAACAAGTCTAATACCATTGTTATTTTCATTAACCAAATTCGTGAGAAAATTGGTGTAATGTTTGGTAACCCAGAAACAACACCTGGTGGTCGCGCATTGAAATTCTATTCGTCTGTTCGTTTAGAAGTACGTCGTGCAGAAGCATTAAAATCAGGCACAGAAATCATTGGTAACAGAACGAAGATTAAAATTGTGAAAAACAAGGTAGCTCCACCGTTCCGTACTGCTGAAGTAGACATTATGTACGGAAAAGGGATTTCGCGTGAAGGCGAAATCGTCGATATCGGTTCTGATTTGGAAATTATTCAAAAGAGCGGTTCATGGTATTCATATAACGAAGAACGAATCGGTCAAGGCCGTGAAAATGTTAAGCAATTCTTGCTTAAAAATCCAGAAATCCGTAATGAGATTTCTAACAAAATCCGTGAATCTTATGGCATGGCAGCAGCTACGTATACAATTGCTGCAAGCAAAGAAGAACCAGAAGACTTTAATCTTTTGTTAGATGAAGACGATAACTAAAAGTCGTTTATAAATTGGGAAAAGCCGCTAAGCAAAAATGAACTGACCCAAAAAAGTTAGACAAAAAAATTAAGCAGCTTGTTGTACATGAGTCCGGTATTCAACCGGACTCATGTTTTTTAATTTCTTCTTCATTCGTTTCTGATTGTAGTAAATCATATAGTCATCCAGTTCCTGGCGGAAGTGTTCAAGACTTTCAAATTCCTGCAAGTAGAGGAGTTCCGTCTTCAGGATGCCAAAGAAATTTTCGATCACGGCGTTGTCGAGACAGTTCCCCTTACGGGACATGCTTTGGGTGACGTTCCGGTTGCTCAATGCCATCTGGTATTTCTTCATCTGATAATGCCAGCCCTGATCCGAATGGAGCACAAGCTCATCTTTTGGGTCGAGGCGTTTCAAGGCTTGTTCAAGCATGGTGGAAACCAGGTCATACGTCGGCCGGCTCTGGATGGTGTAAGCGATGATTTCGCTGTTGTACAGGTCCAGTACAGGTGATAGATAGAGCTTCTGCCCGAAAAGAGAGAACTCCGTCACATCGGTTACCCATTTTTGATTTGGTTTCTCAGCTGAGAAATCTCGGTTCAGGATATTCGGTGCCGCTGTTCCCACATTGCCACGATAGGAACGGTATTTCTTCATCCGAACCCGGCAGGCGAGACCGATTACTTTCATCAATTTCAATACCGTTTTTGGATCCAGGTGGATTCCTATTTTCCCTAATTCGATTTGGATATTCCGATGTCCATATCGTCCCTTGTGTGCATGAAAGATAACGGCAATCGCTTCTTTTGCCTCTTTGTATTTGTCGGGACGAGTGTGATGTTTGATCCAATAATAATAGGTACTTCTAGGAATGGACGCTATCTTGATGAGGTCAACGACCTTGAAATCATGCCTTAGCTCATAGATTACTTGCGCTTTGAGTTGCGCTGTGACAGTTCTTTTTCCTTCACTAAGGCATTTAACTTTTTTAAATACGCATTCTCCATGCGCAGCCGTTCGACTTCTTCTTGAAGTGATTCGGTTGGTTTCTTTGGTGACACAGGTTTTTTGGATTTCTCTTTCATGGATGGATGCCCCCTTTGTTTTGAAATAAGGGCGTCCATGCCACTTTGATCAAGTGCTTTCTCCCATTTCATCACGGTCGTTCTGGAAGGGATATTGAAAACAGCAGCTGCTTTCATAGGGGACGCCCCGGTATCGTTCATAAAGTTTAATACGTCCATCTTAAACTCAGGTGTATAGTTTGTATAGCGTTTCATCAATCCCTCTACGCCGTGATGTTGGTACAGCTCAATCCATTGATGGAATCCTCTTTTGTTTACCCCATACCGCTTAGCGACTTCATTCATCGAGTCATGCCCAGTTAAATACTCCCGAACAGCGCGTATCTTATCTTCAACTTTAAATTTCGCCATAAAAAACTGCACCTCCATTGTTAGTTGTGTCTAACAATTTCGGTGCAGTTCAAAAAAGCTTTGCGGCTTTTTTACTATAGTAAATTTCGTAAAGTTAGCGCACAGCAGAAACGCGTGTATTCATTAATGCGAACGTGTTGCTAACTTCCCCTTGGCTCAAGACTGCTACTTCCGCTTTCCTGGGTTGACACGACATAAGTCCATCTATACAATTAAAATTGTATAATTTACTAATTTTAAAATAGTTGTAGTGAAACAAGTTTGATCATTCATCTTTTAAAATGAAAACAAATCAATAGCAAGAGGAGGTGTCCGAATGGGTATTAATGAGTTCATCTTCGCTTTGCTTGGTATCATCGTCGGTGTAGTTGTTGGTTATTTTGCATTAAAAAAAGCAAACGATTCCAATATTGCAGGCGCTAAAAACTCTGCGGAGCAAATAGTCGAAGATGCAAAACGAGAAGCTGAAGCGCTGAAAAAAGAAGCATTATTGGAAGCGAAAGACGAAAATCATAAATTGCGTACTGAAACAGAATCTGAAATTCGGGAACGCCGTTCTGAACTACAAAGACAAGAGAATCGGTTGTTGCAGAGAGAAGAAAATTTGGATCGCAAGGATGATGCATTAAACAAAAGAGAAGCGAGTCTAGAACGTAAAGACGAAACGCTCTCAGAAAAACAACAGCATATTGAACAGATGGAGAGCAAAGCCGAAGAGTTAGTCCGACAGCAGCAATCTGAAATGGAACGAATCTCATCTTTGACACGAGAAGAAGCCAAATCAATTATCTTGCAAGATGTTGAGAAAGAACTTTCAACGGATATTGCGGTAATGATGAAAGAGTCAGAAGCTCGTGCTAAAGAAGAATCGGACAAAAAAGCGAAAAACATTTTATCATTGGCGATGCAACGATTTGCAGCAGACCATGTAGCAGAAACTACTGTGTCGGTAGTAAACTTGCCAAACGATGAAATGAAAGGTCGTATCATTGGGCGTGAAGGGCGTAACATCCGTACGCTTGAAACCTTAACCGGAATCGATTTAATCATCGATGATACACCAGAAGCGGTTATTCTATCAGGATTTGATCCAATTCGTCGCGAAACGGCTCGATTGGCTCTTGAAAAACTGGTATCAGATGGCCGTATCCATCCAGCGCGCATCGAAGAAATGGTTGAGAAGTCCAGACGTGAAGTGGATGAACAAATTCGTGAAATTGGGGAACAAACCACATTTGACGTAGGTGTTCATAACTTACATCCTGATTTGATCAAAATTCTTGGACGCCTTCGTTACCGTACAAGTTATGGACAAAATGTACTGAAGCACTCTGTGGAAGTAGCATTCTTGTCAGGCTTAATGGCAGCTGAACTTGGAGAAGACGTTACACTTGCTCGTCGTGCTGGACTTTTACATGACATTGGTAAAGCAATCGATCATGAAGTAGAAGGCAGTCACGTAGAGATCGGTGTAGAACTTGGAACTAAATACAAAGAACATCCTGTAGTGATAAACAGTATTGCTTCCCATCACGGTGACACAGAAGCGACTTCAATCATTTCTGTCATCGTAGCAGCAGCAGATGCATTGTCAGCTGCTCGTCCAGGTGCAAGAAGTGAAACATTGGAAAACTACATTCGTCGCCTAGAAAAACTTGAAGAAATTTCCGAGTCGTATGAAGGCGTAGAGAAATCATTCGCTATTCAAGCGGGACGTGAAATTCGCATCATGGTGCGACCTGAACAAATTGATGACATGACGGCGCATCGTTTAGCTCGAGACATCCGGAAACGGATTGAAGAAGAGCTGGATTATCCAGGTCATATCAAAGTGACGGTTATTAGAGAAACTAGAGCAGTTGAATACGCAAAATAATAAGAGTAAGGCTTCGATGAATGTCTATTCAAAGAAGCCTTTTTCTTATGGAAAAAAGGTGAGTTTGTGAAAATTTTATTTATTGGAGATATTGTCGGATCAATCGGAAGAGATGCACTAGAATCGTATTTACCGAGATTAAAAAGAAAGTATGCACCAGACGTCATTATTGCAAATGGTGAAAACGCAGCAGCAGGACGCGGAATTACGAAAGCCATTTATCAAGACTTGTTATTTATGGGTGTCGATATGGTAACAATGGGCAACCATACTTGGGATCAAAAAGAGATTTTTGATTTTATTGATGAAGTTGATTACTTGATTCGTCCAGCAAACTTTTCAGATGAAGCACCAGGTCGTGGCATGGCTACAGTCACCAAAAATGGCCAAACCTTATCGGTTATAAATTTACATGGACGTGTTTTTTTGCCGCCTCATGAAGACCCATTCCAAAAAGCAGATGAGCTTGTAGCCGAAGCTAAAGCCATTTCGCCATTAGTATTTGTCGATTTCCACGCAGAAGCAACAAGTGAAAAAATTGCGATGGGGTGGCATTTAGATGGCCGCGCTTCAGTGGTCGTTGGAACTCATACGCATGTTCAAACTGCTGATGCACGCATATTACCAAATGGTACTGCGTATATCTCAGATGTGGGTATGACAGGACCATATGATGAAATATTAGGTATGAACAAAGAAGCTGTGTTGTATCGTTTTAAAACGAATATGCCAACTCGATTTGAAGTGCCGAAACGTGGCCGTTCAGTTGTAAGTGGATTTTTCACAGAAGTGGATGATCAAACGGGTAAAGCGACAAGCTTTGAGCGTGTTTATATCAATGAAGATTATCCATTCCGAGGATAAATTTATAGCTTCGTGACGAAACTTCGACAATTAGAGCAGAGACCTTGAAGTGCAAGCCTCATTTTCAGTATAATGAGAGAGTGAGTAAAAAGAATTTTTGTGGAAATGGATAATCATTTCTTTCGGAAACTCGAACAGGTCATAAGGTTTCAAAAATGATTAACGTACTATCAAAAGGAAGAACCATACTGTATGTAATTGCACAGTTAGGTTTTGTACTTCAAATAAAGATGTCGAAGTCTGATTTACCGAAACTAAAACATGGCCGCAAAACGGTGAACAACAAGAAGCTGCAGCGGGCCAAGAAATGGGTGTTTAAAAATGACATACACAAAACAAGAAATCGTCGACAAAGCACGCGAAGTTGCCGATATGATCGCAGCAACAGAAGAAGTAGATTTCTTTAAACGTGCAGAAGCACAAATTAACGAAAACCAACAAATTCGTGAGAAAATCGCTAGCTTGAAAAGCTTGCAAAAACAAGCAGTAAACTTCCAAGCATATGGCAAAGAGCGTGCATTAAATTTAATCGAAGGCAAAATTGCCAAAATCGAAGAAGAAATTGACGCAGTGCCAATCGTTCAAGAATTTAAACAATCGCAAAGCGATGTTAACTCATTGTTGCAAATGGTCTCAACTGCTATTGCGAACCAAGTTACAAACAACATTATCACGGAAACAGGTGGCGACTTGTTACGCGGCGAAACAGGATCGAAAGTTCGCAACGACAAACCAGGAAGCTGCGGGTAACTAGAAAAGCGTAAACGACCGTTAAGCCTCGACGGCATAAGACAATCTGGTCGTTATAACGAAATACATGCGTGAATAGAAACGCATTTAAACAGAAAAAACTGAAAGAGCCAAAGCTCTTTCAGTTTTTTCTTTTCCGCCTTTATATTTGGTATAATGGAGAAACGACGAATCGATTTGAAAGAGGTTTTTTAAATGGCACCGACACCAATGATGCAACAATATTTTCAAGTGAAATCCGAATACTTAGATGCATTTTTGTTTTTCCGTTTAGGCGATTTTTATGAATTGTTTTATGATGATGCGATTAAGGCATCTCAACTACTCGAAATTACGTTAACTGCACGTGGAGGAAATGGCGATGACCGGATTCCGATGTGTGGCGTGCCTCACCATGCGGCCAAAAACTATATTGATCAGTTAATTTTAAAAGGTCATAAAGTGGCCATATGTGAACAAGTAGAAGACCCAAAAACGACTAAAGGCGTTGTGAAGCGTGAGGTCGTCCGTTTAATCACGCCTGGTACACATACAGAAGGAAAAAGTGTGGATTCTAAATCTAATGTCTTTTTAGCTGCTGCCGATGAATTAACAGACGGTTTTGCTTTGTCGTATGTGGATATTAGTACAGGTGAATCGACAGCGACGTACATAATGGGAACGGAAAAAGCATTGCTTCAGGAGCTGCGTTCTTTAAGCATTCGTGAACTAGTCGTTTCCGAGCAATTGTTTGTCTTGTTAACAGAAGAAGAACAAGATTTAGTTTTGTCGATTGAGACGATGGAAGATGCGTATCAGATGAATGCATCGTTGACTATAGATTGTCCAGAAGATTTACAAACAAGTTGTCACCGATTAATGACGTATATTGCTCGTACGCAAAAACAATCGTTAGACCACATCCAAGCTTTTGCTTATAAAGAAAACAATCAATTGTTGAGCATTGATTTTCATTCCAAACGAAATTTGGAATTGCTGCAATCGATTCGGGGCAATGAAACAAAAGGAACGTTACTGTGGCTGTTGGATGAAACAATGACAGCGATGGGGAGCCGGAAATTAAAGCAGTGGTTGCATCAACCGTTAGCCAACAAACGAATGATTGAAGAACGCCAACAAATGGTAACGGCATTGATCGAGCACTATTTCGTGCGTGTAGAGCTTCAAGGCTTGTTGAAAGAAGTTTATGACCTAGAACGTTTATCTGGGCGAATCGCCTTTGGGAGTGCTAGTGGAAGAGATTTAGCACAGCTTCGCAGTTCTCTAGAGAAAGTACCTATGTTAATCGAAGAGTTAGAGAAGTCGGGAGATCCAGCTTTATTGGAATTTGGCGAGAAACTAGATCGTTGTATTGAAGTTTGTGAATTACTGCAAGCGATTAGTGAAAATCCTCCGTTGTCTTCAAAAGAAGGTGGAGTGATTCGTGACGGTTTTCATGAGCGATTGGATGAATTTCGAGATGCTTCTCGTAACGGTAAAGACTGGATTGCTGAATTGGAGCAAAGAGAACGCAAATTAACGGGCATCAAGTCATTGAAAATTGGCTATAACCGTATTTTTGGCTATTATATTGAAATTTCAAAAGCCAATATGCATTTAGCAGATTTAGAACGTTATGATCGAAAGCAAACATTAGCGAACGCTGAACGTTATACCACTCCTGAACTAAAAGAAAAAGAAGCTTTGATTTTAACGGCAGAAGAAGAAAGTTTGGCACTCGAATATGAGTTATTTGTAGCGATTCGAGACGAAGTCAAACAATATATTTCCCGCATTCAACGCTTAGCTTCTTCTCTAAGTGGATTAGACGTCTTTTTAAGCTTTGCTAATGTGGCGGAAAAATACCGTTTTGTAAAACCGGATTTCAATGATTCAAATGAAATATCCATTATCGAAGGACGTCACCCAGTAGTTGAGAAAATGCTCAACAAACAGCATTATGTTCCGAACGACTGCGTCCTTGCAGAAAATCAAAACATGTTACTAATTACTGGACCCAACATGTCCGGTAAAAGTACGTATATGCGACAAGTTGCATTGACAATTGTACTGGCTCAAATCGGGAGTTATGTACCTGCTGAATCTGCGAATTTACCGATAGTCGATCAAATTTTCACGCGTATTGGTGCAGCAGATGACTTAGTTTCTGGCCAAAGTACATTCATGGTGGAAATGCTTGAATCACAATATGCCATTACGCACGCGACAAAAAACAGCTTATTGCTGTTTGATGAAATTGGCCGTGGTACATCGACATATGACGGAATGGCGCTAGCTCAATCAATGATTGAATACATTCATCGTGAAATTGGGGCCAATACACTGTTTTCTACCCATTATCACGAATTAACAACGTTAGAAAATTCTCTTGAAAAACTACACAATGTTCATGTAGCCGCAATGGAGCAGTCGGGCAAAGTCGTGTTTCTTCATAAAGTAAAAAAAGGCCCTGCGGATAAAAGTTACGGTATTCATGTTGCAGAGTTGGCCAATTTACCTGAACCAATACTTGCGCGAGCAAGAGAGTTATTAAAAACTTTTGAGCAAGATAAAAAACAACAACCAAAAACAATTGAACAATTGTCCTTTTTTGACGAAGCCGATACAGAAAAGGACGAAATCCTACAAACGATTAAAGATGTACAAGTATCAGCAATGACACCGCTTCAAGCGTTGCAAATGATTCATGACTTACAAGAGAAGTTAAACCAATAAGGAGTGAGCGCATGGGCATCATTCGATTGATGGACGAACCTCTATCCAACAAAATAGCAGCAGGGGAAGTAGTAGAACGACCGACTTCTGTCGTAAAAGAATTAGTAGAAAACGCGATTGATGCAGGGAGTACGGCCATTGAAGTATTGCTTATTGAGGCGGGGCTGACTTCTATACAAATAATTGATAATGGAGCAGGGATGGACGCAGATGATGCATTATTGTCATTTTCTCGTCATGCGACTAGTAAAATTGCAAACGAACACGATTTGTTCCGAATTCGGACGCTTGGATTTCGTGGTGAAGCATTAGCCAGTATCGCTTCTGTATCAAAAGTAACTTTGCATACGTCAAACGGGGAAAGTGGAACTTTCGTACAAATGGAAGGCGGTCGTCTGACAGAACATCGTGCAGGGTCTCTTAGAAAAGGTACGGATATAAAAATCGATCAATTGTTTTTCAATACTCCTGCTCGTTTAAAGTATATGAAAACCTTGCAAACAGAATTGGGTCATTCAATTGATTTATTAAACCGCTTTGCCCTGAGTTATCCGGGGATTGCTTTTAAACTAGTACATGACGGAAGAATCATTCTTCAAACTTCAGGCAGTGGAGAAATCAAACGAGTGTTAGCAGATATATATGGAGTGGCAATTGCTAAGAAAATGATTCCGTTTGAAGGTCTATCTCATGACTACAAAATATCGGGGTATGCATCACTACCTGAAATTACAAGGGCCAACAAAAATTACATTTCATTATTTGTAAATGGACGGTGGGTCAAACATTATGCGATTGCCAACACAGTTCATAAAGCGTATCACACGTTTTTGCCGCTGGAGAGACAACCGATAGTGGTCATGAACATTGAAGGCGATCCTTATTTAACAGATGTCAACGTGCATCCAGCAAAGCAACAAATTCGCTTAAGTAAAGAAAAAGAATTAATGGAACTGATTCATGAAACACTTCGTGGAACAATTAGCACGGTAGTTCGTGCGCCAGTAATTGATAAACCAAAACCGGTGAAACAAGCACCAACCAAACAATTGGACTTGTGGAAAAGCTCGTTTACGGTTCAAGAACCAAAAGAAGTGCCTGTTCAGGAATACTCAGAACAGCCCGTGGAACAAGTGAAAATTGCTGTACCCCAAGAAGAACGTATACAACCGGATTTTTCACCAGTAGAAGAACCACCACCTGTTCAGGGATACGAAGAAGAACAACAAGAACAAAGTCCTCAATTTCCAGAGCTTGAAGTGGTTGGTCAAATTCATGGGACGTATATCGTGGCGCAAAGTAATGATGGTTTTTATTTAATTGACCAGCATGCCGCGCAAGAACGCATCAAATACGAATACTTCCGTGAAAAAGTCGGAGATATTGATAGTAACGAACGACAAGCATTGTTATTGCCATTAACATTTCACTATAGTCGAGATGAAGCTTTGCGATTAAAAGATCATTTATCGGTACTAACTGACAGTGGTGTTTTTCTAGAAGAATTCGGAGATACATCGTTTATCGTCCGTGAATACCCAACATGGTTTCCGAAAGGTTTTGAACAAGAAGTTATCGAAGATTTAATCGAACAGGTTTTGGCAGAACGCAAAGTTGATGTGAAAAAGTTGCGTGAAGATGCAGCGATTATGATGAGCTGTAAACGATCGATCAAAGCAAATCATTTTTTGCGAAAACACGAAATGGAACGGTTGCTAGCGGATTTAAAAAAAGCTGAACAGCCATTTACTTGTCCGCACGGTCGCCCAGTTATTATCCATTTTAAAACTTATGACGTGGAAAAAATGTTCAAACGTGTAATGAATTAAGTTTTTGCTGTCATGAAAAACAGGTTTTTGGGTATAAGGATAGAAGAAAGGGTGGAGAGAATGCAAGTAACGAAAAACTATATGCGCGTTTCTGATGGTCACGAACTATACGTTGAATGTTACGAACCAACAAGCCCGATTGGTCATGTCCACATTATTCACGGCATGGCAGAACACATAGGACGTTACAAAGAATTTGCGGAATACTTGGCGTCGCGCGGGTTTATTGTATCGGCACACGATCAGCGTGGCCATGGGAAAACTGTCGAACGTAACGGCATACAAGGCTATTTTGCAGATTATAATGGTTTTGAACGAGTAGTAGAAGATGCGCATTCAGTTATTCAAGAAGTGCAGCTAGCAACTGGAGAACTGCCGCTTGTATTATTCGGCCATAGCATGGGTTCATTTGTGACCCGTCGATATATTCAATTGTATAGTGATACGGTTCACCGTGTTGTTCTGTCTGCAACAGGTGGAGACCCAGGTGTTTCTGGAAAACTTGGAAAAGTTATAGCAGCTGCATCGGCAAAAATGTATGGCAAGCAAGAACAAAGTGAAGCGCTAGGGAAATTAACATTTGGTAGTTTCAATAAACCATTCGAACATGAAGAGTCCGCTTACGCTTGGCTAAGTCGAGACAAAGAAATGGTTACGAAATACGAAGCAGATCCCCTGTGTGGATTTGAATCAACCAATCAATTTTATCAGGATTTGTTTTCAGGGATTACAACTGTAAACAATCCTGAAAAAGTCGCTCATGTACGCAAAGATTTACCGATTTTACTAATTAGCGGAGCGGTAGACCCGGTAGGCGATAATGGCAAAGGTGTTTTTGAAGCAGCCAAACAATTTAGTGATGCAGGTGTGAGTTTAGTCAAAGTATATCTCGTTGAAGGTGCGCGGCATGAATTGCTGAACGAGCTAGGGCGTCACGATACCTATCGTGTAATTGGCGATTGGATGTGCGGTAATGATTGATGTATTGGCCGTAGTTGGACCAACAGCGTCTGGGAAGACTGCGCTAAGTCTAGAGTTAGCAAAACACTTAAACGGGGAAATCATTAACGGAGATTCGATGCAGATTTACCGGGATATGACAATTGGCACAGCAAAAATATTGCCTGAAGAGATGAATGGCATTCCTCATCACTTAATCGATATTAAAGAACCCGATGAAGGGTTTTCGGTTGCTGAATATCAACAATTGGTTCGCGAAAAAATTGCTGAAATTCAATCGCGTGGCAAATTACCGATTATAGTAGGAGGCTCTGGGCTTTACGTTCAAGCGGTATTATTTGATTATCGTTTCTCAAAAGATGCCGTAGATCAAGAGCTTCGTGACCGGCTAAATAAAGAACTAGAGCAATTCGGACCTGAATGGATGCACGAAAAATTGCTGAAGTTGGATTCGCAAAGTGATATTCATCCGAATAATACACGCCGTGTTTTACGAGCCATCGAAATACTCATGAGCGATCAGCAAAAAGAAGACCGTAATTTAGCTTTGTCCCCAATGTATAACGAAGTCATTATTGGACTAGATATTCCGAGAAGTGTCTTGTATGAGCGCATTAACCAACGGGTAGACATGATGTTGGATCGGGGATTGGTCGAAGAAGTGGAAGCGTTAAGACAAAGAGGGGTTCGAGATGTACAGTCTATCCAAGCAATTGGTTATAAAGAAATCTATCATTATTTAGATGGCCAGTGGAGTCTAGAGTTAGCGGTGGAAAAACTCAAACAAAACTCTCGTAAATATGCGAAAAGACAATTTACGTATTTTAAAAACAAATTGCCGATTTTCTGGATTGATGCATTGGAAATGCCTGAAAAAAATCTCCAGGAAATAATCGCTTTTATGCAGGAAAATGATAGAGATTGTCGAATTGATAAACTTACGGCAAAAGACATGCCAACAGAGAAATAGGGGGATTCACATGAAACCGATTAATATTCAGGATGTCTATTTAAATCAGCTTCGTAAAAATAATATTTATGTTACCGTTTTTTTACTTAATGGCTTCCAACTAAAAGGAATCATTAAATCTTATGATAATTTTACGGTGTTGGTGGAAACAGATGGTAAACAACAACTAATCTACAAACATGCTATTTCGACGTTCTCTCCAGCAAAAGCTGTCGCCATTGAACACGAAGAATAACAAGGTTCCGAACTGTTTAGGCAGTTCGGTTTTTTTTAGGTTATGCCCGTCAGAGCTACATGGGTACCTGCGCTTTTCTGATTGACAGCTTGCTTTTTGGGGTATAGGATTTTTGTGTGAGTAAGATTTAAATTCAGGAGGGGTATTGATGAAAACTATTACAACAGATGAATTGCAAAAACGCGTAGAGTCGGGCGAAGATTTGAACATCATTGACGTTCGTGAAGATGATGAAGTGGCGACAGGAATGATTCCTGGGGCAAAACACATTCCCCTTGGTGAAATGGAAGAACGTGTTGGAGAATTAGATGCGCAAAAAGAGTATTATATGATTTGTCGTTCAGGTCGCCGTAGTGAAATGGCTGGCGGGATTCTAGAAACCAATAATATCGACGCAACTAACGTCGAAGGTGGCATGCTAGCTTGGAATGGTGAAACAATCGCATAAAGAAAATTTAAACGGGTCACTCGGATATATTGCCGAGTGGCCCGTTATCTTAAGTCATATGAATTTTACGAGCGGGCAATCTCCATTTAAACGTATATGATAAAATACGTAAAATTGTGATGAACACAAACAATGAATACAGCATTAAGTCAGTGTTGGCTGAATCGAAGCTTATAAACAAGCCTGCCAAAGCTGCCCACACAGCATAAATTTCAGATTTTAACACAAGTGGCTTTCTGCCAGCTAACATATCGCGTATAATCCCGCCACCTGAACCTGTCAATACTGCAGCTACAATAACCGCAAACAATGGCAATTCTAGTTCGACGGCATAGATGGCGCCTTGCACAGCGAATGCTGATAAGCCGATCGCATCAAAAAAGTACCCCCAGCGATTCCAATGACCGAGTAATTTATGTGGAAATAAAAAAACAATCGTTATCGAAACAAAAGCCAGTTGAAACATAAATTCCTGTTCCCATAATGCCGAAACAGGTACGCCTATTAATAAATTCCGGATAGCCCCACCGCCAAAGGCTGTGACCACACCAAGAAGATACACGCCGAATATATCGTATTCTTCCTCCATAGCAATAATTGCGCCGGATACTGCAAAAGCAATCGTGCCGATTGCGCTCAGTACTTCCCAAGCCATAGCCTTTTTCCTCCTCAACATACAACTCTATGAATTGTAGCAGAATTTGACGCTATTTCAAGTCATGCCGCATAATAGAAAGAGAAATTCAAGAGAATGGAGAATTACATGTTAACAACAATTAAAACAATCGAAGAAACGATCCAAAAACAACTACACCTAGCTGATGAAACAGCTTATATAAATCAGGAAAAGGTATTGAAGGCTTTTCATAACCAACGTGTTAGCGATCATCATTTTAATCCGTCAACCGGCTATGGATATGATGACGAAGGACGGGATACATTAGAACGCGTTTATGCAGATGTCTTTAAAGCAGAAGCAGCACTGGTACGTCCGCAAATTATTTCGGGAACTCACGCCATTACAATTTCGTTGTTTGGAGTATTACGTCCGGGCGATGAGTTGTTGTATCTGACAGGTAAACCATACGATACATTAGACTCCATCGTTTCTGGAGGAGAAAAAGATACCGGTTCATTAAAAGACTTTGGAATAAGCTATCAGCACGTAGAACTAAACGTGGAGAACAAAATTGATTGGGAGGCGGCTGAAAAAGCCATCAATAGCAAGACAAAAGTAATTGCCATTCAACGCTCGAGAGGTTATGACACACGGCCTTCTTTTACTATGGAAGAAATTGAAGAAATGATTGTCCATATCCGGCGCATCAAACCAGAAGCGATTGTTTTTGTTGATAATTGCTATGGAGAATTTGTCGAAACGCAAGAACCGGTTGAAGTAGGAGCAGATTTGATCGCCGGTTCGCTTATCAAAAATCCTGGTGGCGGCCTAGCTAAAATTGGTGGGTATATAGCTGGAAGAAAAGATTTAATCGAAAAATGCGGTTATCGTATGACTTCACCGGGTATAGGTGGAGAGGCTGGAGCGTCACTCAATGCCTTGCCTGACATGTATCAAGGGTTTTTTATGGCACCACACGTTGTTTCACAAGCTTTAAAAGGGGCAATTTTTACCTCTGCGTTATTAGAAGATGCGGGTATGACAACAACGCCTCATTGGAGCGACAAGCGGACAGATTTAATCCAATCGGTCTCATTTCAAACTGCTGAACAAATGATTGCTTTTTGCCAAACGATACAAGCTAGTTCACCAGTAAATGCTCAATTCAAGCCTGAACCTGCGTATATGCCTGGCTATGAAGACGATGTCATTATGGCAGCAGGAACATTTGTACAAGGGTCAAGTATTGAACTAACAGCAGACGGTCCGATTCGACCACCGTATACGGCATTTGTGCAAGGTGGACTTACATATGAACATGTGAAAATTGCTGTATTAAATTCTGTAAATGCATTAAAAAAACAACAATTAATCTAAATAAAGCTATATAAAAAACATGCAAAAAATTTACATGTTAGAAGACATAACATTTCGTTGACAACTAATATAACGTAATGTATGATTTAGAAGTAGTAATTATTTGAAATGAGTGAATCTTATGACGAACCGGGTCAGACGGACGATGCCGCTACTTCCGATCAGTATAGTTATGCAGCTGACGGAATTGACAGCGAGACAAATTCGTTATTACGAAGAGCACAAGCTAATCAGCCCTGCCCGTACAGAAGGTAACAAGCGTATGTTTTCACTAAATGATGTCGATGCTTTGCTTGAGATCAAAGATTATTTGGATCAAGGACTGAATATGGCAGGCATTAAAAAACTTTACGACTTAAAAGAAACACCTGAAAACGAAAAAGCTGAGCCGAAAAGCTTGAGCGATGCAGAGTTGCGAAAGCTGCTGCATGAAGAATTGAAACACCAAGCTCGTCCATTTGAAAAAGGCGGCTTTAGACAAGGTGATTTATCCCGTTTCTTTAATTGAGACGGGCTTACATACAACATTCATAGGAGAGTGAAGAGAACATGGGCAAGTATTCAAAGGAAGACATTCATCGATTAGTAAAAGAAGAGAACGTTAATTTTATTCGTCTGCAATTTACCGACATTCTTGGGGTCATCAAAAACGTTGAAATACCGACATCCCAATTGGACAAAGCACTCGATAACAAAATGATGTTTGATGGATCTTCTATCGATGGATTTGTACGCATCGAAGAATCAGATATGTATTTATTCCCAGATCTTGATACGTGGGTTGTGTTCCCATGGATCACAGGTAAAGGAAAAGTAGCACGTTTGATCTGTGATATTTACAGTGCAGACGGCACACCATTTGCTGGAGATCCACGTACAAACTTGAAGCGTGTATTAAAAGAAATGGAAGAGCTAGGATTCACACATTTCAACCTTGGACCAGAACCAGAATTCTTCTTGTTCAAACTGGATGAAAAAGGCGAACCATCTCTTGAATTAAATGACCACGGTGGTTATTTTGACTTAGCGCCTATGGACCTTGGCGAAAACTGCCGACGTGACATCGTGCTTGAGTTAGAGGAAATGGGCTTTGAAATCGAAGCATCTCACCACGAAGTGGCACCGGGGCAACACGAAATTGACTTTAAATATGCAGATGCTGTAAAAGCATGTGATGATATTCAAACGTTCAAACTTGTTGTTAAAACAATCGCTCGTAAACACGGACTACATGCAACATTCATGCCGAAACCACTATTCGGTGTAAACGGTTCTGGTATGCACATGAACGTTTCGTTGTTTGATGGAGACCGCAATACATTCCTTGACGAAGATGGCGAAATGAAGCTAAGTGAAACTGCTTACCAATTCCTTGCTGGTATTTTAGAGCACGCTGAAGGATTTACAGCTGTTACAAACCCGCTAGTAAACTCATACAAGCGTCTAGTTCCTGGATACGAAGCACCTTGTTACATCGCTTGGTCTGGACAAAACAGAAGCCCGTTAATCCGTATTCCAGCATCACGCGGCTTGTCTACACGTGTTGAAGTGCGTTCAGTCGATCCAGCTGCTAACCCATACTTAGCAATGGCAGTACTATTAGGTGCAGGTCTTGACGGCATCCGTAGAAAATTGACTCCGCCAAACCCAGTAGATCGCAACATCTATGCAATGAACAAGAAAGAGCGTGAAGCTGTTGGCATTAAAGACCTACCTGGCACGTTGTATGCTGCACTACAAGAGTTACAAAAGAATGAAGTAATGACTAAAGCTTTAGGCGAACATATTCTAAATAACTTCGTTGAAGCGAAAGAAATCGAGTGGGACATGTTCCGCACATCAGTACACCCGTGGGAACGCGAGCAATACTTGAAAATGTATTAATAGGAGAACCGTTGGGGCTTATAGCTCCAACGGTTTTTTTATATTTTCAAACTAGCTAAGTTGATAATGGACTGAGCTAATATATTAGTGAAAAAATGTTTAGAAAACGAATATAAAGGTAATAATATAACGCAGCCTATACATTTAATAACTCGTACTGAATTTTCCTTTGTACACGATAAGGAGGATTTTGTGGGAGGGGATTAAATTGAGAAAGATACAAGGCATTTCAAATTTGGTAACTTATTTGGAATCCGTAAATTATCCTGTGGCTGCAGAGCAAATTACTGAGTTAATGCTAAAAAGAAAAATTCCGCATCGTAAAGCTTATCAGGATATTGTGATTTTTAACTTAGAACACATAGACTGGTGGATCGCGGAGCAGCAAAAACAACAAATAACCGAAAATACTTAAAAAAGACCTCAATTTCCTTTAGTATAGGATTTTGAGGTTTTTTTGGAAACTTTATACACTTCGTCTCATCTACTGTTATAATCAATAAAACAAAGGAGGCGTCGGCCATGCGCTTTTTAATGACAATCATCGTATTTTTGATTTTCTTTTCTTTTGCTGGAATAGGTGTATATGTGGTAGGTCCAGATCTTTCTACGGAACGCTTAGCAATAGAAGCGACTGAAAAAATGCGGAGCAATGGTCAGCTGGAAAAAGTTGTGGAGTATGTAGAAAATGATCCGAAAATGCGCCAATACATAGAAGAAGCAGAAATCGCGGAGCCAAAACAACAAACTTTGCCGTTTCAAACGACAGGAGATGCTGCTGGCACGTTGATTAAAAAAGTGGGAATCAGTGACTTGGCTAAGATGAAATCGGGCGTAGAAGACGGCACGATGACTGCAGAAGAGGTCATTCAAAAACTTGAAGAAAACTTAAGCGAAGAAGAGTTATTAGCTCTTAAAGTTGTTGTCTACAAAGAATTATACAAACAGCAATAGAAACCTAACTATGGTAAACTGAGTCACGAAGAGCGTGATACTTTAAGGGAGGCCATTACATGAAGACGTTTCGAGTTGAGTTCAATTTTGATCAAGAAAACACCATCGTTCACAATGTTCAGGCCATGGATAAAGAATCAGCATTAAGTCAAATCCCATCAAATGGTACTTATGAAATTTCGAACAAGGAAACAGGTTTTATTTACCGGATCACGATCAATTTAGTTAACTATATTAAAGTCAGCGAATTATAGAAGAGTTTTTCTTGATAAGCTGCACGTTAAGGTGCTGCTTATGCGGCATCTTTTTTTAGTTATTAACAAGGGGGAGTTAGTTTGGAATTTAAAGGTTCGAGTGTTTATGATGAAAAAGAGTTTTTGTTGAATTATTTACAACGAAGAAATCGAGTGGATAGTCCGAATAATAGCATTGAAAAACCCGTAATGTATGACTTACTTACAGGTGTGCAAGACAAACGCATATTGGATTTAGGTTGTGGAGATGCCGAGTTCGGAAAAGAGTTAATGGAGTTAGGAGCACTTTACTACCAAGGAGTAGAAGGATCTGAACAAATGAGTAAACTAGCATCTCAAAATTTGGAAGGCCTTCAAGGTGAGATTACAAAATCCACGATGGAATCGTTCGATTTTCCGCAAGAACATTTTGATCTAGTTACTTCCCGTTTGGCCATTCACTATTTAATAAAGATAGATGAGTTATTCATTAACATTCACAACAGCTTAAAGAATGGGGGACAGTTTGTCTTTAGTGTTCAACACCCTTTAACAACTTCTTCTTTTGAGAGCAAAAAGACAGGTGAAAGAAGAGGGAATTGGGTTGTCGATGACTACTTTAAAGAAGGCGAGCGACATGAGCCGTGGATAGATAAAATTGTAGTTAAACATCATCGAACGATTGAGAGTTACTTTGCCTCTTTAACAAAGGCAGGATTTACAATTACCGGTCTTCGTGAAGGTATGCCAAGACGTCAAGATTTTCATGATGAAGAAGAATACGAACGTAGAAAAAGAATCCCCGTTATTTTAGCTTTTAGCTGTATTAAACAATAAAGGTTTTTGTTTACATAATAAAAATATTGAGTTGAAAAATTACTGTGTTAAAATATAAAAAAATAGGCATTGGAATAGTTCTATTCCAATGCCTATTTTTATTTTTACTATAGCAATTTAATCAAAATTCTTTTTAATGGATTTGGCGATAAACGCCAACCACTTTACCTAAAATAGAAACTTGATCCACAATGATTGGATCCATTGAAGAATTTTCTGGCTGTAAGCGGAAATAGTTATCTTCGCGGAAGAAACGTTTTACTGTTGCTTCGTCTTCTGCAGTCATCGCAACAACAATATCACCGTTATTAGCGGTTTGCTGTTGTTTTACCACCACATAATCTCCGTTTAAAATTCCTGCTTCAATCATACTTTCACCCATAATTTCGAGCATGAAAATATGATCATCTTCCGTACCGTAGCTTTGAGGTAGCGGGAAGTATTCTTCAACATTCTCAATAGCTGTAATTGGCATACCTGCTGTGACTTTACCGATTAATGGAACGTGCAATACTGGACTTTTATCAATTAATGCTTCTTCGGTGCTGATAACTTCAATTGCTCTTGGTTTTGTAGGATCACGACGGATCAGGCCTTTACTTTCAAGGCGTGCCAAGTGACCATGAACGGTCGAACTAGATGCTAGGCCAACTGCTTCTCCAATTTCACGAACGGAAGGTGGATAGCCTTTTAGGCGGACTTCTTCTTTTATGAATGTCAGTATGTCTTCTTGACGTTTAGATACTTTTTTCAACCGTTTCACCTCATTTGAGTAGTTCTACTGGATTTCTACCAATAGTATACCAACTCGGGCTATGAAATGCAAACATAGGTTCGAATTTTATCGTTGACAAAAACACTTGTTCGCATTATTATGAGAACATACATTCCGAGCACTTATTCTCAGGAGGCGATTTAGATGACAATCATCCGACAAAATTCTTACCTAATCTTATTCTTTGCTTTAATTATGGTATTTACTTTTTACGTAATTTTGACTCATAATACAAATAGTGTACAAACCAGCCAAGTAAAAATAGAAGAAGGGGATACACTTTGGACATTAGCTGAATCTTTTAGTGGTTCGACTCCCCATCATGAATGGATTGAGGAAATTATGAAAGAAAATAATCTTTCTACTGCAAAAATTATTGCTGGACAATCACTTAAAATACCCAGTGAACAACTAAATTTTTCTCCAGATGAAACAAGTGCATTTGCAGGTGATTCTGAATGAAGAAAAACGCTTTTATATATTGTCGTGTCAGCACGACAAAAGATACGCAGGAATCTTCACTAGAAAGACAAGAAGAAGAATTGATGAAGTTTGCATTTCAACAATCCTATAAAGTAGATGGTGTATTCACTGATCAACATAGTGGATACGAAATGGACCGTGATGGATTATTAGAAATGCTCAACAGCATTAAAACTGAAAAAGTAGAAGCAGTGTTTATACAAGATGAAACACGCTTAGGCAGAGGTCATGCACGCATAGCGCTGTTACATGTGATGAAAAAATACGATGTGAAAGTTTATACATTGTCAGATCAAGGACCCATTGCATTAAACGATATGGATGACATGGTTTTAGAAATATTAGCGATTGTTGAAGAATATCAGCGTAAAATACACAATGCTAAAATTAAACGAGGCATGAAACGTGCTGTTGATAATGGTTATAAACCAGAAAGAAATTTAAAAGGCAAAGGAAATCCTGATGGGCGCGAACGCTTAGATTTACCTATTGATCAAATTGTGAGCTTAAAGAGCAATGGCCTAACATTTAGTGAAATTGCTGTAACGCTTCAAGGCTTCGGCTATCAAGCAAGTAAAGCTACGGTACATCGTCGCTTTAAAGAATATCAAAGACTTATGGAAGACTAAACCATTGCAGAAACCCGACTTTTTTTGTACGATATGAAAGAAGAAAGGTGGATGTGTATGTTATCACCAGACAAATTAAACCGCATTAATCAATTGTCACGTAAGTCGAAAACAGAAGGTTTGTCAAAAGAAGAGGCAAAAGAACAATCTGCTTTGCGCCAAGAGTATTTACAAACTTTCCGCAAGACAATGCGCGGTACAATTGAAAACGTAAAAGTAATTGACCCTGAAGGAAACGATGTAACACCTGAAAAGGTCAAAAATATTCGAGAGAATAAGTATTTGAATTAAATACTTATTCTCTTTTTCATTGTATTCTTTCCTATAGTTGACTAAACTAGAATAGGATTAAATTTTTGTTTGAGAGAGGATGTTACTATGTCAACCCACGCAGATCAACTTGCAGTAACAACAATTCGCACACTTTCCATCGATGCTATTGAGAAAGCAAATTCTGGTCACCCAGGATTGCCAATGGGCGCAGCTCCAATGGCGTATACATTGTGGACGAAACACATGAACCATAACCCGAAAAATCCGGATTGGTTTAACCGTGACCGTTTTGTGTTATCGGCAGGACATGGTTCCATGCTTTTATATAGCTTGCTTCATTTAAGCGGTTATGGCTTGGAAATGGATGAAATTAAAAATTTCCGTCAATGGGATTCAAAAACACCGGGTCACCCGGAATTTGGTCACACTGTAGGTGTTGAAGCAACAACTGGACCACTTGGCCAAGGAATTGGTATGGCCGTTGGTATGGCGATGGCTGAACGTCACTTAGCAGCTACATACAACAAAGAAGGCATGAACATCGTAGATCACAACACATTCGCTTTATGCGGAGATGGTGATTTAATGGAAGGTGTTGCGGGAGAAGCAATTTCTCTTGCGGGTCATTTAAAGTTAAATAAATTAGTAGTTCTTTACGATAGCAATGACATCTCATTAGATGGACCACTGGGCAAAAGTTTTTCTGAAAACGTTCAAAAACGTTTTGAGTCATATGGCTGGAACTACTTGCGCGTAGATGATGGCAACGAAATGGGTGATTTGTCTGAAAAAATTGCACAAGCAAAGCAATCTTCAGACAAACCAACATTAATCGAAGTTAAAACAGTCATTGGTTACGGGTCTCCAAACAAATCTGGTAAAGCAGATTCACACGGAGCGCCACTTGGTGAAGATGAAATGAAATTAACAAAAGAAAATTACGAGTGGACATTTGAAGAATCGTTCCACGTACCAGAAGAAGTGTATGAAACATTTGAACAAGCGACACAAGAATTGGGAGCAAAAGCTGAATCTGAATGGAACGAATTATACGCTCAATACGAATCAGCACACCCGGAACTAGCTAAACAATTGCAAATGGCTATTCGCGGGGAACTTCCTGAAAACTTTGATTCAGAATTCCCAACATACGAAGCTGGCAAGAAACAAGCAACGCGTGCTTCATCTGGAGACATGATCAATGCAATCGCTAAAACGGTTCCGTCATTCTTTGGTGGTAGTGCTGACCTTGCGGGATCTAACAAAACAAACATCAAAGGTGCAGGCGACTTTGACGCTGAACACCCTGAAGGCCGCAACATTTGGTTTGGTGTTCGTGAATTCGCAATGGGTGCTGCATTAAACGGTATGGCACTTCACGGGGGACTTCATGTCTTTGGTGGAACGTTCTTCGTCTTTAGTGACTATGTTCGTCCAGCGATTCGTTTAGCTGCTTTAATGGGTCTTCCTGTAACATACGTGTTCACGCATGACAGTGTAGCTGTTGGGGAAGATGGTCCAACGCACGAGCCGGTTGAACATTTAGCTTCTCTACGTGCAATGCCAAACTTAAGCGTTGTCCGTCCGGCAGATGCAAACGAAACAAAAGCGGCATGGCGTTTAGCGTTAACAGCTAAAACAACACCAACTCTTTTAGTTTTATCGCGTCAAGATTTACCGATTTTGGAAAACAGCGGGGAACTAGCTGAAGCAGGCGTTGAAAAAGGCGCTTATGTGGTATCACCTGTTGAAAACCCACAAGCATTGTTGTTAGCGACTGGATCTGAAGTTGGTTTAGCTGTTGCAGCTCAAAAGCAATTGGCTGAAGAAGGCATTAATGTATCAGTTGTTTCAATGCCATCATGGGATCGTTTCGAAAAACAAGACAAAGAATACAAGCAATCTGTTATTCCGAAAACTGTTAAAAAACGTCTAGCGATTGAAGTTGGTACTTCATTCGGGTGGGATCGTTATACAGGCGAGGAAGGCGACATTTTAGCGATCGACCGTTTTGGCGCAAGTGCACCAGGCGAACGCATTATGGAAGAGCTTGGCTTCACAGTTGAAAACGTAGCAAACAAAGTGAAAAACTTAATCAACGAACAGTAAAATGAAGAATGGGAGCAGTTATGGCTCCCATTTTTTTATTATTTTTCTACTTATGGTCACAATACTTTTTTTATAGTATAATCCATTGTGGTGCACTACTTATTTACGCAACACGAAGGAGGTAACAAGAATGGATACATGGATCTGGATCGTAATCGTTATCGTGGCTTTACTCGCAGGTGTTGCACTTGGATTCTATATCGCTCGTCGATATATGATGAAATATTTGCAAGATAACCCACCAATCAATGAAGAAATGCTACGAATCATGATGATGCAAATGGGACAAAAACCGTCTCAAAAGAAAATCAATCAAATGATGACTCAAATGAATAAAGCATCGACTAAACCAGAAAAAAAAGTTAAAAAATAAAAAGTACTCTCCGGAGTGCTTTTTTTATTTTGTCTTATTTTGCAATTAGATTTATCGATTACCGGGTATTGTGGCAATAAGTCCCTGTGTGTTTGTTAAAACTAAAGGAGGAATGCAAAATGGCAGAAAACGAAGAGTTAAAGTTTTATTTGCCAGTAATTGAAGAAGATAAAAAAGAAGCAGGAAAGTTTCATCTAGAAAACGAGAGCATCAAAAAGGCGTTTCCAGTTTCTTTGGATAAGATTCAAGAATTGGTGCAAGACATGACAGATTATAACTTGGATACCATTGAGCTGCATGTTACCGGGATTGTCAAAAGTGGACCTATTACTGAGTTGTTTATCGGGATCGAGGGGCAGGCGGGGATGAAGTTAGTCTTAAATCGCAATAAATAACTATATAAAAAAGCACTCCGCAGAGTGCTTTTTTATATGGGTTGTGTTGATAAAGTAACTAAAGAAGATGCAGGCCTATCTTCTTGTTTAGGTGTTAGCAAATCGTACTTCATTAAAAACTCGGCAACGATTTCTTCGTATTCTTCTGGGTTTTTGTTGAAGGATTGTGCATGTGCGCCTTCTGAAAACAGCTTCAACTCTTTTGGACCTTGTTTTAAGGCGAAAAGCTCTTCGCTCATTTTAGGTAACACAAAATCATCGTGGATGCTGTGTATAAAAAGTACAGGGTTCCGAATATTTTTAACGGTTTCTCGTGGCGACACCGTAGCAATCGAATAACCATCACGCATTTTCATAAAAAGACTAGCAAGCCTCAATGCTAAAGTTGTGCGTAATGGAGTCGTTGTTCGCATAACGTGCAAAATTTGCTCGTATATATCGGAGTATGCACAATCGGAAATATAGAAATCTGCCGTATCTTCCATACCGCCGTATAAGAGTGTGGTCGCTGCGCCCATAGATTCACCGTGTATACCGAAAAATAAATCAGGTCCCGCGTGTAGCTCGAGTGCTTTTACAACCGCTTTTAGATCTATTTTTTCAAAATGACCAAAACTGGTTGTTTTCCCGCCCGAATCGCCGTGTCGTCGATGATCATAAACGACCGAATTAAATCCTAAATGTTCGAACATCCGAGCAAATCGAAAAGAATTCACTTTTGACTCGGTTACGCCGTGGCAAATGATAACGTAACGATTGGTATCATGAGGTTCTAAGAAAATGGCTTTAATCGGATACCCGTTGTCTGATTCGATCCATTGTTCGCTTTTAGGTACGTTGGCATACCAAGCTTCGTCATAGCGTTTCGCCGTGATTTCTCTTTCCAAAATCAATTGATCATCTTTTTTCTTTACATACATGATTCGATTGCTGGCGATGATTCCTACGACGGTAGCTGATGCGGTTAGAACACTAGAAACAATTGCTGAAGTCCAGATTAATCTTTTCTTCATCGCGTTAGCTCCTTAAGATCGATTTTTGTATAGCGTGTACATACCTGTCGTAATTGGGTTGGTTACGTGAGGCTCTATTTTTTCGATAGCTGCACAAAGGAGGTCTAAATCAATTCCTGTTTGGATGTTCATTCTATGCAGCATGTTGACCACGTCTTCTGTCGCTACATTGCCTGTTGCTCCAGGGGCAAAAGGACAACCACCTAAACCACCTGCAGAGGCATCAAAGCGGATCACTCCAGCTTGGAGTGCCGAAACAATATTAGCTAAAGCCATTTTTCGTGTATCGTGAAAATGAGCGGTCATCAGCACTTGTGGAAACTTATTAATGAGTTTGGTGAATAAGTCATAACTTTCCTTTGGACTAGCCATTCCAATCGTATCAGCCACACTCAATTCGTCGATACCCCAATCAACAAATTCGCGACAAAGATCAATTGTCGCTTCGGGTGAAATTGCACCTTCAAAAGGACAGTAAAACGCAGTAGAAATACAGGCACGTACAAAAATTTCTTGTTTTTTTAAGTCAAGAACAAGTGGCTTTAAGGCTGCCATACTTTCTTGTGTCGTTTTATTAATATTTTTTTGATTGAATGTATTAGAAACACCTACAAAAACAGCGAGTGATTGTGCGCCAGATTCAAGAGCGGCGTTAATACCTCGTTCGTTCGGAGTTAATACAAACTGTCGACCCGTTTTTGCTACCTTGGCAACTATGTCTTTAGAATCTGCCATTTGAGGCACCCATTTTGGTGAAACAAAAGAGGTTAACTCTATTTCTTGGATGCCAGCTTTTTGCAAAGCACGAATAAATTGAAGTTTATCCTCTGTTTGAACAAGTTTCTCTTCGTTTTGGAGACCATCTCGTGGCCCCACCTCGATAATCGTTGCGTTCTTTGGTAAACTGAACATAGTATCCCCCCTACTATCCATTGTATAGAGGAGTGGGATAAAAGAGCAACTAGCAAACAATCATTCAAGGGGGAAATTTCATGTCACAAGAAATCGTAATTGTAAGCGCTGTCCGAACGGCCGTAGGTTCATTTCAAGGATCTCTTAAAGATGTTCCAGCTACAAAATTAGGGGAAATCGTGATTAAAGAGGTACTTAAACGTGCAAACATTCAACCAGACCAAGTGTCAGAAGTTATTATGGGAAATGTACTCCAAGCAGGACTAGGTCAAAACCCGGCTCGTCAAGCATCGCTTAATGCAGGTCTTCCTGAAACGGTTCCAGCAATGACAATCAATAAAGTTTGTGGTTCTGGATTAAAATCTATCCAATTAGCTTACCAAGCAATTTATGCAGGGGATGCAGAAATTGTAGTTGCAGGCGGAATGGAAAATATGAGTCGTGCACCTTACTTAATGGAAAATGCACGTAGTGGTTTTCGTATGGGAGATCAAAAAGTTGTTGACAGCATGCTTGTAGATGGATTGACATGTGCATTTAATGACTATCATATGGGTGTTACTGCAGAAAATTTATGTAGCCGATATGATATTACGCGAGAAGAGCAAGATAAGTTTGCTGCCCGTTCACAAGCACGTGCAGCAGCTGCGATTGAATCAGGTCGTTTTGATGATGAAATCGTACCAGTGGAAATTCCGCAACGTAAAGGAGACCCAATCATCTTTAAAACAGATGAATACGTGAAGAGTAGCTCGAACGAAGAAAAGTTAGGGAAATTGCGTCCAGCGTTCAAAAAAGATGGCAGTGTAACGGCGGGGAATTCGTCAGGCATTAACGACGGAGCGGCTGCAGTTGTAGTGATGTCAAAAGCTAAAGCAGAGGAATTAGGATTGACACCACTTGCGACGATCGTATCAAGCGGAACGGCAGGAGTGGATCCGTCTGTTATGGGAATTGGTCCTGTACAAGCAGTGAAAAATGCTTTGGCAAAAGCGAATATGTCACTAGGTGAAATTGAGTTGATCGAAGCGAATGAAGCGTTTGCGGCCCAATCAATTTCAGTTGACCGCGAATTAGAATTTAACCATGATATTTTAAATGTTAATGGCGGGGCGATTGCGATAGGTCACCCAATTGGGGCAAGTGGTACACGCATCTTTGTTACGTTATTACACGAAATGATTAAACGTGATGCGAAGACAGGTCTTGCGACTTTATGCATTGGTGGGGGCCAAGGAATCGCGACTGTCATTAAACGTTCTTAAGGAGAGAAGACCTGTGGCTAAAAGAAAAGAAGAAACTAACGGTTTATTTTCAGAAGACATGTTGTCGAAGTTGAAAGAAACAAAAAAAGAACTGCTTAAAGAAGAACAAAAATTAGAAGAAGAAAAAGAAGCACAGCGCTTATTCGAGCGCAAAGAACGTGAAAAGAATTTGTCGTTTGCTGAATTGCTAGAACGTCATGGTGATAAAGGGAATAAGTTTTAAGGTGAATGATTGATATAAAGCATAAAAAAGGAGCCTGCATTTGCAGACTCCTTTTTTTGCTTATTGTTTTTTAGTATAAGTTAATGCTCTGTCCATAAAGACGGCAAACTCGGCTCTAGTGACATCGGCTTTTGGATTGAACTTCCCATCGGTCGAACCGACAGTGATTCCTGCAGCGTACAATGCGTCAATATAAGGATCGGACCATCCGTTTGGATCAACGTCTGGGAATTTGTGAGACCCTTTTGCATTGATATCAAATGCCACTACAAGTACTTTCGCCATTTCTTGGCGTGTTAGCATACCGGCAGGGCGGAATTTGTTGTCGTATCCTTCAACAATGCCAGCTTGCTGAGTTGCCATAATTGGTTCGAAGTATTTATAACCAACAGGAACATCGCTAAACAATTTGTATGGTGGTTTGCTTTTCAGTTCTGGTAAAGCACGCGTGAACATTAGCGAAACGTGTTGTCTTTCAATGCTATTTCTCCACTTAAACGTTTTGTCTGGATAGCCTTGAATAATTCCTTTACCAGCCATACGTTCAATTGCTTCGTATGCCCAGTCAGGTTTTTCAGGTGTAACATCTGAGAATGTAGGTTTAGATGGTTCTGGTTCCGGTTCTGGTTCTGGATCAGGTTCTTTTACGCCAGTCGTAAACTGGTAAATTGGGGATTTTTCATTTTCTCCAGCAGCATTAATCATAGTTATATACCATTGGTAGTTTGTTTTTTCGTTCAGGCCTTTCCATTGAACAGTAGCTTTATCGCCTGATTTTACATTTTTAACTTGTCCAATCGCTTGGTCTGTATAGATATTAACTGCTAAGTAATCTGTCTCAATTTGTCTCGGATTTGGTTTAGCTTCGACATCAGCTAAATCAAAATTAGCAGTAAAGCTTTCTTTCGCTGGATCAAATTGATCGAAATCGTAATCGTTTAGATATGGAGAATACGAAACGAAATCTAACGTTTCATCAGTTGGATCGAATGTCAGCAAACGCAAATAACCTTGTCCACGATCTGGAGGGAGATTACCTTGGTGATTTGCTAGAACTTCTAACACTTCACGATTTGTGCCATCTGCATTCTCAACTTGTTTTACACGATAATTTGCACCGTGATGGTGACCACTAAGAACCATTTTGACATTTTCGTTAGGGTTAACAATTTCTCTATTAACAGTTCGAGCCGTATCCGTTACATATTGATTTAACGAGTTAATGTTTTCATGCATACCAACAATTGCGTTGCGATCGGCATGTTGCTTTAACACTTTATTTGCCCAGTCTACAGTTTCTTGTGATCCGTCTTTTCCGAAACCAAGATAAAGCATGATGAAATCATGATCTCCAAATGAGAATAGATCGTAATGATTTTGATTTTCCTCGTTCATGGCTTCTCCGAACCAAGGTTTATCTTTAAAACGATCGACTCCTGCATATTGTCCAAAGCGTGAATAATCATAAATTTTTTGTGTGCGGTCTGGCATGACATCTCTATTTCCTGCAAGAACACCATAAGGTATATTAGCGGCATCCATTCGGTCTAGATTTGTTTTTGCGATTTCCCATTGTTCAATTTCTTCGTACCGATTGATAAGGTCACCTGTATGCATAGCATATTCGAATTTTCCTTTTTTAAATTCAGCTATCATCCAGTCAGTCATAGATGTCCAAATCTCAGGGTAATCTTCTGCATAGTATTGGGTGTCAGTAAACCATAACATTGTAAAGTCTTTGTCATTAGAGTTCGTCACAGTTCCAGAATCGTGAACCATCGCTTGAACTTGACCGTCTCTTACAAACCTATCAACTTCTATTTCGGCTGACAAAGTTATTTCTTTTCCTTCAGCATTTCCTTCTTTTTGGCTCAAGGCTACCCAATTTCCAGCTTTATAATCCCATGCCGATAAGTTAGCTAAGCCATTTGCTAAGGTTTTGCCTTCCCAATAAATCTCAATTACATTTCCAGCGGCCATGTTTTTAGATACATCAACGACAAAACGTTGAGAAGGGAAACCATTATTGCTTTTAGTAATTGCTGTTTTGCTGTCATTAGCAGCAATGGCATCGATTTTAGTGCCCGTTAAAGGAGTTGCGTCTGTTTGAATAGCAACAGAGATAGGATTATCAACAGAGTCATTTTCAAAAGCTGTCATGCTCTTACTACTAGCAAAGTCGTATTTGTAACCTTGTTTAAAGTCGACTGTGTTAATAGTTTCTCCTGAAGCGTTTTTAATAATTGCTTCTAACGTTGGATTCAAACTGACATCTGCTGCATAGTCAGCGGGTTTTACATTGCTTGGGTCTTCAAAGGTAGTGGCTGCTAATGGTGCCAAACTGGCGTTGGTTAGTACTAATGTTAATGCAGCAGCAGTAGTAAAAATCTTCTTTATCATTTTTCATCCTCCTTTAATGGGTATTGCATCCAATCTGTGAAACCTTTTTTCCTTACGATAATTAAGGTATTATTACCTATAGAATTCCTTTCTTGTTTTAATTTTTCACTTAAAAGTGATTCTATCTATTCATAATAACAAAGAAAAATAAAAAAACAACTTATTTTTCCATATTTTTAGAATATTTAGTGTTCTTTTTTAATTTTGTTTATAGAGGCTATTGTCACTACTAGGTTTTAAGGATTTTTTTAATATATCTTAATTGGAAATTCCAAATAATTATCACTTCACCTTTTAAAGAAATAAAAATAGGCATAGAGCTCCAGTTTATAACGGAGCTCTATGCCTAATGTGAATTTCGTTAATTTATGTCGAGAAATCGTTTAGTTTCGATGTTCTTTATAGACATCTTGACGTGTAACTGTTTTTGCTTGTTCTATTTGATCTTGTGAGACAGTGGATTCATAAGCTTTTATGGTCGATTTGATTTGTTCTGGAGAGCTAGCACCCGTGACTACTGCTCCAATTGCTTTGTGCTGCAAGACACTATGGAGTGATAAAGCATGTAGGTTGTCATGAATGTTCATAAGCTTTTGCAATGTGTGTTTTAATTCTTCTGACTCGTAAGTTAAATAGCTACCGGTTTTATTTGCACGCTCAATTCCTTCAGCGGTTAGCAAACCTTTAGCTAATGTACCGCGCGTCATTACGGACCTACCTGATTGATGTATACTATCAAGCAGTTCTTCTGGGCGACGGTCTAGTAAGCTATATTGCATCATAATAGAAGCAATCTCACTTTCTGTTAAAAATCGGTTGATTACATTTGGCCGAATTGATGAAATCCCATAAGCGCGTATTAAACCTTCTTTTTTTAGTTCTTCAAAAGCTTCAATCGTTTCTAAAGTGTTATCGGTGATCATGCCTCCGTGCAATTGATACAAGTCGATATAATCTGTTTGCAATCGTTTTAAACTTGTGTGAATTTGTTTTTTAATGTAGTCCTTAGTTGGGTTCCACTGGACTTCGTCTGAATCTGGGTCCCATTGGTTACCTACCTTAGTGGCGAGGATGACATCATTTCGGTGATGCTTTAAAGCCTTACCTACAACTATTTCGTTTTCCCCTTTGTCGTATAAATCTGCCGTATCGAAATAATTAATCCCGTGAGCAATTGCTTCATCAACAATACGTCCCGCTTCTTTTTCGTTAGTTGGTAAAGACATGCAGCCAAAGCCAATTTCACTTACTTCAAGTCCGCTTTTTCCTAATTGTCTTTTCTTCATCTTTTCCCACCTCATTTAGTCTGTCGTCTCTAATATGGTATACTTTTTGTCAGCGAAACCACAAATGAAAAGAGGGTTCTGATGAAGAAGTTTGAAGAAAAAACAATCCATTCTAATCGTTTATATGAAGGAAAAGTGATTAATCTAAAAGTAGACGATGTCTCGCTTCCAAATGGTCATACGTCAAAACGCGAATTGGTTGAGCATCCAGGGGCAGTTGCCATTATTGCCATTACACCTGATAACAAAATAATTCTTGTAGAGCAGTATCGTAAAGCGCTAGAACGATCTTTAGTTGAAATTCCAGCTGGTAAGCTCGAACCAGGAGAAGCTCCTGAAACGACTGCCATGCGCGAATTAGAAGAAGAAACAGGATATACAGCAGAAAAGTTAGTAAAACTTCAAACGTTTGCGACTTCTCCAGGATTTGCGGATGAAGTGGTTCATTTGTTCGTAGCAGAAGGTTTAAGCAAAGCAACAAATGGAGCAGTACTAGATGACGATGAGTTTGTCGAATTGATGGAAGTTACATTAGAAGAAGCAGAGCGAATGGTAATAGATGAACGAATTTATGATGCCAAAACGGCGTTTGCTGTGTTGTGGGCAAAACAACGATTATCAATTGAGAATTGAAACTATTATCACTTTATAACGATTATCAATAAACAATGAATAGTATTGTTGTAATTGAGAACTCCCTTTTGATATAATAAAGGCAGTTTGAGGGAGGGCGTCGCATGGAAACGAGAATCGACCGCATAAAAAAACAATTACACGCTGCGAGTTACAAATTGACGCCACAGCGTGAAGCAACAGTTCGAGTTTTGTTGGACCATGAAGAAGACCATTTGAGTGCGGAAGACGTCTATCTGTTAGTAAAAGACATTGCACCGGAAATTGGATTGGCAACTGTGTACCGAACTTTAGAACTTTTAACGGAATTGAAAATTGTCGACAAAATAAATTTTGGTGATGGTGTGTCACGTTATGATTTAAGACAAGAAGGTGCGGCACATTTCCATCATCATCTCGTTTGTCTAGAATGTGGAGCAGTAGATGAAATACAAGAAGACCTTTTAGAAGATGTGGAGAACATAGTAGAGAAACGCTGGAATTTCCAAATTAAAGACCACCGTCTTACTTTCCATGGCATCTGCTGGCGCTGCAACGACAGCAATTCTCAAAATCCATCAGAATAGCTGATGCCAAAAGGACGGCCCATGCAGGCCGTCCTTTTATTGTGGGGAAACCCATATGAAACCTAGCAGGTAAAGGAGGCAGACACATGAATTTTGGCAAAGATGCACTGGATGATTATATACACTTTCTGCGTGTAGAAAGACAACTTGCGGATAATACATTATCGTCTTACGAACGCGACTTGAAAGTGTATTTGCAATACTTAAAAGAAGTAGAGCAGTTAGAGTCTTTGAAAAAAGTAGAACGGGTGCATATATTAAATCATTTACGTCATTTAAAAGAAACAACTAAAACGCCACGAACAGTAGCGCGCCATATATCTTCAATTCGCTCGTTTCATCAATTTATGATTCGTGAACGAATCGTTGAAACGGATCCAACTGTTCACTTGGAAATGCCTCAAATGGACAAAAAATTACCGAACATTTTATCCATTGAAGAGGTTGATGCGTTAATACAAGCACCAGCAACCAATAAAGCAAATGGCTTACGTGATCAAGCGATGTTGGAGTTATTGTATGCTAGCGGAATGCGTGTGAGTGAATGCATTAATCTTGATATAGAAGATGTGCATTTAACGATGGGATTTGTCCGTTGTACCGGTAAAGGTGGAAAAGAACGAATTATTCCTCTAGGCAAATCTGCTTTAACATCTTGTCAAACCTATCTGGAGCAAGGACGGGTAGATTTATTGAAAAGTGGCGAAAAGACAGATGCCCTATTTATCAATCAACGAGGCAAACGCTTAACTCGACAAGGGTTTTGGAAACTCCTAAAGCAACACGCCCAAAAAGCTGGGATTCAAAAAGAGTTAACGCCGCATACATTGCGTCATTCTTTCGCGACACATTTATTAGAAAATGGAGCGGATATTCGTGCGGTACAAGAAATGCTTGGTCATGCAGATATATCTACCACTCAAATTTACACGCATGTGAGTAAAACGCGGTTAAAGGACGTTTATTCGCAATTTCATCCACGTGCATAAAATAGGTCTGACTTCCGACAAGGGTAGTAAATGTGGTAAACTAAAAGCAAAATAAGGAGGAATACTTATGACGACTCAACCATTTAAACGCGTTCATTTAGTAGTATTAGATTCAGTGGGCATTGGAGAAGCACCAGACGCTGAAGCATATGGAGATAAAGGCTCAGATACACTTGGACATATTGCTGAAGCAGTGGGCGGATTAAACATGCCGAACATGGAGAACTTAGGACTAGGAAACATCGTTTCTGTGAAAGGGCTTGCAAACGTAGATTCTCCAGCTGCTTATTATGGGAAATTGCAGGAAGCTTCAGTAGGAAAAGATACGATGACAGGACATTGGGAAATCATGGGTTTGAACATTGATACACCATTTAAAGTGTATCCGGATGGCTTTCCAGAAGAATTAATCCAGCAACTTGAAGAAAAAACGGGACGTAAAGTAATTGGTAACAAACCAGCGAGTGGTACTGAAATATTAGATGAGCTTGGTCAAGAACATATGGAAACAGGCGCAATTATCGTTTACACTTCTGCGGACCCCGTGTTACAAATTGCTGCTCACGAAGAAATTATTCCGTTAGAAGAACTTTACCGCATTTGTGAAATTGCGCGTGAATTGACATTAGCGCCTGAATATTTAGTAGGTCGTATTATTGCGCGTCCATTTCTTGGAGAACCTGGAGCTTTCAAGCGGACATCAAACCGCCACGACTATGCTTTAGCACCTTTTGATCGCACCGTTATGAACGAGTTAAAAGATGGTGGAAAAGATGTAATCGCCATTGGGAAAATCGATGATATTTATAACGGAGCTGGTGTAACAAAAGCGATTCGTACAAAAGATAATATGGATGGCATGGATAAACTTGTGCAAGTTGTAAAAGAAGATTTTAACGGATTAAGCTTTTTGAACTTAGTTGACTTTGATGCACTTTATGGTCACAGAAGAAATCCGCAAGGGTATGGAGATGCGTTAGAAGCTTTTGATGTGCGTCTTCCAGAAGTTTTAGAAAACATGCAGCAAGATGATTTGTTAATCATTACAGCTGATCACGGAAATGACCCAACATTCCCAGGAACAGACCATACGCGTGAATATGTACCGCTTTTAGCTTATTCTCCACGATTTACAGGTGGAAAAGAGTTGGAAACAGGTAAAACTTTTGCTGACATTGGTGCTACGATTGCTGAAAACTTCTCAGTAAAAATGCCTAAATTCGGTACAAGCTTTTTATCTAGCATTAACCAATAAGTAGACAACTGAAATGCAATTTAACTGCGTGAAAATTAAATGGAGAAGGCGGTAATAGGCATGAGAATGGTAGACGTAATCGAGAAGAAACGAGATGGCAGTGAGTTATCAACAGAAGAAATTAAGTTTGTTGTTACAGGATATACAAATGGTGAAATTTCTGATTACCAAATGAGTGCCTTCCTAATGGCAGTTTATTTTCAAAATATGACAGAACGTGAGCGTGCAGATTTAACAATGGCGATGGCAGAGTCGGGCGATCAAATCGACTTGTCAGCTATTGAAGGCATCAAAGTCGACAAGCATTCTACGGGCGGTGTTGGCGACACGACCACTTTAGTTTTAGGGCCATTAGTTGCTGCATGTGGGGTTCCTGTTGCTAAAATGAGCGGACGCGGACTTGGTCATACGGGTGGAACGATTGATAAGTTAGAAGCAATCGATGGTTTCCACGTTGAACTTTCAACAGAAGATTTTATCAAACAAGTAAATGATCATAAATTAGCGGTAATTGGACAAAGTGGAAACTTGACTCCTGCTGATAAAAAAATGTATGCGTTGCGTGATGTAACGGGTACTGTTAACAGCATTCCGTTAATCGCGAGTTCAATTATGAGCAAGAAAATTGCAGCCGGAGCGGATGCTATTGTTTTAGATGTGAAAACTGGTGAAGGTGCGTTTATGAAAACGCCGGAAGATGCAAAAGAACTAGCGCATGCTATGGTTGGAATCGGCAATGCAACCGGTAGAAAAACAATGGCCATTATATCCGATATGAGCCAACCTCTTGGATTTGCTATAGGTAATGCATTGGAAGTTAAAGAAGCCATTGAAACTTTACAAGGCAATGGTCCAGAAGATTTAACTGAACTGTGCATGGTACTTGGTAGTCAAATGGTCGTTGTTGGCGGAAAAGCAGAAACACTTGAAGAAGCGCGCACCATGTTAGAAAAAGTAATTGAAAATGGACAAGCTTTAGAAATGTTCAAGCAATTTATCAAAGATCAAGGTGGAAACCCTGGAGTAGTGGACGATGTCACATTATTGCCACAAGCTAAGTTCGTAACGGAAGTTCCTTCAAAAGAAGAAGGTTATATTTCATTTATGGAAGCAGATGAAATTGGAACAGCTGCAATGGTGCTTGGTGCAGGGCGTGCCACAAAAGAATCGGAAATTGATTTAGCAGTTGGAATCGTTCTTCGCAAAAAAGTAGGAGACTTCGTAAAAGAGGGAGAGTCAATCGCTACAATTTACTCGAATACAGAAGAGCTCGCAGAATGTTCAAAAATGATATATAATAGTATCGAATATACAAGTGAACCGGTTGAAAAAATCAAACTGATTTCAGCTTTGATAACCGATTAACAAAAAATCTTGCTGGGTAATTGCTCAGCAAGATTTTTCTTATAAAGCTATTATCAGGAGGGGTTTTTATTGCATTTATATGGCACACAAACTATTAATGACCAAGGTCATCTAACAATCGGTGGAACTGATTCGGTAGAGTTGGCAAAAAAATACGGTACGCCGCTTTATGTATACGATATTCAATTATTCCGCGACCGAGCTAGAGCTTTTCAAGAAACGTTTGAAAAAGCAGGAATTGGCTATCAAGTGGCTTACGCTAGTAAAGCTTTTTCAACAATTGGGATTTACCAAGTGGCAGCTGAAGAAAAACTATCATTAGATGTAGTTTCTGCAGGAGAGCTTTATACCGCTGTTAAAGCTGGTTTTCCAGTTGAGAAAATCCACTTTCATGGCAACAACAAAAGTGTAGAAGAATTGCAGATGGCGTTTGAAGTGGGAATTGGTTGTATTGTAGTTGATAATTTTTACGAAATCGAATTATTAAAGAAGCTTTCTGAGCAGCTAGCGCAACCAATGAATATTTTATTGCGTGTTACTCCAGGCATTGAAGCTCATACCCATGATTATATTACTACAGGTCAAGAAGATTCGAAGTTTGGTTTTGATTTGAAAAATGGTCAAGCAGACCGTGCATTTGAACAAACATTTGACCACAATTATTTGAACTTATTAGGTCTTCATTGTCATATCGGCTCACAAATTTTTGATACAGGTGCATTTCAATTGGCATCTGAAAAGCTAATGCAGAAAATGGCAAGTTGGAAAGAGCAATTCAATTATACTTGTCCTGTTTTAAACCTTGGTGGAGGTTTTGGAATTCGGTATACAGAAGAAGATACGCCACTTGAACCGGCTGTTTATGTAGAGCAAATGATTGAAACAGTAAAACTAACAGCAAATGCTTCTGGATACCCAATTCCTGAAATTTGGATTGAACCAGGCCGTTCGTTAATAGGCGACGCGGGAACAACGCTTTATACTATTGGGTCAACAAAAGAAGTTCCAGGCACACGAAAGTATGCGGCAGTTGATGGAGGAATGTCGGACAATATTCGCCCTGCTTTGTATGGTGCGAAGTATAGCTCGGTAATTGCCAATAACGCAGATGCTTCGCTGACGGAACAGTACACAATTGCGGGGAAATGCTGTGAATCTGGAGACAAATTAATTGAACAAGCAGAGCTTCCGGCTGTTGTTGCAGGAGATATTTTGGGCATTTTCTGTACCGGGGCATATGGCTATTCAATGGCGAGCAATTACAATCGTATTGCACGCCCGGCTGTAGTGTTTGTTGAAAATGGCGTATCACAGCTTGTTGTCAAACGTGAAACAAACGACGATTTAATCAAACAAGATTTACCGTATTCACAAAAGGCTGATCAAGAATGAAAAAAGGAAACATCGTTTTGCTATTATTTATATTAACGATGGCTTTAGGCTGGGGAATTGTATACTGGCTCTTCTTTGCAGAAAATGTCATTAGCGGCTAAAAAAGGCTCTCTTGAGTTCTTAAGAGATTTATAGTAGTATGGTAAAAGCCGCTTTAAGACGAAAATGAGGGATTTAACTATGTTATTCAGATATAAGAAATCATTTGAAAAGATTGCAATGGGGCTAATGTCGTTCATGCCGAAAGAACGCGAGCTGAAAAAACTTCAGCAAACCATGCACATTTATGAAGAAAATCCGGATTGGCAATTGTTCCTTTGGAAAAAAGAAGATGATTTTGTTGGGTTATTAGGTCTAAAAGTAGAAGAAGAATCATATACAATCCACCATATCTCCGTAAATCCTTCGCATCGTGGAGAAGGAATCGGTCATGAAATGATTGGGAAAATCCAAGATATGATGCAAGACCGAGAGATGCGTGCAACAGAAGAAACAGATGCATTTCTAAAAAAATGCCCAGTAAAAAAAGGCGACCTTTAAGTTAAAGGTTTCGCCTTTTTTTTTGTTCACGTAAACTAATAATTGAAGATCGATCACGTAGTCTGTGTTTATGCATAAGGAAATAAGGATCTTGTTGAAGCAATGGATGATCGGAACAGTAAGTTTCTACCGCTTTTTTCAACTCTTCTGAAACGACTGGAATTTCTTGTGCCACGAAAGGTTGACGCTCTGTAACTGCCTTTATCGAATAAGTTAAAATGTCGATTAGTTTTTCGTGGTCAAATCCTTCGACCCACACGCCTCCTGCCATTAATTTAACTTTGGCGCGGATAAACGAGCGTAAGGCACCAGGGTAATTGCTTCTTCGCCAATGGTACATGCCAACAGCTAATTGAATCCATCCAGTAAGTGGGTGCATTTTATCTTTTGGTGCAACGAGCTTCCAGTAGTCCTCGCCAACTTCATGACATTCAAAAAAATCTTTCTCTAAATTGAAATTAACGATGTACTGAATAAACAGTGGATGTTGAAGTGGATGCATTTTGATCCCCTTTCTACTATAATAAAGAATAATTGCCCATTAATCGGGATGAATGAGTATTTTAACAGTCAGGTGGTCTAGTCATGTCTTATGAAGTGAAAGTAGAGGCCTTTGAAGGTCCTCTTGATTTATTATTGCATTTAATCCACCGTTTGGAAATTGATATTTACGATATTCCAGTTTCACAGATTACTTCACAGTATATGGAACACATACGTGCGATGCAAGTCCTGGAGTTAAATGAAGCGAGTGAATACCTCGTAATGGCGGCTACTTTGCTGGCAATTAAAAGCAAAACGCTGTTGCCCGTCCACGAAGGAGAACTGGATGAAGTTGAATATGAATTTGATGAGCAGGACCCACGTGATGAATTGGTGTCCCGACTCATCGAATATCGAAAGTTCAAAGATGCTTCAGAAAACTTAAGAGAACTGGAGAGCAATCGTTCCATAATATATACAAAAGCGCCGATGGATTTGTCGGATATTCAAATAGCTCTGCCTGAGGATCAAGTTAATCTTGAGGTAAATGCTTACGACATGCTAGGGGCTTTTCAGAAAATGCTTCGCCGCAAACAACTAAAAGCGCCTTTATCCGCACGAGTTGCTAGACAAGAAATTTCCATAAAGCAACAAATGACTTCCATAGTGAATCAGTTGAAGTTGTCAAAAGGGCGTACGTCATTTAGTGATTTATTTACTTCGGATGATAAGTCTGTGTTGGTTGTTTCGTTTTTGTCGATTTTGGAATTGATGAAACGACAAGTAGTAGCGGTAGAGCAGCAAAAGAACTTTACTGATTTGATGGTAGAACTCAGAAAGGACAAGTGGGAATATGAAGACGAATCTTTCGAGTAAAATAGAAGCTTTACTTTTTGTAGCAGGAGACGATGGTCTTACGTTAAAGCAACTTCAATTTTTGACAGAAGTCAACTTAGAGGAATTACAAGAAGGCATTCACGAATTGGATGAACGATACAGCTCGTCAGTTAGTGGTATTACACTAAAAGAATTAGCAGGTGTTTTTCAATTGGTCACTAAACAAGAAGTTGCTGAAACCATTCAAAAGCTAGTAGAAAACCCTACTGTTCAAGCGTTGTCACAAGCTTCTTTAGAAGTCCTGGCGATTATTGCTTATAAGCAACCCATTACGCGAGTAGAAGTAGAAGACTTACGTGGGGTGAAAAGTGAAAAAGCGCTTCAAACTTTAACTGCTAAAGGACTAGTTCAAGAAGCGGGACGTGTTGAAGGAACTGGACGCGCTATTTTATACGGTACAACAAAAGAATTTCTAAATTATTTTGGGCTGAAGAATCTAGAAGAACTTCCTCCTTTACCGGAAGAAGCGGCAAGTGACTTGGATGAAGATACCGATCTTTTTATGACAAATTTTCAACAAACGTTTAAAGAAGAAGTGAGCGTTTAAGGTTTCACGAGAAGGCTGTGTTATTGACAGTCTTCTTTTCTTTTGAGCATAGTGCTTCCGCTTTTGGGAGAAATGTGACATAATTCCGAGAGGAACGAACGGCATATCAAGTTATTGTAATATATTTGCAGTACTCGGCGATGTAAGATAAAACACGTTTTATTTACCTCGCTGTAGCATCTGATTCACTCAGATGCGTACGCTTTTCGAAAAAAATACTAATGAGGTGAACTTATTTATGGAAAGATTACAAAAAGTACTTGCACATGCAGGCGTAGCATCAAGACGTAAATCGGAACAATTGATTTTGGACGGCAAAGTAAGGGTAAACGGAAAAACGATAAAAGAGCTGGGAGTAAAAGTATCCAACTCAGATAAAATCGAAGTAGAAGGCGTTCAGCTTGAAAAAGAGCAGAAAGTCTATCATTTATTATATAAACCACGTGGCGTTATTTCCGCTGTTTCTGATGATAAAAACCGAAAAGTGGTAACAGACTTTTTCGAAGGAATTGAAAAACGTATTTATCCAGTTGGCCGTTTAGATTACGATACGTCTGGATTATTAATCATGACAAACGATGGTGAATTTGCCAATATGCTGACGCACCCAAAATTTGAAATTGATAAAACATATGTAGCCCGTCTAAAGGGAATTCCTGAAAAAGACGATTTGAGAAAATTAGAGCGTGGCATCAAGTTAGAAGATGGCATGACGGCACCTGCTAAAGTAAAACTATTGTCTGGTGATAAAAAGACAGGAAAAGCGATTGTGCAAATTACTATTCACGAAGGCAGAAACCGTCAAGTACGGAGAATGTTCGAAGCAATTGGTTATCCAGTTCAAAAATTGAGCCGTGAACAATTTGCTTTCTTAACATTGCATGGCTTGAATGCTGGCGAATCACGCGAATTGTCTGCCCACGAAGTAAAATTATTACGTGTGTTAGCCGAAACTGGCAAGCGCGTCTAATTGTCTAACGTTCACAAACCCTTCAAAACTCTCGATTTGTGGCTGTTTAAACTTTGATATAATTAGGTTTGCGTAACACACCTCGAAGGGGGAACAAGTATGGATGATAAAGGTAAACAAAAAAAGAATAGCAAAAAGCAAAAAAGAGCCGTGATGCGAACAACCATCTTAGCGATTTTAATAGCTGCAATTGGCTATACAATTTATAACAGTGCAACAGCAGAAGATGTTACTGTGCTGAAAGTCGGTGACAAAGCGCCTAATTTCACCTTAGTAGATCTCGAAGGCAACGATCATAAATTATCAGATTACGAAGGTCAAGGCGTGTTCTTGAATTTCTGGGGTACATGGTGTAAGCCTTGTGCAAAAGAAATGCCGGCAATGGATCGGCAATACGAGGTCTTCTCAAATGAAGGAGTTCAAGTACTCGCAGTTAATATTGCTCAATCAAATTTTGAAGTCCAATCTTTTGCAGATCAATATGCCTTGTCTTTTCCGGTAGTGATTGATAAAACAAAAAGTGTGATGACGGCATATAACATAAGGCCGTTACCAACCACAGTGCTTGTTAATCCGGAAGGAAACATTCAACGCATCATTACAGGTGAGATGACAGAACAGGATATTGAAGGCTTTATGGAAGAAATCAAACCTGACTAAGGAGATTTTTTGGATGGAAAAATTGCAATGTCAATGCGGTCATATCAATCCGCCCGGCACGAAACTTTGTGAGTCGTGTGGGCGGTCTTTGACTGAAAAAGAACAAAACAGCAAATTGGTCGATATGCGTTATGAAGGAACTGCCAGACGCTCGCAAACTTATAATAAATCCATCATCGATAAAATTTGGAACTTCTTTTCTAGTGTCAAAGTCGGTGTTGGTATCATTGTCTTATTACTAGTAGCTGCAGCAATCGGAACAATATTGCCTCAAAAAGCATTTGTTCCTGCTAGTACAGAAGCAACGATAAAAGATTATTACGCGGATACGTATGGCGTAATTGGTCAAATATATCACGCACTTGGTTTCCACGATTTATACAGTTCATTTTGGTTTATTATTTTAGTTGGGATGTTAGCCATTTCGTTAATCATAGCTAGTTTAGACCGTTTTGTGCCTTTGTATAAATCATTGAAAAATCAACGTATTTTACGTCATCCAAGCTTTATGGACAAACAGCGAATTTACGCTGAAGGTCCAGGGGCAGAAGATACGTTAAAAAACGCCGAAGAAAAACTAACCGAACTAAAATACAAAGTTCGTACGGATAAAAATGGATTATTGGCTGAAAAAGGTCGTTTTTCAAGATGGGGTCCTTATGTTAATCATATCGGTCTAATCATCTTTTTGTTTGGTGTTATGTTGCGGATGATGCCAGGATTTTATATTGATGAGAGTCTTTGGATCCGTGAAGGTGAAACAAGAGCAATACCGGAAGTTCCGGGTTATTACTTAGAAAACAAAAACTTCGAACTTGAAAATTATTCAGGTGAAGGCGGCGAAGAAATCTTCGGTGAAGCTTTAGACCGTGTTGGCACTGTAGCGAAAAACTACCAAACAGACATTGTTTTGTATAAGAAGAAAGAAGACGCATTACCTGGAGCAGTTGATGGACAGGAAGTTGTGAAAGAATATCCTATTCGGGTCAATCAACCATTGAAGTTTGATGGATACGCTATTTATCAAATGGACTTTCGTTTAGATGAACTAAAAGCAATGACGTTCTCGTTTATTAATAAAGAAACAGAAGAATCTTTTGGTGAGCTAACCATTGATTTGATCGAACCTAAAAAAGATTATGAATTGGATAATGGCTATTCAGTTAAATTGATTGGTTATTATCCGGATTTTTCAGGGTTTGAAAATGGGGAACCGCAAACGGCTACACCATTGCCGAACAATCCTGGCTTTTTAGTGAAACTATATACTCCGGAAACACCAGACGGAGAAACGAGTTTTATTACGATTAAAAATACGGTTGAACCTTTAGGTGAAAACGAGTATAAACTAGCTTTCCAAAGTGTTGAAACACGTGATGTATCAGGTTTAACAGTTCGTAAAGACAGCACCTTGCCGATTCTTGGCCTTGGCGGTTTAATCTTTATGATTGGTGTAGCTCAAGGGATGTATTTTAATCATCGTCGATTCTGGATTCAGCAAAAAACTGACGGCACCATTTTACTAGCCGGTCATACCAACAAAAACTGGTTCGGCTTGAAAAAAGATTTAGACCAAGTCGTTGAATATGCATCATTGCCCGCTTACACAGATCAGCAAGATGAAATCGACAAACAAGAGAAAGCGGAAAAGGAAGGTGAAGTATTGTCATGACGTTAGCTGAAATAAGTTCAAATCTATTATATGTAGCCTTTGTCGCTTATCTAATTGCAACATTTGTTTTTGGAGGAGCGGTTAAAGGAAATAAAGAAGGTACGTTTAAGTCGGAATCACGATGGGGTAAAGTTGCTATTACGATAACCCTTATCGGTTTTGTTGCCAATCTTGGCTATTTCTTTACAAGGTGGGGCGCTACAGGTCATGCACCACTTAGTAATATGTTCGAATTTACAACAGCATTTGGAATGACGTTAGTTGCTGGATTTATCATTTTATACTTCTTGTATAAAACGCCTGTTTTAGGCATGATCGTCTTGCCTGTCGCATTGTTAATTATTGCTTTTGCAAGCATGTTCCCAAGCGAAGTCAGTCCGCTTATTCCAGCACTTCAAACAAACTGGTTGGCGATTCACGTCAGCACAGTTGTTATTGCGGAAGGAATTTTAGCAATTAGTGCTGCAGCTGGGTTAATCTATTTATTGAAAGTTGTAGACCTTACGAAAAAATCCAAACAACGTATGGGCCTAGAAGCAATTATGTATTCGCTTGTCCTAGTTCTTGGATTTGTTGTCGCTAGTAGTTTCTTTTCATTTACAGGCTATGAAGCGGAATTTACTTATGTAGATAAAGAAGCGAAAGATGCGGCTGTGACGTACACAATGCCTCCAATTTTCGGCATGAACGAGTATGTTGCTTTAACGGATGACGCTATGACACCACTGGTCGAAATGCCTCCGATTGTACATGCAGGAAAATTAACAACTGTTACATGGTCAATTCTATTCGGTACAGTTCTTTATTGGTTGATCCGTTTAGTTTTTAGAAAACGGATTTCCGCGATATTAAAACCATTTGTTAAAAATGTTAACACTCAATTGATGGATGAAATTGGTTACCGGGCTATAATTATTGGCTTCCCAATATTTACATTGGGCGCACTAATTTTCGCCATGATTTGGGCGCAAATTGCTTGGTCTCGTTTCTGGGGATGGGACCCGAAAGAAGTATGGGCATTAATCACATGGCTATTCTATGCTGCATACTTGCATTTACGTTTAGGCAAAGGGTGGCAAGGTGAAAAATCTGCATGGTTAGCTGTGCTGGGCTTTATCATCATCATGTTTAACTTAGTTGCAGTAAACTTAATAATCGCCGGGTTGCATTCTTACGCATAACAAGCAGGCCTTTTCCGGTAACGGAAAAGGCCTTTTGTTTTGGACAAGACTTCAACGTACGCTTGCACTTTTCTTTATTTTTAATAAGGTTATCGGTACAATGAGACATAACAGTAGAAAGTTGGAGGGGTTAGGATGTCAGAGGAAATTACGGTTTTAGTAGTAGACGATGAAGAACGAATTCGACGATTGTTAAAAATGTATTTAGAGCGCGAAGGATATGTAGTTGAAGAAGCAGAAAATGGCGCTCAAGCATTAGATATGGCACTAGAAAAAGATTATCATTGTATCTTGCTTGATTTGATGATGCCTGAAAAAGATGGTGTCGCTGTTGCTACAGAATTACGTGATACAAAAATGACTCCGATCATCATGCTTACTGCTAAAGGAGAAGAAGCTAACCGGGTGGAAGGTTTTGAAGCTGGTGCTGATGATTATATAGTGAAGCCGTTTAGTCCGCGGGAAGTGGTGTTACGCGTTAAAGCGATTTTACGACGTTCGGCTGCGTATTCGCCAATTTCCAATTCAACAGCTTCGAAAGATTTGGTTGTTTTTCCTCACTTAACCATTGATCATGATGCTCACCGTGTCACTGCTGATGGTGTAGAAGTGAACTTAACACCTAAAGAATACGAATTATTGTACTTTTTAGCTAAAGCACCGGATAAAGTGTTTGACCGTGAGCATCTACTAAAAGAAGTTTGGCATTACGACTTTTTCGGTGACTTACGTACAGTAGATACGCACGTTAAACGGTTGCGCGAAAAACTAAACCGCGTATCAGAGTCGGCTGCGAAGATGATTGTTACTGTATGGGGCGTTGGCTATAAATTCGAGGTCGGCAATGAATAGAATATGGAATAGTGTTGTCGGGAAGCTATGGATTACGATCCTGCTTCTCGTTTCCTTTGTCCTTTTTATTGTGACCGTTCTGCTTTTGGAATTTCTAGGGAACTATCACAGTCAAACTGTGGAAGAAGCGCTTAATAGCGAAGCAAATATGATTGCGAATATTTTTAACGAGCATGAAGAAGTAGTAAATTCATTAGAAATTATTGGTGATATTATTGGTGCTGAGACAAATGCAGTTATCGCTGAAGAACCATATGAAAGTAGCTATTATATTCATGATGGATTAAATGGTGCAAAAACTCGAGAAGAAATATTAAATGAACCAGTGTTTCAGAAAGTGTTTGAATCAGACGAAACTGTGATGAAAGAAATGCTCTTGCCTTCATTAACAGATCAAAATCGTCTCGAATCCTATATTGTTTTGGCCAGCCCATTAAAGACAGGTGAAGAAGAGCACGGTGTTGTTTTTATTTATCAATCATTGGAAGTAATGGACCGCACGGCGGAACGAACGACCAATATTGTTTTCTTGTCCGCATTTATCGCATTGTTATTAACAACATTTTTTGCCTTCTTTTTATCTTCGCGAATCACATCTCCTTTACGGAAAATGCGTGAAGGTGCATTTGAATTAGCAAAAGGCAATTTTGATACGAAAGTTAAAGCAACTTCTAGTGATGAGATTGGTCAATTAGCTTCTGCATTTAACCAAATGGGTCGCCAATTAAAGCATCATGTAGAAGTAATCAACCAAGAGAAAGAGCAATTATCAAGCATCTTGACGTCAATGGCAGATGCAGTTATCACGTTCAATCAGGATAAAACCATCTTATTAAGTAATCCGCCAGCTGAAAAATTATTAAAGCAGTGGACAATTAAAAGTGGTTCGGCCGAAACGCAATCTTTGCCTGCTGAAATGCTTCATATGCTCGATCATGTTATTGGGTTGCAAGAAGAGATTGAAGAAGAATTGGAAATCGAAGGGGCTTATTACGCGATTAATTTTAGTCCATTGTATAGTGGGGAATCGATCCGTGGGGCTGTCGCCGTATTGCATAATATGACGGAGCAGCATCGTTTGGAGAAGCTTCGAGAAGATTTTATCGCTAATGTATCACACGAGTTACGAACTCCTATTGCTATGCTTCAAGGTTATAGTGAAGCAATTTTAGATGATGTCGGTGCAACTGAAGAAGAGCGTCGTGAAATGACGAAAATTATTTATGAAGAATCACAACGAATGGGCCGTTTAGTTACCGATTTATTAAATCTCGCACGTCTCGAATCAGGGCATATGCGACTTTATAAAGAAATTGTGCAATTAAATAGCTCTATTGAACGGATGACACTTAAGTTTTCTCAAATTGCGAAAGAAAATGGAGTTCAATTGTCTTTCGAAACGACTGTCGATGATTGGACAGCAACGGAAATTGATGAAGATCGCATTGAACAAGTAATGACGAACTTAATCGATAATGCGATTCGTCATACGCCTAAAGAAGGGCATGTGGTCGTTCGTGTCGAACAACAAAAAGAATACGCGAAGATTTCGATTAATGATAACGGTGTCGGCATATCAAAAGAAGATTTGGAATTTGTTTTTGAACGGTTTTATAAGGCGAATAAGGCAAGAACACTTGGAAAAGGTGGAACAGGTCTTGGTTTAGCGATAGCAAGCAACATTATCCAAGCTCACGAAGGTGAAATTTATGCAGAAAGTACTGTTGGACAAGGTACTTCTTTTGTTTTCTTATTGCCATTAAAAGACATGTAACCTTTTAGTTTTAAAGACGACTAATCTAAAGGACGGAGGGAGTATATTGAAGGACTCCGTTTTCCACCGGCTGTACGATGCATATCACCAAGATGTTTTTCAATTTTTAATTTATCTGGTGAAAAACAGGCACCTAGCAGAAGATTTGATGCAAGAAGTTTATATTCGTGCTTTTCGCGCTTATGATCGATTTGAAGGCAGAAGCTCTGAGAAAACGTGGCTTTTTTCAATTGCGAAAAATGTGGCCATTGATCATTTCCGGAAAGCAGCAGTTCGCTCAAAACATTCGATGGAATATTTTGATTGGGAAACACAGCAGTTAGTTTCATCAGAAAAACTTCCAGAAGAAGTTTCGTTGTTAAACGAAGATAAAATATTTTTATACAAGGCATTAGACAGCTGTACAGGAGATCAAAAAATGGTCGTAATTATGCGTTTTTTTCAGGACTTGTCAATTGCGGAAACCGCAGAAGTACTAGCGTGGACTGAAGGGAAAGTGAAGACTACCCAGCACCGTGCCATTAAAGCTTTGCGTGAAAAATTAATAGCTAGGGAAGGGGGAGATGAAAATGCCGAATAACAAATGGACCGATGAATCTATCGAAGATTTGTTGAAGGACTTCCCCGCGATAAAGGATAACCGGCCAAAAGAAAAAGTCTATAATCAATTGGTTCAAAAAGAGCCGGTTCAAAAGCGTCCAAATAGATGGCTGCCGCTTCTTGTCGCGGCATTGGCGTTTATCGCTGTCGGCCTATTGGTCTCCTCTATTATCAATCAAAATGGCAATGATTCTGCTCAAAACAGCGAAAGCTCTGCTGATAACTCGAACGATGGAGCAGAGATGAAGACTCAAGAAGGTTTAGAAGAGCAAGAAGGATTACCTGCAGCTGAAGAATCTGGAGCTGAAAATGCAGATTCATATTCAACAGCTCAAGTAGACGGAACATTTCGGACTGCGGTTTACGAAGAGATGATTGGCGATCAAACTTTAATGACGATAGGCATGACCGAAAATGCCTTCGTTATTCCGGTATCTTTTCTGATCCCAAATGAAGAAATTACAAAAACTTTTGAAGGTTCTATTCCGACGTCTTTAGAATTGTATCAAGAATATGCAGATGACTTAGATGAAGTCGCATTAGGTTTTGATAATTATCACCCGTACGTTGGAACTTTAGAGGAAATGGCTACAGGTATACGTCATGTGCTACCGCAAGATCATCAATATGATTTGGCCTCAGCCAGTATTGGGGTATACATGAATACCATCAAAGAGACGTTTAATGATGTAGCAGAAATTGATGTTACAAATGAAGATGGTTCTCCTGCGGAGTTTTCTCAAGTAGGACCGTTAGAAAAAATTGTTCCGGAAGTAGAGAATCTCGCATATTATGCTTATCAAACGACTCAAGGTGAAATTTACCTTGCACCCGGCTATGACATGCCGTTTGATTCAGCGGAAAAAGCTATTATGGCACTTGCTGTAAATCCGAACGATATCTATCAACCTACAATTCCGCAAGATTGGGAATTCCAAGTATCGGAAACCGATAAACTTGTTCAAATTGAATTTACGAACAATGTCGACCTAGAATCAGTAGACAAAATAGAGGCAGTTCGTATGCTTGAAAGTTTTGTTTTGACAGCTGATGCTTTTGGTAAAGAAGTAGTAGTGAAAGGAATGCGGCAAGAGAATTGGAACGGTTTTAATTTTAGTGAGCCTATACCAATTCCAGTAGCACCTAATTTGTTACCTTGGCCATTACCCTAAACAAAAGAAAGGTTGTAAACAAATTTGTTTACAACCTTTCTTTTTTATACTAATATTAGGGCATAACAAAATATCGATTCATCTTCGGGGCAGGGTGCAATTCCCTACCGGCGGTAATTGAACTCTGTTCATAAGCCCGCGAGCCGTAAAACGCAGGATTTGGTGAGATTCCAAAGCCGACAGTATAGTCTGGATGGGAGAAGGTGAAGGTGCGGACGTTTGTCGTTTACATGTAGACGGAACGCTTTTAAGTGTGCCTTTTCTCCCTTAAGTATTTATTACTTAAGGGTTTTTATATGTAAATGCGGAGTCTAAACCTTTCTTCTGGTGAATCACGACAAGGAGAGAGGAATATGAAGAACAAAAAGTTACAAACAATGATCGCGATTGGGATGTTAAGCAGTATTTCTTTTATATTGATGCTTTTTAACTTTCCACTACCTGCACTTCCTGCTTTTTTGAAAGTAGATTTTAGTGATGTACCTGCTTTAATCGCCGCTGTTACAATGGGGCCAGTTGCAGGGATTTTAGTAGCTTTCTTTAAAAACGTGTTAGATTGGTTGTTTGCAGGTAGTCCAACAGGAGTTCCAGTTGGCCATATGGCAAATTTCGTAACAAGCTTGTTATTTATTTTGCCAGTTTATTTTATCTATCAAAAAGTGGCAACTAAAAAAGGTATGGCTTTTGGATTAACGATCGGAACATTGTCGATGGCAATCGGTATGAGTATTTTAAATTATTTTGTTTTCCTACCGATGTACACCTATTTCCTTAACATGCCACCAACAACTGGTGACGCATTATTCGGAATGATTGTTTTAGGAATACTCCCTTTTAACATAATCAAAGGTGTTCTTTTAACCGCAGTAGTCTTGCTTATGTTCAGTAGCATGCACACATGGATCGAAAAACAAAGAACCTACTATTTATCATAAATGATATAGAAAAGCGTAACTAGCCGTGTAGATTCGACGGGCATAAAACGCTCTGGCGAAGCGGCGTGTTTATAGCCGCACAGCCAGAGTGAGTTATGACCCTAGAATCTGGCTAGTGGAGTCTAGACAAAGAAAAGCGTAAGTGCCTGGTCAGCTCTGACAGCCATAAGGAGACCCAGCAGTGTGGCGTTCTTTGCCACTCTGTTGGGTTAACTTATGTCCCGAAGAGCTAGGCACTGGAGTCTAGACAAAGAAAAGCGTAACTAGCCGTGTAGATTCGACGGGCATAAAACGCTCTGGCGAAGCGGCGTGTTTATAGCCGCACAGCCAGAGTGAGTTATGACCCTAGAATCTGGCTGGTGGAGTCTAGACAAAGAAAAGCGTAAGTTGCCTGGTCAGCTCTGACAGGCATACATAAAAAGAAGGCGTTTTGGGATTTCCCAAAACGCCTTCTTTTTTTAATCAGTCTTCGTATTTTAAAGGATCGCCTTCGAAAGATGTATCTGCGACTTTGATTGAGTCTGTTGGACAGCCTTCAAATGCATCTTCCATGTCTTCTTCGAGTTCATCTGGAACTTGTTCTGTTCCCATGTTATTATCTAAAATAACAAACGCGATTCCTTCGTCATCGTAATCGTAAATGTCGGGTGCAGCAGCACCACAAGCACCACAAGCGATGCAAGTATCCTTGTCAACAATGGTATACTTAGCCATATAGTTTTCCACTCCTTTATCTCCGAACAAGTTCAGTTATACTATCGTATTTATTCTAAAGGTGTTTGAGTAGTTTTTCAACCTAAAACCGCTAGGGGGTACAAGCTTGTTATTTAGTGAACTCATTTTGGCCATTATGAAGCCCGTTAATCGGCAGCGGACCATCTCTTCCCCTTATCATTTAATAAAAGGAAAGAAGTCCGGACAAACGATACAGGATATTGGCTATTTTGGCCTTTATCCTTATTTTGGCGTATTGCCTAAACTGGATAAGAAAGCCTATGACCATGTGGTTCAGAGCTTATTTTCGCAAGGGTATTTACGAGCTAATGAACAGGTAATCGAACTTACTGAAAAAGCGTTAAATGCAAATGTTGCCGACTCCCCCTTGAATGGCTGGAAATACCGTGGCAATGAAAATCTCTTTTTCAATCGATTGTCACTAATTGTTCAAACTTTATCCCATGTGAGTCAATCCGTAAAAACTTTTGACCCGATTGTTAATAACGAAGATATACAAATATGGGTCAAAAACTATTTACAGCAGATTCACTTTCGTGATCTAGCAATAGTCCAGGCATTTAAAAAAGAACTCATCACTACTTTAACCGATTCGAATATTTCTGAAACACATAAATTGATCATTACGGAACGCTTAACAGGCTTTGGTTTGAGTGGTTTAACGTGGCAACAAATGGCGACGTCTAAGAAACTAACTGTGTTAGACGTACAATTGATGATGGCAGAAGCCCTACATGGCTGGATGGCAGAAATAGAAAAATCTAAATCCCCGTTACTTCTGGGCTTGATGGAAGGCGTTATCCAGCAGTCTTCGTTAACAGCAACTGCACAACGTACTGAAAAACTATTTGAAAGAGGTTTTTCTTTAGAACAAATTGCTTCATTACGTCAGTTGAAAACCAGTACGATTGAAGATCATGTGGTTGAGCTTGCCATGAATGACCCGTATTTTAATTTTCAATCATTTATGAGTCAAGAACTGTATAAAGCAATCATTAGCGAAAGTCGACGCCAGCAGTCGAAAAGGTTGCGAGACATTAAAGAGCATTTACCCGATGCGAGCTATTTTCAAATACGCCTTGCGTTATCGATTAAGGAGGAAAATCAATGAATTTGGAGGAGTTACTATATTCAACTTACGGTTTTTCTTCTTTTCGACCAGGGCAAAAAGAAATTATTGAACAAGTAATAGCTGGGGAAGACGTAATTGCGTTATTGCCAACTGGCATGGGAAAATCCATTTGTTATCAATTGCCAGCGAAAATTTTGCCGGATAGTGTCTTGATTGTTTCGCCTTTACTTTCCTTAATGCAAGACCAAGTAGCGCAACTAAAAAAAATGGGCGAAAAGTCAGTTGTGGCCATTAACTCTTTTTTAAAACCAGAAGACAAAGACCGAATTATGACCAACCTTAGCTCTTATAAATTTATATTTATATCTCCGGAAATGTTAGTTCAGTCGTTTATTAAAAAAAAATTACGAGAAATACGAGTTTCTTTATTAGTAGCTGACGAAGCACATTGTATTTCTCAATGGGGATTCGATTTTAGGCCAGATTATTTACGGATCTCTGAAATATTGCCAATTTTAAAATTTCCACAAGTTTTGGCATTAACCGCCACTGCTACTGACAAAGTTACTGAAGAAATAAAAGAGTATTTAGCACTTATCAAACCTTATGTGTATAGCCATCCGATGGACAGAAAAAATATTGTCTACGATATTAAAAAATTTGAAGATAGTGGTGAAAAGCTCGAGTTTTTAAAAACATTTATTCAGAAGTTTAAAGGTCCTGGAATTATTTATGCCGGAACTAGAAAAAAGTCCCAAGAGTTATCTATGCTTTTAACAGAACAAGGCATTTCATCTGCGTATTACCATGGAGGCATGGAACATCAGGATCGAGTTTTCATTCAACAGCAATTTCAAAATGGGGAAGTCGAGTGGATTTGTTCAACCAATGCTTTTGGTATGGGTGTCCACATTCCGAATATTCGACAAGTTATCCATTTTCAAGTGCCAACTTCCATTGAAGGGTATGTACAGGAAGTGGGAAGAGCGGGAAGAGATGGTCTTCCTGCTTTAGCCACGCTTCTTTATGCCCGAGGAGATGAAGCCTTGCTTGAAAGTTTAGTGATGGATGATTTACCCACCCAACATGAAATAGAAGCAGTATTTAATAATGGACCATCAGCAACACATTTAATCGATCAAGGAATTGTAAGAGAAACAGCGTTTCGTGTCATCGCTTACTGGATGACGAAGTTACCACTAGAGGGTGTCACAAATCAAATAGAACTGCTAAGAAAAGGTAAATGGCAGCAAGCATCGAAAATTCGTGAGTTGATTTCACGAGACGGTTGTTTGCGTCGTTATATTATCGGTTCATTTGATCAGGAACTTATAACCAAGCCTGACAATTGTTGTGTGAATGATGGAATTGATTATAGTGTGTTTGAGGCGTATTCTTATTCTGAAAAAAAGGCAATACCGCTTGATTGGCAAGATCGTTTAAGTGTAATATTACCTATATAAGGATTTCATTAACTGTCATTTACAAATGAGCCTTTTTTCGTCATAATAGATATATTAGTACAGATAGGGGTAGTCATGTATGGGGAATCATAGTTATCATGAGTCGATTGAGAAGAATCGGCAAGAAATTTCAGTAGACGATAAATCAGCGTTGTCTAGAGCAGCTCAAAGACAAGCCCAAAAGCCTAAAGCTAAAAAAAGCAAAAGTCTTTTGATGCCTGCGTTATTTTTTATCTTTATATTAATACCAGTTTCTTTGTTGATTTATGTAGCTTTCTTTTTTGAACCCGACGATTCATTGACAGCCAAACCTACAGAAAATGAAGTGAGTTTCGAAATGAATTCCCAGCCTTCTAGTGCTGCCATTGCTGCTGCCGAAAAAGAAGAAAAAGAAAAGGCAGAAGCGGAAAAAGCAAAAGCAGATGCTGAAGCAAAAGCTGAAAAAGCAAAAGCAGATGCTGAAGCAAAAGCTGAAAAAGAGAAATCCGATGAACAAGCAAAAGCGGATGCAAAAGCAAAAGAAGAAGCAGATGCGAAAGCGGAAGCCGATGCTCAAGCTAAAAAAGAAGCGGATGCAAAAGCAAAAGCGGAAGCCGATGCAAAAGCAAAAGAAGAAGCTGATAAAAAAGAAGAAGTGCCAAGTGCTTCAGGCAAAACTTATGTGGTGCAACCTGGAGAAACATTATATCGAATCGCTGTTAATAATTACGGGGCAGCAGGAGCAGCTGCGGCTGTAGAAAAAATTAAACAAGCCAATGGTTTAGGATCAAATAGCATTAGCCCAGGGCAAAGCTTAACATTACCTTAGACCTGAGCCTGATAAACTAGATGCGGGTGTTTTGAAAAGTAGAAAGTGGGGCGAATGAATGTTTGTTAAAAGCGTAATGGTAAAAAGAGAGAAATGTTATACAGTGAAATTAGAGGATTCAGTAAAAGTTGGTTTCGATTTGTTGGAAAAACACACAATCGATGCTTTACCTGTAGTAGACGGAACGGAATACAAAGGAATTTTTACTTGGTATCATGCCTATCGTGCATTTTTCTATTCAGGAAAAACGAAAGAAGAGTTTGTTAGCACAACTAAAGTGGCTGATGTAATTGTTAACCAAGATGTTTACTTAACGATAAATGATGTTTACGAAAAAGCATTAGTAGAACTAAATGATTTTCCTATTATTGCAGTAGTTGAAAATGATCAATTTTTAGGAATTGTTACTCGCTTTGACATCGTTAACCAATTGCAAAGTGCATTTGGGATTGATAAACCAGGATACCGAATTACTTTTACTTCAGTAGAGTCAGAAGGTCGAATTGGTCGACTAGGAGAAATAATTGAGAAATACAAAGAATCTGTAATTTCCTTAGTTACTTTTGATGAAACAAATAAAATGGTTCGACGTATTGTATTAAAGGTTGAGAAAAAAGATAATATTAATCGTTTTGTTAAAGAACTTGAGAAATCAGGCTTCCGAGTATTGGATATTGCAGAAGACGAATAGTAGAATGAAAGAAAAACATAAGCCTGGCTTATGTTTTTTTCTTCTTTTATGAAAGGATACACTACATGAAATATTTAATGCGAATTGGATTGGCGGCAGTTGCACTTCTTCTCCACATGGGACGAAATGCCTTTTCAGAAAAACTAGTACAAAAAACAATTGAACTTCCTACGTACAAAGCATTTAAACCGTTTAATTTACTTTTTATCGCTGATGTTCATCGCAGACGTATAAAAGCGGAGTTAATCGATTTCCAAGTGGATGTCATTGTTATCGGAGGAGATCTAGTTGAAAAAGGCGTGCCTCTTGAACGAGTAGCCGAAAACATCAAAAATTTGCGCGCTCATGCTCCTGTTTATTTTGTCTGGGGAAATAATGACCGAGAAGTAAGCGAAGATGCGCTTAGAAAGATTTTTGTTCAACATGATGTGGTGGTGTTAGATGATAAATCTGTTTCCCTCTTTAATAATCCACAGTTGAGGTTGGTGGGACTAGATCATTTTGCATATAAACCGGACGGATTAAAAAACGCTTTTAGCGAAGTAACAGAACAAGATACGGTAGTATTTGTTTCACATACCCCTTTTGACTTTTGGAAGATAAAAAGACCATATTCAGCCCAATTGCTGCTTGCTGGTCACACTCATGGTGGTCAAATTCGAATAGGGCCTTTTGGGATGTTCAAAAAAGGTTCGATAAAATATAAAAACAATCGAATCGAGTTGATTACAAATGGATTTGGTACTACGACATTACACCTTAGACTCGGTGCACCGGCTGAATATCATTTA